>NZ_CALKZP010000038.1 GCF_938002845.1 uncultured Campylobacter sp.
CAAAAATTCCAAAAATTCCAAAAATTCCAAAAATTCCAAAAATTCCAAAAATTCCAAAAATTCCGTTTCTTGAAATTTTGCAAGTAAAATTTTAAAACCGCAAGTAAAATCCCAAATCCTTGGCAAAATTTCACTCATAACAAAGCTTGCAAAATCATACTTTAAACTAGCTTTTGTTACAATCGCAAGTTTTTAAATCTAAGGACAATTATGAAAAAGCTTATATTTTTTATCTCCGCCCTACTTTGCTCTTTGAGCCTTTACTCCGCAGATATCAACCCGGATGCGCCGCTTAAGCTCGATCCTAGTGTAGTGCACGGCGAGCTGGCAAATGGCGTGAAATTTTATATCCTCAAAAATGACGTGCCAAAAAATAGCGCGCTTTTTTACCTCAACGTAGCTGCGGGCAGTGTTGATGAAAATGATGACGAGCAGGGTCTTGCGCATTTTGTCGAACATATGGCGTTCAATGGCAGCGAACATTTTGATAAAAACGAGCTCGTTCATACCTTACAGCGCCTGGGAGTGAAATTCGGCGCTGATCTCAATGCACAGACTGGCTTTGAAAACACCGCATACAACATCCAAGCCCAAGTGAGCGACGAGACGCTAAAGGACATATTTTTGGTACTGCGCGATTATGCAGGCGGCGTAAAATTTGACGAGAACGAAACGCAAAAGGAAAAAGGCGTCATCTTAGAGGAAGCAAAAAAAGGCTTTGAGAGGCGTTTTTACGAAAAGCGCGCCACATATTTATACCCTAATTCCATATTTTCCAGACGCTTTCCGATCGGACAAAATGAAATCATCAAAGGCGCCACCGGCGAGCAACTAAAAAAATTCTATGCGCGCAACTACCTTCCTAGCGCCATTAGTATCATAGTCGTGGGCGACGTAAACGTTGAGCAGATTAAAAACTTAATCAAGCAAAATTTTAGCTCTCTTTCTGCGCACGGCGAAAAAATCCCGCGCGATCTTAGCCTACGCCCATTTGAAGGCGGGCTAGCAAGCACCGTAGAACCTGAGCTCGGCACTAATGTCGCTAGCGTGCTTTACGCAGGCAAATATGAGCCGCTAAGAAGCTACGGTGCACTTAAAAATGAGTGGCTGCAAGCCTACGTATCGAGGCTGATGGAGCTTGGATACGACGCGATGAATGTGAATGCCAAAATTCCGCTTAAAGCCTATTTCGGCTCGGACGATCTGTTTAAAAACCGCAGACTATACAGCATAAGCGCGAATATTTTTAATTTCGACGTCAACGCCACGCTAAGCAGTCTTTTTAGCGCGATCAAAGGAGTGCGCGAACACGGATTTAACAATGACGATTTTGATAGCGTTAAGGCAGAATTTAAACATCAAGTGCAAGCCGATCTGCTTAAAAACGATACGCAAAGTGCGCAAATAGGGGCATTACTTGATTTCGTACAAAACGGCAATGTAAAGCTTAGTAAGCAAGACGAGCACGATCTAAGCCTCAAGGCGTTAGAAGAAATAACGCTAGCGGATGTTAATAAATTTTTCTCAAAGATAACGGATGGAGTGAGATTTACGGAGATTATCTCGGCAAAGGATTTGGGCATTAGCCAAAAAGACGCGAAGCTGCTCTACGAAAAAGCAGTGCCGTTTAATTTTGCTGCTCCGAAGCTTGCTTCCAAGCAGCTTGCGGGAGCAGATCTAAAAGAGACGGAATTTAAAACGCAAAAAGGCGCTAGCGGCACTGAAATTTTGGAGTTTAAAAACGGCGCGAAGGTAATTTTAAAACCCCTTAAAAGCGAGAAAAATAAAATCGCCCTCGCAGCCGTTAAAAAAGGTGGCTACGCGCATTTCGGCAAGGCTCGTGGCGAAATTCTAACCGCGCTGCTAAACTCGGGCACCATAGGCGAGCTAAACGAATACGAGGCGGGACGCTTGACCTCAAAATTTGATTATAAGCTAAGATTTAGGATGGACGACGCAGACTGCGGTTTTAGAGGCGCAGGAGCGGATCTGGAGGCGATGGCACACGAGCTTTACGCAAGATTTAGCGAGCCACTAATTCATGCAAGCTCGCTTACAAAATATAAAACCGACGCGCTTTCGGCGATTGCGCTACGAGACGAGACGGCGGAATTTAAATTCGGCGAGCAAATTTTAAAATCTCTATATTCAGGAGATACGGCTCGCAAGCAGCCGCTTAGCGTAGATGACGTAAAGAGCGCAAATCTTGCCGATTTACAGCGCGATGCGGATGAAATTTTTTCAGGTGCTGGAAATTTTATTTTTGTGCTTAGCGGCGATTTCGAGCCTGCGCGCGCGAAACAAATCCTAGCCAAATATATCGGCAATCTAAAGCCAGGCGTAAACAGCGCTACGCCTAAAACTCTGATGTTAAATACTTCTAGCGGAGAGATTGTGCAAGACTACGGCGATAGTGATAAAAGCGAAGTTCGGATGATTTTTTCAAACTATGAGCTGCAAAATTTCGACTTTGCAGACACTTATAAATTTCAAGCGTTAAAAAGCGTGCTAAGTAATCGTATCGTCGAGCAGATCCGCGAGGCGCGCGGACAAATTTACTCGGCGATGGTGCATAGCGCCTATGTGCGTGAGCCACAAATCGCAGCGAGCTTGAATGTATCGTTTTCTACCGAACCGAAAGATGCCCGTGTGGTTGCAGCAAGCGTGAGTGAAATTTTAAAGCAGATCGAAAGCTCCGGCGCAAAAGATAGCGAGCTGGCAAATTTCAAAAAAGCGCAAATTTTATCGACCAAAAGAGCTGCGCAGACGAATGATTTTTGGCTTGCTAATATCACTGCGCACGAGCTTTACGGCTATCCGCTCTATGACGAAAAGAGCTACGCGGCAAGCATAAATGCGATAAAAAGCGCAGACGTGCAAGAAGCGGCGCAAATGCTAAGCGATAGGCTATTTACGGCGATTTTGAATCCAAAGGAGCGTTGATGTTTGCTTCATTTTTTAAAAACAAAAAATGGGCATTTTGGGCATATTCGGGAATATTTTTTCTAATTGCGATTAATTGGTATCAAACTACCTTAAATGTGAGAATAAACGAATGGTACCGCGCGTTTTATGATATGTGCCAAAACATAGATCGTCATACACTAAATGATTTCTATACACAGATGAAAGTTTTTTTATGGATAGCGATGCCATACGTAGTCTCTGCGATTTCAGAACGATATGTAGCTCGTATTTGGACATTTAAATGGCGAGAGGCGATGACCTTTTCTTATTTTTCATACTGGAAAAAGGTGAGTAAAGATATCGAAGGAAGTTCGCAACGTATCCAAGAAGATATCTTTCGCTTCTCAAGAACTATCGAGGAAATGGGCACGAGAGTGCTTTCGGCGGCTATGACACTGTTTGCATTCATACCTGTGCTATGGGGGCTTAGTAGCAATGTTCCTTTTGAATTTCTAAAAAAAATCCCGGGCTCACTTGTTTGGATTGCACTTGCAATCAGTATCGGTGGACTAATAATTTCTTGGCTGGTTGGCTGGTATCTACCGAGACTGGAATACAACAATCAAAAGGTCGAGGCGGCCTTTAGAAAAGAACTTGTTTTTGCGGAGGAGGATAAGATAAATTACGCAAGCGAGGAAAAAATTCTTTCGTTATTTGATAAGATCAAATATAACTATTTTAAACTGTATCTGCATTACTGCTATTTTGATATGTGGTTCAACTCATTTTCGCAGTTTCTAATGATCGTACCTTACTTGATAATGGGTCCTGGGTTATTTACTAAGGTAATTACGCTTGGAGTTATGGTGCAGGTAAGTAACGCTTTTAATCAAGTGCGCGGTAGTTTTAGTATTTTTATGAATAACTGGACGACGATCACGGAGCTTCGCTCAATCCATATGCGACTTAAAGAGTTTGAAAAAAATATTGACTACAAGGGCTAGATAAAATTTCGCCCGTATCTTCCGCCGGAATTTCACTTTCTAAATTTAAAGCGAAATTCCGGGCCGCAAGCTTTTAAAATTTCTACACTTTTACTGCTCTCTTTTTTCTTGATGAGTAATATTTAGCTTTATAAATTTATAGCTTCCTACGAGCAAGATCATCCAAATCGCGATGAAAACTAAAGATTTGACCATTTTTAATCCTTAAAATTGTTATAATGCGGCGCGTAAAAAGCGCCGCCGATATGAAATTTAACCAAGCGCAAAGGCGCACATAAACGCCTCCGTGTGAGCAGCTTCTTGCCGCCACACGGCGTGCGGAAGCCGCGCTAGAGCGGGTGCCTAATAATGCTCGTTTGAAAGCCCCTCTTTATCGAGCTTTTTAGCATCCATCGCACGCCAAACATAGCTGATATAACCCAGCACGAAAGGCACTAGAAACGACACGTAAAACATCGTCTTAAGCGTATAGAGGCTAGAGCTTGCGTTGCTTATCGAAAGCGAGCTTTGCAGGTCGAAATTTGACGGATAAAACGCCGTGTGATTTAATCCTAGGATCAAAAATACGCTCGTTACCGCGCATACGACTCCCACTCCGTAAAAAAATATCCCGCGCACGCTGCTTGTAAATGCACCTTTGAATATCCCCACCAGCACCATCACGACACCTAGCAGCAGCAACACTAGCGCCGCAGGCAGGCTTAGGTAGTTATGCAGATACTTAAAGCTCTCAAGGCTTACGACGCCGCCGGCGCTGACTGAGTAGCCCTGCTTTAGCAAGACCCACGCCAAAAACGCGATGAAAAAAACCAAAAACGCGCTAGCGTTAAATTTAAGCGAGGCTTTGAGCTTGGCGATCATTTCAGGCTCGGCGATATTGTTCATCAAATATAAGCTCGCTCCCGTTCTAGCGCAGAAAAATAGCGCAATTCCCAAGATGTAATTAAACGGATTTGCTAACGCCTCAAGTCCGCGAGCGGGGTTTTTCCACTGCACGAAATTATTCTCGCCCAGCGCAAACTCGCTGCCGCTAAAAAGCGTAGAGACGATGATGCCAAGCAGGATCGTGCCTAGCGAGCCGTTTATGAAAAGAAAGGCTTCATAGGTCTTAGCGCCCAAGAAATTATCGGGCTTTTTTCTGTATTCGTAGGCGACGGCTTGGATTATGAAGCAAAAAAGCAGAGCCATCCACGCCCAATACGCCCCGCCGAAGCTGGTCGCATAAAATAGAGGAAACGCCGCAAAGCACGCCCCGCCGAACATCACGAGCGTAGTAAACGTAAGTTCCCATTTCTTGCCGATGGAATTTATTATAAAATCCTTCTCGGTTTCATTCTTCGCCAGCGTAAAAAGCAGCGTCTGACCGCCCTGCACGAAGAGCATAAAAACCAAAATTCCGCCCAGAAGCGAAACCACGCACCACCAATAAATTTGAAAAATTTCGTGCATCTTAAAATCCTATCTTTATCTGTTTTAGCATGATCTTTATCTCGGCTATGAATAAAACCGTAAATAAAACCGCAAAGAGCGCAAACGAGATCATTATGTTCGTTCCCGCTAGGCTCGTAGCTGCGACGCCCACCGGCATAAGATCTTGTATCGCCCACGGCTGGCGCCCTACTTCGGCTACTATCCAGCCCGCCTCGCACGCGACGTATCCCAGAGGGATGCTAAATACGCAAAGCCATAGAATTTTCTTGTATTCGGCGAGATTCTTTCGCATCGCCAAAAATAGCGTCACGAAAAATAGCAAGATAAAATAGCTTCCCAAAGCCACCATCACGTGGAAACTATAAAAGGTAAGCGCCACGGGAGGGACGATCTGCTTCGCATCGTCAAGGTAGCCGTAGCCTAGATTTTGCATATTTTGGTTACCGAATAAAATTTCCCGCGCCTGCTGCATCGCCGCGGTGTCATTCGCGTCTTTGGCGAGCTTGTAATCCTTTAGCGCTTGCAGGGCGATTTTGCCTTTTTCTATCTTTTTATCCGCGCCTTCGATGCCGAATTTTTCGTTTCCAAATACCAAATCATCGATGCCCGGAGTGAAATTATCAAGCCCTCTCGTAGCCATCAGCCCCAGCGCGTAAGGCGCCTTGATCTCAAATAAAAACGGCTCCTTATCGTCTCCGGGAAGTTTGCTCGGATTTAAAACTCCCGCCGCGACGATGCCCGCGTTTACTTCGCCTTTATACAGGCCCTCCATCGCTGCAAGCTTCATCGGCTGCTTTTGCGCGACCTGATAGGCGCTCTCGTCGCCGCTAAATAGCACGAAAAGCGAGCTTAGCATACCGAAGCTTGCCGCTACGATGAAGCTTTTTTTAGCAAGCGCGAAGTCTTTGTTTTTTAGCATATAAAACGCCGAAATTCCAAGCACGAAAAGCGCCGCGGTAATGTAGCCGCCGCCAACGGTATGTAAAAATTTAGCCACTCCGAAGTGAGATAGCGCGATATCTAAAAAATTACTCATCTCGTTGCGCATCGTATCGGGATTAAAGCTCGTGCCTGCCGGGTTTTGCATCCAGGCGTTCGCGATTAGGATCCAATATGCGCTTAAATTTGATCCGATCGCCACGAGCCAGGTCGAGAGAAGATGAAATTTCTTACTCACGCGGTCCCAACCGAAGAACATTACGGCAAAAAAGGTAGCCTCCAAGAAAAACGCCAGCAAGCCCTCGATCGCAAGCGGCGCACCGAAGATGTCGCCCACGAACCAGCTATAATTCGCCCAGTTGGTGCCGAACTCAAACTCCATTATGATGCCCGTCGCGACGCCGATGGCGAAATTTATACCGAAAAGGCGAAGCCAAAATTTAGTGATCTTAAGCCACTCCTGTTTGCCTGTCGCGACATACAGGCTCTCCATAAACGCCACGATAAAGCTAAGCCCCAGCGTTAGGGGCACGAAAAGAAAGTGATAAAGTGCCGTGAGCGCAAACTGCGCCCTCGACCAATCCACGCTAGCAAGCTCTTGCATTCCTACTCCTTAGTCAAATTTTTATAGATGAAATCGATTTTTTCTTGATCGGTTTTAAATTTAGAATCCAAGTTTTCGTCGAAAATGAAAAATTTCAGTAGCACGAAAATTATAAATAGCTTGATCAAAATCACCGCCCACAGCGTTTTGCCAAGCTTCATCGAAGCGAATCCATGCGCGTAAAATTTTAAAATTTTGCCGAAAAACATCAAATTTTAACCTTTAGCAATTATTAGTTTATATTTTTTATTATATAGTAATTAATTAAAATCTAACTTTAAATTTTAAAAATTTCGCGCTGATTTTATCCTATTTCGGAAAAAATTCCAAACTCTATCGCGACGCGCCGTAGCGCGCGTTTTCAAAAAAGCCGAGCGATCTCGCCGCTTTTTATTAAAATTTTGCTTCGTTCCGGGCGGCGTAAAAGATAAAGCTAGCGGCGTCGTATCGTTTAACGCAGCAAATTTAAAGCAAGATAAAATTTTACCGTTTGAGCGATATAAATTTAGCGCCGCATCCAGCTCTAAATTTAGCGAAGATTTGCGGCGTGACTCATAAGTTTAATTATCTCTTGGAGATCAAATTTACCGCCGAAAAAGAGATTGAAAGCAAGTGCGCCCTGATTTACAAGCATCTCCTTGCCGTCTTTTGCGGGCAGATTTTTTGCACGCGCGGCTTGTAAAAACGGAGTCTGCTTGCCGTAGATCGCATCAAAGGCAAATTTTGCGCGGGATAAAATTTCATCTATTACTCTCTCGGGTGCAGGTAGCGCGTCATCTTTGAGCCCCGCGCCAGTGGCATTGACGATCAGATCGTAGTCTTTGGATTTGAAATTTTCGTAGCTAAAAAATTCCTCGCAGCCGAAGTCAAATTCCTTTGCGCTGCGATTTAGGATATCGAATTTCACGCCGTTTTTGCCTAGTGCGTAGCCGATCGCTCGCGTCGTGCCGCCCGCACCCAAAATAAGCGCATTGCGAATCTCGCTAAAACCCAAGATCGCGCAGAAAAAGCCTTGCGCGTCGGTGTTAAAGCCGTGCAGGGCACCGCCTTTTAACACTAGCGTATTTACCGAGCCGATCTTCTGTGCCGCCTCGCTTAGGACGTCGCATGCTTTAAATGCGTCGAGCTTAAAAGGCACGGTCACGTTCGCGCCCGCAAGCCTCAGAGCTTCAAATTTAGCTCGTAGCTCCTCGCCGCGCTGCAGCAAAACCCGCCCGTAGTAGGCGTCCAGCTCCAAAAATTTTATAGCGTAATTATGAAGTAGCGGCGAGAGAGAGTGGGCGATCGGGTTGCCGAAAACCGCGAATCTGTCCACTATTTCACTCGGTAGATATACGCTCCGCTATTGATGCTGCGCATATCGCTAAGCGCCTTTTGTAGCGCCTCGCCCTCGAAAGGTCCTACTAAAATTTTAACCATGCTCTTGCTTCCGACATGGGTCTGCAGAGCGATCGGATTATAGCCTTTTTTAGTGATTTTTTTGGTGTCAGACCCGTTTGGATCGTAGGCATTGGATGCGAAAACCTGCACATAACTACCGTTTGCCACGCTGGTGCTTGTGCTCTTTGCTGCAACGCCAGCCTTTACGTTCTCGCTTTTAGACTCCGGCTTGCTAGCTTCTTTTTTAGACTCAGGTTTTGCTGGCTCTTTCTTGGTCTCAGCTTTAGCATGTTCCTTTTTAGCTTCCGTTTTTGAAGGCTCTTTTTTAACTTCTGCTTTTGCTTGTTTTTCGGGTTCTTTTTTAGGCTCTACTTTTTGCTCGACTTTTCTAATTTCGGTTTTAGAAGGTTCTTTTTTGATCTCGTCTTTTGCAGACTCTTTTTTAGGCTCGGACTTTTTTACGTCCGTTTTTTCAGGCTTTTTGGCTTCGTCTTTAGGCTCAATTTTTTTACTCTCTATTTTAACTTCGGATTTTTTTGGCTCTTCTTTGATTTCGGGCTTTTGGATTTCTACTTTCTGTGCTTCAGGCTGAGCGCTTGCGACGACCTTGCTTTCGGAATTAGGCTCTTGGGTTTTTATCTCTACTTTGGTTGGAGCTGCAGATGCTGTATTGGGTTCTGATTTCACTTCTACAGGCTCAGGCTGCGAAGGCTCAGGTTTTTGAACTTGTACGGCAGGCTTTTGCTCCGCTTTGGCAAGCTCTTCTTCACTAGGCATAGTAAGACCTGCGTTAGTATCAATATCGTCTTTATTAATAGCCTTCATTATGATTAAAATGATTAAGAATAAAACTACGACGCCGGCTGCAACGGTAAGACCTTTTTTTAAATTCGCGTTCTTATCGACATTGCCGCTATTGATCACTATGTCGTCTATGCTGCTCATATCGAAATTTTTGTCGTTCATACTCTCTCCTAAGATTATTATTTACTTTGTAAATTCTACCACGCAAAATTTACGAAATAAATAATTCGGGTAAGCTTACCCGAATTTATTAAATTTAATACATCGCGCGGTCGTAGATGATAAAGCGATGCGCCAAATCCCGCACTTCCTCTTTAACCTGCGCCTGAAGCTTGGAATTTGAGATATCGCTTAGCACGTCGGCGATTTTATTTCCGATAAACTCAAATTCTTTCTCCTTCATCCCACGCGCGGTAAGTGCGGGGCTACCGACGCGGATACCGCTTGTTACGAATGGGCTACGCGTCTCGCCCGGCACGGTATTTTTATTCGTCGTGATGCCTGCGTTTTCAAGCGCGGCGCTAGCGTCCTTGCCGCTGAAATCTCTATTTAAAAAGCTCATTAAAATCAGATGGTTATCGGTGCCGCCGCTAACAAGATCAAAGCCGCGCTTAACCAGCGTCTCGCCCAAAACTCTAGCATTTGCCTTGACCTGCTTGGCATAGAGCTTCCACTCCGGGCTTAGATTGTGTTTAAAACCGACCGCCTTAGCGGCGATGACGTGCATTAGCGGGCCGCCTTGGATGCCCGGGAAGATCGCCGAGTTAATCTTTTTGGCAAATTCCTCGTCGTTGGTCATTATGATACCGCCGCGCGGACCGCGAAGCGTTTTGTGCGTGGTCGAGCTTACGACGTGGCAGTGCGGAAACGGATCCGTGTGTTCGCCCGCGACGACGAGCCCTGCGACATGCGCTACGTCGGCGAAAAGAAACGCGCCCACGCTATCAGCGATCTGTCTAAATTTAGCAAAATCTATCTCGCGCGTATAAGCGCTCGCACCGCAAACGATCATCTTAGGCTTTACTATCTGAGCAATCTCAAGCACCTTCTCGTAGTTTATGCGGCCGTCGAGCTCCACGCCGTATTCGAAGCTCTCATACATCTTTCCGCTGCTTGAGACCTTCGCGCCGTGCGTCAAATGCCCGCCGTGGTTAAGCGCCATGCCTAAAATTTTATCGCCCGGTTTCAAAAACGCGGCATATACGCCTTGGTTGGCTTGGCTGCCGCTGTTTGGCTGGACGTTTGCAAACTCACAGCCGAAGAGCTTTTTGCAGCGATCGATCGCGATCTGTTCGATCTCGTCTACGAACTCGCAACCGCCGTAGTAGCGCTTGCCGGGATAGCCTTCGGCATATTTGTTCGTTAGCACCGAGCCCATCGCCTCCATCACCTCGGGATAGGTGAAATTTTCGCTCGCAATCATCTCCAAATAATCGCACTGGCGAGCAAGCTCTTTGTTGGTTAAACTAAAAATTTCATTATCGAATTTTTCTAAATTTGACACGTTCACTCCTTCTCTAAATTTAGCGGTCTCATCGCAGGGAACAAAATCACGTCGCGGATCGACTTTTTATTCAGCAAAATCATCGCCAAGCGGTCGATTCCAAGCCCCCAGCCGGTAGTCGGCGGCATCGCGTAGCTAAGCGCGCGAACGTAATCCTCATCCATCTCGTGAGCCTCGTCGTCGCCTGCATTTTTGGCATCGATTTGAGCCTTAAATCTGGCGTATTGATCGAGCGGATCATTCAGCTCGTTAAAGGCGTTGGCTAGCTCTTTACCTGCGATGTAAAGCTCAAATCTCTCGGCTATCTGCGGATTTTCGTCGCTTCTGCGCGAAAGTGGGCTGATCGAGATCGGAAAATCCACGATGAAGGTCGGATTTATGAGCTTAGCTTCTACGTAATTATCAAAAAGTTCGCTCTGCAGGTGGCCCAGATCGAGCTTTTCATTGACTTCAAATTTATCCTCTTTGAGTTTAGCGACGATCTTTTCGCGATCATTTACGATCTGCGGCTTGATGCCGCCTATCTGCGTAAGCGCGTCGAGATACTTTATGCGCGCAAAAGGCTTTGAAAAATCGATCTCGCGCTCATCGTAGGTTAAAATTTCGCCCAGCCCAAGCCTCTTAAATAGTGCTTTAAATAGCTCCTCGGTTAGGTTCATCGCGTCGTTATAATCATGCCACGCCCAGTAGAATTCTATGCTGGTAAATTCCGGATTGTGCGTCAGATCCATACCCTCGTTGCGGAAGTTTCGGTTGATCTCAAAGACCGCCTCCATGCCGCCTACGACGAGACGCTTAAGATACAGCTCCGGTGCGATACGCAGGTAGCGATCGACGTCGAGGGCATTGTGGTGCGTGATGAAAGGCTTGGCATTAGCGCCGCCTGCGATTGGGTGCATCATCGGCGTTTCGACCTCTAAAAATCCATGCTTTTCAAAAAAGCTGCGGATCTCGCTAACGATGATCGAGCGCTTGATAAAATCCTCGCGGACCTCGGGGTTCATTATCATATCGAGGTATCTTTGGCGGTAGCGCATCTCGATATCGACAAGGCCGTGAAATTTCTCCGGAAGCGGGCAGATCGCTTTGGATGCGAGCGTTATTTTGCTGGCATGGATCGAAAACTCGCCCGTTTGGGTGACGAAAGCGTATCCGCGCACCAAAATTATATCGCCCACTTCGAGATTTTTCTTAAATTTAGCGTAATCCTCCTCGCCGATGCTGTCGCGAGAGTAATAAATTTGAATATTGCCGCTTTGATCTTCTATGTTTGCAAAGGTGGATTTGCCCGCGACGCGCTTCAGCTTTAGCCGCCCGGCGAGGCTTACCTCCTCGCTCGCTTTTTTATCCTCGGTATCTTTGATGTAGCCGAATTTCTCTTTAAACTCGGCTATGCTCATATCTTTTTTTAGAAAGTGCGGATAGGGATTAGCCCCTAAATTCCGAAGTTCCGACGCCTTGTCTATCCTTTGGATTTCTAACTGGCTATCAAACAATCTACTTCCTTTTTGTCGCACATTCAGGGCAAATTCCATACAGCTGCATCATATGTCCCGTAAGCGTAAATCCGTGCTCTTTGGCGACGGCAAGCTGCTTGCGTTCGATAGTAGCATCTTGAAATTCTATGATCTTATTGCAGCTTTTGCAGATTAGATGGTCGTGGTGAGGCTTGTTCGCAAGCTCAAATTTCTTACCCTGCGCGCCAAATGAGATCGATGTCGCCATACCTGAATCCTCAAGCAAATTTAAGGTGCGATACACCGTCGCTATGCCTACGTTTAAATCCGGAAATTTCGCTTTGATCTCGTTGTGAAGCGCCTCAGGCGTGAAGTGTTTGTTATTGTTATAAAGCGTGCGGAGTAAAACCTCGCGCTGCTTGGTATATTTTAGACCGCTAGCGGCAAGCGCCTTTTTAAACTCAACAATTAGAGCGTCAAACTCTAAATTTTCGATTTTTGCATTCATAATTTTGTCCTTTCTGTAGAATTTACTTCTGAACTGGCGTTAAAATCGCTAGGTTCAGTGCTTTGATTTTGATCCGAGTTCATACGGACGGTAGAATTCTGATCTTTTAAGAGCTTGTCATCCATCTTAGAACCAATAGAATCCAAGCTTTGTTTGATCTTCGGATCGTCTTTGAGATTTAAAATCCAGTTTCCGATTTTTAAGAAAATCGGCGCAGTTTTGCTGCTTTCAAAATACTTTTTGGTCTGTTCATTCATCGACATAGGACCACTTGCAAGTGTAACAATAACGGCAAAAATCAAGAAAATTTTACTTACGCTAAAAACGAAACCGCCGATCTTATCGACAAAGCCCAGTCCACTCCATTTAAAGAATTTTGAAATGATTTCGCCTATAATCAGACACGAGATCCATACGCCAAAAAGCACAGCGATAAAGCCGATGAGAACCTGCGTCGTATCGCCCGAAAGCACGCCGTTTGCATTCTGTAAAGCTGGAATTTTTGCTGCAATCCACTCGCCCGCCATAGTTTTATAACGCATCGCGGCAAAAAGACCGCCGATGAGACCCAAAATTCCAAAGATTTCTTTTACGATGCCATTAGTGATACCGCGCAATCCGAAGAGCACTACGAGTACCAAACAGCCGACGTCGAACCAATTAATACCTTCCATCAAGCACCCACCACGCCTATTAGCTCTTGTAGGTTAGTCGAGTACCTAAACGCCGTATCTTTTGAAATTTGATTTGCACGGATCGCTTTAACCATCGCTTGAGTTTGAGTTATCATACCGGTAGATTGCTGATTTAGCTGCATTTGAGAGTAAATTTGATGCACCTTGTTTTCGCGGATTAGATTCGCTACGGCATTGTTATTTAGCAAAATTTCATGAATCGCGATACGTCCACCGCCAAGCTTCGGCAAAAGCGATTGCGAGATGACCGCGGTAAGTGAGACAGAGAGCATATTTCGTACTTGGAGCTGCTCGCCGCCATCAAAGCTATCGATAATACGGTTGATCGTCTGCATCGCGGAGTTGGTGTGTAGCGTACCAAATACCAAGTGACCGGTCTCAGCCGCGGTAATGGCAATCGAGATAGTCTCTCTATCGCGCATCTCACCAACTAGGATAATATCCGGGTCCTCACGCAAGGCAAATTTTAACGCATTAGCGTAGGAATGGGTATCGGTGCCAATATTTCTGTGGGAGAAAAGCGCTTTTTTATTGGTATGGACGAACTCGACCGGATCTTCAACGGTGATGATGTGCTTGCGCTCTTTTTCGTTGATCTCGTTTAGCATCGCGGCAAGAGTAGTTGATTTACCACTACCGGTAGGTCCGGTAACCAAAATCATGCCTTTTTCGTGCTTGACTACCTCTTTAAAAATCGTAGGGGCTTTTAAATCGTCCAGGCTAGGAATATCGATAGGAATAATACGAAATGCGGCAGCCAAATCACCGTTCATAGTGTAGTAGTAGTTACCACGGAAGCGTCCGATATTAGGAAGCTCGATCGCAAAGTCGAGCTCTTTATTTTCCTCGAGCGCACTTTTTTGAGCATCGGTAATGAGCGCGTAGCAAATATACTCGATATCCGTGCCCTTAAGCGGATCCATGGCAAGCGGGCGCAATGTTCCGTCGATACGTATTTGAGGCGCCGAGCGCGAAACTAAGTGAAGGTCGCTCGCTTTGTTAAAAACGACGGTTTTTAGTAGGGTTTCGATATCTACTAAATTTCTTTGAACTTCTTCCATAAAATTCCTTTCAATCGATGATTTTCGGTACTACGAAGTAGCCGCCTTCGGACTGCGGAGCATGCTTTAAGACGCTTTCTGCGACGTCGCTTTTGCGTGGAATATCTTTGCGAAACGGAGTACCGCCTTTCAGCGTAGTGATAGCCGCTTCGCCGCTTTGCAAATCCAGCTCATTTAGAATTTCTACAAAATCTACAATATTATTTAATTGACCTTTAAATTCTTCTCGCTTAGCATCCGGAATTTTAAGAGCGGATAGCCTTTCCAGCTTGCTTAGCAAGGCGTCGTCTATTATCATAACTTTCCTTTTTCTGATAAATGCGACATTATATCATAAAAATTCTTTATCTTAGGCGGTATTTAAAATTTTTTATGCTACAATTACGCCGATTTTCTCAAACAAAGGACTGAATTTTGGCTTTAAAAGACGACATCGAAGGCGTGAAAAAAGAGATTGGTACAGAAGAGCAGTTTCTAGAAAGCGTCATAAAAAGTGAAATTTTCGTAAAAAAATACAAAAAGCCGCTGATATTTTTGGCTGCGGTTTTGATCGTAGCGTTTATCGGATATTACGCAAATGAATTTCTAAGCGATCGCCGCATAGCAAGTGCTAATGCGATCTATGACGAGCTGCTTAACAAGCGCGACGACGCTAAGCTAGCCGAGCTTAAGCAAAAAGATATAAATCTATACGCTCTTTATATTTTGCAAAACGGCTCTGCAAACGAGCGAGCAGCGCTAGAAAATACCCAAGGCATCGATGTTATGCTAAAAGAGATAATAAATCTACAAAACGGCAAACAAGGCGGAGTGCTACTCGCCGATTACGATTCTTTGCTCAAAGGCTACGACCTACTAAAAGAGGGCAAAATCGAGCAAGCTCACGCAGAGCTAGATAAAATTCCGCTCAACTCGCCAGTTCGTCAAATCGCACTTGCTTTGAAACACTATGGAGGCAATAAATAATGAAAAAAACGCTGATATTTACGCTTTTACTATCGTTTTTATTTTTAGGCTGCTCGACGAAGCGCCAGTATTTCGAACCTAGCGACGAAAACATCACAGGTGATATGAAATTTAACGGCTCACTGCCATCAGAAATCGTAGCGGTTAGTAAAGATGGTGCTACGCTAAAAGACGGCGAAGTCATCTCTAAAAACGGCTTGGTGAAAAATTTCAAAGTCTTAAAAAGTGAGAAATTTTTAGGCGAATATGACGGAAATTTCGTCGTAACCGACATCAATGGCACGCTTAAAGTAGTTGGTAGCACAGGTGCCGTAAAATTTGAAAAAGCCCTCGGCAGACAAGCGCTAAGTGCAAATATACGCGGCGATGATTTGGCTTTAGTGATGAGCGATGATTCGATTATGCTTATCAAGCTAAGTTCGGGCGCAGTGGTACTCGATCATAAAGTAGGCGATGCATTCGCAATCGATTCGCGCGTGGCGTCACCGCTATTTATCAACCAGCTTATCGCTTATCCTGCGCTAGACGGACTAGTTAGCATCGCAGAAAACGTAGGTGGGCGCTCGGCACGCGATTTCGTCGTAAGCAATCAGCCATTTTTTAACAACATTATTGCCTTGGAAAATAAAGGCGATAACCTTTATGCCGTAACTGCCACTAGGCTAATGCTGGTAAGTCCTACGGGCAATAAAAACCATAACGTAGACATCAAAGACGTGATTTTTAGCGGCGATAGAATTTATCTTTTCTTAAAAGACGGCAGAGTCGAGCTACTAGATCGCGGGCTAAATTTGATCAAATCGCGCAAATTCACCTTCGCGCAATTTAGTGGCGCACTGCTTAGCGGCGGCTATCTGTATATCATCGAGCGTAACGGCTACGTCATCCGTGTAAATGAAAATTTAGAGGGACAAGCGATCTACGAGCTAAATGGCGAGTTCGAGGATAAGTCCTTTATCGCAGGTAGCTCGTTTTACTACGACGATAAAATTTTAAATTTTGATGCTAGATAAAATTTCAAAACTTTGCGTTCGCGAAGGGCTCTTGCTTCAAAAATTCCAAACGCTAGATATCGCTAGCTTCACGCGCTCGCGCTCATACGGCGCGTATTTCGGCGTGGATCTAAAAAGCTACAACGTCCTTTTGTTTATGCGCGACGCAAAATCTCGCTTTGTAATGCGCGACGCGGAATTTCTGCTCTCGCTCGCAAGCGGCATTAGCGCAAGCCTAGGCAAGGTCGTAAAAAAGCGCGTGCTGTTTTACAACTCGCAGATGTGCTCTAAAAGCGCGAAATTTTTAAAAGAAAACGGATTTAGCCTCTATGCTTTTGTGTGACGTAGGAAATTTCAGGGTTAAATTTTATAAAGGCGGCGTAACGCAAAGTATGCCCGTAG
Source organism: uncultured Campylobacter sp. (assembly GCF_938002845.1). GTDB lineage: Bacteria > Campylobacterota > Campylobacteria > Campylobacterales > Campylobacteraceae > Campylobacter_B. The sequence goes on from NZ_CALKZP010000038.1 coordinate 16,655, forward strand.
CGGAGTTTATGCGGTACGAGCCGAAGGAGCGAATTTTTTTCATTAGTGTCAATGATAGCGTGAAAAAAAAGCTGAAAAACCCTCTGTTTGTCGATCTCGCGCCGCACTTTGAGCTAAAAACCGCCTACCGCGGGCTTGGGATCGACCGCATAGCGGCGTGCTCGGCCGTAAACACCGGCGTCGTCGTCGATGCGGGCAGCGCGATCACCGTGGATTTGATGTTTAAAGGCTCGCACCTAGGCGGATTTATAATGCCCGGTATCGGCACGCTTTTAAAGTCGTTCGCAAGCATCGCGCCCGTGCTGGACGTAACGCTTTCAACCAATATCGATCTGGATCCGCTGCCGCAAAAGACCGTAAGTGCCGTAAACTACGGGATTTTAAAGCCGATAGTGCTTACGATCGAAAACATCGCGGGCAATAATAAAATTTACTTCACGGGCGGCGACGGAGCCTATTTGATGCGGTATTTTCGTAACTCAATCTATGAAAAGGATCTGATCTTTAAATCGATGGTGAGCTTAATCGCAAAAAAGGGGCTCGCATGATAACCATAGCCCTACCAAAAGGTCGCATAGCCGACGATACGCTTAAAATTTTTAAAACCATTTTCGGGCTTGATTTTGCTTTCGAAGATCGCAAACTCATAATGCAAGAGGGCGATTTTAAATTCCTCTACGTCCGCAACCAAGATATCCCTACTTACGTTATGGGAGGCGCGGCGGATATCGGCGTAGTGGGGCTTGACGTGCTTGAGGAGCATCGCCCGGACGTGCTTACACTGCTTGATCTTAAAATCGGAAAATGCCGCGTCTGCGTGGGCGTGCATGCGGGCACCCAGCTAAACTACGGCGCTCCGAGCCTAAAAATCGCTACGAAAATGCCTAACATCACTCGCGAGTACTTCGCCTCAAAAGCGGTCGCCGTAAATATCATCAAACTCTATGGCTCGATCGAGCTAGCCCCGCTCATAGGGCTTGCCGACGCTATCGTCGATGTCGTGGAGACCGGCGCTACGATGAAGCAAAACGGACTACAACCCGCAGAAACTATAATGCAAAGCTCCGCACACCTCATCGCCAACAAAAACAGCTTCGTGCTAAAACGCGATGAAATTTTAAACCTGCGAGATAAACTAGCCCGCACGATCGCGTAAACGCTCGCTTGCCCGCCGCACGGTATTTGCGACCAGCGCGGCGCACTTCCGTAAATCATCATTGCTCGTCTCGGCGCTGTCGTTTAAAAACCGCCGTTACAGATAGAATTTTGCGGCAGCAACCGCACCGATTAAATTTCAAACCAGCTTACAAATTTGATCTATCAAGAAACGGAGGCGCTTTACCAAGCCGCGCAGCATAAAATTTTAAAATTCTATCGCTACAAATTTTAAAATTTAGCCCTAAATTTACAGCTCGCGAAATTCTAAACCTCCACGGCGCAGAATTTCAAAATTCCAAAATCCGCTTCACAATTTCACGTCGTAAAATTTAAAATTCTCGCGAACTCTAAATTTGAGCTCAAATTCCTGCGGCTTGGAAACGGCAGAATTTCGGAATTTCAACTCGCGAAATTTCGCCGCTCAAAATCGCACGAAAATTAATCGGCGCTACTTTTTAAGCATAAAAAATAGCCCACGCCAAAATCAAGATGCTAGCCGACCACATCGCAACTAAGTAAAGCTCCGCAAATCCTGCGTATAAGCCAACTGCCATGGCGACATTTGAAAAGCTGCTTCATAAGGCTTACAAAGCCCGCACAAGCAGCATTATCACCTATATTTTCGGGCAGGATAAATACACTTGGCGCGAGCAATATATACAGCGCAAAAAATTTCAAATACAGCCGTTTAACAATTTTGATAAATTTTGGATTTAAGACAGGTTGCATCCCGGCGCCCGGCTCGAGCCCAGTTCGCGCTAGCTTGATTTTTTTGGGCACCGTTTACTCGCCAGCTTTGTTTCGGATTTTTTCTGCGCATCTTGGGTCTGTTTTTGCGTGCTTTACTAAATTTGCTCGGCGAAATTTTACCGCGATAAAATTTTACGTAATAAAGCTATACCTAAAAATTTCAAATCCGCTAAAGTTTAAAATTTTAAAGCTGCGTGGAGATTCACCAAAGTAAAACTTCGCAAAAATTTAGCTAGAAATTTAAAAGTGTCCGCGCCATTTATTGTACCGAAGGTAGGTTAAGTGCGACAATATAATTCATGCTCTGTCGAGGTATGGCGAGCTGTTATTGCGGTAACTCAAACGGCATGCCACCAAGCCTCACCGACGCAATAAAGCAGAGGCGGTCTGCGTTTTTGTAAATTTTGACAGATAAAATTCCACCGCGATAAACACAATAAATTTAGATATCGAGAGCGATCCGTGCGGTTTTGATTTCTGTGCGTCGCACAGTAAATTTTACATGCGGCAAGCTTTGAGCCAAAAATATTGTCGTCTCTTATCACAACCGCGCCAAAGTTTAGGCTCTCTGCGGCGCCAAAAACCGCTTACGTGCAGCGCGGGCAAGAAATTTTAACCCGCCTAGTGCGCGATGAAAGAGCTTTGCGGCGCCTACGCCGCGATAATTTCGCGCACCTTTTCGCTGAAATTATCGCCCACGATGTATTCGGTCGGATAAACTAGCACCTCGCTGCCGTTGCGGATCCGCAGAATCAGCCGCTTGGTGTTTCTCAGCGCCGTGTCGCAAAAGGCGAGATGGTAAATTTTATAAATTTTCTCACGACTTAGCTCGCCCAAATTTAGCTCAAACTCGAAATCCTGCGCGTTTTTGCGCTGCGCCTCGCGCTCTTTGCGCGCCTTAAGAGCGGGATCCTCCGCAGCAAACCCGCCCCTGCGCTCCGCAAAATTTCCTCTGCCAAAGCTGCCACCTCGTTCGCCACCAAAGTTTCTGCTGGAGCCGAAATTGCCGCCGCTAAAGCCCTCGCGCTCCCTACCACCGAAGCCTCGCATCTTGCTAGGCGCGTAGCCGTCGATGTTTTGCGCGGCATCTAGGGTTAAAATTTCATCCAGATAAATTTGAAATTTCCCGCCGTAAGGGGATGTGTTTTTGCTAAGCCGCACCCAAAACGCCATCGGGCGCTCCAGCTGCGCATCCGTTAGCGCAGTGACCGCATCACAAATATCGCCGAACGCACTCATCTCGAAGCTGCCCGCAAGATCAAGCACCGTAAGATTTGCCATCTGCTTGCCCGATTTAGTCGTGCGGGTATGGACATTTTCAATCTTGCCGACGCATAAAATTTTAACGCCCGCGTCCTCGTCGCCCACCAGTTCGTCAAATTCGTTCGATTTGGTATGTGCAATCGCTCCAAGCTGCGAAGAGTAAGCTTTGAGCGGATTTTCGCTCAAAAATACTCCCGCGCGCGGACGAAAGCTCGCATCTCGAGCGTTTTGCAGGCTCATCATCGAAAGAAACGACAGCTGATACGCCGCGCCGCCGACCGCGCTTTTTGAAATTTTGATCATAAAGGCGTACGGGCGCTCCCGCTCCTGCGAGCTTAAGTTTTCGATCGCCTTTAGCGCGTTATCGAACACCGCGAGCTCGAAGCTGCCGTGCAGATCAAGCACGTTTAAAATCCCCATTTTTTTGCCCGTTTTCGTCATGCGCGTGGACAGATCCTCGATCCGCCCCACACTAAGCACCTCGGCGCTATCGCCCTCGATCTCGCTAAACGCCGAAGATAGCGTATAGTCGATGCCTTCCATCTCCTCTTTGTAATCATCCAGCGGATGTCCCGAAAGATACACACCCACGGTCTGCTGCTCAAATTTTAAAATTTCGCCCTGCGGAAATTCCTTGTCGGTATCGACGAAGCTTACGCTCATGCCGCTCGTCATATCCTCATCCTCGCCAAAAAGCGAGCTCTCGGCGTCCTTTTTAATCTCGGTGATCTTTTTCATTACCTCAAGGATATTTTCCATATTTTGAATCATCGCTAATCGGCTCTTACCCAGACAATCCATCGCGCCTGCGTAGATCAGCGACTCGATGACCTTTTTATTGACGCGAAAATTATCCACGCGCGAAGCAAAATCGTCGATACTTTGAAATTTAGCCTCGCTTTGAAGCTCCAAGATATTCTCGATCGCAGCACCGCCCACACCCTTAATCGCGCCTAGGCCGTAGATGATCGAGGTGCCCGATTTGGAATTTTCGTCGTCCACGACGCTAAAGCCTCTTAAGCTTTGATTGATCGACGGCGGCAAAAGCCCGATACCAAGGCGGCTTGCCTCGTCGATATACTTTGAAATTTTATCGGTATTGCCCTCCTCCGAAGTAAGCAGCGCCGCCATAAATTCCGCCGGATAGTAGGTCTTAAGATAGGCTGTTTGAAAGGTGATCATCGAATATGCCGCGGCGTGGGATTTGTTAAAGCCATAGGAGGCAAATTTCATAATCAGATCAAATAACTCATCCGCCTTAGCTACGTCAAAGCCCAGCTCTTTGGCGCCGTTTAGATACTGCTCGCGCATGTGGGCAAGCTTCTTCTCATCCTTCTTACCCATCGCGCGACGCACGAGATCGGCATCGCCCAAGCTAAAGCCGCCCACCTTCTGCACGATCTGCATGACCTGCTCTTGATAGACGATGATACCGTATGTGGGCTCTAAAATTTCTTTTATCTCGGGGAAGATATAGCTAGCGCTCAGCTCGCCGTGTTTGATCCTGATAAAATCAGGGATTAGATCCATCGGCCCAGGGCGATAGAGCGAGATCATCGCGATGATATCCTCGAAGCGGTCCGGGCGCAGGTTCATCGCCAGATCCTGCATGCCCGCACCCTCGATTTGGAAAATCCCTAGCGTGTTGCCGCTTTGAATCGTCTCGTAGGTCTTGCGGTCATTAAAATCGATCTCCTCCCAGACGATATCGCGACCGTAGCGGCGCTTGACTAGCTTGGCGGCATTATCGATCACATCGAGGTTTTTTAGACCCAGGAAGTCAAATTTTATCAGATCGACGTCCTCAAGATAGTTTTTGGTGTATTGCGTTACTAGGCGCGCATCCTCGCCCTTATCCTGCTTAAATAGCGGCGCTTTGTTCCACAGCGGCTCATTTGAGATCACCACTCCCGCGGCATGCATTCCTGCGTTGCGATTTAGCCCTTCAAGGCCCAGCGCAAACTCCCAAACCTGCTGTGCGATCGGATCTGCGTCGATAAATTCTTTCAGCTTCGGCTCAGCGTCGTAAGCCTGCTTGAGCGTGATGCCAAGCTTGTCGGGGATCAGCTTCGCCATCTTATCGGCTTGCGAAAGCGGCATATCGCAGACGCGAGCTACGTCGCGAATAACGCCGCGCGCAAGCAGCTTACCGAAAGTCGCAACCTGCGCGACGTTGTATTTGCCGTACTGATCGATGACGTAGTCGATCACCTCGCCTCTGCGTGCCTGGCAAAAATCTACGTCGATGTCAGGCATCGAGATACGCGACGGATTTAAAAATCGCTCAAAAAGCAGATTATACGGGATCGGATCGAGGTCGGTAATGCGAAGCGCATACGCGCAGATGCTGCCCGCCGCAGAGCCGCGACCGGGGCCTACGGGGATATCGTGATCCTTCGCCCAGTTGATGAAATCCTGCACGATAACCATATAGCCCGAAAAATGCATGTTTTTGATGATCGCAAGCTCCTTTTCCAGGCGCTCGCGATAAATTTCATGATTGGCAGGATCAATAAATTTAAGGCGCTCTTTAAGCCCCTCGCGGCACAGATGATCGAATAAAAAATCATCGTTTGCAAAGCTATAGCGCTCCGAGGGCTGGGGCAGCGAAAGCCCGAGCCTATCGGCGTATTCGATCGTAAATTTAAAATTCGGCGGCGTCGGCGCGTAGTCCTTCTCGTCGAAGGCAAATTTGAGATTGCACTTTTGCACGATCTCGGCGGTATTTTCGATCACTTCAGGGATGTCCGCGAAAAGCCGCCTCATCTCCTCGTCGCTTTTTACGTAAAATTCCGAAACGACATGTTTTAGGCGGTCGCCGTCGTTGATCGTCTTACCCATCGAGATGCACTGATAGACGTCGTGGGCCTTGGCACGGTCCTTGCGCGAGTAGTGAGCGTCGTTGGTAGCGATGATCTTGACGCCGATTTCGCGCGAGAGGCGGATGAGGTCTTTATCGACATTTAACTGCTCGCCAATGCCGTGGCGCATGATCTCGAGATAAAAATCCTCGCCGAAAATTTCCTTATACTCAAGCGCCGCTTTTTTCGCCGCTTCGTAGCCGCCCGCGCCACGCTTTAAATTTCGCTCGCTTCTATTTAGATGAAATTCCACCTCGCCCGCTAGGCACGCCGAGGAGCAGATGAGCCCCTCGCTGTGCTCTTTTAAAATTTTTTTGTTGATCCTCGGGTAGTAGTAGAAGCCGTCCAAAAACGCGCGCGAGCTAAGATACATCAGATTTTTGTAGCCCGTCTCGTTTTTAGCAAGCAGTATCAAGTGGTAGCGCTGGCGGTCGCTTTTATCGCCGATATCGTCGTGGTTGTGCAGATAGGTCTCGATGCCGATGATCGGCTTAATGCCGTGCTTTTTCATCGTCTGATAAAAGTCTATCGCGCCGAACATATTGCCGTGGTCGGTGATCGCGCACGCCTTGGTACCGCGGCTCTGTAAAAGCTCGGCGAGCTCGCTTACTTTATTCGCGCCGTCTAGCAGCGAATACTCAGTGTGAAGGTGCAGGTGGGTGTAGTCGCTCATTGTTGGTCCTTTTTTGATTTGGAGATTATAGTAAATTCGGGCTTTAGAAACGGTCAAATTTAATGAAATTTTAGCTTAAATTTCAGCACGAAATTTTACGAGCAAATTTTGTTACGGAATTTTACTTCGGAGGTTTTACATTCTGGGTTTTGCGGATTAAATTTTGATAAAATTTTAAGTTTAAAATGCTGTGATGAAATTTTGCTATCGTAAAATTCCACTTATATGGAATTTTGAGCTAACGCAATTCCGCAAAATTCTACGACTTAAATCATCGTAAAATTTTGCGGTTTAAAATTCCGCTTACAAAGCCTTGCGGCTCTATGATCTTGAGAATTCCACGATCGCTTTGGCAAGCTCTCTAGTAGGATCGACGAAAATTTTATCGCTTTTGATTAACGGCAAAAATAGCGGCAGCTCAGTGCAGGCAACGACATAAATATCAGCATCGATTTTGCCTAGCAAATTCTCAAAAGCCCCCACGTATTCGGCAGTCTTGCCCGCCTTAACGCCTTTGTAGATACAATCCATCAAAATCGCTTGATTTTCTTCGCCAAGCTCCACGCTGATTAGCCCCGCTTCTTTGAGCGGATCGTCGTAAATTTTAGCTTTTTTTGTACCGATAGTGGCTAGCACAGCGATTTTATGAGCGTTTGGATAATTTTTACGGATCGCTTTTACGGTGACCTCGGCGATATGAATTAGCGGGATTTCCGCCGCAGCTTCTACATCGTCTGCGAAAAAATGCGCCGTGTTACACGCCATCGCAAACGCCTTGCAGCCTGCATTTTTGAGCCTAACAGCGCTCTCGCTTAGGCGCGGAAGCGGATTTTCACCTTTGCCTAAGATAAATGCCGTGCGATCTTCAATCTGCGGATAGCTATCAATTACAAGCGGAATATTTTCTTGATCGCTGCTCGCCGCAGTCTCTTCTATGATCTTCATATACAGATCCGCACTCGCCAAAGGTCCCATTCCACCGATAATCCCAACTCTTTTCATAGCTCGTCCTTTCTAAATTTTACTTGGGTTAATTCTCCCACTTACTCATATCCATTTCGTTTTCGCTCTTTGCGACGTAGATCGACGCCACAACATCGCCCGTTACGTTCATCGAGGTTCGCCCCATATCCAAAATCGCATCAATGCCTAAAATCATTCCGTAAGCGATCGCTACGTTACCGCTTACCTTGACGCCGATAGACTCGAGCACTAAAAGCAGCATCAGCGCGCCCGCTCCAGGCACTCCGGCAGTTCCGATCGCCGCAAGCATCGAAGTGATGATGATCGTGAGGTAGTGGCTGCTGTTTAGATCGATACCGCAAGCATTAGCGATAAAGAGCGTGCACACGCCCAAATACACGGTCGTGCCGTTCATATTCACCGTAGCACCCACGGGCAAAACAAAGCCGTAGATCGCCTTTGGAATTCCCATATCTTCGGCGGTTTGCATCGTAATCGGAAGCGTGCCGTTGGAGCTGCGGGTAACAAAAGCCGTAAGCATCGGCGGACGCACTTTTTTAAGGAATTTAATCGGGCTAACTCCGATAAGCATACAAATAACGCAATAAACCGCAAATACTTGAATCGTAAGTCCCACGTATAGGGTAATCGTGACATTTAATAGCGAGCTGAAAGCCTCGATACCGCTTTTATTAAACACTACAAACATTAGCGCAAAAACGCCAATTGGTGCGTATTGCATCACCCAGTGCACGACCTTAAACATAATCTCGCTCATTCCGTCGAAAAAATTATAAACCGTATCAGCGGAATTTTTAATACGAGCATCACTACTGTCGCGGCAAAACGCAAGCCCTACGCCAAGAAATAAGCAAAACGCGATAATCGGCAAAATTTCGCCCTTGGCTATGGAATCAAAAGGATTCGTAGGAATTATATTAAGCAAAATTTTACTCATACTAGGCGCGTTCGCTGCCTTTTCGACAGCCTTGGACGCATCGCTTAGATCAAGCCCGCTACCTGGAGAAAATACAAACGCACACGCTAGGCCGATGACGATCGCAAAAAGCGTAGTTATAGCGTAAAATATGATCGCCTTAACGCCTACTTTGCCCAGGTGCGCGGGCGAGATGCTGCTCGTGCCCACGATGAGCGAGCAGATGATGATCGGCACCATAATCATCTTTAAAAGTCTCACGAAAAGATCTCCCAAAGGCGTTAAAATCGCCACCCACGTAGTATCACCCACCGGCATATTTTTAGGTAGTAACATACCAATCGCAGAGCCCAACACTAAAGCGATAATGATGCGCCAAAGCAAGCTTGAGTTAAAATAAAAGGCTAAAATTCCGCCTTTTTTCGTTTGATTTTCTGACATGGACATCTCCCTGCACTAAGAATTTTAACGGAATTCTACCGCAACTTGCCATAAAATAAAATTTAATCGGTCGCCAAATGAAAGTTAAATTTGAAAATTCAATCGCGAGCTTGCCGCATTTTAAAGCTGAAATTATGCGGCAAGCTTTGTCTTTTGAAGTTATGAAGCGGAATTTCAAAGGAAAAACGACGCATGAAATTTATAGAATTTTGCGGATTTTGATGTAGTGAAAAGCAAAAAATTTTGTGGTGGTGGGCTCACTAGGACTTGAACCTAGGACCATCCGGTTATGAGCCGGATGCTCTAACCAACTGAGCTATGAGCCCGCCGCGTGGTAAAAAAGAAATGTGATTTTACAAAAATAATCTTAAAACGGCGTTAAAATCAATCATAAATTTCACGCTTATCGCTAAGCGAGTGTCACGATAAACTCTATGGCGCTCAGCACGGCTTTTGTGCAAAATTTCGCGTCGCTTTGAAAGCGAGCAAACAACAAATCAAAGCAAGCGATTTAAAATTTTAAAATTTAACGGCGCGATCTAAAATACGTCGCAGTGCATAAGCTAATGACAAACGCGGCGCTAGGATTTACAGCGCATTACGGCCTTGCGTAATCTTGCGCCAAATTTAAATTTAAAATCGTGCCGAAGTGAAAATGCCTCATCACATACGGAATGTGAGCGAACCGCGGAAGCTAGCAATGCGCCGTATCGCATACGGCAAATGTCAAAAGATAGCCGTCGGAGCAAGTGCACATGCCGTATTGCGTACAAAAAACACAAGCAAAACTTACAGGCGAGCCGCATAATCGTATCGCGTAGCACGGGCGCCTCGCGCGATACGGCGCCGTTTAGCGTTCGCAAAGATGGCGGATAAAAAGATAAATTTTGATGCAAATTTCATCTTTACGCGTAAATTCTCTTTTAAATCCGCCGCGATAAACTCGCCGTACTCGCGAACCGATCAAAAGCTTTCTACGCTAATAGGCGATCTCGACAATATCTCGGCGCCGTAATGATTTTCAGACGCTCCCTTGCAAATCTTATTTTCGGCATCGGGCCCTTTTTCGATAGTGATCGTTTTCTTTTTGGCATCTAAGCTGATTACGAAGCATTTGTAGATATTCGCGCCCATTAGATACGCCGAATTCACTCCGTTAGATATTAAAGGAACATTCGTCATAGCCGAAAGATCGGATGAGAATTTTCCATATCCCATATTATAGGTCCTTATATCAATCTCAGCAGTCATTAAATTTGTCGTCAACTTAGAAATCTCCGCATCCTCCCTAGTAGCCAATAAGTTCACTCTTGGTAGCACAACCGCTGCTGCGAGCAAAACAAGCACCATGCTACATACCGTAGCTACTATCGTCACTACGGATAGCTTCTGAGGCATTACGTCATATTCGCAGTTTTGTAGCGACTCTGCGGCTGCGCTTTGCTGCACTCCGCTTATCTCGTCCGCTTTAGCCGCAGCCACTCTACGTCTTAGCTCCTCAGCTAAATCGTGGCTGATGCAAACCTTATCTACGGGATTAAAGATAGTGCCTAGCGACTTGGCAAGCACGATAGCGCACGGAATTCCGATGATGGTAATGAACTGACCTATAACCGTAAAAATTCCGCCGATAAAAAGCCAAATACCAAAAACTATGATGTAAATGACCTTTACGATATTTGCGTAAGTCTGATACGTCATATGCACCGCGTCGGTTATCGAGCCTTTATTTTTGCGCACCATATCGTGTGTAAAGGGCAAAAACAGGAATTTGCCGTATTCCATAAGACCTAGCCCCACGGGAGCGGTCACGACTAAAATGGTAAGGATCAAGCCCGACAAATAGGTCAAGATAGCAAGGATCCAACCAGCCATAAAAAACCAAATAATGTTGCCTAAAATACGCATATTTTACCTCTTTATAAATTATGTAAATCAAGCGAGCCGTCTACCTCAGACAGCTCACACAGCCTCTCTCACCTGTTTTGTAGAGTATTTTCGCAACTCGCGCGGAAGGATGCGCCGAAATACTATGGCGCAGCAAAGCGCTAAGAGATGCCAAGGTGCACACTGCGCGCGGCGCAACTGCACCTGCGGCTACGGCGTACAAAACGAGTCTTATGCATGCAAACCACCGTACGCAAAACAACTGCGGAATGATAGGGGGGGGGGGGTAACGATTGGTAACAAGCGCTTTTGCGCGATAAAATTTTGCCACGCAAATGGCTATGGCAAGGGAGTTTGCGAAATTTAAAATTTATTTTGAAAAAGTTGGGAATTTTAAAATTTCGACGCAGAAATTTAAAAAATTTTATAAATTTTCATGAAATTTACGAATTGAAATTTTAAAATTTTCATAGCGCGGTAAAGCGAAATTTTAAAATTCTGCCACGAATTTTGGCGCGGGCTTTAGCAAAAACTTTCGTCACTGATTTTAATACAAATTTGACGCGCAGACTTACTGTGAATTTATGTAAATCCAGCATAATGCTTTGCCTAGGATTTTTGTGTAAAGTCTTTGCGACAAATTTTAGCAAGAAACCTTGCGAGAGCTTTGATGCGAACCTTTTCGAAAACGCTCGTCATAAATTTTTAAACGAATTTTATGCCTTCGAGCATATCTAGTCAATAAATTTTACGCAAATAGCATCCTTATCGCGGCAGTAACTAAGTTTTATCGAAATAAAAATTTAGCAAACGATTTTTACGCCACCGCAAGCGTATTTGCTGAGATGAAATTTCAAAACAAAATTCCGTCGCCACGTAAGCAATGCCGCTATCGGGGTAAAATTTATAGACAAAATTTTTAGCGCCAAAACTGCTACTTGATATCTCACAAAATTTTAGTGTCACTCTATCATAGACAGATACTGAATTATTTTACAAAATTTTAATCTCACGCCGTCTCAAGCCGAGCGTTATGCTACTTATGCAAATTCTAGCTTCGCGCTGCGCAGAGCCAAGCCGATCTGAGCCGATGCTAGCCTAATCCTCCGCTTCGCCCTCCGCCGCGATCGCTTCGAGACTTAAAATTTCATCGACATCCTCCAGCTGCGCTACGCCGCTTCCGGCGATGCTTCTGATACTTGCGTGCATCGCGATCGCGCCGTCTCGCGCACGCGCGATCTGTTTTTCGCGCTGTTTCCAGATGCGCTCCATCGCGTTGCGTTCCTTATTTAGGCTTTCTTGCATGCCGACGAATGCCGATACGATCGTCTTTATCTGGTTGGCAAACTCGGGCGAGGTCAGATAGTCGTAGAGCATCGCCGTTTTGCTATCTTGATTTTGCCCCGATCTTTTGGCAAAAGCAAGCGCCACGACATGTTCGCGCAAGACGGCGCAAAGCCCCTTAAATTCCTCAAACGAACAGATCCAGATGCTAGCATCGCTCGGCGCTTGGTGCAGCCTAGGGCTGTGAGGCGGCATCTGCTCGGTTACGATAACGCCGATCTGCGCGCCCTCGCCTATCATATCGTCTTTGAGTTTGTCGATCCATTTGGGCTCGAAGCTTTTCGTGCGCTTGCTCTCGTATAAAATTTTACCGCAGCCCACAAACTCCCTCGTATGCACTATCTGCACGCAGTCTGCGCCGCGCGCGCCCTTTTTGACCTCGTCTATCTCGTCCAAAGGAAAATTGAGCCGCAGATACTCCTGCAGCGCGAGCTCCTGCACCTCGCCCTGAAGCTGCTGCGAGCCTACTTCCGAGCGGCGCTTGAGCTCGTTTATTTGGCCGATTAGGCTTTGGATCTGCTCATCTTTTTGGCGGAATTTCAGCTCGTTTTCCTGCGAAATTTGCTTCGAAAGCCGCTCGCGCTCCTGATTCACGCGGTTGGTTAGCTCGATCTCGGATTTAGCTTTATTCTCGGCTTCAAGCTCGCTAAATTTACGCTTTTGCGCCTCCATTTCGGCCTTTATTAAATTTAGCTCAGAAATTCTTTGCGATTTTTCTTGCAGCTCCTTTTGTAAAATTTCAAATTTCGCCGCGTTTTCGCTCTCGATCTGAGATTTCGCAAGCGTTAAAATTTTCTCCCGCTCGCTGTTTAGCGCAGAATCGGTCGCCGCTTTTACGCGCTGCTCGAAGGCGTTTTCCTTTGCTTGTAGCTGCGCCAGATGCTTCGCGTACTCCTCGCGCTTAGCGGCGATCTCGGCTTCAAATTTAAGCGTAGCTTCGTTTTGCTGCTGCTGCCATTTTCGCTTCTGCTGCAAAATTTCATCTTCAAATTTAGCCTTGATATCGCGCTGCAGCGCTTCGTCTATATCAATCTGAGAGCCGCAGTGCGGGCACTTTACGTTAGCCATTTTTGCTTCCCAAACTCTGTTCTTTCATCTTTTCAAATTCCTGCGAAATTTGCGCGGCATTGGGCTCGTCCGCCATCTTATCGAGCACGGAGTTGTAGCGATTTACGAGCAGTATCGCAAGCGCCGAAAAGCAAAAGCCCGGCAGCAGCTCGTAAACGAGGGCCGAAAGCCCCGATAAGATCCAGCAAATGACCGTGATGCCGCCTACTAGCATACCCACTAGAGCCGAGAGCGCGCTCATTTTTTTAGAATACAGGCTGAAAAGCAGCACCGCTCCAAAGCTCGCGCCAAATCCCGCCCAAGCGTTTCCGACGACGTTTAGCACCGTATCGTTTGAGCCGAACGCCAAGATCGCGGCGACCGCGGCGATGATCACGACGGCGATACGGCTGCTTAGCGTCTGCGTGCGCTCGCTCACCTCTTTTTTATAAAACGCGAAGATAAAATCCTTCGTAACCGCGCTTGCGCTTACCAGAAGCTGGCTTGAGATAGTACTCATAATCGCCGCCAGCACCGCAGAGATTATGACGCCTAGGATGAATGGGTGAAAGAAAATTTTACCGAGCTCCAGGAAAATTTTTTCGGGATCGTCTATGCTAAGGCCCTTTTGTGAAAAATACACAAAGCCGATCAGACCGCTAAGCATCGCGCCCGCAAGACCTAACACCATCCACGAAATTCCGATGCGGCGCGCGCTATCAAGCTCGCGCGAGCTTCTAATCGCCATAAAGCGTACGATAATATGCGGCTGTCCGAAGTACCCGAGCCCCCAAGCAAGCAGACCCAAAACGCCTAAGAAGCTTTGATTGTAAAATAGATCGAGGTGGCTCGCGCCGTATAGCCGTACCTGCGCCAAAAAGGAGCTGTCCGCAGGGATCTGCAGCGCGCGGTAAGAAAACAGAGGGATCAAAATAAGCACCGCAAACATCAGCGCACCCTGAAATGCGTCGGTGATCGCGACGGCCTTAAATCCGCCGAAAAAGGTATAAAACACGACAATTAAGATCGTAGCGACCGCGCCGTAGGTAAAGCTTAGCCCGAAAAAGCTCTCAAATGTCTTGCCGCCTGCGATGATGCCGCTGCTAACATAGAGCGTAAAAAATATGATGATCAAAAGTCCTGAGATGATGCGAAGCGTCTTGGTGCGGTCTTTAAAGCGGTTTTCTAAAAAATCCGGGATCGTGACGCTGTCGCTTGCTACCTCGGTGTAAATTCTAAGCCTTTTAGCAAGAAATTTATAGTTACACCACGCGCCCACGCAAAGTCCTAGGGCTATCCAGATATTGCAAATCCCCGTCGCAAACATCGCGCCCGGCACTCCCAAAAGCATCCAGCCGCTCATATCGCTAGCGCCCGCGCTAAGTGCCGTTACGAATGGGCCCAGGCGGCGGTTATCGAGCAGATACTCGCTTAAGCTCGCATTTTTGTCATAATAATACCTACCTATAAAAATAAGTGCGCCGAAATATATCGCGATTGCGCAATAGGTCCAAAAGCTCATCGTTGCCTCCTTTTAAAAAAGCTAATTTTACTCTATTTCAAATAAAATTTTACTTTCGGAATTTAGCCAGATTTTAACGAAATTTTAGTATTCTTGCCGTTTAAATTTTAAGAAAAAGGCGCCTTGGTTGAACGAGAAAATTTTAAAGGTCGTATTTGTTTTGACTGTAATCGCCGTGGGGCTTTATTTCACCTATCCCGAACTGAGCGAAGCGCAAAAAATTTCATACGCCAAAAGCTACGGCATTACTCTTATTTTGACCTCCGGCGGCATTATGATCGGTATCGCATTAGGATTTATGCTGGCATTTTTAAAATTTCTAAACAATAAATTTTTAAGCTTCATTATCGACGAATACGTAGATATCATCCGCGGAACTCCAATCGTTATCCAGCTGATGGTGTTCGTGTTTATAATTTTTGCTACGTGGAGCAATAATATCGCAGCTGCGATCTTTGCGCTAGGGCTTAATAGCTCCGCCTACGTCGCAGAGATCGTGCGCAGCGGCATAAACAGCGTCGATCGCGGCCAGATGGAAGCTGCGCGCGCGATGGGGCTAGGCTACGGCACGGCGATGAAAGAGATCGTCTTTCCGCAGGCGATAAAAAACATTTTGCCCGCGCTTGCGAATGAGTTTATTAGCCTATTTAAAGAGACCTCGGTCGTGGGCCTCGTAGCAATTACTGATCTTACGTTTTTTTCAAAAAGCATGCAGGCTGCGCTTTATACCGTCCAGCCGATACTTTTTGCCGCAGTACTTTACTATGCAAGCGTGAAATTTTTCTCGTTTTTAGTAAAAATGCTAGAAAGTAGGTTAAACCGCAATGATTGAAATATCAAATTTAACCAAATCCTACGGCAATTTATCGGTATTAAAAGGAATTTCAAAGACCATAAATAAAGGCGATATCGTAGCGATCATCGGTCCAAGTGGCGGCGGTAAATCGACCTTTTTGCGCTGCTTAAATTTGCTTGAAATTCCAAGCGGCGGCACTATTAAAATAGACGGCGAGGATATTACCGATAAGCGCACTGATATTAATAAAATTCGCCGCAAGGTAAGCATGGTGTTTCAGCATTTCAACCTCTTTGCAAATAAAAACGTGCTGGAAAATTTAACTCTAGCGCCCATAAAAGCGGGCATTTATACTAAAGAACAAGCCTTAGCAAAAGCAGAGGAGCTGCTGCAAAAGGTCGGTCTTAGCAATAAGGCCTATACTTATCCGCACAAGCTTAGCGGCGGACAAAAGCAACGCATCGCAATCGCTAGAAGTTTGGCGGTAAATCCGGACGTGATTTTATTCGACGAGCCCACCTCGGCATTAGATCCAGAGATGATCGGCGAGGTCTTAAGCATAATGAAAGAGGTCGCCAAAGAGGGCATTACGATGCTTGTGGTAACGCATGAGATGGGCTTTGCACGCAATGTCGCAAATAGGATTTTTTTTATGGAGGACGGCAAGATCGCTGTGGATGATACGCCTAAAAACGTATTTGAAAATCCGCAAAATCCGAGATTGAAAGAATTTTTAAATAAAATTTTAAACCACTAAAGGAGAGGGAAATGAAAAAATTTATGAGATTTCTAGTTGCGGGCGCTTTGCTTTGCGGTTCGCTAGTCGCTAAAGACATCACCAAAGATACGCTCATCGTAGGTACAAACGCCGAGTATCCGCCGTTTGAGTTCGTGGATGAAAACTCGAAGGTTACCGGCTTTGATATGGATCTGGTAGCCGAGCTTGCCAAGCGCGCGGGCGTTAAATATGAAATTTTAAATATGAGCTTTGACGGGCTGATCCCTGCGATTAAAAGCGGCAAGATCGATATGATCGCCTCTGGAATGAGCGCGACGCCGGCTCGTAAAAAGGCTATCGATTTCACAGCTCCTTACTATAAAGTCGAGAATTTATATGTCAAGCGCAAGGACGATAACTCGTTAAATTCTAAGGCGGATCTACAGGGTAAGCGTCTTGCCGCTCAGCTAGGCACCATTCAAGAGCTTGCGATCAGAGATATCAAAGGTGCCGAAGTTAGCGCTACGGAGAATGTTTTTGTAGCCGTCATGTCGCTTAAAAACAAAAAGATCGACGCGCTTTGCGTGGATTCGTCCGTAGGCTACGAATATCTTAAGAAAAACGACGATCTAACCGCATTTTTTAAAGAATCCGACGGCAGCGAGGGCTTTTCTATCGCATTTGATAAGGGCAAATATCCCGAGCTTCTGGCTAAATTTAACGCGGCGCTTGAGGAGATGAAAAAGGATGGAAGCTACGAAAAGCTTTTGGAAAAGTATAATTTAAAATAATCCGCAAAATTTAGGCGCAAATTCCTCTCACAGAATTTGCGCCACCTAAGAGGAATCCTATGAAAAAGATATTTCCAGCACTTGCGATTTTGCTCTGCACGCAGAGCTTTGCGGAGCAAAAAGACAGATACGGCATCGCCGCGTTTGCAGGTCTTGGCAATGACGGCAGAAGCTTCGTTTTTACCTTTAGAAAGGCTCAAAAAGATCGTTTCTTTCCCTGCGACCTAAAAAATTTAAACATAATCGCTGCGGGCGCTTCTAGGTGCATAACGGACGCTAAGGAGCTGAAAAAATTCGACAAAGAATATAAAAAAGCTCTCGAGTCTGTGATAAAACCCGGCAAGCGCTACTACGTAAATTTAATCGATCGCGGCAATGACGCCTATGTCTGCGACGCAAGCGATCCTAAAAGCAATCTGCGATTGGACCTAGTAGCGGCGGGATTTGCCGTGCCGACAACCGACGATAGCGAACTTCTTTTAAAAGCCGCCGAGGAAGCCAAAGAGGCTAAACGCGGAATGTATAGCGCAAAATTTTGGGATGTTACCAACTGCATCCTAAACGGCGTGCCGATGCCTAAAAAAGACGAGGATAGATGAGCGAAATTTACGTGCTTAGCGACGATACCTTAACGCCGCCGCAAACTATCTTTTCGCAGATAGATGAAATTTTACGCTGCGGCGTAAAGCTCGTGCAGTATCGCAGCAAGCTCGCCGCGCGGAATGAAGCTTTAATCCGCTCTCTCATCGGTCTTTGCGAGGATTACGGCGCCAAACTCATCATAAACGACGATGCGGCGCTTGCCAAAAAGCTTGGCGCGCACGGCGTGCATATCGGAAAGGACGATGGCGAGACAGCGCAGGTGCGCGAGTTTTTAGGCGCGGATAAGATCGTCGGCGTTAGCTGCTACGCTGATCTTGCTCGCGCACAAAAGGCGGAGGCGCAGGGTGCTAGCTACGTAGCCTTCGGCTCGCTAAGGCGCGGCAAGACAAAGCCCGATGCGCCGCTTTGCCCCGATGAGCTCGTGCAAGAGGCGCGAAAATTTTTAAATCTCCCAATCGCCGTAATCGGCGGTATAAATTTAGAAAATTTAAATGAAATTTTAGCCCTCAAGCCCGATTATATCGCGATGGTAGAGGCGATCTACAGGCCCGCTTCGATCACGCAGAATTTAGCAAATTTAAAGGAAAAAATGGATGAGTATATTTGACGCCGTGATTTTAGGCATCGTCGAGGGGCTGACTGAGTTTCTGCCCGTAAGCTCGACCGGGCATATGATCCTAGCTGCGAAACTGATGGACCTGCAGCAAACCGACACGCTTAAATGCTTCGAAGTCGTTATCCAGCTAGGCTCGATCCTAGCGGTCGTTGCGATATTTTATAAGCGGCTTTTAGTCGATTTTAAGCTCTGGTGTAAGCTCGTCGTGGGCTTTATCCCTACCGCGGCGATCGGCTTTTTGCTCTACAAAAGCATCAAATCGCTATTTGTGCCGCAGACCGTCGCCTACGCGCTGATCGGTTGGGGCATTATTTTTATCGCGGTCGAGCTCTTTCGCAAGGCGCGCCCGAGAGAAGGCGAGCTGGAGCATCTGGATCAAATTTCATACGTTCAGGCCTTCATCATCGGGCTTTCGCAATGTTTTGCGATGGTGCCGGGCACTTCGCGCAGCGGCGCCACCATCATCGCAGGGCTTTTGTGCGGGCTAAGCAGAAACCTAGCCGCGCGCTTTAGCTTCCTACTCGCGATCCCTACGATGTTTGCGGCGACTTTTTACGATACCTATAAAAATTTAGACACCTTCGCGCAAAACTCCGACAATATCACGACCTTTCTCGTAGGCGGCGCGGTGGCGTTTATAGTGGCACTTGCGGCGATCAAGCTATTTCTAAGCTTCGTTTCGAAGTTTGATTTCATCCCGTTTGGAATTTATAGAATTTTAATCGGCGTCGTATTTTTCATCTTCGTTTTTTAAACGCAATCATCAAAGGAATTTCATGAGCCTTGTAAAAAATATCGGCGCATTTTTAAAAGACAGATTCAGCCTTCTATCGGTATTTGATGGTGCGGTGCTAAACACATACGCGCTAGTTTTAGTATTAAATTTAGCCCTAGGGTTGCTTCTTATCGCGCGCGGCGGCGAGCTGCTCTCTGCGCAGGCGCTGTTTTTCGTAGCGTCTGCGATCTGCGGCGTGACGATACTTTTTTTCGCGCTTTACGCGCTTAGTTTTTACAGCGCCAGGCTATATAAAATTCTAGCCTTTATGCTTCTGGCGCTAAACGTGGTCTTTGCGATCGCTCAGATTTTTTTGATCTTTAGCCTGGAGCTTACCTACTCGCACGGCACGCTGGACGCGCTAGTGCAAACGACGCCCAAGGAGGCCTTCGAGTTCGCGCATGCGTTTTTAAATTTCAAGCTTATCGCGGCTTTTTTGGCGCTTTTGATCTTCGTCTTCGCCGCTCTTAGGCTTAGAGTGAGCCAGCGAGCGCGAATGAAGCTATGTCGCGCGATAAAGCTAGCCTTTTTGCTTAGCTTGCTCGTTTTTATCGCGCATGCGGCGTTTAAAAGCTACGTAGCCAAAAGCTCGAAAATGCGCGCCAGCATCATAATCGCGCTAAATAAAATTCCGATTTATAACTTTGCTTTCGTTACGAAGGATTATTTCGGCGCCGATTTTAAAAGCGTGCGCGAGCTGCAAGCCGGATACCAAAGCATTTACGCCTCGCATTCGCATAAAACCGCGCCAAACCGCATCTCAAACGTCGTTTTTATTATCGGAGAGAGCCTGCAGCGAAATTTTATGAGCCTATACGGCTACTATCTGCCTACCACGCCGAATCTGCAAGCGCTTGAGCAAAGCGGAAATCTAATCGCCTTTAGCGATGTCGTATCGCCTGGAGCTAAGACCAACGACGTGTTAAAATACGTGCTAAATTTCGGCAATTACGAGAGCGAAAAACAGCGCCCGTGGAGCGCCAACCTCGACATCGTAAATCTCGCACGGCTGGCAAACTACGAGACCTTTTGGATCAGCAACCAGGAGCGCTACGGGCAGTGGGCGGTCGCAAGCGGCGCGAGTGCGCAGATGACGGATCACTCGGACTTTACGAATCAAATCCCGGTTTATAAATACGCCTACTCGCTCGACGAAGTTATGCTTCCTAGCATAAAAAATTTCAAATCGGGCGCGAAAAGATCGCCCCTTGCGCGCAAGGACGAAAGCTCCGCCGCAGAGGTAAATGGCACGCAGAAAAAGGATAAATTTTTCATCCTTCATCTGATGGGTTCGCACCCGAGCTACGAGTTTCGCTATCCGAAAAGCTTTGCTAAATTTAGCGCCGCGGATATTTCGCGCGAGCCGCTTGATGAGGGGCAGAAAAAAGAGCTCGCGCACTACCTAAACACCGTGGCTTACAACGATTTTATCGTGAGCGAAATTTATAAAATTTTCGCAAGCGACAACACGCTGATAGTTTATTTCAGCGACCACGCTCAGAGCCTTTATCAGTACCGCGGCAAGCTAATCCACGGTGGCATCAACCGCTTCACGCTCGAAATCCCGCTGATTTTCATGGCATCGGATAAGTTCAAAGAGCAAAACGCTGATCTTTGGGCGCGTATCGCCGCAGCCAAAGACAGGCCGTTTTTAAACGACGATCTCATCCACGCGATCGCAGAAATTTTAGAGATGACCGACCTACCGGAGTACGATCCCACTCGCTCGGTGATAAACGCGGATTTCAACGCCTCGCGTCCGCGCATCATCGAGGGGGTCGATTACGATAAGATTTACAGGCTGCAGAAGGAATTCGGCGAGTAAATTAGGTGAAATTTTGCGCCTTTTGGCTGTGCAGAATTTCGCCTCTTAAAATGCGCTCTTATCGCAAGCGCTCGCGCCCTAATTTGGTTTTCGGACGGGCGTGTCTGCGTCAAATCTACGCTATCGCAAAGCTCTGCGGTAGAATTCTTGTGTTGCGAAATTCTGCTTAGCAAAATTCGGCTTTGCGGAATTTCAAATTTTACCGCTCAAATTCCGCGGCGCAAAACTCCTCAGCACAAAATTTACCGCCAGAATTCAGCTCTCAATTTAAAATTTCAAAATTCAGAGCCACGAAATTTTATGCCGAAGAATTTCACGTCCCAATCGGCACGAAGTATCTGCCGCCCGAGCCGCGCATAAAATTCTACGCTTCAAAATTCCAAGCCATAAAATTTTACGCTACGAAATTTCACCGACAAAATTTTATGTCGCAAAACCCCGCGCCGCGAAATTTAAAAGCGGCTCTTGCTATAAAATTCCGCGAGCTTAATTTATGCTGCCGCAGCGGTATTTGCCTGCTACGAAGGTGATTTTATCGCGGATCTGAGCGATCTGTCTTAGCGCCTCCGCCAAGAAATCCACGTCGTTTTCATCGTGGATAAACGAGAAACTAGCCCGCACCCAAGCGGGTTTGCGCGACATTTCGGTATCGGGCTGCAAACCGAGTAGATCAAAGCCGTAAGGTGCTGCGCAATCGCAGCCTGCGCGGGTCTGGATCTCAAATTTCTGCCCGAGTACCCCGGCTAGCGCGTCTGGGCCTAGTCCTTTCATATTAAAAGCAAAGATCGGCACGCGCGGCGCGGTGAGATTGCCGTAAATTTCAATCTCTGGGATTTTTGAAATTTTGCCTATAAAGCGCCTGCAAATAGCCTCTTCGCGCGATTTGATCGCTTCTATCCCCGCGCTTTTGCGAAGCTTTAGAGCGAGGTATGTCCGCACCAGCGCGATGATGCCGGGCGTGCCCGCCTCTTCCAAGCGCTCCTTGTCGATTATAAAGCGCTGCGTTAGGGCATCCGCGTATTTGATCGTGCCGCCTCCCGCGAATGTCGGCTCCTCGCCGCGCAAAAGTTCCTTTCGTACCGCCAAAATCCCGCTAGCGCCCACGCCGCCCAAAAGCTTGTGCGCGCCGAAAAACACTCCGTCGCAAAAGCTGGTATCTACGTTTTCGTGCGCGATGAGCGCGCTAGCGTCCACGAACAGCCGCCCGCCGTGCGCTTTTAGCATCAAGTAAGCGCGCTTGTAGTCTATCTTAAGCCCCGTCACGTTCGATGCTGCGGTAAGCACGCCGTAAATTTCGCGCCCTTTGTTTGCTGATAGAATTTCGCCCAAGCGCGCAAAGTCCATCAGCCCGCTTGGATCTAGCGGCACGCGTACGACCTCGCAAAGCCCCTGCCTTAGGCTAATTTCAACGGAGTGATGCTCAAAAGGCGAGATGATGAAAAGCGGCAGCTGCTTTAAGCTCTCGCGCCGCAAACCGAGCCTATCTCGCGTCGCGGGCGGCAGATAGATGCCTAAAATTTCCCAGAGCTTCTTTATCGCCGCGGTCGCGCCGAATCCGCACGAGATCAGGTAGTAGCGCTCCTCGCAGCCCAGAAGCTCTTTGATTTTCGCCCTTGCATTTTCGTAGTAATCGCTCGTAATCTCGGCGTTTGCTCCGCCTGCGGAGTGGACGTTGGCGTATGTTGCAAGCACGCGCTCGATCTCCTCTTCTATAGGGCGATACGCAAGTCCCGAGGCGGCGCAGTCGAAGTATTTGATCCCCTCTTTTAAGATGATGTTTTCTTTGATCGTTTGAAAATCCAAAGCGCGACTCCAAAATTTTTGCAAATTATATCCAAACTCGCTAAAATTACGCCCGCAAGGAGGGCGAAATTTACGAGTTAAAAGATACTGCGCGAAATTTAGGCGATGCTGGTATCGACGCGATTTTGCAGTTTCATTTCGTATTTGACGAGATAGGCTGTATAAGCGGCTACGCGGACGTTTTCGAAGCGATCGAAAATGAAATTTTGCTCTGCTTTGAACGTCTCGGCGAGCGCTTTAAATTTGGCGGCGAGCACGAAGAGCAGATCAAAAAGGCACTGATGAAATTCGCTAGAAGCGACCGCAAAAAAATAGGAATTTCAAAAATTTTGCCGCGATTTACAGCGCAAAAAATCACCGCAGATCTCATAAACGCGAAGTTTCTAATCACCGAAAAATCAAGCGAGCAAAGGGCGCAAAAAGCCCGTAAAAACGACCGCCTACCGCGCGCGCTACGCCGCTACCATATCACCGACAAGGTCCATTTTAGCAGCAACTTTGCAAGGTTCTGGTTTAGATTTATCGAGCCGAACCTGCCCGCGCTGCGGCGCGGCGAGATAGAGCGCGTGCTAAGCCTAATCAAAGCGGATTTCAACGCCTACGCGGGGCTCGGGTTTGAAATTTTAAGCAAAGAGCTACTCGCGAAGTATTTAAATTTAGAGATTTCGCAAATTTCGAGCTTTTGGAACAAAGAGGTCGAGATCGACATCTACGCGAAATTTGAGAGCTTTTGCGTTGCGGGCGAGTGCAAATACAAGGAGCGAAAAATTTCAAAAAACGTGCTAAACGAGCTAATGCTCAAATGCGAAAAAGCGTGCCTCGCGCCCGATCTGCTCGCGCTGTTTTCCAAAAGCGGCTTTAGCGGCGAACTGCGAAACCTAAAAAGTGATAAAATTTTACTCTTTTCGCTCGAGGATTTTAAAATTTTACTTTGAATACGGACGTAAAATAAATGATTATAAGGGAATTATCATGAAAAATAGGGTCTTGGCAGTATCGTTAGGCGTGCTTTTGAGCTTAAGCTTAGCAGGATGCGATAGGGGAGAAATAGAGGATATTCAAACGGAGGATTTTTATGCCGCCAATCCGGATAAAGCAAAAAGCGTCTCCGAGGCGTGCGCCCTAGCCGATCTATCCAAAGAATCGGCAGAGATTTACGACAACTGCGAACGAGCCGCGATGGCGTATTTTAAAATCTTCTATAAAAATATGATGCAAGCGGCATCAAGGCAAGAAGTAAAGGCGCAAGATGAAAAACAAAAAGCTATGTGCGAACGCAAAGAGGTGCGAAATACGGAATTCGACGTGGAATGCTTTTTGTTTCTAGCCGCCACGGGTTTGCCGATAAACTCTACAGCGCCTAAAAATAGGCTGACTTATCTACTGGAGGAATGCAGAAATGATACAATCAGCCCGAAATGTAGGCTTTTAAGAAAAGAGGCGAAATTTTTCACTGAAGGCTCTAGAATGAGCAAAGAAGAGGTCTACGAGGCATTATCGAAAAAATTGCAAATCGTGATAAAAGACTATATTAATTTTTACGTATCGCAAGGTAGATTCGATGACAATCCAAACAAGATAACAAGCATGAGGGTCGAGCAGATAGCTCCAAACTCGATTAGCATAGGCACGACGAGCTATGTCAGCTGCTTTACTATAACCGCAATCGATACGGGCAAAAACGCTAGTTTGGAGATACGAAAAGGCGCAAGCCAAAATGACGAATTCTGCATGCAAACATATAAACTACCCGAAGTTGCAAAAATTCTAAATGAAAACGGCGGCGTTATTAGGCTTAGATAGCAAAATTTTATATTTTCAAATTTGACGGCAAAGCTTCAAGAGCTTAATTTTAAAGTTAAATTCCGCCGCTTGAAATTTTAAAGCGACGGAATTTTGTAAAATTTCAGCTCGCACGGGCGGCTGTGCTGCGCGCGACTTGCGCTACCGCGAGCAAACTCGCGCTGTTCGCACACAAACCTCGCGCCCTAAATCCCGTAAATTTAGACTATTTTTTCACCTTGATCACGTATGGCACCGATTTGATCACTCCTTTGGAAAACAGCGTCTTGGTGTCCGCATACACGGCGTCAAGCTCGGCCTTTGAGACGTCCGCATCGCTTACCTGCACGTCTTTGTTATAGTATTTCTCGATCACGTCGATCGCGCCCTTTTGATCGCTCGGCGAGAGGGCTTTCAGCTGCTTTAAAATCAGCGCCGATTTGATAAACGCGCTCTTGCCGTGCACCGGCGCAAAGATCAATTTTACATTGCTATTGCGAAGATGCTTCGTGATCCTTTTCATCTCCTCGGCGCAATACGGGCACTCCGGATCACCCACGATGTAGGTCATATAGGGGTTGTTTTTATCAAACGACTCGATATAGGCGAATCTCGCGGGATTTATGCTCTTTAGCAGCTCAAGCGCGGCGGCGTTCCTGTCGTCCTTTAAAATTTGAGTTCTCATCTTAAATAGCGCCGCATCCGCCGCATCCGCGAACTTGGGCTCCTCGGTCACTGCCACTAAGCTTTTGGCGTCGTCGCTAGCCAAAAACGCCTCTTTTTTCTCGCCCGAGCGGACGATCAGCAAATTTAGCCCGTTTAGCGAGTTTAGCTTGTCGATCGAGATGAGCTGAGCGTTTTTATCATTTAGACTTTGCTTTAGGTTTTTTACGAACTCCGCTTCGTTCGCATTCGCGCCAAGCGCAAAAGCCGCACACGTAGCCAAAACGTAGATGATTTTTTTCATAGCTTCCCTCCCCTTAAAATTTCGCCAATTATATCAATTTAAAATAAAATTTGTTATAATCGCGCCCTATCAATTTAAGGAGAAATTTATGGCTTATTCAATGGGCGATCTAAAAAAAGGTCTAAAAATCGAGGTGGACGGAATTCCGTTTAAAATCATAGAATACCAACACGTAAAACCGGGCAAAGGGCCAGCTTTCGTGCGCGTTAAAATAAAATCTTTCATCGATGGCAAGGTGCTTGAAAAGACCTTCCACGCCGGCGATAAATGCGAAGCTCCGAATCTTGAGGAAAAAGAGATGCAGTATCTCTACGACGACGGCGAGGCGTGTCAGTTCATGGATACTGATAGTTACGAACAGATCGCGATTAGCGACGAGGACGTGGGCGAGGCGAAAAAATGGATGCTAGATGGTATGATGGTAAATATAATGTTTTACAACGGCAAAGCGATCGGCGTGGATGTGCCGCAGGTGGTGGAGCTTAAAATCGTAGAAACTGCGCCAAATTTCCGCGGCGATACGCAGGGCAGCAACAAAAAGCCCGCCACGCTTGAGACCGGCGCCGTGGTACAGATCCCATTTCACGTGCTCGAAGGCGAGGTCATCCGCGTAGATACCGTCCGCGGCGAGTATATCGAAAAAGCAAACAAATAACTTCTCTATTTTTGCGAAATTTTAATTTCGCAAAAATTCCTCTTTCTTTTAAAATTTATAAACTCCGTATGATAAATTTAAACCGCATCGGTTGCGTAAATTTTGATTAAAATAGCTTTTTAAATTTGCCGAGGTGCGGGATTATTCAGTCTAAATTTTGCGTAACGCCGATTTGGCAAATTTAGGATGATTTTACGATTAAATTTACGGATATGAAATTTGAGTATAAAAAACGTCCGAAAGCAAATCTTACGACTCGCTTTCGGGCTTTGAGCTAGGCTGCAACTTTAATTAGATTTAAAATTTCACCTTCACTTGGAAAACGAGGCTTAGCAAAATCTTTATTGAAGAAAAGCTTTCTGCCGTCAACTTCTACTAGAAAGTCTCCGCTGCCACCAGGGACCAACTCGACAACTGCATCCTTATAGACGCTTGTTATTTCATCTCTCACACGGAGAGCTTGCGGTCTATAAGATCAAGAATTACAATAAGTAATTACAACCTTCATCTTTATTCCTTTCTAAAAAAGTGCCACATTCTAGCAGAACTAGCTTAAATTTTAATATAAAAGTTGGGGTTCCGCGCGCCTCAGCATTTAAAAATTTATGAGCGAAATTTCGTCGTTTGCAAAGCCCTAAATTTCGCTGCTGTGAGCCCAAGGCTAGTCCTCAAATTTTAAAATTTCATCGTAGCAGAGATAAAAATCGCAGCCGTGCGTATGGAATTTCTTATCGCCGTGGAAGTGCCCGAAATACCACCGCTCAGGCCTTACGAGCTCAAAGATTCTCTCCAAATACTCAGACGTTTTATCGGGAGTGCTTTTGCCGCACCAAAGGTATTCTTTTAAAAATTTCATCGCAAACCACGGCGCAGTGTGGCTTAGCACCGCATCGATCCGCCCGCCCGTAGCGATGAAATCGCGCGCATTTCGTATCGCACAAGCAAACTCCTCCTCGCTCGGAATTTCGCGCGCCCACCAGCTAAGCCCCGGTATCCGATGCACCTTATCGACGCTAAGCGCGCCACCGAAGCACAAAAAATGTCGCCCTGCAATCTCGTAAATTTCGCCGCGCCGCAGCCAAAAAATATTCTCGCCGCCCACGCCCACGGTGCCGCCGAATTTTCGCTCGCGCGGCAGCTCATCCAACATATCGAAATTTTCGTGATTGCCGTCGATAAAAAGAAGCGTAGCGGGGAAATATCTTTCTATATTTTTGCGCGCCATAAACTCATCTATCCGCTCGCTCCAAAATAGCCCGAAATCTCCGAGCACGATGACGAAATCATCGGCGCTAAGCCCGCCCGCAAAGGCCTTGTTCGTTATTTTGCCGATCTCGTTTATGCCGTGCGTATCGCCGCAAAGATATATCATCTGCCTCTCCTTTTTTTGCTTTCTTAAATTTAACTCACCGCGCTTTGCCGCAGCCCATGCGAATAGAAATTTTAAGCGCTAAATTTTACGCGGTGCACGCCGCACGACCCTCTGTGCTCCGATCCGCAACCACGCAAATTTAATCCAAATCACAAGCGTAAATTTAGGCGAGGTATTTTAAAAAACGCAGGCATCAAGCCTGTTGCCACGTAAATTTAAAGCCGCAGCTTCCGATTTAAATTTCGCGGCGCAGATCTAAGCGGCGAAATCCGAGCAGGCGTAGCTTTGCTTACTGCCGCTAAATTTTAAATTTAGCGACGAACTTTGTAAATTTTACGGCGAGCCGCGTAAATTTAAAGACTAAATTTAAAGTCTGCCTCGCAATTTCGTCGCCAGCGCTGCGCCAATTTTTTCGTAGCCCTCTTTTTGCAAGTGGATTTCGTCAGGGCGAATCAGCCCGCGCTCGCGCCAGCCACGCCAGCCACCATCCTCGTCCATAAGACCGGCTATGTCGTAAAACATCGCCCCTTCGTCTCGCGCTAGATGCGCTAGCACCTCCGCAGCGCGTGAGGCGTTTGGCACTTTAGGGCTTCGCGGCGGCGCTACGAGCAAGATTTTTACACCAGGAGCTGCGGAGCGGACGGAGCGAAGCAGCCCACGGACGCTTTGGTAGAATTTTTGCTCGTCAAATTTCGGATCCATCGCATCGTTTGTGCCGTAAGCGATGACTACGAGATCGTATCTAAGTCCCGAAAAATCCCTACCAAAGGCATCTGCACCCCATTTTTCGTAGAGGTTGCTAAACGCGCCGTTGCTCGCGCAAGAGTCTGCAAAGCGCGCGTTTTTGCGGTAAATTTTATATCCTCCAAGTTCTGCTCCGTCACGCAGCGATCGAATTTCGATCGGAAATCTAAGTCGCAGCTTAGAATACTCCCATTTCTGCGGCACTTCTTGCGAAATATACGCGCTTAGCCCACTTGCATCGCGTACGCGAAAAATCTCGCCGCCCTGATCCGATTTATGTAAAATTTCGACG
The DNA here is from genome assembly GCF_938002845.1 of uncultured Campylobacter sp. Taxonomy (GTDB): domain Bacteria; phylum Campylobacterota; class Campylobacteria; order Campylobacterales; family Campylobacteraceae; genus Campylobacter_B. The sequence goes on from NZ_CALKZP010000038.1 coordinate 45,240, forward strand.
TAAAAATCGCCGCTAAGCTGCTTTAGCTCCAGTCGCACATTAGCGCCCTTTTTGCCGGTAGCGATCACTCCGCATAGTGGGAAATCGGGGTCTTGCTCGGTGCGGGATGAGATTACATTAAAGCCGCTTTGCTTAAATTCTATATTTTCGCTTTTGTGATATTTAGGCATCATTGCAGGCACGAAGCCGACGCTGTTTTGCACGAAAAAACCATGTCTGAAAGCATCTATCAGCGCGTCGCTTCCTAAATGCGAATCGCCAAAAAATTTCACTCCAAAGCCCGCAGAGCTTTTTGCGTTTGCGGAATTTATGCCGCGAACGCCTGCGTTTGCCGCGCATCCGCCTAATAATGCAGCAAATAAAATCACTATAAATTTACTCAACTTCAATCCTTGATAAAATTTCTTTCGCTACCGCTTCGCAACCCTCTTTGCTCATATGAATGCCGTCGTCTTGGCGCACGCGCACGAGCTTGGAGCCGCTTTGCAGATAGGTTTTATAGACGCCTTTTTCGCACACCAGCGGGGTTGTTTGCATAAAATACCCGCCAAGCGCCATACTAGCGTCGGCATATATTTGATTTAGCAGCTGCGTTTTCTCCTCAAAATCCGGCTTTTGCATACACGGCATCGCTAGCCACAGCACTCCCGCGCCGTGCGAGTGCGCCGTATCGTAGATCTCGCGCACTCTTGAGGCGTAAAACTCTCGCCAGCGCGGCGTTTTAATGCCATAAGTTTTACCCCCTGCGCGGTACTCCCAGACGTCGTTGGCGCCCAGCAGCACGACTACGAGCTTAACGCCGCCGTTTTCGCGAAGCGCGGTATCGAGCGTCTTTTGCCAGTCAAAGGATTTCTTACTCGCAAGCCCCGTAGATTGCTTGCTAAGATCGATCACCCTCAGGCTTCGCTTCGGGAAAAATTTCTTAGCATTCATCCCCACGTATTGCATCAGGCTATCGCCCATAAAAAGCACCTCATCGCCTGCATTTAGACGGATTTTGCCATCGTCGCTAAGCGAAATTTTAGCATCGATCTCCGCGGAGCTTTGCACCGTTAAATTCTGCTCCAAGGCCTGCGTAGCAGGGAGTTGAGAATCGAAATTTTCGCCGCTTTGCAAGGTTGCGCTTGCCGTGACGGGATTTTGCGACGCAGAGGAGCTGTGCGGCACAGAGCTTGTTGTAGTCTGGCTTTGTGACACGGAATTTTGCGAAGTAGAATTTTGAGGGATGGAATTTTGTGCGTAAGGCTCCTGCACCGAATGGCGCGTCTTTAAATGATGCGTAGAATTATTTAAGGCATAATTCTTCGCGGCATGGGCTTGCGGCTTGCTACCTTGCGGTTTAACGCTTTGCGAAGTATCGTGATCTCGCACCCTCGTACTTTGCAAAGCTTGATTTTCCGCCATACGATCTTGCGCAGGTTTTTTAAAATTTTTGCTTCCGCCATGCGGACTTGCGTCCTCATCCTTGCTAATATCCTCGCCTTTGATACGCTGCTCAAGCTTATCTGCGCCATTTGCAATCTTTTCGTAGATCTCTCCGCCTACGCGAAACGGCGAGCGGCGCAGCCATTCTTCCAGCCCAAAATCATCGTGAAATCTCTGCTCCAAATAATAAAGCAGCGAGCCTTGCATAAAAAATGCCGAGAAAAACAGCGCAAAAAGCAGAGTCGAAACAAACCTAAGCATCTAAAATCCTGCGTAGATGAAATTTGGAATTCCGCTTGGCATCAGCGCAAAAATCAGCGTAAAAATCACGCCGAGCGCGAGAGCTTTAGGCAAAAATGGCAGCTCGGCAAAAAGCGCGATCAAAGTATCTTTAAGAGCTGAAATTTTAGGATAAACAAAAATCCCAGCTAAAATCCCCGCAAGCGCCGCTAACTCGCTAATATCTCCAAAAGCTCGTGCGCGGGTAAAAGCACTCAAAATCGCCACCGCATCCGGCAAGGAATTGGCGAAAAAAATCCAAGCGAAACTTACAAAAATATAGGTGCAAAATAGCGCCAAATGCGGATTTAGCGGCTTTACGCCCACTTTGGCAAGACATTTTAAAAATACAAGCGCTGCTCCGTGCAAAAGCCCCCAAATCAAAAAATTTAATCCCGCGCCGTGCCAAATGCCTGAGAGCGCAAACGCGATTAGCAAATTTACGCAGGTGCGCGTAAAACCCCTGCGCGAGCCACCAAGCGGGATATAAATATAATCGCGTATAAACGTGGATAAGCTGATATGCCAGCGATCCCAAAACTCGCCTAAATTCTTAGCTGCATAAGGCATATTAAAATTCTGTGGCAGCTTAAAGCCCATAGCAAGCCCAAGCGCACGTGCCATATCGATAAAACCGCTAAAATTCGTATAAAGCACCACGCCATAAAGCAGCAGTGCGGCTAGAATTTGCGCCGCGGAGGACTCAGGCTCATCGCCGTAAACGCCTGAAATCACATCGCTATAATACGCGCCCAAATAGCCGCTAATAAGCAGCAGCTTAACTAAGGCAAAAATTATAAGCACATAAATTTCATCGGCATTGCCAAAGTGCTTGAAGCGATCAAACTGTGGCAGCACTGGCTCTACGCCCTTGGCAGCGCTAGCGCGCCCGATAGGACCCATCACGACGCTGGGGAAAAATGCTAAAAAGCACGCCAAGCTCAAAAAGCCCTGCTCGCCGCATTCGCGCCTATAAACCGAGACGAAATAGGTGATCGACATAAAAACATAATATGAAATTCCAAGCGGAAACGCCACACTATCGACGGCACCTAGGTGCAGCGCAGCAAGCGCGGCATTGAAAAGCTCCCTGACGTAGCCGTAATATTTGAAAAACGCGAGAAAAAATAAGCCACCAGCAACCGCCGTAAGCATCACTGCACGCGCCTTCGTAGTGGGTAATGGGAGTTGCCTCGCTAACCCCGCTTTTTGCACCTGCTTTGCTATGCCAGCTTGTTTTGTTGCGCTCATCTGCTTGGCTGCCGCTTTACGCGATAGCTTTTTCTTGCGCGAAGACTGCTTTGCGGGTGGTATGGCTTTCGCGACTACGCGATTAGCGTGCGCGATACACACCCCTGCAAAATATACGAAAGCACTATAGGCTGCAAGCACTAGCGCAAAGCGCGGATTTACGGAGCACATAAAGCCGTAGCTTGCTAACAGGATCAGGATTTTTTGCGCGAAAATATGATTTTTGAGCGTCCAATAAACGATTAAAAACGCTAAAAAAGCAAGGACAAACTCGGGCGAAAAAAATGTCATTCAATCTTTCCAATTTAAATTTTTAAAGCTCTTGCGGCTTTTAGACGCTTACAACGCGAGATTTTATGCGCAGGTGCGGCATTACGCTGTTAAATGCGCGAATAAATTTAGCGTCCAAATCCTTAGATTCACGGACAGCTTGCATGCAAGCTCTTGCCGCGTGAGCAAAATTCCGCCACAATGGCAAAATTTGAAACGCAAATGAGGGCTCGATGCACGAATAAAATTTTTAAACGCGCTGAGCGCTTTGCCATCAAATTCCCACGAAACCTCGCAAACGCAGTCTCGCAGATTCTACCCGCAGGATTTAAAAATAAGCGCCTTGGAATCATGCCATAATTAGACGCGCGCGATGCTGCTAAAATCCTACAAAATAAAATCTAAAAGCCTAAATTTTGCAGCGATGATAAAATTCCGCCCGTTAAAATCTATCGCGCGAAATTACTAAGTAAATCTCACTTTAAAGCGTGATAGAAACCATCTAAAAGCTGCGCCTTATGAGCCAAAATCATAGCTTTTAATTTTTACTGCAAATTGCAGATCTGCGCCGCCATAAAGGCTCTTTTAATTTTATGGTAACGCAAACGCGCCTTGCGCTAGCCTCGCTCGTTCTTTCTTACAAAAAACACAAGTTAAAATCAATGAGTTCCGCGTCGTAAAATTTTGGCTCTAGACTCGAATTTTAGCACAACAGCGCAAATTCGAGCTCACTAGGCAAAATTAGTCGTAAATTTATGCGCTACATAGATTTTAGTCTGAGCTGAAATTTAACCTAGCAGAGCCGAATCTTGCTTCGCAATCTAACCATTCTAACGAGATAATGTAAATTTTAATTTGCAATTTAAAATTTCTAGCGCAAAGATACCGGCTTTGGCTCGTGTTTTGAAATTCTAATTTAGCGGCGCGAACAGTTCATGAAACGCCGCGTAAAATTGCAAATTTCAGTGTTTTTTATTAGGCTGACGAGGTTTGTGCGCGCAAGAGCTGATTGCTAAAATTTTAAAATTTATCACTTGCCCCAGCCCGCCTTCAGGGCAATCGCGATAAAATTTACGCTCCGTATCTCAATCAAACGAGCAGTTGCGATGAAATTCTAAGCTAGCAGTCGAGATGAAATTTTACGTCGCATTTTAAAAAGATCCCGCGCATGCCCAACTGAGAAATCCGTAAATCTCGCGCAAAATTTCACATCGCCGTATTACTTAGCAGCTATCAAATATACTTGCCAAGCAGACGCGTAGAAATCTCTCACCGCCCTTTCATGCTCGTTCGAAGTAAATTTCGCACAGATATTTTAACGGTCCATGCTCGAAATAAACGCTCTACATAATTCTATCGCAAAACGGGACTGCCGGGTGGACTTTTACCCGACAGCAAAGTCTTTTTCTTCGCGGAATTTACCCCTCTGTGCGGATGATTCTTACCGCTTCGACCATATTTTTTAAGCTCGGCTCCACTTCTTCCCATTTGCGCGTTTTTAAGCCGCAGTCCGGGTTGATCCACAGCTGCTCTTTCGGAAGCACTTCAAGTAGCGCGCGGATCTGGCTTACGAGCTCATGCACGCTAGGAATTCGCGGGCTGTGGATGTCGTAAACGCCGGGACCGACCTCCTGCTTGTAGCCGACCGATCTAAAAATTTTAAGCAGCTCGTTGCCGCTGCGAGCGGTCTCGATGCTGATTACGTCGGCGTCCATCGCCTCGATCGTTTTGATGATGTCGTTAAATTCCGAATAGCACATATGCGTGTGGATCTGCGTCTGCGCCTTGGCTGCGCTAACGGCGAGCTTAAAAGCGTTTACGGCAAATTTTTCATACGCAGGGATATTTTCCACGCGTAGCGGATAGCCCTCTTTAAACGCCGCCTCATCCACTTGAATGATCTTAATGCCCGCGTCTTGCAGATCCGAAATTTCATCAAAAATCGCGAGCGCAAGCTGTTTTACGATCTGCTCGCGAGGCTTATCGTCGCGCACGAAGCTCCAGTTCATAATCGTAACCGGGCCCGTTAGCATGCCTTTCATAATCTTTTTAGTGCGGCTTTGAGCGTATTTGATCCACTCCACGGTCATAGGTTTTGGGCGGCTCACATCGCCGAAAAGTAGCGGTGGCTTCACGCAGCGACTGCCGTAGCTCTGCACCCAGCCGTTGGCGCTAAACGCGTATCCGCTCATCTGCTCGCCGAAATACTCGACCATATCGTTACGCTCGGGCTCGCCGTGAACCAGCACATCTAGACCGATCTCGTCTTGAAATTTGACGCAATCGTCGATATAGGCTTTGATCTGCTTCTCATAATCCTCGCGCGCTAAAAGTCCCTTTTTGTAGGCATTGCGAACCTGGCGAAGCTCGGCAGTCTGTGGGAATGAGCCGATCGTAGTGGTAGGTAAAATTCCATATCCAAGCTCTTTTTTCTGCACCTTGATGCGATCCTCGTAGCGGTCGGTGCGCTCAAGTTTGCTTAGCGAGTTCACGCGAGCAGAGACCTTTTCGTCGTGGATTAGCGGCGAGCTAGCGCGAGTTTTGGCGGATTTTTGATTCTGCTCGTAAGCTTTCATGCCGTGCTCGCACATCGGAATTTCAAAGAACAGATGGGTTAAAATCGAAATTTCGCTTAGTTTTTCGACCGCGAAGCTTAACCAGGATTTGATCTCCGGATTTAGCCTGTCCTCGTATTTTAGCGTGAAAGGCACATGCAAAAGCGAGCAGGATGTGCCAACGTAGATGCGCTCCTTTGGCACGTAAGCTTCGATGGCTCTGAGCTGAGCGAGCTTTTTATCGATGTCGCTCTTCCAGATATTGCGCCCGTCGATCACGCCCGCGAAAAGCACGGTCTTGGCGTCTTTTAAAATTTGAAGCTCTTTTTTGATATTCTCTTCGCTTGCGTAAACGAAATCAAGCCCGATCGCCCATACATCGGTCTTTACTATCTCGCGCACAGCCTCGGTCGCATGCTCGAAATAGGTCATAAAGATGATTTTTACGTTGCTTGCGACCTTGCTTAGGCGCTGATAAATCGGCACAATCTTTGGCGCTAACTCAGCCGCGCGATCTGTCACGAAGATCGGCTCGTCGATCTGAACCACGACTTCGCTATCAAGCTCGCTAAGAAGCTTTAGCAATCCCTCGTATTTCGCGACAAGGGCATCTAAATGCGCGAGTGGATCGCTTTTGTCGCTTGATTTGCTAAGCGCAAGATAGGTGATAGGTCCAATTAAATTTATCTTTAGCGCGCAGGAATCCTTAAAATCATTATTTTTCGCGGCCTTGTACTCGCTTAAAATTTTACTAGGATTTAGGCTAAATTCCGTATACGCAGAGATCTCAGGCACGATATAGTGGTAGTTTGTGTTAAACCACTTCGTCATCTCCATCGCGACTGCGTCTTTACTGCCGCGCGCCATCGCAAAATACTGCTCGTGCGCCGAAAGAGCCGCGAAGCGCTGCGGAATCACGCCGAAAAGCACACTGGTATCGAGCATCAGATCGTAGTATGAAAAGTCGTTTACGCTAATGAAGCCGCTCCAAGCATCCAGCTGATATTTGATGTGACGATCTTTTAGCTCTGCAGCAACCCGCTCTAGCGCGTTATAATCGCACTTGCCCGCCCAATAGCTCTCCAAAGCCTTCTTTAACTCGCGCTGCTCTCCGATACGCGGAAAGCCCGTAACGTAACTCTTCATCTCTATCCTTTAAGTAAAATTTTGGTATGAAAATATTGATTTTATCTAAAATTTCTTTTGACGTCATTAAAATTTTAACCTAATCTCTAAAATGAACGAAATTTTATCCAAAAGCACAGGAGTGGAATTTCGCCGATAAAGCTCGAGATGGAATTTTATTGACGAAATTCTATGAGTTAAAATTTGATGATGGAATTTGAAGACGTTAAATTCATCAATAATTTAAACCTCGTCGCAAGATTCTACTAAAACTTAGTAAAGCCTTGCGACGAAGCCAACCGCACCCGATACACCGCAAAACCACTGAGCATCAAGGCTCTATGAAAGCAGCGCAACGCCTCAAATATGAAAATTCTTAGAATTTATAATTATATCCTGCGTAAACGCCGTATTTTTTACCGTCGTTATCTTCGATATAATCGCCGTCTTTGTACCACGCCTTGCTTGCTTTAAAGCCCATTTCAATCTCGCTATTGGAGCCAAACTCATACGCGGTACCTATCTTGCCGCCCAAAATAAAGCCGCCCAGTGTATCGTCCGCTCTAACCCAGCGACCATTGCTATAGTCTATTTTAACTTCGGTATCTAGCACCGAAAGCCCAGCGTAAGCGCCTAGGACGAGCTTAAATCTGCCGAAAAGCTCCGGCGTAAAATCCGCACCGGCTACGAAATCGTGCGTGCTCCATTTAACCTTTCTTTTCGAATTGGCATTCGAGCTAGAATCCTCGCCCTTAAATCCGTAAAAATATCCACCGTAAGCTCTAAACGTGCCGAAGTCATATCCGGCTTTAACGCCGATTTGCGGCTGTCCGTCATCAAAACCCGCAGCTTGGTTTTTGAAATTGTATCCGCCTTCGCCACCTATGAAAAGCCCCTCCGCCATCGCGCTTACTGCAGCTAAAGAACTAAGAAGCGCCACTTTTGCAACTAAATTTCTCATATCTACTCCTTTTGGTGAAATTTCAACCTCTATGTTAGCGTTAGCTTATAAAACGTGGTCTAAATTTAAAGTAAATATAACACCCGACAAATAGGAGGATATTCAACACAACAAGAAATACTAGGCCTTGCAATTCTATACCTCTTATTATATATCTAAGCTTACTTTAGCAATCTATAGATCCTCGCAGAATCGGTTAAAGAAACCGGCTCGAATAGCTCTTTGTCGTAATTTTCCAGTACAAAAAGCTGAATAAACGTCGAGTTAAAGACCCTTTTATCCAAAACTAAAATCCTTTGATAGTCTGGCAAAAATATAACGAACAAATCGGAGCTTTCATCTACCTGCTTTGATAATTTAACGAGTTTGCCGTCTACTTCGCCTACATGATAGTAGGAGTTAATACTCATTTTTTCACCGTCATGAATCAGATATTCCGGATCAGCGCTAGGTAATGTGCATTCACTGCCCACTATTATGCTCACTCCGTCTTCACCCATCCTAATGTCATATCCTACATAAGCTAATGGTGTATAAAACTCCTCGCCCGTAGTTATATCTATAGCGGAAAATTTTAAAATATTTGGAAGCATATCCAACATACGCGGTACGAAGTAATAATACACCTCTCTGGTTTTTTGAGGAAGCTTGAAATTTTTATTTTCCAGGGATTTTAAAAATTTATTGATATCGGGCTCATTATAATCCTTTTGCATTTGAAGCAAGCTCGAGCTAAAATTTTCATTCATACGCCTTTCGATATATTCGACATTTAGCCTCGCCATATTAGCCGAGCTTATCTGATCTTTATTAAAAGAAAACGCCGTTAAAAATGCGTAATCTCCAAACTGCCTGCCTCCAGGATCTGCCACCACTTTTACGTCGGCATAATATCTGATCAAATACCCGTAGTCCCACCACGAGACCACATAATCCTCTCTGTCTACTTTACTTTTCAGCTCGGCAAGCGGGGCCACGGCGCCCCTCATAAGCACGGGCGCGACACGAAATTTATAAATATAATCTAGACTTGGTAGCAGCGCCAAGCAAGTCAGCACAATTAGCATAGAATTTCTAAGCCAAACTCGTATCTCAAAATAATTTAAAGTAAAATATAGAAAATAAGCAAAGCCAAAAGCAATTATCGGCGTGATATACATCGTAAATCTAACTCCGCCGAAAAATGCCAAAAATCCAAGTAATAGCATCGGCAAAGCCAAAATAAACGAGCGAAATTTAATAAACATAAAAATTAAGCCGGCCATAGCGCATATAAATATAAAAATATTTCCGCTAGAATAGCCCATAAATTTCATAAAATCCGTATTGGCTACTTCGTTGATTGTGCTTCCGACCCCATAGAAATAAAAAGCACCCGATACTTTACCTACGCTCTTGCCGACGTATGCTCTCATTTTACTCAAGATAGGATCAAGCCCACCGAAATATATAAACAAAGCAACTACCAAAACACCCAATATCCAAAGAATTTTCTTGTTTTGAGAGCTTGGAATTTTAATCATTAAAAAATATAACGACGCGATAAGCACGATTCTAAGCAATAAAATATAATTTACTATTATCGTATAGTCGCCATAGTATGTTTTAAAATTTATCACCGCTACCGCCATAAGAATCGTAGCTTTGTAATTTATCTCATTTCGTCTATCAAATATCAAAGTGTAAAATAAAAACATGCCCATTATGGCTAAATTTAACGAATACGAGCTTGGATACCACCAGCTATAAAGCGCCATAAAGACCGCGGGCAAGATTAAATTTAGTTGCGAGCCGTTTTGAGTGAGTCTGATTAGAGCCCAGATTGTCAGCATGGGCAGGACGATATTTAACATATCGCTATCGAAATAACCGCCTAACGTCCTCATATAATATCCCGGTAATATGGTGGCAAGTAGTGCCGCGATGATGCCGGCGCCCAGGATCTTATACTCTCTTGCTATCAAAATAATCGGTACGGCCACCAGCGGCGCGAAAAACACGCTCATATAGATCGTAATGCTATTTAGGCTGACGGGTAAAATTTTACTAAGTAAAAATGCTAGAGTTGGGATCGACGCGCCGTACGGGCTAAGATCGCCCGGCTGGTGAAAGCCCGCTATCATATCGCGCGCGCCCTCGGCATTCGCAAAGGCGTCGTTTGTTGTCATAATGAGCTCGCCGCCAAAAGAAAACTGCTCGATCCCGCTAGCCCAATATATCCAAAAAAACCTGCACGCCACGCCGAATATATAAACCAGCGTCATGATCAGAAAAATATCCATGCGTGGGCATTCACCGTTTGTAATTCTAAATTTTTGCATTTTTTTCCTTGATTTGCCGTTTGAAATACCGAGCGGCAGGGTTAAAATTTGCCTCTACAAATTTTACTCGCTTTATCGCGCCCACGTTACGTTTTTAACGACATTGTTTAATTTGCGTTTATTATAGCAGAATTTATCGATATTAAAAGCAAAATTTTAAAAACAACCGAAGTCAAGCCGTTTAGAATTTAAATTTGTGATATGTGATTTTGGCGACCATCAAAAAATACGATATGTAAAGATAGAGATTAAGATGTAAACTAAATATCCAATATAAGGCAGATACAAAACAACACTAAGCCAATAAACATGCGTATATCTAGCATATTATAAATTCCATCTTCTGGGTGCGGAATGAACAAATATAGGACAATAAACATAACGAACGCTTTAAAAAAATATATAACAATGTTTTATTCATAGGCATATATTTAGCGATCTATGCTATGGCTAAATAGCAGAAACAACCGGTCGTTGCAAGAAACTTGCGCCGAGCCGGTGGATTTTTGTGGTTTAGACGAAATTCTCGCCTAATACGCGTCGCACATAAACTTACAGACGGTTTTCGTGCGCAGATTAAGTATGATCGAGCTTAGGCATCTGCCGTCCTTATTACCGCTTAGCAAGCGCACGACATCGCCCTCTTTCCACTGCGTGCTATCGCCCTCGATCGTTCTGTAATGCGCGCCGTTAATGACAAGCGATTCGCCGCCTTTTAGAGTTTTGTCGATCTTTAGGTCGCTTGCGATCTGGCTTAGATCGCCTTTTAGGGCATTTGCGATTAGTTTTTCCTCAGCCTGCTCATGCGTCTTCATCGAGCTTTTGGCAAAGTCCGGCATCTGCAAAGTTTCGGTCTGAGCCGAAGCAAACACAGCGAGCACGCAAGCGGCGTAAATTAGTTTCATATTTTCTCCTTGGTTTTTTCAAAATTTCGGCGATTATAGCAAAGTTTACTTAAAAATTTCGGTCTAAATTTAGCTAGAGTTTAAATTTAAGAAAGCGCCCGTCTGTTTAAAACAGAGCCGGACTCGATGGCAAATTATAAAATTTCGCCGCAATTTAAAATTTACTTATTAAATATGCAGCAAGCGCGCTTAGCCAAACAAACAGCGCTATGATCCAAAACATCACTCGCGGCGTACCCGCGGAAAATGCCGCAAGCATCGCCGAGGAGAGGATGTCGCTGCCGTATTGCAGCGAGCCGATGAGCGCAGCGACCGAGCCCTTCATCTCCTGCGGCACGCTATCAAGAGCGGCGGCATTGGAGCAAGAAGCGATGATGCCGTTCATGCTAAAAACGAAAAACATCGGGATTATCACGCTAAGAACGCCGCCAGTTTTGAAAAACGCAAACGCAAACAGCACGCTGGCAGCAAGCGCGGCAACGAGAGTGGAGACTATGAGTAGACGGTTTAGCGCATAGCGCTTTACCAGATTTTTGTTTACGAAACTTAGCGCCATGACGCCCACGATGTTTATGCCGAATAAAAATCCGTAGTATTTGCTAGGAATGCCGAAATAATCGATATATACAAACGATGAGCCCGTGATAAAGGCATAGGCGGCTACATAGAAAAACGTCACGCTAAGAGTGTAGCGCATAAATTTGGCGTCTTGCAATAATCTTAGATAGTTTCTAAAAGATGATACGATGGGCTTTGTGGAGCGCTTTTGCAGCGGCAAGGTCTCCGGTAGAGAAAAAATCATTGCAAACATAATCGCGCTAGCTAGCGCCATCAGCCAAAATATCCCGTGCCAAGAGCCGAACTCCAGTATCGCGCCGCCCAATAACGGACCCACTATCGGCGCTATCGCCATGATGATAACTAGCGTAGAGAGCATCTGTGCGGCCTGCGAGCTACCGAAAAGATCGCTAATCATCGCCCTGCTTAGCATCGGTCCTACGCACGCACCCACGGCCTGAAACACGCGCCAGAACACTACGCTAGTCATAGTGTCCGACATCGCGCATCCTACTGATCCGATCGCAAAGAGCGCCATACCGATAAAAAGCGGGATTTTACGCCCGATCCTATCGCTGATAGGCCCCATACGAGCTGTGCGATAGCAAAGCCGATCAAAAAGCCCGTTATCGTGAGCTCCGCATCGCCATGCAACTGTCGCTCCATCGTAGGCATAGCGGGCAGATATACGTCCGTAGATAGCGATGTACATGCCATGAGCGCGCTTAGTACGACTAAAAAAGATAGTGAAGTTCTTGAAGAGTTCAAATTTTTCCTTTTGTTGTTATTTGAGTGGGCGCGGGGTTTGCGCGACTAGATTTAAATTTGCCCAAATTTACCGTGTGAATTTTGTGTGATTATAGCTAAAATTTAAATGCCTTCAGTACAGAAGCTTGGAGTAAATTTAATGTAAAATTTTTGGCATAAATTTAATACAAGCGGGGTAAAAATTCTACTTAGTTTTGCTTGGGTTTTTTCAAGAAACCTTCATCAAGGTAAACTAAATTTTGCGACAAATTATGTAACCGAACAAATTTAAATACAAGATTATAAGGTATAGTATTTTTCGCTTAAGCAATACTTCCTCATTTTTTCATAAAAAATTTCTCATTTTTAACCTTACTTTGTAAACACAAAGCAACAAGGCAATATTGCTAAATTTTCTTACAAAATTTGAGTTTTTAAATATTTTTTAAAAAAATATTTTGATAGAATAGGGCAGAAAACATAAGGATTGTACATGAAAGTAAATATAGCTCAGGCCATTAAGAGAATCAAGAAAAGTCCAGATTTTTTCAGACCGCTTTACGAAAGCATTATAAACTCAATACAGGCTGACGCCGATATTATAAAAATAAAATTTCAGCTAGAAGAGCATGGCGGCGAAGGATCCATTTATAATATAGTCAGCTATAGTATCGAAGATAATGGGCATGGGTTCACCGACGAAGATGCGGACGCCTTTTTAACATTGTATACTGAAAGAAATGCTGACAAGGGAGCTCTTGGTAGCGGAAGAATATTATGTTTAAAAGTATTTGACGATATATTCATAACAAGTCAAACTAAAAACAACGGGCAAGAACTCGGGAAAGAAACAAAAATAAATTTTAACGTTAATTTTAATTATAATTCAATAGATGAACTTGCTAGAGAAGAAAAAAGTAGCGATAAAAGTTATACTATAACAGAGTACAAAAATTTAAAACAGGCTTATCAAAACAAAGAATTTAACTTAGACCAAATAAAAGAAAATATTTTTACAGAACTGCTTCCGTTATTTATAGAGTACAGCACGAATGATAAAAATTTGACTATTTTTATAGATGATCAGGAGTGGATAAACAAAAAGCTCATAAGCAACAAGATGCTATCCTATAATTTTAAAGAAAAAGTATTTAGCGTTTCTTCTAACGATAGTAGTATAACAAAGGTTTTTAAGCTTTATTACAGAATAGAAAATGATGATGCAAGAAAAAATATGCAATTTTATGCAGCTGCCTATAGAAAAATTAAAGATTTCCCGAATGATACTAAAGTTAGTGATGATTTACCAGGCAGGCCTTCTATTATTTTTTGTTTGACTTCTGATTATTTTAAGGAAATAGTTGACGACTCTAGAGAAGATTTTATAGTTTTTTTTAATCAAAATAACCCAACAGAAGAAGCGCCTATTACTATGCCGTCTATAAATTTGAAATTACGAGAGACAATTAGAGCTATAATTGTAGATAAATTTCCTAATATAATGGATGATTTTAATTTAAAAAAAGAAGAAGTTATTAATCAAAATCCTTATTTAGCTAGGTATGTAAAAGATATGGATGATTTTACTAAAAGTATAGATGATATAAAAAAGGATGCTGAAAAATTATTTGAAAATTCATCCAAAAAAGTTAAAGAGGAAGTCAAAAAATTTTCTGAAAATATTTTAAAAACAAGAAATTTTCAAAAAGATAAATATATAGAAATAACAAAAGATTTTACAGAAACTGGGCAAGAGCAACTGGCACACTACTTTGCCTATCGTCAGGTGATCATAGAGATGCTTAAGAATATTTATCAAACAAACACAAGCAAAGATTCGGAGAAACTTTTTTCCGAGGGCGACATACATGATCTAATAATGCCTAGGAAAACAAGTAATCACAATAATATGGAAAATGTTGCACAAAATAATTTTTGGTTATTCGATGACAAATTTATGACTTTTAACTTTGCCGCAAGCGACAATACTATGGAAAAAATTAGAGAAGAATTGGCTATGGATTTAGGAGAAGTACCACAAGGGTATGAACTAGATAGACCAGATTTGCTTATTTTATATTCAGACGATGAAACATCAATTAGCTCAAAAGATGTGGTAATTATAGAATTAAAAAGGATAGGCTTAAATGAATATGATAGGAGCAAGGCCTTGGATCAATTGGCAACATATGCTGATGTTTTTAGAAGAATTATGGTTAATCAAATAAAAGACGTTTTTGTATATTCGTTTTTTGAATTTGATACAAAATTTGAAGATTTACTACGAAGAAGAGGCTACCAACCTAATATATTAAGCGGCGGGGAACATAGATTACATTATTACTATTCATATATCCCCTCAGTCCAAGCCTATATAAACGTATTATCTTTTGACAGTGTCGTTTTTACAGCAGATAAGAGGAATAGACTCTTCCTGGACATATTAACTGGAAATATAAGAAATTCGTAAAAAGGTTGTTTATTGAACTATATAGGTGCCAAGAATAAACTTCTACCGTTCATCGAAAAAATAATATTAGAAAATATAGATGACAGCTGTAGAGTATTTTGCGATATATTCTCTGGAACAGGTGTGGTTGGTTTAAATTTTAAGAAATTAGGTTTTAAGATAATAGCCAATGATTTACAGTATTATTCATATGTTTTAAATAGGCATTTTATAGGAAATCATAAAAAGCCAGAGTTTAAAGAATTAGTAAATTTTTTAAAAATAAAAGATAAAAATAATATTCTAAAAGAAGTATTTCGTTTTTTTAATACTTTACAACCGATTCATGGCTTTATTGCAGAAAATTATTCACCAGCCGGCAAGGATGGCAGGATGTATTTTACAGAACAAAATGCGAAAAAGTGTGATGCAATAAGAACCAAAATAGAGTTTTTAAAAAAAAACAAAGTAATCACAATTGATGAATATTTTTTTCTCATCTCATCCTTATTAGAAAGCATAGATAAGTATTCTAATTCGGTTTCAGTATATGGAGCATATTTAAAAAAATTTAAAAAGACAGCTTTATTAGAATTTTATTTTAGGCCAAGCAAACTATATATTAACCATCAAGAACACGAAATATATAATCAAGATGCAAACGATTTAATAAAAAGAATTAGTACAGACGTGCTCTATCTAGACCCTCCGTATAATCGCAGACAATACTATACAAATTATCATATACTAGAAACAATTGCCAAATATGATAATCCAGTGATTTATGGAAAAACTGGATTGCGACTAGAAAATGACAAAAGATCAAAATATTGTCTTGTAAATACAGCATATAATGAATTTAAAAATTTGATTGAAAATGCTAATTCAAAATATATATTTATGAGCTACAATAACGAAGGAATAATACCTATACAAGCAATAAGGGGAGTTTTTGAAAAAAAAGGAAGGCTAAAAGAATTTACTATTTCTTATTCTAGGTATAAATCCGACTCCAAAAGAAAATATTCATCTAATAAAACAGTAGAGTATCTATTTTGCTGTACTTGCAATACATACTGCATCTAGTATTATTAAAAATTTTTCACGAAATTAGAGTTTGTGGCAAATTTTACCTTGCGAATGAGGCGGACTGTATGTCCCGTAGCAGTGAAGCAAGGTAAAATTTAACAAAGTATAGCGGAAAAAGACAAGCCTAAATTTAGACTTCGTATCTTTCTCCTGGCTTCATTTCGATTATCTCCCACGGCAAGCCTTGCTTATTTAGTTCATCCATGAAAGGCTTGGCGTCGAAATTTTCCATGTTAAAGACGCCTTTTCCGCTCCAGATGCCCTTTGCGACCATCATCGAGCCGATCATCGCAGGCACGCCCGTCGTGTAGCTCACCGCCTGCGCGCCCGTCTCGGCGTAGCAAGCCTCGTGGTCGCAGACGTTATAGATATAGACTTGGCGCTCTTTGCCGTCTTTGAGCCCGCGGATCACGCATCCGATGTTGGTTTTGCCCTTCGTGCGAGGACCGAGGCTCGCAGGATCAGGCAGTAGCGTCTTTAGAAACTGTATCGGAACGATTTTCACGCCGTTATGCTCGACCTCGTCGATGCGAAGCATGCCGACGTTTTCTAGGCACTTCATGTGAGTTAGGTAGCTTTGTCCAAAGGTCATGAAAAAGCGGATTCGTTTTAGCCCTTTGATGTTTTTTACTAAGCTTTCTAGCTCCTCGTGGTAGAGTAGATAGCTGTCCTTGACGCCCACTTTCGGATAGTCCCATTTGAACGAAATCTGCATCGGCTCGGTCTCTTTCCACTCGCCGCGCTCCCAGTAGCGGCCCTTTGCGCTCACTTCGCGCAGGTTGATTTCAGGGTTAAAATTCGTCGCAAACGGATAGCCGTGATCGCCCGCGTTGCAGTCTAAGATGTCGATCTCGCCGATCTCGTCAAATAAATTTTGCTGTGCGTAGGCGCAAAATACGTTAGTCACGCCCGGATCAAAGCCGCTTCCCAGCAGCGCCATCGTGTTTGCGGCTTTAAACTCGCCGTCCTTCGCCCATTGTAGTTTGTATTCAAATTTGGCGGTGTCGGGGTGCTCGTAGTTTGCGGTGTCGATGTAAGGTATGCCGGCGCGAGAGCACGCTTCCATCAGCGTTAGGTCCTGGTACGGCAGCGCGACGTTTAGCAGTAGCTCGGCGCCCTTTTTTTTGATTAAATTTACGACCGCATCGGTGTCGTCCGCGTCGATCTGGGCGGTATCGATCTGCACGCCAAGGCGGTCTTTGATAAACTTAGCGATCGCGTCGCACTTGCTTTTGGTGCGGCTTGCTAATGTGATTTTTGTAAAAACGTCCGCGTTCATCGCACATTTTACGGTCGCGACTTGGCTCACGCCGCCCGCACCTATGATTAAGATATTTGACATTTGGGCTCCTTTAAATTTTAATGATTTTAGCAAATTTAAGATGAATTTTAAGAGACGGGGTGCTATTAATTATAAAGTTGGCTATGGCCAGCACAAAGTCTAACAAGAAAGACAAAAAGCAGATAGCACTAACACAGATAAGTAGCATATCGATTGCCGGCGGCAGAAAATTAAATTTACCTCTTAAAGAATATTTAAAGTGGATGAAAAGAGGAGGACGACCTTTTTTTGAAGGAGTGATCATCGATGATCTATTTAGTTTTATTAGAAACCTCTTATTGCACTTTCCTATTTTTGACACATGGGATGAAGTCTATATAAACAAAAGTCTTGCCACTTGGGATAAGGCTGGGCGAATAAATAAATTTCTCACCAAGGCAAAAGAATATAAAATTGATGATAAATCAGAGGTCAAATATAGAATATGGGAGGTAAAAAAGAAAAAAATGACTTATTTTTCTGTTAAATTTCCCAGTGAATACAATGAAATAACAAATATTTATCTGAAAGATATAATCACAGAAGAGATGGGTATGAAATTTTGCATGGCGCTAATGAGGCAGATAATTAATACTCAAATCGAAAATCCAGAAGAAAACATAAAAATAATGTCACAAGTTTATTTGCCAAGAAATAATAATGATTTATGAGGCAATACTGAACAAAATTTGCTTTT
>NZ_CALKZP010000039.1 GCF_938002845.1 uncultured Campylobacter sp.
TACCAGGGTATCTAATCCTGTTTGCTCCCCACGCTTTCACGCATTAGCGTCAGTTAAGTTCCAGCAGATCGCTTTCGCAATGGGTATTCTTCTTGATCTCTACGGATTTTACCCCTACACCAAGAATTCCATCTGCCTCTCCCTTACTCTAGATTATCAGTTTCCCAAGCAGTTTAACGGTTAAGCCGTTAGATTTCACAAGAGACTTGATAATCCGCCTACGCGTCCTTTACGCCCAGTGATTCCGAGTAACGCTTGCACCCTCCGTATTACCGCGGCTGCTGGCACGGAGTTAGCCGGTGCTTATTCGTTAGGTACCGTCATTATTCTTCCCTAACAAAAGGAGTTTACGCTCCGAAAAGTGTCATCCTCCACGCGGCGTTGCTGCGTCAGGGTTTCCCCCATTGCGCAATATTCCCTACTGCTGCCTCCCGTAGGAGTTTGGACCGTGTCTCAGTTCCAATGTGACTGATCATCCTCTCAGACCAGTTACGCGTCATAGCCTCGGTAGGCCGTTACCCCACCGACTAGCTGATACGATATAGTCTCATCCCTTGCCGAAATTCTTTCCCGATTTATCTTATGGTAAAAAGGAGTATGGAGTATTAGCAGTCATTTCTAACTGTTGTCCTCCAGCAAGGGGCAGATTAGCTATATATTACTCACCCGTGCGCCACTAAATTTAAAAGAGCAAGCCCTTTTAAATTCCGTTCGACTTGCATGTATTAGGCACGCCGCCAGCGTTCACTCTGAGCCAGGATCAAACTCTCCATATTTATACTTCTCGCAACGGCAAAGCCGTTACTGCGAGCGGGAGCTTTCGCTCCCTGCACCCACCTAAAGTTACAAAGATTTATTCGAAACTTCGTTTCTCATAAATCATAAATCTCTAAGGATAGCATTAATAAGACCAAAGCTAAGCTTCGGTCTTATTCTGCGTCTTAATTTAATCTATGATTTAAACTCTTTATACTTAAACAGGTAGATACGATTATGAAGTTTTTAATCTAAAAACTTTATGTTTTTGTAACATTGTTTTTATGAACTTAAATCCTTTAACGGATCTAAATCCATAGGCTCAATCGATCACTTGTTTAGATTTCAAAGATTGACTAAAGATATTTGTTTTTAACAGTTAAAATTTTAAAAAACGCGTTCGCTAAAAGGCTAAAACTACTAGGACTTAAGAGTTAAGAAAGCAGGTTCGGCTCGGTGCGAAACAGAATTGTGATTATACAAGAGCGATGCTTAAAGGGGGCTGAATAATCAAGAGAAATTTTAAAAAACGGTTTTGGAAAATTTCAAATTTTATAATGAAATTTTATGCTTAGCATGCCTGAGACAAATTTCATCTCCAGCCTCCGTAAAAATTTTATAAATTTCGCAAACGACCGCATCCAAACTAAAATTTCATTATACCGCGATATGCCGCAATTCGCGACTGCCGACCGCATCCATTCGCGCATAAAACCCGCTTGCAAAAAACTTAAGCGCACGATTATAAGATTTCGCTATAATCACGTCCGATTTAAAATTTATCAAAATTTAAAAGGACCTTTATGCGCGCAATTTTTTCTATCTATATCTTCATCATCGCAGCCCTTATCGGCATCGAGTTCTCGCTCGGCGCACTCGTAGCGCCGGTGGTATTTTTCCCGCAGCAGATTATCGGAGAGGGCGTGCTATCGCACTTTCAAAGCGGCAAGCTAATGAGCGAGATCTTCGTAAAATACGGCGGCATCCTCATCGCAGTCTCGGTCATCTGCCTAGTTTTTGAGATGATAAATTTCAACAACAACAAATCCCAATCCTTTCGCTTGCGCCTTTCGACCTTGATGCTGACGCTCGTAAATATCATACTTGCCCTACTTTTCGTGCTTTACTTTACCGACTACGTCATAAATGCCCAGAAGATCGGTGCAGAAGCAACGATGACGCCGGAATTTGCCCAAATCCACGCGGCTAGCGAATGGTGCATGAAACTCATCATCGTGTTTCAAACGGTGCTGTTTTTCGCAAAAATCCTCCCCGCCCTCGCCACAAAAAAGGCAGCACCGGAGCAAAGCACAGCCGATGCAGATTAAAATTTACTACGAAGATACCGACGCGCAGGGCATCGTGTATCACGCCAACTATATAAAATTTTGCGAGCGGGCGCGCAGCGAGGCGCTTATGCAAGCAGGGGTGGACTTCGCACACGCGGACGCACACTTCGTAGTTAGCGAGCTTTGCGCTAAATTTCTCCGCCCCGCACGCCTCGGCGATACGCTTGAAATTCGCACGAGCCTAGCCGCGCTCAAAAACGCCAGCGCCCTTTTGCGACAAGAAATTTACAAGATCAAAGATATTAAAAACGTCGATTTTAGCGAGCTTTTATACGTGCAGGACGTAAAAATCGCCTTCGTAAAAGACGGCAGGCCGATCAAATTTAGCGTTGAAATTTTAGAATTTTTCAAATCTTTGAGATAAATTTATTTCACGGGTTAAAATTTACCTAGTCGTGCGGTGCAAACATAGCGCAGATCGGCTTTTCGGCGTAAAATCAAAAAATACGCAGAGCTCTTGGACGGTAATAAAATTTGCGAGCTTAGTAAAATTTTACGACATAGAATTTCACTCGGCGTTAAGATTTAAATTTAACGCTACGTCGCGACGCAAATCCCTCACGCACCCCGAAATAGAAAGCAAAATTTAAAAATATCGGAATTTTGCAATGGCGTTAAATTTTGCCCTACTCCGCCGCTTTATGAAATTTCTCGTCTTCAAATTTAAACCCGCGCAGATCGAGTCTGTGTTTTACTCCGCTAAAATCCCGCTCGCCCGTAAAATTTAAGCAGATCAAATTCGCCCCGTCCGCGCTCGCCCACCGTAACAAAAATCACAATGCGTGTGCAAAAAGCTGCGCACAAAATCAAAATAGCACGCAAAGAAAGCGCCAAATGTGCCTCACAGCAGCTCTTTTATCTTTTGCAGATCCTCTTTGAAAAGCTCCGCTTTGCTCGGATTTTGCGCGATGAATGCGGGATCGAAACTCGGCACGAAGCTAATGCCGCCCTCGTTAAAAACCGAGCCGTGCAGCACGTCCATGCCCGCTAGATCGCCGTTTCGCAGCACGATTTTACAGCAGAGCTCCCCTAGGCAGAGCACGACTTTGGGTTTTAAAATTTTGATCTCGTCGGTCAGATAGGGCGCGCATTTTAAGATCATTTCCGAGTTTATGCGCCTATTTTGCGGCACTGTGCACCTTATCAGAAAGCTAAAATAGATCTGCTCGGGCGCACAAATTTGATCTAGCGCCGCTGCTACTTCAGCCTCCAAACCGCCGCCAAAACCCTCGTTAGCGCCCGGCGCAAGAGCTACGATCATAAGTTTTACGTTCGCGGGAGTTTTAGAATTTTTAAAATTTTTGATAGTTTTGAAATTTTTAAAATTTTGCTCGCCGCTTCCAGTGCGCGTTTTGGCGAGTTCGCAGAGATTGCACTCGGCGGTAGCGGATTTCAGCGCGTCCAGCGCCTTAAAAAATCGCTCGCTGCCGCTTAAAATTTCGGCGCCTACGTAGCGGTAGCCGAACGCTTTGTAATAAAGCAGTCTGCGTAGTTGCGAGCTTTGCACGGCGCGCCTACGATCTGTTTAAATTTCGCGCGACGAATCCGCGATCAAACTGCGCCAAATCCTCGTAAAATTCCGCGCTAAAGCCCTGCTCGCGCAAAAACGCCGATAGGCTCTGCTTTTGATCGTAGCCCATCTCGCAGATTAGAAATTTTGCGCGCCGTGCGGCGATCAACACGATGCGTTTTAAAATTTCATCCCCCCTCTCGCCGCCAAACAGCGCCTGTTTCGGCTCTTGCAGCACGCGCGCGTCCAATGCGTAGGAGTTTGCGATATAGGGCGGATTTGAGACGATGAGATCAAACTCGCCCGCGATCTCATCCGCGTAGGCGCAGTGTACGAACTCGACGTCTGCGCCCAAATTTGCGGCGTTTGCGCGCGCCACCTCAAGCGCATCCGCGCTGATGTCGCTGGCCGCGATGCGGCAAGAAGGAAGGAGTTTTTTTAAACAGATAGCGATTATGCCGCTGCCCGTGCCGATCTCGCAAATGCGCGGCTCGCCCAAGCTCTGCGCCAAAGTAAGCGCTTTTTTTACCAAAATTTCGGTCTCGCAGCGCGGTATCAGCACTCGCTCGTCGACGTAAAATTTAAAGCCCATAAACTCGCAGCTTTGCGTGATGTATTCAAGCGGGCGGCCGTCTTTGAACTCGGCTATCTTGGCGCGAAACTCCGCTTCATGCGCGAACTCTTCAGAGCATCTTAGCACGAGTTCTTCGCTGCTAAGTCGCTCACAAAGCTTTAAAATTTCGCGCGCGACGTATTTTGAGCCGCACTGCCCCAAGCCCCATCTTAGCGCCTCAGCGATCCTCATCAAGCTCTCTTATGCGCTCATACAGGCTCGGGTGCGAATGATACACCGCAGCGTAAATTTTATGAGCGAGCGGAAACGCCTTGTTTTCGCTGCCCAGCTTCTTTAGCGCGCCGATCATACTCTTTTTATCCTGCACGCTAGCGCCATGCCGGTCCGCGCTAAATTCGTGCATGCGGCTAAGCTTGGAGATCACCGGCTCAAAAAACGCATGCAAAATCGGCGCAAACAAAATCATAAAAACTAGCGTCGCGCCGCCGTCCGCGTTAAGTCCTAGCGCGCCGAACACGCCTGCGGGGAGGTTTCCGAATACCGCGAATGTCGCGCCCAAAAGCACGAAGCTAAGCGCTAAGCCTTTCAAAATGTCGCCGTGTTTGAAATGCCCGAGCTCGTGCCCTAAAACGGCTAAAATTTCATCCTCGCTAAGCTTCTCTATGAGCGTGTCGAAAAGCACGACCTTTTTCGTCGCGCCGAAGCCGCCGAAATAGGCGTTTAGGCGCTTGTCGCGCTTGCTTGCGTCAATCGTAAAAACGCCGCTACTTTTAAAGCCGCAGCGCTGCAAAAGTTCCTCTATGCGCTCTTTTAGCTCACCTTGCTCTAGCGGCTGCATCTTATTAAACAGCGGCGCGATAACGGTCGGATAGATTAAATTTATCAGTAAAACTATGCCGAAGCTTAGCAAAAAGCCCCAGACCCACCAGTGCGCGCCTAGGCTATTTACGCAAAAAACGAGCGCAGAGGCTACCGCAAAGCCGAAAACCAGCGTGAGCATGAGCGATTTTAGCGTGTCTTTTACGAAAACGGCGGGCGTTATCGTGGAAAAGCCTAGGCGCTTGTCTTTGACGAAGGTTTTGTAAATTTCAAGCGGAAGCGCCGCCGCGCCGCCGATGATTAAAAACGCCGTTACAAAGCAGCTCCCCGCCAAAATCCCATCACCCGCTAGATCATATATCGCGCGCTGCAACGCGCCCGCGCCCGCAAGTATCCAAACAAGCGCTACCGCAAACGAAAAGCAGTGCGAAAATATATTAAATTTTAAATTTACCGCACCAACCTCGCCCGCCTTGCGATAATCCTCCTCGCTAAGCACCACCGCAGGCTCCTTTAGCTTGGCGCGGATGAAGCTTAGCTCGAGCAGATCGAGCGAAATTTTATAAATCGTGTAAAGCGCGTATAAAAAGATCAAAAACCAAACCATCGCGCCTACTTTAGGCTCTCGGCGAGCGAAAGCACTTCGTAGTATTCATTTTCCATACTGTTTAACGTTCCTCTTTTTTCTTCAAGCTCTTCAAAAAGCCCCTGCATACCGAGCTTTTGATAAATTTCAGGGGTCGAAAGCGCGTGATTTAGCTCCTTTATACGCGCCTCGATAGCCTCGATTTTAGCGGGATACTCCTCTAAAATTTTATTCTGTTTGTAGCTAAGCTTCGCGGCGCTCGTTTTTTCCTTTTTATTTTCGCGGCCGCCTTCGTCTGCGCTCGCGCCCGCGCCCGCGTCGGCCTCGATCTGATCAATCTCCGCCATCTCGTCTTCAAACTCCAGATACTGCGAATAGGGCATTTGAATTTGATCGATAACGCCGTTTTTTTCAAAAACCCAAAGCTTATTCGTGATCTTGTCGATGAAATAGCGATCGTGGCTTACGATGATTACCGCGCCTTCGAAGCTTAACAGGTAGTCCTCCAAAATATTGATCGTCGCGATATCAAGATCGTTCGTCGGCTCGTCCAAGATCAGGCAATCGTACTGCTCGGTAAAGAGCTTGGCAAGCGCCAAGCGGTTCTTTTCGCCGCCGCTAAGCACGCCCACGGGCTTATCTAAAAATTCCTTCGGAAACAAGAAATTTTTCAAATATCCGTATACATGCATGTAGCTGCCGCGAACGCTTATATGATCGCCGCCGTTGGGGCAGAAAATTTCGATTATACTTTTATCGTCCGTGATGCCGCTGCGGGTCTGATCGAAGTAGCCGATCCTGATCTCGCCGCGTTTGATCTCGCCCGCATCGATCTTGCTGCGGCCGAGTAGAATTTTAAGCAGAGTGCTTTTGCCCGCGCCGTTAGCGCCTACGATACCGATGCGCTCGCCCTGCAAGACCCGCGCTGAAAAGCCCTTGAAAAGCACCTTGCCATTTAAAATTTTACCGATATTCGTGCATTCAAAGAGCATTTTTTTGCGATTGTCGCCGCCCATGCCGTTAAAGCTCCTGCTCGCACGCTCCAGCTCGAGCCGCACGCGACGGATCGCGCCCGGGTTTTTCTTCGCATCCTGCCTCATCTGCATGATACGTGCCTTGCGCCCTTCGTTACGCTTTAGGCGCGCCTTTACGCCGCGGTGCAGCCACTCCTCCTCGGCGCGCAGTTGTTTAAGCAGCGTCTCGTGGGACTTTTCGAGCGAAGCAAGCATCTCCTGCTTGCGCCTCAGATAGTTCTCGTATCCGCCGTCGAAATTTGAAATTTTACCCTCTTCGATCTCGATACTGCGCGTCGCCAAGCGGTCGATGAAGTAGCGATCGTGGCTGATAAAAACGATCGTCTGCTTCGAGCTAAGCAGCATCTCCTCTAGAAATTTCACCATATAGACGTCGAGGTGGTTCGTGGGCTCGTCCAGCAGCAGCACGTCGGGCTTTTTAAGCACCAGCGCGCCCAGCGCCACGCGACGAATTTCGCCGCCGCTAAGCGTGCAGACGGAGCGGTTTTCGTAAATTTTAAGCCCGAAATTTTGCAGCACCTGCTCGATCTTATTGTCGATCTGCCAGCCGTCCTTGGCTTCGATAAATTTAATCAGCTCGTCTTGGCGCGCTAAAAGTTCCTTGTTTTCGGGCTGTGCAGCGATTTTACTCGAGATCGCGTCGTATTCGCTAAGGGCGGCGTAAATTTCAGCTAGCTCCCGCCTCAGTGCGTCTTTGACTGAGAGATTTTCGTCAAATTTAGGCGTTTGAGCGAGCATCTGGATGTTTAGCCCGTTTTGAGTGATCACGCGTCCCTCGTCGATCTCGCACAGACCCGCGACGATCTTCATCAGCGTGGACTTGCCGCCGCCGTTTTTGCCGATCACGGCGACGCGCTCGTTAGCGTCCAGTGCGAAATTTACGCCGTCTAAAACGACGTGAGAGCCGAATTTTTTCGTAACATCGATAAGCTCGATCAAAGCCAATTTTAAGTTCCTCTAGTGTTAAATTTGATGATTTTACACAAAATTCTATTAAATTTTAATAACTTTTAAAGGTTTAGCGATGCAAAGTTTGGAATTTGACGGCCTGCGCGTAGAAATTTTCACCCCGCACGCGCCGTCTTTCGCGCCTGCGCCCTCCTTTACAAAAGAAGCCGCGTCCGCACCTATCATCTACCTGCACGCCTTGGAGTTTAGCGCGGCCAGTGTGGGCGAAATTTACGAACTCGTCTCGCGACGAAGCGGCGCGGATTTCATGCTTGCGGCGATCTATCTAAGCGAGGCGCAGTGGGGCGATAAGCTCAGCCCGTGGGCGGCAAAATCGCCGTTTAAGGGGGTGCGCGATTTCGCAGGTGGCGGCGCGGCGCACTTGGAAAAATTTACGAACGAGCTGATCCCGCGTATCGAGCGACACGTATTCGGCGCGGGCAAACCTGCGTGGCGAGCGTGCGCGGGATACTCGCTGGCAGGGCTTTTTAGCGCGTATGCGGCGTTTGCGAGCGATAAATTTCAAAAGATCGCCTGCGTCTCAGCGTCGTTTTGGTTCGGCGGATTTGACGCCTTCGTCGCCGCACACTCGCCGCAAAGGGGGCTGGCGCACGTCTACGCGTCCTTGGGCGAGGCCGAGATGAACCCGAAAAATCCGCGCGGAGCACTCTGCGGCGAGACGGCGCGAAATTTCATCGCAAAATGCCGCGGCGCGGGCGCAAAAGCGGAGTTTGAGCAAAATCCGGGCGGGCACATGCAAGATGAGATCGCAAGAATTTCAAAGGCGCTTTTGAAGCTGGTAAACTCCTAAAATTAGAGCAAATTTTAAAATTTAGCGGGACGGGCGATTAAACGGCAGGCGTGACAAAACAGGTGCTGCGAGAGATTGAAAGAAACGAGCCAAGAAGCGACACGAAGCGCAAATTTAAAGCGAGCCGCCGTTATAATTTCTCGCGAACGGTCTTTTTGTGCGATGCAATGAAATTTAAAACAAACCCGCGTTAAATTTTATAGCATGAGCAATGTCGCAAAAATGGCGTTACGCAATTCGGCACGAATTATACAGCGCATCGTTGATATTTCAGCGGCTTTGGTAAGTGCGAATCGGTTTTGAGCGTAAATATACGGCAGCTCGTCGCTGCGATACGACGGCGCGATGCGGTGCGGATTTCAGGCGGGCTGCCGCTAAATTTTGCAGATTGCGCTAGCGGTTTAAAATTTAAAGCCAGCCGTCATTGTAAAATTTAAAGCAAATCATGTCGCGGCCAGGATTTAGCATGCCTGCAAGCTAAATTTAAACAGCAGCGCGGCGCCGTGTATGATCTCGCCGTTTCATTTAGTGCACCTACGAGCCAAATTTACCGCTGAAATTTCAAAATTTACACTGCACCAAAGAGCGCTTTGGCGCTACGATACGCGCCACTCGGTTTAAATTTTAAAATTTAGCAGTTAGTGGGCACTAAGCCGATATTTGCCGAATTTACGGCGGCAGAATTTGCAGAATTTTGCGAATTGCCGTTTACAGAATTTTGCCCTGTGAAATTTCGCGGCGCATGCTTCATTATCGGCTCTCTACTGAGCGCTTTGCCCGACGCACGTTCGCCTTTTCTCTCGCTATACAGACAGCGCCGACCGCTCCATTACTCGCGCTCACTATGTCATTTGCTCGAAACCAACTGCGAAAAGCTGCAAATGTACCGAATTCTAACCGCACGCCCGAATTTCGCCGTCTACGCAAAGGGCAGAATTTTTTTGTAATTGCTCCACAGCTCGCTATCCTCGCCGAAATACGCGAGCAGCCCGCGCGCGTTGCGATCGAAAGGGTTGGGCTCTTTATGCAGCGCGATACGCTGCGACAGGCGCAGATCGTAGGTGTTATATATCGCAGAATACGGCACCGGAAAGTCCGAAGCGTAAAGCAGGCGCGAGTGCACGTCCGTTTGGCTTGCTAGATGCGGCAGGGCTTTCGCGCGCACCGGCGTCATCAGCGCCGAAACATCGGCGTAGAGGTTCTTGTGCGTGCGCAGAAGCGCCAGAAGCGCGAAATAATCGTGTCCGAAATTTCGCGGGCGGCGCGAGAGCGCACGAAAGATATGCGAATACTCGTAGTTAATCGCCATGTGCGCGCACACCGTCGTAACGCCCAGCTCAAGCGGCGCGTAGATCATCTCCAGCGCTTCGCAGCGGCGAGTGCTGGGCACCGAGCTTTCGTTGCCGACGTGGATCACCAGCGGCAAGCCGAGCTTGGCGAGCTTTTCAAAATACGGCACGTAGCGGGGCAGCCTCGTATCCAGATCCCAATAATTTTGTAAAAATTTCGCTCCCTTAAATCCGAGCTCGAAGCAGCGATCGATCTCATCTAGCGCATCCGCTCGCTTCGGATTGATGCTAAAAAACGGTACGATGAGATCCGGGTTTTTTTGATAAATTTCAAACACGCTGTCGTTGTCCGCACAGACGGTCTTATCGCGATGGATTAGCTCGCCCGCGTCGCTAAATTTAGCATCCACGCCGAAAAGCACCGCCTTTTTAACGTATTTTGAAGCTCTAAGCCCGCCGAGCAGAGCGTCCACATAGGCCTCGTATGGCTCTTTGATCGCGCGCGATACGTCTATGCCGAAGCGCCTGCCGAAAAGGCGCAGCGCGAGCCTGTCGTAAGGGCGATCGAAGCGCACCTCCTTGCTTAGCAGATGGACGTGAAAATCAAGCGTTTGCATCGGGGATCCTTGGAAAAATTTTGCCGAGTTTATATCAAATTGCGGTAAATAGTTAGAATTTTAAATTTGGGTCTAAATTCACGTACCGCGCCCTGCCGCGCCTTTAAATTTTAAAATTTAAACCTCGCCGCAAAAGCCGCTAATTGATATTTAATGCCGTTTTAAAGCTACGACGATATACTTGCGATTTGAAAAGCTATTTCAATTAAGGAGCGAAGATGGAGTTTGAAATTTTAGAAAATTCCGCCGATTTTAAGCCTAGCGATCTGGATGAGATAATGATCGGGGTCGCTGGGATACGGAACAAAACGCAGCTTCCGTGCCGCCGCACGAGACATACAGGGTGTGGCGCACCTATGATTACGTGGCGATCGCCAAAACGCAGGGCAAGACCGTAGGGGTGCTGGAGGCGTTTTGCGACCGCGACAACTTCGCTACAAGCTATCTTTACTGCGTGATAGTTCATAAGGATTATCAAAGGCGCGGTATCGGCACGGCGCTCGTGAATGCCTTTAATAAACGCTTTGCGCACACCACCACCTTTGTCGTGACCCCTCTGCATAAGGCTGAGGGTGCCGGAGAATTCCTACAAAAGTGCGGCTTTAAGGACGCGTCGGAGCACTTCACGGTTCATATGAGGAAGCGAAATTCGATCTAGCGGGCGTAAATTTTAAAATTTTATCGAGCTTTAGCTCTAAAACGGTTGGAATTTTAAATTTAGCTATGAGCTGCTATAATCGCTAAAATTTAAGGAGCCAAAATGATCACTATGCAGATCCAAAGCGGCGTCGATCGCGATACTCTCGAAACTTTTAAGAAACTTTTTTTAAAAATCGATCCCTCCGCGCAGATCACTCTAAGCGGCGAGAAAAGCTTAGAAACGATTTTATCGGAATTTAGATCAGGCGAAAGTTACGACGAGATAAAAAACGGAATGGATGCGGACTTAAAATCATACGCAAACGGCGATCTAAGCGGCTTTGAGGAGCTAGGCAAGGGCTGGAAAAATTGAAAATAATCCAGTCTAAAAGATTTCGCGCGCAGCTTAGCAAGATCGTAGAATTTATCGCAGAGCGCTCGGGGGATGCGGCAGAAAATTTTAAAAACGAGCTTTTTGCGCGAGCAGGCAAGCTTGGCTTTATGCCGTATAAATTTCGTAGATCAAAAAGCTTTGACGATGATAGAATTAGAGATTTCATATTCAAGGGTTTCGTAATCCCATATCTAATAGATGAACCCAACGATACGATCGTTATCCTAGCGATATTTAAGCAAAATCTATTGAGATAGCTTGACGCTTATTTAAAAACATCCGCGTTTAAAATTCCGCGCTCCGTTTATTAAAATTACTTATTCGCCGCCGCAGTAGCGCCAAAGAAATCAACCGCTCGTCCCCGCTAAATCACCGCATATTCGCGCGCGGCGCCGTAAATTCTAATTTTACGCATATCGCGCGGCATACAAAAACAACTCCGCTTGCCCCCCCCCTGCGCAAAAGCAAACCTAAAAGATTTTTCGGCTACAATTTCCCCCAAATAAAGGCAAAATATGAAAGAAATCTCGCTGCTAAGGCTCTCGCTCGCAATCTACGTCGATATGTTTTTGCGCCTAGTAACCACGTTTATCAACACCTACATGATTTCGCGTGTGGACGTCTCGCTAGTAGGCGCTCTTGGGGCGGGCAACGAGATATTTTTGCTCTTCGTCACCGTTTTCGGCTTCCTCGCCGTGGGCTGCTCAGTACTCGTAGCGCAGGCGCTGGGGGCGAAAAACAAAGTCCTAGCCATGTGCGCGATCCACACGAGCATCGCATTCAACGCGCTAGTGGGGCTTTGCAGCGGTGTTTTCGTCTTTAGCTGCGCGCCGTTTTTGCTGCACGCGCTGCAGGTGCCCGCCGAGCTTTTGAGCGAAAGCGCGATCTATCTTAAGGTCATCAGCATCGTCTTTGCGATAGACGCCGTCGCGATCGTGCTTAGCGCCATCGTGCGCGTTTACGGATACGCAAATTTCATTATCGCGGTCTCCGTGGTGATGAATCTAGTAACTCTCGCGGGCAACTACGTTGTATTATTTAGGCCGTTCGGACTGCCGTACTACGGGCTTGAAGGCATCGGCGTAAGCACCATCGCAGGGCGCATGATCGGCGTATGTTTATTCTTCCTCATCATCACGAAGGTGCTAAAGATAAAATTTTACCTCACGATGTTTTTAAAGATCCAGTTCGCTACGCTGCGCAAAATTCTATCCGTAGGGCTTCCGAGCGCGGGCGAAAACATGCTGTGGATCGTGCAGTATCTGGTCGCATTCGCCTTCGTCGCGAGCATGGGCGAGGCGAGCCTTACCGTGCAGACGATCTATTTTCAAATTTCATCATTCATCTTCTTCGGCGGAAGCGCGATCAGTATGGCAAACGAAGTGATCGTAGGCCGCCTCGTAGGCGCCGCCAAGCCGCAGGAGGCGTATAGGCATACATTTACCGCGCTGCGCTTTGGGCTTGGAGCGACGGCGCTTTTCGTCGCGATAGTGTTTTTAGCGCGCGAGCAGATCATGGAGATGTTGAGCTTAAACGAGGCGCACAAGCAGGTCATGCGGCCGCTTTTTTACCTCACGCTGGGACTTGAGTTCGGACGGACGCTTAATATCGTGTTCGTAAACGCCCTGCGCGCAAGCGGCGACGCGAGGTTTCCCTTTGCGATGGGCGTGATCTTTATGTGGGGTGTCTCGATCCCCGTGGGCTGGCTTTTGGGTATCCATTTGGGATATGGAATTTTGGGCGTTTGGATCGGGTTTTTCTGCGACGAGTGGCTGCGCGGCAGCGCGAATACGGCGCGATGGATAAGTAAAAAATGGCAGAGCAAAAAGTTAGTCTAAATTTACTGGGCCTGCCGATCAGTCTGCGTTTTAAGCGGATGAAATACGCGCGCATCCGCATTAGCAAGGACTGCGAAATCAGCGTGAGCGTACCGCGCTCCTACACTGCGGCGCAAGCGAAAGACTTCATCCTAAAGCACGAAAGCTGGATCCGCCGGACGCTAGAGCGGCTGCGAAGCAAACTTTTAGCAAGCGACGAGGTTAGAATTTTAGGCAAAATTTACAAGCTGAAATTTAGCCGCGAGGCTGAGCTCAGTACAAACTGCGGCGCGAATAAAAATTTAGACAATGGCGGCACGCGAGGCTGGGTGAACTGGGCGAATGACGATACGAATAGTCACGCGGGCAGCGTAAATTCAGCTCATTTACAAAGCGGCGCAGGCATAAGCGGTAGCAGTACAGGCGGCTATGTGGGCGGCAGCGCAAATAACGGCACGGGCGGCATGAATTACGGTGCGGGCGGCGGCACGGCAAGTGAAATTTTAAAATTTCACTCGGGCGAGTGCGCCTCGCAAAATGGCGCGGCGAGCGAGAATTTGAAATTTGACCTACCTGGCGATGCGGCGCAGGGGCTAGCGCAACAGAGCGGAGTGCGACAAAGCGGCGGATTTATAGATACAGCCGCGCAAAATGTTTTCGAGCAATCCTGCGGCGAGATTTTTAAATTTCACTCGGACGGGTGCGACCTGCAAAATGGGGATTTGGAATTTAATCTCGCACGAGAGGACGCAAGCCTGAAAGGCGGCGAAAATTTTAAATTTAATCCTACCGCAAAGGGCAAAATTTTAAAATTTGACCCTGCCGTAAGGGATGGAATTTCAAATTTTAAACCCGTTGCAAGCGGAGAAATTTCAAATTTTAGCTCTGTCGTGAGTGAAGAAATTTCGGTCTCGGGCGAAAAAATTTCAAAATCCGCGAGCGAAAACGTGCCGCAAAATGTAGCACAAAGCACGCAAGCGGCAGAAATCGAGTGCGACGAGCCCGATTTTACGATCAAAAATTTTATCCAAAGCTCTAAATTTAAAGATAAAATTTTTATCTCACGAGACGTGATCTTTTGCGAGAGCGAGGGTGAGTTTACGGCGTTTAAAAAGGCCTTTGCGCTTGAGCTTTACCTACGCTATATCGAGAAATTTTCCCCGCGAATAGGTCGCAAAATCGCGCGCGTACGGGTGCGCAAAATGCATACGCGCTGGGGCAGCTGCAACCACGCCAAGGGCTATCTCAACTTCTCGCTAAGCCTGATAGAGCGGGATCCGCGCTTCGTCGAATACGTCGTGCTGCACGAGCTCGCGCACCTCATCCATGCAAACCACGGAGCGGATTTTTACGCGCTCATCGCGCAGATCATGCCCGATTTTAGAGCACGTATCAAGCTAGGCAAGGGCTAGTTCGCGAACGGGGCGCTCGTTTAAATTTCACGCCGCTGCGTCGCGGTTCTTGCCGCAGTCGATAAATTTCAACCGATCTTTCACTCCTCTTTCGCCCCGCCGTAGCCGCGCAACCCGCCCGAACTCGTGCGATACAGGCGAAGTAAAATTTCGCAAATTTTCTCGGGCCAAAACGCTAATCTAAAGCCGCAAATTCCACGTATTTCTCCATGGCAACCAGCAGAAGCCAGCGCGCGGTAGGGCTGAAAAAATAGTGGTGTTCGGGGACCTGCTCCATTATAAATTTTAAAAAATCGTGAAAGTATTCGGGCACAAATTTAACCTCGGCGCTCGTTAGACTATCGCCCAGATAGTAGATTTCGCCGCTCAAAATCCTCGCTTTTACCGCGGGGTTTGCGTCTATGAAGCTCTTAGCATCAGCAAAGCTCAGGCAGTCCGCGGTCGCGTAATCTTTCAAACCCCGCAAGACGGGCTTGGAGCCGATGAAGGCGAAATTTTCTTCTATAAATTTTACTCCGCCCTCGCTCACCTGCCAGCGATCGCCCAAGCTCGATAAAAACGCAAACATCTCATCATCTGCGGATCTGAAATTCGCAGGTCCGTTCTTGCGATCCATTTTCGTCCTTTTTAAATTTGTAGTCGCTTTTACGGCGCGCGAACCGCTCCGAGCCTTCGTTTAACGTCGCAGTAGCATTCAAAGACCGCCGCACGCGGATAAAATTCTACTCGCAAGCATTGCCCTATAAAGTCGCCGCGCAGTGTTTATAGCGATCAGACAGACGACGCTTGGCAAACGGCAGCTAAACGATAGGCGCTAATCACATGAAGCAGTGAGCGAAGATCAAGCAAGCTACGATCAAATGAACTACGGCTAGCGAGCGACCAAACAAGCAGCGGGGAGAGCCAAACAGGCAGCGGCTAAATTTAAAATTCCGCAGCCCGCCAAGCTAAAGTTTAAACAATCGCCGCGCAAAACAGATCAAGGCAGATCAAGGCAAATCAAGGCAAATCAAGGCAAATTACTTGAAAAAATTCTTGATTTTATCGAGTATCCCCTCGTCGTCTCCGCCCTTACTGCCGAAGCTTTCTTGAAGCTCGCGCAAAAGCGCCTCTTGCTTCTCGTTTAATTTTTTAGGGGTTTGGACGTTTACCTGCACGAT
Organism: uncultured Campylobacter sp.; assembly: GCF_938002845.1. Classification (GTDB taxonomy): domain Bacteria; phylum Campylobacterota; class Campylobacteria; order Campylobacterales; family Campylobacteraceae; genus Campylobacter_B. The sequence continues at coordinate 15,716 of NZ_CALKZP010000039.1, forward strand.
CAGATCGCCGTTTTTCTTGGTGCGGATATTCGGCGCGCCCTCACCGTAGATCGTGAAGCGCTGCTTGTCCTTCGTGCCTACTTTTAGTTTCAGCTCCGCCTTGCCGCGCGGCGTCGGCACCTCGATGCTCTCGCCCAAAATCGCCTGCGTGAAAAACACCGGCACCTCGATATACAGGTCGTCTCCGTCGCGCAGGAAGTGGCTATCCTCCTTCACGCGCACTATCACGTACAGATCCCCGATCTCGCCGGTTTTAGAAACGTTGCCCTTGCCGCTTAGGCGCACGCGCTGTCCGTCGTCGATACCTGCGGGAATGTCAAATTTAAGGCTCACGTCCTCCTCGGTAAAGCCCTTGCCGCCGCAATCCTTACACCTGTCTTTTACGATCTCGCCCGTGCCGCCGCATTCGGAGCAGCTTTGGATGAAGCTCATATATCCGCGCCTTACAGCGACGCGCCCCGTGCCGCCGCAAGCGGAGCAAGTGTGCTTCTTTTTATCCTTCGAGCCGGTGGCGTCGCAGGTGGAGCACGGCTTTTTGATCTTGTATTTTATCTCCTTGTGAACGCCCTCTAAAGCCTCTTTAAACTCCAGCGTTACGGCCAGCTCGGTATCTATGCCGTATGGATCGCTAGGGCGTGAGCGACCGCCTCCGCCAAATGCTTGCTCGAAAAAATCGCCGAAAATGGAGCCGAAATCAAACCCTCCGCCGCTCGCGCCGCCGTATGCGCCGCTGATGCCCTCTTTGCCGTAGCGATCATACATCCTGCGCTTTTGATCGTCGCTTAAAATTTGATACGCTTCGTTGATCTTTTTAAATTTCTCCTCCGACTCCTTGTCGCCTTGGTTGCGGTCGGGGTGGAATTGCAAAGCGAGCTTTCGAAACGCCTTTTTTATCGTCTCGGCGTCGGCATCGCGCGCCACGCCTAAAATTTCATAATAATCTTCTTCCACGAAATTCTCCTTGAACTATACAAAAGGGGCAATTTTATCTAAATTTAATAAAACGCAAGTTAAGACTTAACTATTTTTATGTATAATGCAATATTTAAAATTTCAAATCAACGATGCAAAGGATAAAAAATGATAAATGTATTGATGATAGAAGACGACAGCGAGTTTGCACAGCTTCTAACCGAATATCTGGCTAAATTTAACATCCAAGTTACAAACTTTGAAGACCCGTATCTGGGCATTAGCGCTGGGATCAAAAACTACGATCTGCTGATTTTAGATCTTACGCTTCCTGGGATGGACGGACTTGAGGTCTGCAAAGAGATCCGCGAGAAATACGACATTCCGATCATTATCAGCTCGGCTAGAAGCGACGTAAGCGATCGCGTCGTAGGCCTTCAGATCGGCGCGGACGATTATCTACCGAAGCCTTATGATCCAAAAGAGATGCACGCGCGCATCATGAGCTTAATTCGCCGCTACAAAAAAGCCAGCGAAAAGGAAGAAACCGCCACAGATAGCGTATTTCGTATCGACGACAAGCGCCATGAAATTTACTTCGGCGAAGAGTCGCTCGTGCTAACGCCTGCGGAGTATGAAATTTTAGAATACCTCATCAAGCAGCATAGCTTTTCGGTATCTCGCGAGCAGCTCGTATACCATTGCAAGAGCCTAAAAGATAAGGACTCAAAGAGCCTAGACGTCATCATCGGGCGCCTACGCACCAAGATCGGCGACAGTTCCAAAGCGCCTAAGCATATCTTTTCGGTTCGCGGTATCGGCTACAAGCTCATCGGATGAAGCACTCATTAATCACCAAAATTTCGGTTTTTTTTGTAATCGCGATCATCTTAGTCTGCGTGCTTTTCATCACGTTCGCACGGATGCAGATGAATAGAGCTCTAGGCAGCATGCAGGCTAATCAAATAAACGCGGTCAATAATCTACTTGAGCTATACAAGCGCAACGCCCCTCCCAGCGATATTGAGCGCTACTTCTCCAGCTATGGCTTGGAACTTGTAAAAGACAAAAATATCATCCAAAACATCATCACGAGTGGTAAAATTTTTTTCGTTCAAGACACCTCTATTGGCGAGTTTAGCTCGGTCGAGTATAATAATTCGCTGTTTTTAAATATAAAAAACAACTCTTTCGTCGTGGTTTTCGAAAGCCTTGGCACGAAGAATTTAAACGATCCGCTTTGGGTCGGGTTTTTGCTTACGATGGCGGTTTTGATCTCACTTTATCTATCAATAGTGCGAAGCTTCACGCCGTTAAAAAAACTAAGCAAAAATATCAAAAAATTCGCCCAGGGCAACTTAGACGTAAATTTAGCCGCCGCGCATAGCGAGGATGAGATCGGGCAGGTCGCGCAGGAATTTAACAACGCGATTGCCAAAATTCAAGAGCTGATCCGCTCGCGCCAGCTGTTTTTACGCACCATCATGCACGAGCTCAAAACCCCGATCGGCAAGGGCAGGCTCATCACTGAGATGCTAGATGACGAAACACAAAAGGTGCGGCTCGTAAATGTCTTTGAGCGGCTTGAAATTTTAATCAACGAGTTTGCCAAAATCGAGCAGCTGCTCTCAAAAAGCTACTCGCTCAACTATCAGGATTATCATTTCAGCCTCATTTTAGAGCAAGTAAAAGATATGTCGATGCTCGATAATTGGGACGAGCTCATTAGCACAGATATCGAGTGCGATGCGGTGATAAACGTGGATTTCGGGCTATTTGCGCTGGCGATTAAAAATTTAATCGACAATGCCCTAAAATACTCCAGCAATAAAAAAGTCCGCATCATCTGCGACGAAAATAAAGTAAGTGTCGCCAACCGCGGCGCAGCGCTTGCAAAATCATTCGAGCACTATAAGCAGGCTTTCATTAGAAATAAAGACGAGAAAGCCACCGGCATGGGGCTTGGGCTTTACATCATCGATAAAATTTGCGAGCTGCATAAATTCCGCTTCGAGTACAATTACAGCGACGGCACACACTACTTCTCGATCGTCTTTTCGCCGAAAGGCGCCATATGAGCGGCACAGATAGGTTCGAAGAGCTCGTCGCGAGCTTTGAAAAGCTTCCGGGCGTGGGCAAAAAATCCGCCCTGCGCTTTGCCTACTACGTAAGCGTGCAAAATTCCTTCCTAGGGCTAAATTTAGCGCACAATATCGAGGAGGCGGTGCGCGGACTGCACAGATGCCACATCTGCGGAGCGGTATGCGAGGGCGAGATCTGCGAATACTGCGCCGACGACGAGCGCGAAAGCGATAAAATTTGCATCGTCGAAAACCCAAAAGATATCTTTATTTTAGAGAGTAATAAAATTTACAACGGTCGCTACTTCGTGCTAGACGCCGCTGACGAAGATAAAATCGCGGCGCTACGCGAGATGGTGAGCCAAAACGGCGCGAGCGAGCTGATATTTGCGCTGACGCCAGGCATCAACTCCGACGGGATCATGCTCTACGTCGAGGACAAGCTCGCGGATCTAAGCTTGAAATTTACCAAGCTCGCTCAAGGCGTGCCTACGGGCGTAAGCTTAGACAACGTCGATATGCTCTCGCTAATAAAGGCGATCAACGGGCGCACCGATATTTAAAATTTCGACGAAATTTTAAATTTAGCGGCTAAATTTAAAGCGCAAAGCGGCGAAATTTGAGGCGTAAATTTAAATAGTGGACGTGCGATGAACGCGATGAAATTTATTAAAATTTACGCGGCTTCGGTGCGCGATACGATGCGGCATGCGCGGCAGCGCCCTGCTCGCTTCTAAATTTTAACGGCGAGTTTGAGCCGTAAGATTTAAGCACTCCGTTTCAAAGCGGAGTTTTGAGCGCGGAATTTCGAGCGTTCAAATTTTAAAAGCGCTTTCGAAAGTAGCGATACGGGGTTGCGCGACGCTGCGAGCTCGTAAAATTTAAAGGAGAATTTCAAGGCGCGGAATGGTTTAAATTTTTAAATTTCGCAGACGCGGGATTTAAAAATTTAAACGTAATTTTCCATTATAATATTTAAGGACAAAGGTGAAAAAGGTTCATTTTATCGGCATCGGCGGCATAGGGATATCGGCATTAGCGAGATTTTTACACGAGAAAAATTTTATCATCTCAGGTTCGGATATCAAAGAGAGCGAAACGACCTACAAGCTAAGAGCGGACGGCATGGAGATCATCACTCCACACGACGCTTCGGCGATCAAAGATCAGGAGATCGTCATCTACTCCGCCGCGATCAAAGAGGACAACGTCGAGCTGCAAGCCGCGCGCAAAAAAGGGATCGTCTGCCTCTCGCGCAAGGAGGCCCTGCCCTTCGTGCTAAAAGACAAACGCGTCTTCGCAGTCGCCGGCGCGCACGGCAAAAGCACCACGAGCGCGATAACCTCGGCGCTAATAGACGGCTCGGTTATCATCGGCGCGATCTCCAAGCAGTTCGGCTCGAATATGAAATATGAAAACAGCGAAAATATCATCTTCGAAGCCGACGAGAGCGATTCTAGCTTTTTAAATTCCAACCCCTACGTTGCGGTCGTGACCAACGCCGAGCCCGAGCATATGGATCATTACGACAACGATTTGGATAAATTTCACGCGGCGTATCGCGGCTTTTTGGAGCGCGCTAAGATCCGCGTGATAAACGCCGAAGACGAGTTTTTAAGCTCGATTAAGCTCGGTTGTATCAAGCTCTTTCCTTCGCGCGACATAACGGATCTAAAGGTGCTGCTACGCGATCATCAGCCCTTTATGAGCTTTAATCTTAAAGAGCTCGGACGCTTCGAGGTTTACGGGCTCGGAAGGCACATCGCGATCGATGCGTCGCTAGCGATCCTAGCCGCGGCGTGCGAGACGGGGCTAGAGCAGATCCGTAAAAATTTGCTAAATTACAAGGGGATCAAAAAGCGCTTCGACATCCTGTGCGCCACCCCAAACTTCGTGCTCATCGACGACTACGGCCACCATCCCACCGAGATCAGAGCGACGCTGCAAAGCGCGCGCGAATACGCTAGCTTGCTAGGTCTTAGCAAGATCACGGCGATCTTTCAGCCGCACCGCTTCAGCAGGCTTAAGGCGAATTTAAACGCTTTTAAAGAGTGCTTTGCGGGCGTGGAGGAGTTAGTCGTACTGCCCGTTTACGCCGCTGGCGAGCCTAGCAACGGCATCGATCTGAAAGAGGAGTTTAAGGGGCTCGGAGCGCTATTTACCGAGCGGGTCTTTAGAAACGGCGAGCGGATAGAATTTAGCGATATTTTCGGCGTCCGCCACATCATAAACGACGGGCTCGTGATCGGATTTGGCGCAGGCGACATCACCTATCAGCTGCGCGGAGAATTTTAAGCTTGAAAGCTCTCGCCAAATTTATTAGACAAACTCCGCTACGGGCGGGCAAGGATAAAATTTGAGATTTTTGGTGTTTATTTTCGCGTTTTTATTTATCGTGGCGATCTTTTTCGTGCGGGACGAAATTTTAAGCAAAAGAGCTAAAATCATCGCCACGGCGCTTATCGTGCTGCTGTGCGCAGCGGCGTATTTTTACGAAAGCGCGAGCGAGCGCTCCGCCAAGCTTGAGGAGGAGATGGTGTTTAAATTTAACGCAGGCGCCAGATTAAGATGCGGCGGCGCGATAAATTTCGCTTCTGAAACGCGCGGCTCTATAAATTCCTCTCCCGAAAAACACGGCGCAGATGCGAAAAATTTGGGCTCGCAAGTCGATGAAGCAAATTTAAACGCGCAAGGCGGGGTCGCTTCTGCCGCACAAAGTTCAACCGCGCAAACGAACGAGCAGGCTTCCGCTGAGCAAAACTATTCCCCGCAAACTAGCGGCGCCGTCTCGGACGGGCAAAATCCCGCACAAAGCCCTACTTCGCAAAATTTTACGCAGCAGAACGATACGCAGAATCGCATGCAGCAAAATTCCGCGAGCCAAGGAAGTACGCGAAGCTCTGCCTCACAAAATTCAGCGCAACGAGGCAACACACAAATCTCCGATCCCCAAGGCTCCGCGCAGATCGTTACGCGAGAGAGCTTCACCTACTCCTTTTCGATGGGCGCTTTCATCGCCAAAAAAAGTGCGGGCGCGGAGTTTAAAGGCAAAACCTACAAGATTAAAGAGTGCGTTTATGATCAGTGACGAACTCTTTACGCGCCTCGATTTGAGCGAGTATCTAGCGAAATTTAAAAGCTTTTTGGCGCGCGAAAAGCCGCTGTTTTTAAGCGGCGACAGCAAGCTAAATTTTGAAAAAATTTCAGAGCTTACGAAATTTGATCTGGCGCAGTGCGAGAGCGTCGCGAACCTAGACGACGCGCTGATGCGCATCTCAAAGCACGGCGTGCTGCATATCAGCGAAATTTACGAGTTTAGCAAGATCGTTCGCTACTTTGCGTATCTAAAAAAGCAGCCTTTTGAGGGTAAACTCGCCGCTTGGCTTGCAAAGATCGAAATTCCTGCGCCCATCGCGCAATTAAAGGATTATTTCGACGACCAGGGCGGCTTTCGCGACGCGATAGACGAGCGCTTCGGCGCGCTGAACGAGGCGTTTAAGATAAAAAAGGGCGAGATCGAGCAGACGCTAAAAAGGCTGATCTATTCCAAAGCCCTTTCGCCCTATCTCGCCGACACGCAGATCCACTACATAAGCGACACCGAGGCTCTGCTGGTGCGCGGCGGCTTCAACCACGTGCTAAAAGGCAGCGTCGTAGCGCGCTCAAGCGGAGGCTATTTTTACGTGCTTCCAGACGCGATCGCGGCTCTGAAATCCGCTCAAAGCGCGATTTTGGATAAAAAGGAGCAGATCGTTTTCGAGCACTGCAAGCAGATCAGCGCCGTTTTCAATAAGAATTTAGCTTTTTTAAAATTTATAAACGCCGCCTTCGATACGATCGATGCGCTGATTGCGCGCGCCGCGATGGCAAGAGCGAGCGATTACGAGTTCGTCTTGCCGGGGCCCTCGCGCGACATCGTCCTAGATAGCTTCGCCCACCCCGCGCTTAAAAATCCAAAGCGCGTAAGCGTGGAGTTTAGCGGCAAAATTCTGCTCATTACCGGCGTGAATGCGGGCGGAAAATCTATGCTTTTAAAAAGTATTCTAAGCGCGGCGCTGTTAGCCAAATACCTCCTTCCGATGCCTATTCGCGCAAGCCTCAGCCGCATCGGCACCTTTAAAGAGTTCGAGCTCATAATGGAGGATCCTCAAAACTCCAAAAACGACATCTCGACCTTCGCGGGCAGGATGGTTGCCTTTAGCAAGCTATTCGGGCGCAAAGAAATTCTAATCGGCGTCGATGAGATCGAGCTGGGTACCGATTTTGAGGAGGCTGCGAGCCTATACGGCGCGATGATCGAGCAGCTGATAAACGGCGACGTGAAGATGATCATCACCACCCATCACAAGCGCCTAGCGATGCTGCTCGCGAAGGATCCGCGCGTAGAGCTGCTGGCGGCGCTTTACGACGAGAAAAACAGCGCGCCCAAATATGAGTTTTTAAAGGGCACGATCGGCAAATCCTACGCCTTTGAAACCGCACTGCGCTACGGCATAGCGCAAAATTTGATCGCCGCGGCGCGCAAAAACTACGGCGAAAACAAAGAAAATTTAAACGAAGCGATCTCAAAAGCGATAAATTTAGAGCTTGAGTTAAAACAAAAGCTGGCGCAAACGCAGCAAAAAGAGGCTAAACTTGACGCGCTGAGCGAGGCGCTAAAAGATCAGCGCGAGCGCGCGCAAAGCGAGCTGAAGGCGGAGCTTTCAAGGCTGCAAAACGAATACTACCGCGCAATTTCGGAGGCCAAACGCAGCGTGAGCCTAAGCGACGTGCGCGAAAAGCAGCGCGCCATAAACCGCGCAAACGAGCTTGCACGGGCCGTGCAGCAGCCCGAACTCAGCACGCCCGAGCCGCAAAGCTTTAAAGTGGGCGATCGCGTAAAATACGGCAAGATCAAGGGCGAAATTTTATCGCTCAGCAAAACCCAGGCGCTGATGCTAAGCGATGGCATCAGGCTGCGCGTGCCGCTTAGCGAGCTAAAGCGCAGCGGTGCAGCACCGGCATCCGTAAAAAACATCAGCATCAAGGTGCAAAAGCCCGCCTCTGCGTCGCTAAGCCTCGATCTGCACGGTTTGCGCGCCGAGGAAGCGATCAGCAGGCTTGATAAATTTATCAGCCAAAGCCTCGTGATGGGCTTTGATGAGATCATCGTAAAGCACGGCATCGGCACTGGCAAGCTCGCGTTCGCGGTAAAGGAGTTTTTAAAATCGCACCCCAGCGTCAAGGGCTTTCGCGACGGCACGCCCGCAGAAGGTGGTTTCGGCTCAAAGGTCGTCTCGCTTTAGAATTTAATTTCAAGACTCGTTTAGCTCTAAGCTTCGGCTCAAAAGTTTTTTTTGCTTCAGACGCGGATGCTAGCAACGCGGAATTCGCCCCATTTCATCTATGCCTTCGCCAAGGTTTTACAAAAGCACGGGTGCTTTTAACGTAGAATTTCGCCGCGGAATTTTAAATTTTACGCCCGCGAAGCTATAAAGCTTTTAAATTTAAACTTAGGATTTTAAAAATTTAAAACGCAAGAGCTCAATTTGAAATTCTAAAATTTTATGCGGCGTAAGCCGCTAAATAAAAATGCGCGGACGCAGTCCGCCCCTTGAGCGTGCCAGGGGTTAGGGGATTTTAAGGGGGAAGGGGAGCGCCTCGCAAGTAGCGCCCCTTCCCCCTTAAGAGAAAACGCTGCCACGCCCCAAATTCTAGAGGCAAATTCTACATAGAGAAATTTTAAATTTATTACAAAATGAAATTCCGTTTAAATTTTAGTCCGTGATATGTTTCTATTGGGGCGGAAAGGGGCTCCCATTGCGAGGTCACACTTCTCGCAGAGGCGACGTTGTCCCACAGCACCGCATTGCTCTGCTCGCCCATAAGCCCCACCCGTCCCCCTACGACGCTTTAAGCGGTGCGAGCCTTACGGCTCGCGTTAAATTCTAATAGGGGTTGAATTACGGCATGCGAAATTTTAAAATTTAGCCGAAATTTATAGCTCGCAAAATTTTAAAATTCCAAGCGCAAAAGAATTTTGAAATTCCAAATACGATAAAATTTAAGTGGCAGCGAAATTTTGAAATTCCGTAAATTTAAAACGATTGAATAAGGAGGTCTCATTGAACCCGATTACCGAAAAGCGCAGCGTTTCGGGCTACTACTACGCCGAGGATCGCGAGTATGTATACTTCGTGACGGATGCGCCGCGCGAGCAAAACTACCGCTTTATTTTCGACGCGGGCGCAATCTATTTGCAGGAGGGTGCCGCCGAGGTGCGGCTTAGCAGCGAGGCGGAGTTTTTCGCGATCGTCAAAAAGATCCTCGCGCAGTATCGCGATAAAATTTTAGAGCACTCCGCAGAACTTGAAAATTACGAAAAAATCTACACGCGCCGCGGCGATTTTTCAAAATTTATGAAAAGGCACTCTGTCCTAAAATACGAAATCCGCAAATTTCAAAACAAAATTTCGCATTTTTACGAGGCGCTGCTCATCTGCGGAAATGAGCAGCCGGCGCTTAAAAAGCGGCTGAAAAACTACGCTTACGAAGCAGGCGTTTTCAAGGGCGTGATGAGCGAATACGCCGTCAGAATCGAGGATATCTATCAATTCATCCAAGGCCTCAAAAACGACAAAATCAGCCGCAACATCTACATTCTCACGATCATCTCGTCGCTGCTGATGCCGCTAAATTTCATCACGAGCTTTTTTGGGATGAACACGACGGGGCTGTTTTTAAGCGGCTCGACGCATGGCACGCTCATCGTGACGCTTGCGATGTGCGTGATCTTCGCGGCGATGGTTGGCTTTCTTATGCTCTACGCCAAAAAGCGAAACTAAAGCGGAGAAATAAAATTTGAATAAAAACGAGCTAAGAAATATCCTAGGCGGATACCTCGACAGGGAGATTGCGGGCGATTTTAGAGTGCTGAAAGAGTACGAGATCGCGCTCTGCAACGATGCGACAAAATTTCCTTTTGAAGGCGATAGCGGGCTGCTGCGCGAGTTTTGTATCTTTGCAGACGGCGGCAGCGGCGATCTTTGGCTGCTAAGCTCTAGCGGCGAGATCGCGTTTTACGACCATGATCTGGAGTTTTTGTCCGAAGCAAATTTGAAAAAATTCGATCTAAATCTTGCGAGCTGGCTAAAGATCGCGGAGCTTTTTTGCAAATTTGAAACCCTTGGCGATCCGAGTAGCGCGCAAAAGACGGAGTTTAAGCAAAGCGTAGCTAAAATCTGCCCGCGAATTTTAGAAATTTGGGAAATTTAAGCGCTGTTTGCAGCGCTTAAATTTAATCGTAAAATAGGAGCAACGATGAAATTTATATCTTATTACGACTCGCCGCTTGGCGAAATCACGCTCGCGGGCGATGAGGCGGGGCTTTGCGGGCTGTGGTTCGAGGGCGAGAAATACTACGCACACGCCCTTACAATGGGCAGTAAGGACGGCAAATTCTGCACGCACGATATTGCGGCAAAAACAGATGCCGCTGCGGGAGAGGGTTGCTACGAGAAAAGCTGCACGCTAGAAGCGAATGGTGCCGCTAACGAAAAGCGCGGCAGCGCCGATCTGCCGCAAAAGAGCAATACGGCGCGAGCGAAACACAGCGCGATTTTGCGGCGTTGAAAAAGAGCAAAAAGAGCGATTTTGCGGCAAAAGCGGCGAACAGCGCGGACTTAAAATTCTGCGCACACACTTATAACGAGCGGAAAATTCTTCACGCGCGATTTTGCGGCTTATGATGCGGGGAAAAACCTCTCGCGACCAATCTTTCGGCGCAAGGCGCGAGCGGAAAATTCTGCGCGAACGAGCAAAACGAGCAAAGCGGGTACTCCTAGGAGAAAAACCTAGCCGTTTTCGATCAAACTAAGCGCTGGCTCGATCTGTATTTTAGTGGACGCGAGCCGGGTTTTACGCCCGCTCTAAATCCCGTAGGCTCGGCGTTTAGGCGCGCCGTGTGGGAAATTTTACTTAAAATTCCTTGCGGGCAGATCGCGCGCGAAATTGCCGCAGCACGCGGGCTAGCGAAGATGCCCGCGCAAGCCGTGGGGCACAACGAAATCTCGATAATCATCCCCTGCCACCGCGTCGTAGGCACGCACGGTAGCCTCACGGGCTACGCGGGCGGCATCGATAGGAAAATAAAGCTACTGCAGCCAGGGGGCGTTGATATGCGAGGGCTTTTCACGCCCCCAAATAGCACTGCGCCGTAAGAATACAATTTAAGCGGCTGGTAGCGCGCCCAAGGCTTAAAAAGCTAGCCGGATAGCAAAACCGCGCAAGATGGCCTGCCGCCAAAAGGACAGTAAGCGTTGTGAGCCGTATCGCTAAATAAGCCTAGCTGCGCCGCCGAAACGGCGCCCCGTGCGAAACTTAAATCGGCGCACCGCAAAACGTCCCGCACCGGTGCACTCAAAGAGCGGATTGAGTAAATTTTAAAATTTCGCCCCTTTTCTCCGCCTCCCGCAGAAGCCGCATCGATTTAAAATTTTAACGCACCGAGGACGGACAGATCGGCCGTCGGTTCGGCCGCTACAAAATTTGCGATAACCAAAATCTACAAGCGGCGCCGAAACGGGCGCAACAAAGCCTGCAGTGAAAAAACTAATAGGCGGCGTCGCGCCTGCTTCGTAAAACTGCGGTGGGCTGATTACCAAGGAGCCCGCTTGAATTAGCGTTTTAAACCGCCGCGCAAAAAAGATAAAATTTATCTTTTCGCGCATGATGATTTGCGCCGCATCTACAAACAAATGAAGCTCGCAGGCTCTTAGCGATCGGTAGCGCTGCCGCTACGCCGCTTAAACCTGCGCGGATATAAAATTTTATAAATTAAAATTCCATGTCGCGAACAATTCAAAATTTCGCGCTTCAAACGATCCGCAAATTCCGTGCTTCAGTCTGCGGCGATTAGGTCTTAGCACTCCCAGCGGTGCTTTTTCATACGGGCGCGCTAGCCTCTAAATTTCACGCCTTCGGCTTCTAGCAGTTCGCGCTGAGCCGCAAAGCTCGCCGCTAAAGCGCCCGCGTGGTTTACGACGCGGTGGCACGGGTAGTCGCCGTAGAGCTCTGCTTGCGAGAGCACGCGCCCCACGAGCCGCGAGTGAGCGGGCAGCCCGATCAGGAGCGCGATCTGCCCGTAGCTAGCGACCCTGCCCGCGGGGATCTCCCCCACAAGGGTAAAATTTCATAGAACAAATTTTGCGTCAAAACCATGGCGCGATTATACTTTTTCGCATTTAAATTTAGACCTAAATTTAGTCACTTTGCGCCGCTAAATTCGATATAATTTCTAAAATTTAGCGCTTTATAAAAGGAGCGAGCTGTGGACGAGAAATTTCAATCAGACACGAAAGAGCTGGACGAGAAATTTGCCGCTATCCCTGAAAATTTAAAGAAGCGATACGATAAACATAGATTTATCAGACGCGTGATTATAGAGTATTATTCGTCGGCGGCTACAACCATCTATTTCTCGCTAATGCTAATGTTTTTTCTTGATTTGCTTTTTTCGAATATCGGTATAGAATCGTCGTCTAAAATTTTTAAAGATATTCGTGATGTCGCGATAATAGTTTTGCCTATATGCGCGACGATCTGCTTTTTAAGATACACTAAGACTAAGTGATACAGCACAACCTTTTTATCAAAGATCAAGGAGATAGTTTGTTGGTCTTTACGATCGAAAATTTTGCCAGTATAGTTTTGCTTTTATATCCGACCTTGATTTTTACCGGAATATTGGAAGGAGCCGCAGCTCATATATTTTTGTACGTCTTAATCGTAGCGCCGATTTGCGGAATAGTTTTTGGGGTATGCTATTTTTTCAATACGGGCTCATATACCCCGAAAGACGAAACGTAAATTTTATTAAATTTAGCCGCGCTTTTAAATTTTACGACGTGGTGCCTCGCCAAATTTCAAAATTTAGTAGTTTTAAAATTTTACCTTGCCGAGGCCTGCGCGCAAGCGAAATTTAAACCGAATATTCAGCCCCTCTTTATATGTAAAGGAATATAATTTCAAAACAGATATCAACTTTGATTAAAGGAGAAAAGATGCAAAATCAAAGACGAGACCTACTAAAGGTAGCCGCTTTGGCGGCGGGCGCTGCGATGCTCGGTACGAGCGAACTAGCTGCGAGCGAAAAGGCGTTTAAACTCTCAAAGCGCGATCATAGCAAGCAAAGAGCGCTGCTGCTCTCAAGCTCGGGCTACAAAGACACGAAGTATCTATCGCACGCGGTGTCGTGGATCGGTAAATTTGCGAAGGAGAACAACCTCGCGGGCAAAAAAATCGTTTTTATCCCTTACGCAAGCCTTCGCAGGAGCTACGACGAATATGAAAAGCGCGTCAAAGAGGCGCTTGCGAGCTTAAACTTAAATATCGTCGGCGTCCATCACGCTAAAAACGCCGCGAAAGAAGTCGCGAGCGCGGATTGCATATTCGTAGGCGGCGGCAACACCTTCAAGCTCGTGCACGATATGTATGAAAACGATCTCATCGCGTTAATCAGCAAAATGGTCGAGGACGGCACGCCGTATATCGGCTGGAGCGCGGGCTCGAACGTCGCGGGCGCTACGATGATGACGACGAACGATATGCCGATCATCGAGCCTGAGTCGTTTAATACCTTCAATATCTTCCCGTACCAGATCAATCCGCACTTCATCTCGGGCAAGCCTGCGGGGCACAACGGCGAGAGCAGAGAGGAGAGGCTGGAGGAATTTTTGATCGCTAATCAAAAATCGACCGTTTATGCGATGCCGGAGGGTACGGCGTTTTGGCTTGAGGGCGAGAAGGCGACCGTGCTAGGGCCTGCTGCGGTGCTAAAGATGAATTATAAACAAAAGGTTAAGTTGATCGAGCCGGGCAGCTCGTTTAAGTATTGATCGCACCCGCTTAAATTTAACCGAGAGGTGCCAGACGGCACTGCTCGTTTGAATGCGCAAATCGGTTAAATTTTAATTGCGGCGCTCGGCTAAATTCGGGCGCCGCTTTTAAATTTACTCGGCAAAGCGCGTTTTGCTTATGTGGACGCATGGTCAAAAGATAAGCATCGATTTAAAGCGGCGTGCGACCCTTGAAGCCATAAAGAGTAAAATTTAAAAGAGGAGATAAAATGCCCTACATCCACCTTCTTATGCCGCTCGGCGATTTTATTCCGTATATCGCGGACATCCTTGCCGGCTGCGGTGGGACGGTATATTTGCAAAAAAGAGCGCCTATGGCGCCGCCAAAACCGGTTCGAGTAACTGCCGAAACTTAACCGACCTGAGGCAAAGCTTAAAATTTTTTATTTCGCTGGAATCGCCGCAAGAGCCCGAATTGCCTGCAAAGGTATTTTACGACGATATGTATCGAAGCATCATAGAAGGCACGGGCGGAGCAGAAACGCAAGAAGCTATAGAGATGATCGCGCTGCGACTCGTCGCAAAAAATCCGGGCGCGGCTACTTGGGAAAATTTTCTCCGCGATCAAAAATAAACTAGAAAACGACGAAGCGATCGGTCGCGGGCTTAGCTGCGGCGCTTCTTTTTACAAAGATTATTTTTACGCGAAGCGCTGCGCGGACGGTAAAAATTTTAAAATTTGATCTAAACAACGACAAACTGCCGAATATTACGACGCCGTAAACGGGCGGCACCGCTAGCGCGAGCAAAGGGCGGCGTATACGCAAAAAAGGCACCGCTTGGATCACGCGCGACTTTAGAATTTAATCGTTTTCCTGCCCAAACGGCTCGGTTATGCAAGAAAAGGCGGCATCGCTCGCACAAGGGCGTCCATATAAGCAAAAAATCGCTCCGCCGCATCGTCAGCCGCACGATCTCAAAGCCGCCTTCGCCGCCGCTAGTTTGCACCGCTTGCCGCAGACGGCTCGCAAAGGGTTATAAATTTAAAACGCCTGTAAATTTAAGCGTTTAGCCACTATAAACGTATCTACTCAGACGCCACATTAGGCTTCATTACTGGCACGGGCGATCCTGCGCGGCGCCGCATAAATTCGTAACGCAGCGTGAAATTTACGTTCGATTTGCAAAGCTCGAGGTTTGAGTTTGAATTTAAAAAATTCGTCCCGCCGCCGTAAGCTGAAATTTTGCGCGATTGTTTTAAAATACGTTTAAAATTTTAAGGAGAGCTCATGGCATTTTCAGATTTTTTCAAAAAAGGTGGCAAAAATAGCGCAAACGCCGCGAAGATCGGCAAGGCCGCGCAGGAACGCAAGGATATAAGCATCGAAATTTTAAAATCGCAGGGCGTGCCGTATATCGATCATCTGCCGCTGCGGTATGAGACGGACGAGGTCACCCCGCGCGAAAAGGACGAAGTCATCGCTCGCGCGATCTGCTCGTATGCGGCGATAATGTGCGCCTGCTCGATCAGAGACGAGGGCAAGCTCGCGGATGAGGATAAGCAGGGCGTACAGGGCTTTCTAGATAATCGCTACGGCTGCATAGACAAGCTCACGCGCATGGAGCGCCGCGTCACGCAGGGCGAGGCAAGCCGCGACGAGGCCGTAAATATGGGCTGGAAATACGAGTCGCTGTGGGCGCTGATGTGGGCCATGGGGCTCGTGGAGGAGCTTAGCTTTCCGAGCGAGATCTGCGACTGCGCCTTTGTGATGGACACCTTTAGCGGCGGCGATTTTTCGGCGCGCGTGAAGCTACGCGATACGGATGAAATCCTGCAGGCGCTCGATCTCATCTACCGCTACCACTGGGCGTGTGTCAATGCTCGCGTGCACGGCTCAGACAGCGCGGGGCTTGATGAAGAGGTCGTGATGGAGAGACGCGGCGGGTTAGAGTGGCTGTGCTGCAAGGGGGCGGAGGACGATAATCTGACGGATGAATATAATGCGTGGGATTATCCCGACCTGAATACTTAGCGTCCCTTTTTTTCCTTTATACGTCGTTGGAAATTTCGCCGAATTTCGGCCACGTATTATAATATACGCTCCTTCACTCGGCTCACTTCCGCCTCGTCTAAAGAAAAATAGCGCGCCTTATCTTTGCGCGCGTCGTCTCGCTTTGCTATACGTCGTTGCGTCTAAAATTTTCTCGGTCCGTATTGCATATATGCTCCCATTGCAAATTTCATTCGCATTTCATCCACGCCTCGTCTAGCTTCTCGATACTGCCGCCTGTGTTTTGCACTAAAATTTAACCCGATCGCGCGCTGTTTTTTCTAAATCCAAAATATGTGCCGACGGATCGAAAAGCATACCGAATGTGAGAATTTATGAATCAATTGGGGATTAAAATTTTAAAATTTTTCTTGTAAACTGCGCAAGGTGGATCACGGGCGCAGATCCGCTGAAATTTCAGCCGCGGCCTGCTAAATTTCAGGACGCCGCGGAATTTTAGAATTTAAAGTTGCGGGCGAGCGAGGCGCCCATCCGCGTGTTTTAAGCCCGCTAAATTTAAGCGGGCAACGTCTGTGCACCGCAGACCTAGAAATTGCATCAGCTCTGCGTCGCAGCGCTTCCGCTCGCAAACGCCGCCGCATTGAGCGCCGCGTCGTAATCGGGCTCATCTACGATGTCGTCCGTGATCTGCTTGTAGGCGATCTTGCCTGCGGTGTCCACGACGAAAACCGCGCGGCACGTTAGCCCCGCAAGCGCGCCGTCCGCGATCAGTACGCCGTATGCGCGTGCAAACTCCTTATCGCGAAAATCGCTTAGGGCGCGTAAATTTTTGATCCCCTCGGTCGAGCAGAACCTGCCCGCGGCAAACGGCAGATCCATCGAGATCACGAAAACCTCGGTATTTTTTATACTCGCAGCGTGCTCGTTAAATTTGCGCGTCTCGGTCGCGCACACGTCCGTATCCAGGGACGGCACGGCGATGATGACCTGCGCCTTGCCCGTGCCGCCGCCGACTTTGACCTCGCTAAGATCGGCCGCGACCAGGCTAACCACAGGCGCCTTATCTCCCAACTTAAGCTCGTTGCCCAAAAGGCTAACGCTTACGCCTTGTAATTTGGTTTGTTGCATGATTTTCCTTTATTTTGAAATATTTAAAACGGGCGCATTATAACCCGCGAAAGCAAACGCCTGCTAAATCCGAAAACAAGGTGAACTCGGGCGCTAGCTCAGCTTATATGATCGGCTCGTAAGCCGCCGCGCTAGGATGAAATTTCATGACGTAAAGCGGCGGCGAAATTTAAATACCCGCCTGCGGAAAATACCGCGACTTACATAAAGCACTGATGATCACAATCCGATATAAGTCTATGATAGCGCTCCGCCTTAAGGCTGCGGTCGAAAGTAAAATTTTACCTACTTGCGATCCCGCTTGCGGCGATTTTATTCGTGAATGTAAATCAAAGCATATAGCGACATGCGTGCTTTCTCTGCGAAAGAAAGAAATCTCTAGTAAAACGATGGGCGCGGCATCATTAGCGCATTTTAAGTTATGTTTTGAATTTTTAAATTTAATTGAAATTTTTTGATCTAAATTTGCAATCTACAGAAATCAAAATTTATGGATTGATTTATTTGGAGCTAAAGTTCGAGTTTAAATTTCGGCTCGTAAAGCGGGTTAAATTTTAAGTGCTGTTTTAAAATTTAAGAAGCGCCGGGGGTTGGCGATAAAGCTATCGCCGCGCCCTAGCGCCCGTTAAATTTAGCCGTTGCGCTTTTTGATGATCTCTTCGCCGACGTTTTTAGGAACCTCGTCGTAGTGATCAAATTCCATCGAATAGGTCGCGCGACCCTGCGTCTGAGAGCGCAGATCGGTCGAGTAACCGAACATCTCCGAAAGCGGGCAAAACGCGTCGATGATCTTATTGCCGCCGCGTTCGCTCATATTATTAACCTGTCCGCGACGTTTGTTTAGATCGCCGATGACGTCGCCCATATACTCCTCTGGGGTCTCCACTTCAACCTTCATCATAGGCTCCAAGATTACGGCACCTGCTTTTCTAGCGCCCTCTTTAAAGCCCATAGAAGCGGCGAGTTTGAATGCCATTTCGGAGCTATCGACTTCGTGGTAGCTTCCGTCATAGACAGTTACGCGCACGTCCTCGACCGGGTAGCCCGCTAAAACGCCATTTTGCATCGCCTCTTGGCAGCCTTTATCAACTGCAGGGATGTATTCTTTCGGAATCGCGCCGCCTTTTATATCGTTTACGAACTCATATCCGGTGCCTGGCTCCAAAGGCTCTAGGCGCAAAAATACGTGACCGTATTGACCGCGACCGCCCGACTGCTTGGCGTATTTGTACTCCTGCTCGACTGTTTTGCGGATAGTCTCGCGATATGCGACCTGCGGCTGTCCGACCTCGGCCTCTACTTTAAATTCTCTAAGCATTCTATCTACGATGATCTCAAGGTGCAATTCGCCCATTCCCGAAATGATAGTTTGTCCGCTCTCCTCGTCGGTCGCAACTCTGAAGCTTGGATCTTCTTGCGCCAATTTTTGAAGCGCGATACCCATTTTTTCTTGATCGGCTTTGGTTTTAGGCTCTACCGCTACGCTGATAACGGGATCAGGAAATTCCATACGCTCTAAAATTACTTTATCTTTTTCGCTAGCTAGAGTATCGCCCGTAAGGGTATCTTTTAGACCCACGACGGCGCCTATTTCGCCCGCATAAAGCTCTTTGATCTCTTCGCGTTTATTCGAGTGCATCCTTAGCAAGCGTCCGATGCGCTCTTTTTTACCCTTGCCGGTATTTACGACGTAGCTGCCGCTTTCCAAAACGCCGCGATATACGCGCACGAAGGTAAGCTGACCTACGAACGGATCGGTCATAATCTTAAATCCAAGGCCCGCGAACTCGCCCTCGTCGGTAGAACTTACGTGAACCTCGCTGCCATCCTCATACTGGCCTTTGATCGCAGGCACCTCATCGGGCGCAGGCAGATAATCTACGACCGCGTCTAGTAAAGGCTGCACGCCCTTATTTTTAAATGCGGTACCGCATAGCATAGGAAAGAAGCTTAGGCTTAAGCAGCCTTTCTTGATGCCCTTTTTAATCTCTTCTACGCTTAGCTCTTCGCCGTTAAAATACTTCTCCATCAAAGCTTCATCAGTCTCTGCTACCGCCTCAATCATCTTGTCGCGATACTCTTGCGCTTTTTCTCGTAATTCAGCAGGAATTTCAACGATCTCCGGAGCCGAAGGGCCCTTGCTATCATCCCAAACGAGCGCCTTCATAGTAACCAAATCGATAACGCCTTTAAAATCGTCCTCAGCGCCGATCGGAATTTGAATAGGAACTGGATGAGCCTTGAGCCTATCTTTTACCTGCTGTTCGACATTATAGAAATTTGCGCCGACGCGGTCCATTTTATTTACGAAAATAATGCGCGGAACATGGTATTTATTCGCTTGACGCCAAACGGTCTCACTTTGAGGCTGAACGCCACCTACAGAGCAAAATACTGCTACCGCACCATCTAAAACGCGCATCGAGCGCTCGACTTCGATAGTAAAGTCAACGTGACCCGGAGTGTCGATCAAATTTATCTGATGATTATTCCAAAAGCATGTGGTAGCGGCAGATGTGATCGTGATGCCGCGCTCGCGCTCTTGCTCCATCCAGTCCATAGTAGCGGCGCCCTCGTGAACCTCGCCAATCTTATGACTCATGCCGGTAAAAAATAGAATTCTTTCGCTCGTAGTCGTCTTTCCGGCGTCGATGTGAGCGGCAATTCCGATATTTCTAACCATATGTAAAGGGGTTTTTCTTGCCATGACGCCCTCCTACCAACGATAATGCGCGAAAGCTTTGTTGGCTTCCGCCATCTTGTAGGTATCTTCTTTCTTCTTAAATGAAGAGCCTTTAGAATTTGCAGCGTCCATAAGCTCGTAAGCCAGGCGCTCTATCATCGTGCGTTCGCTTCTTTTTCTCGCAAAAGAGATGATCCAGCGGATAGCCAAAGCCTGCTGGCGAGCCGGCCTAACCTCGATCGGAACCTGGTAAGTAGCGCCGCCTACACGACGAGATTTTACCTCCATCAAAGGCTTAACGTTATCGATGGCATCGTTAAAAATTTCGATACCTTTCTTCTCACCACCTTTATTGTCGATGAAATTTAAGGCGCCGTACATAATATCGGTAGCGACACTCTTTTTGCCGTCGAACATAAGCGAATTAATAAATTTTGTGATTACTTTGCTGTCATAAATCGGATCAGGCATAACTTCCCTAACGGGAGCTTTTCTTCTTCTCATTTTATTCCTTCAAATTTTAAAATTTTACTCAAACTCGGCAAAATCTAGTGCCGGTCTGTTTAGGCCAAACTATTTTTTAGGTCGTTTAGCACCGTATTTTGATCTTGCAACGGTTCGTTTCGCAACGCCTGCAGTATCGAGCGCACCGCGGACGATGTGATATTTAACGCCCGGTAGGTCCTTTACGCGACCGCCGCGAACTAGCACGATGGAGTGCTCTTGTAGATTGTGACCTTCACCGCCGATATAGCTGATGACTTCAAATCCGCTAGTAAGCCTTACTTTGGCAACTTTACGAAGCGCAGAGTTTGGCTTTTTAGGGGTCGTGGTGTAGACCTTAGTGCAAACTCCTCTTCGTTGAGGGCAATTCTTTAGCGCCGGAGACTTCGATTTCTCGCTAAGCTTCTTGCGCTCTTTTCTGACCAATTGATTTATGGTTGGCACATCTTTCCTTTCACAAAAATTTATTCAAAAAGATTTGGATTATACTTTGTTTAAACTTACAGAAACGTAAATTTAACTAAATTTTAATCTCTAATCAGCACAAACTCTCCGCCGCCGCAGATCACTAGACAGATCGCAGCGGAAAGATATAGATATACAATTTCCAGCTCAAATCCGCCCACTCCGGTAAGCGCACCCAACGGAGTATGTAGGACGTATATTATCATGAGCACGTTTGCGATCACAAGCAGAGCGCCTATGCGGCAAAATACGCCTATGATTATCATCGCGGGCGCCAGCACCTCGCCCACGTATGCGCCGTAGGCCACCAGATCCGGAATTCCTCTGGCTACCAGCATCGATTTTACGCCGTCTATGCCGTGAGTGAACTTAAAAATTCCGTGCATTAAAAGACAAACTCCAAGCCCCAACCTGACAAACAACAGACCGAAATTTATGTTGATCATATTCATGTTTCATCCTTTAAATTTAGGGCTTTTTGCCCTAAATTATTTTTTAAGTTTAACTTCCTTGTCTTTATACAGACCGGTTCCGACCGGAATTATGCGACCTAAAATTACGTTTTCTTTCAAGTCCTCTAATCGGTCAAATTTACCCGCGATACTAGCCTCGGTTAGAACCTTCGTAGTCTCTTGGAAGGACGCTGCCGAAATGACGCTATCACTTCCAACAGCCGCGCGAGTTACGCCCAGTAGCACAGACTCAGCAATCGCAGGCTCGCCACCAATTTTTATAATACGCTCGTTTTCTTCTCTAAATCTGCGGCGGCTAATCAGATCACCGACGATTAGCTGAGTATCGCCACTATCGACGATTCGGACCTGGCGGAGCATCTGTGATACGATGATCTCGATATGCTTATCGCTGATGACGACACCTTGAGAGCGGTAAACCTGTTGAATTTCGCTTATCAGATAGTAGTGCAGCGCCTTTTCGCCTAAAATTCTAAGCACGTCGTGCGAGCTGATAACTCCGTCGGTAAGTTTCTCGCCTGCGTGGACGAACTCGCCGTTTCGCACCTGGATCTGGCGGCTCTTATCGATTAGATACTCGGCGCTTGTTCCGTCCTCGCCCTCGATTACAATGCGCTCTTTTGCACGCAACGCCTTATCGAAGCGAACGGTGCCGTCGATGTCCGCGATAATCGCGGTATTTTTCGGACGGCGCGCCTCAAATAGCTCCGATACGCGCGGCAAACCGCCAGTGATATCTTTTGATTTCGCAGCAGCCTTCGGTGTTCTAGCCAAAATATCCGCAATCGCTACCTGATCGCCCTTATTCGTAAAAATCGCGGTCTTCGGTCCTAGATTATATTTGATAGGCTCTCCCTTGCTAGGAGTAACGACGATGGCCGGTTTGACGCCCTGAGGCAGATACTCGTTGATGACCAAGCGGCTCTGGCCGGTAGTCTCGTCATATTGCTCCGTAGCGGTATATCCAGGCTCGATATCCTCAAAGCTAATCTTACCCTCGCACTCTGCGGCCACAGGGATGGAATACGGATCCCACTCGGCAATGATCAAGCGATCGTCTTTTTTAGGCTTAGCGATGAGATCTTCGCTTTTTACGACGCTATTATCATCATAGGTAATGACAGATTCGCGCGGTATGTAGTGGCGGATCGCCTCTCTGCCGTTTTCATCGGAGATGACTACGTACATACCCTTCTCGCTTACGACATGACCTTTTTTGATATCTCTTAGTCTCTCTAAATAATCGCCCTTTAGGATGAAATACTTAAGCGTACCATTTGCTCCCGCTTTGATCTTTTGAGTTACCGGCTCGCCATCTTTTACGCGAAGTTCGCTGGCAAACGGAATTCGAGTAGGGATATTCCAGTCCTCTTTTATAACCTCTACTAAACTATCATTTTCTCCAACGGTTTCGCCGTCTTTAAATACGATGTAGAATTTTCCCTCAACTTTACCGCTTACGCCAGCAAGCTCAGTAGGCTTAGCTAGATCGTGGCGTCGGATAGTATATTTAAATTCTTCCTTCTTGCCCTTTAGCGTGATATTCACATCATCGTGGGTTATATCGATGCTTACTTTGCCGGTAATCGGAGCTTTGATCTTAGGCTCGACCAAAAGCACCGCGGCGTTTCTGCGGTTCATTACGATATTTTTGCCGCCGTTTTCGTAGGTCTTTACGTTGTAATATCTGATAAAGCCCTCTTTATCGGCGATTACTTGACGATCTTGCTGCTCGGTAGATGCGGTACCGCCGGCATGAAAGGTTCGTAGCGTAAGCTGCGTGCCTGGCTCGCCGATTGATTGCGCCGATATGATACCGACCGCTTCACCCGGTTTTACTAGCTTGCCCTCGCCCAAATTTACGCCGTAGCACTTCGCGCAAACCCCTTTTTCAGCCTTGCACGTAATAGGCGTGCGGATGCTTACGGATTTGATGCCGGCATCGACTATGGTGCGTACCTCATTAACGCCTAGAAGCGTGCCTTCGGTGAATAAAATTTCATTCGACACCGGATCAATTACATCCGAGCTTAGCACCCTACCCATAATCCTATCGGCTAGGCTTTCTATTTGCGTTCCGTTTTCTACGATCTCAGTAACCTCGATACCCTCGTGCGTACCGCAGTCGTGCATTGTAACTCTGACGTTTTGCGCGACATCGATCAGCTTGCGCGTAAGATAGCCCGCGTTTGCGGTCTTAAGCGCAGTATCGGCAAGACCTTTACGCGCGCCGTGAGTCGAGATGAAGTACTCATTTACGTTTAGACCCTCTCTAAAATTTGAAGTGATCGGCGTTTCGATGATCGAGCCGTCGGGCTTACTCATCAGACCTCTCATACCCGCTAGCTGCTTGATCTGCTCCGCGCTACCTCGCGCGCCGCTATCGGCCATCATATAAATAGAATTAAAGCCGTCCTTATCTTTCTCCATCATCTTCATCATCTCATCGGCTAGCTTCTTACTAGTGCTGGTCCAGATGTCAATCGTTTTATTATAGCGCTCGCCGTCGGTTAGCAAGCCCGCGCCGTATTGGTTCTGAACCTCTCGCACCTGCTTTTTAGCCTCTTCTACAAGACCCGCTTTAGACTTCGGCACGATGATATCCGAAACGGAGATCGAAACACCCGCTTTGGTCGCGGATTCAAAGCCTAAGTTTTTAAGATTATCCAAAAATTCCGCGCTTATCTCAAGGCCGCCGTTTTTATAGACGTAATCGACAAGCTCGGCGATATCCTTTTTCTTCATAATCTTATTCCAAAGATGATCCGGAATAAAGCTAGGCAGGATCGATTTGATGATCAAGCGGCCCGCGGTCGTAAAGATAATGCGACGATCGATCATAGTTTTAATTTTAGCGTGGATATCTAGCGCGTTTGCCTCCACGGCAAGCATTACCTCATCGACGTTTGCAAAAATTTTATTCGTTCCTTTTGCACCTGGCTTTTCCAAGCTTAGATAATAAATTCCTAAAACCATATCCTGGCTGGGCACTGCGACGGGCTTTCCGCTCGCAGGAAGCAAGATGTTCATCGAGCTAAGCATTAAAATTTTACATTCCGCGATCGCCTCTTGGCTAAGCGGCACGTGCACCGCCATCTGATCTCCGTCAAAGTCCGCGTTGAATGCGGCGCAGACTAGTGGATGCAGCCTGATCGCCTTGCCCTCGACGAGCACCGGATGAAACGCCTGAATAGACATCTTATGAAGCGTCGGCGCGCGGTTTAGCATAACCGGGTGATCTTTAACGACCTCCTCCAAGCACTCCCAAACTTCATTGATCCTATTTTCAATCATCTTTTTAGCCTGCTTAACGGTCGTAGCATAGCCCTTCTCTTGAAGGCGAGCGATTAGATGCGGCTTGAATAACTCAAGCGCCATCGTCTTAGGTAGACCGCACTGATCCATGCGTAAATTTGGACCCACGACGATGACGGAGCGACCCGAAAAATCCACGCGCTTTCCGAGCAAATTTTGACGGAAGCGACCTTGTTTACCTTTAATGATCTCGCTTAGAGATTTAAGCGGCCGCTTATTGGCGCCCTTCACGGCGTTGGCGCGACGTCCGTTGTCAAAAAGCGCATCCACCGCCTCTTGAAGCATTCGTTTTTCGTTGCGGATGATGATCTCGGGGGCGTCAAGCTCCATCAGCCTTTTAAGTCTAGAATTTCGATTTATGACGCGGCGGTATAGATCATTTACGTCCGAAACCGCAAATTTTCCGCCCTCAAGGCTAACAAGCGGGCGCAGATCGGCAGGCAGCACGGGAAGATTTGTAATCATCATCCACTCGGGCTTATTGCCGGAATTTAAAAAGCTCTCGACGACCTTTAGACGCTTGACGATGGTTTTTTTCTTCGCTTCGGAGTTTGTATTTTCCATCTCCTGCTTAAGGGCGGATAAAATTTCGACCAAATCAAGCTCAGCTAGCATATCGCGGATTACCTGACCGCCCATTTTGGCGACGAAGCCCGTCTGCGAAAAGCGCTCTTTTAGGCTCTGATACTGCTCTTCGTTTAAAACGTCGTATTTCTCGACCTTTTTAGAATTTTCGTTGTCGTAAAATGCCTCGCCTGCACTTTCTACGATATACGCCTCGTAGTAAAGCACGCGCTCGAGATCTTTCATCTTGATGTTTAGCAACGTACCTATGCGGCTAGGCAAGGAATTTACGTACCAAATATGCGCCACCGGCGTTACCAGCTCGATATGCCCCATTCTAGTGCGGCGAACCTTCGAGCTCGTGATCTCGACGCCACATTTTTCGCACTTCCAGCCTTTGTAGCGCATCTTCTTATATTTTCCGCAGATGCACTCATAATCTCTTACTGGACCGAAAATTTTAGCGCAAAATAGACCGTCGCGTTCCGGCTTGAGCGTGCGGTAATTGATAGTTTCGGGCTTTTTGACCTCGCCGTGGCTCCAAGCCTTGATCTGCTCGGGACTAGCAAGCCTGATTGCAAACGCGTCGAAGTCGTGGACTCTGGCGTCCTCTTTTATTTCTATTCTTTCTAAATTTGAATTATCGCTCATTTATTCTCTCCATTCTCGTAAATTTCAACGTCTAGAGCAAGCGATTTAAGCTCGTTTGTTAAAACAAAAAATGTCTCAGGAATTCCTGTAGACGGAACGTTTTCGCCTTTTGTCAGCGCCTTATACGCAGCCAAGCGTCCGTCGACGTCGTCGGATTTGATCGTTAGCATCTCGCGAAGCGTGTATGCCGCGCCGTATGCCTCCAGAGCCCAAACTTCCATCTCGCCGAATCTTTGACCGCCGAATAGCGCCTTGCCGCCGACCGGCTGCTGCGTAACTAGGCTGTAAGGACCGGTGCTTCTTGCGTGAACCTTTTCGTCGACTAGGTGGTGCAGCTTGAGATAATACATGCAGCCCACGTTTACGCGCTCTTTGATCTTTTCGCCGGTGCGACCGTCGTAAAGCTCGGTCTTGCCGTCCTGATCGATGCCCGCCATTTCAAATAGCTTTTTGAAATCCTCCGGCACAATGCCTTCGAATATCGGAGCGGAAAATCTAACGCCCTTAGCCCAGTCTCTAGCGTATTTCAAAAGATCTTCGTCGCTGATCTTCTCAAGCGTTTTTTTAGCCTGCATTAGTTTGGAAACGCCTGCGATCTCAATCATTTTGGCGCGAAGGGTTTTTATCCATTCGCCCGTTTTCTCTTCTAAAATTTTAGCGATCTGCTCGCCTAAGCGCCAACCCACAAGACCTAGGTGGCTCTCCATTATCTGACCGATATTCATACGGCTTGGAACGCCGAGAGGATTTAGCACGATATCCACGCGCTGTCCGCTAGGCAGATACGGCATATCGACCTCAGGGACGATATTTGAAACGATACCCTTGTTTCCGTGGCGACCCGCCATCTTATCGCCCACTTTTAGCTTGCGCTTGGTAGCGATATAGACCTTTACGAGCTTAACGACGCCGCTTGGCAAGATATCGTCTTTTTCTAAAATTTCGATCTTTTCGTCATGCTCCTCTTTGAGCTTGCGCTTCTCGTTTTGGAAGTGGTTTTTTAGCTCTTCGTATTCCTTCTGAACAGCTTTAGAATAAGCCTTGACGAAGGAATTTAACGTAAAGCGGTTGGAGCTTTCAAGCTCCTCTTTTTTAACCTTATCGCCCTTTTTATAATCTTTTTTATTTAGGCTTTGATCGCTTTGCAAAGCGCTTTTAGAAAGTAGCGCCACTACCTTTAGCATCTCTTCGCGATCAAGCATCAAAAGCCTGTCGTGATGCTCCCTTTCGAGCTCAGTTTTTTCATCCTCATAGGCTTTGTTCGTGCGTGGATCCTTCTCGTAGCCCTTTTTGGTAAAAATTTTAACGTCGATCACCACGCCTTCCATCGAAGCGGTAGCGTAGAGAGATTTATTTACCACATGTCCCGCCTTCTCGCCGAAGATCGCGCGCAAAAGCCTCTCTTCAGGCGTCGGCTTGACCTCGCCCTTCGGAGTTACCTTGCCTACTAGGATCATGCCAGGTTTGACGTGAGTACCAATCTTTACGATACCGCTATCATCGAGGTGGGTAAGCTCCTCCTCTTTGATATTAGGGATGTCGCGCGTGATCTCCTCCACGCCGTCTTTTAGCTCTCTAGCCTCGATCTCCTTTTCATAAACATGCACGCTGGTGTATTCGTCGGCACGAATCATCTTTTCGCTCATGACGACGGCGTCCTCATAATTATAGCCATGCCACGGCATGAAAGCTATGAGGGCATTTTTGCCGATCGCGAGCTCGCCGCCGTCCATGCTAGGACCGTCGGCTATGATTTGACCTGCCTTTATCACGTCGCCTTTTCGCACAATAGGGCGCTGTGAAAAGGTAGTGTTTTGGTTAGTGCGTAAATTTTTCTCCATCGAGTAGTGATCGATAAACGGGCCTTTTTCATCTTCGCCCAAAATGAATATATTTTTATTATCGACCTTTTCTACGACGCCGTCGCGTTTAGCCTTGATCGCTTCCCACGAATCGCGCGCGATGACCGCTTCCATACCCGTTCCGACGATAGGAGCGGTAGAGTGCAGAAGCGGCACGGCTTGGCGCTGCATGTTCGAGCCCATAAGCGCGCGGTTAGCATCGTCGTGTTCCAAAAACGGAATCAGCGACGCCGCTACGCCCGCGACCATACCGGAGCAAAGATCTATCAGCGAAATATCCTCGCGTTTAGCCATGATGTTTTCGCCATCTTTTCTGACCTCTAAAAGCTCCTCTACGATATTGCCCTCTTCATCCAATTTAGCGGACGCAGGAGCGATTACGAGCCCCTCTTCCTGCGTAGCGGTAAGATAGACGATCTCGTCGGTTACCTTGCCGTTTACGACCTTTTTATACGGAGCCTCGACAAAGCCTAGATCATTTACCTTCGCATAGGTCGCTAAGGTATTTATCAGACCGATGTTTTGACCCTCCGGCGTCTCAATAGGGCAAATTCTACCGTAGTGCGTAGGATGGACGTCGCGCACCTCAAAACCTGCGCGCTCTTTAACTAAACCGCCCTCGCCCAGCGCAGATAGACGGCGCTTATGCGTGACCTCGCTAAGCGGGTTGGTCTGATCCATAAACTGGCTTAACTGGCCGCCGGTGAAAAATTCCATAAGCGTAGTGGTGATAATTTTAGGATTTACGAAATCATACGGCATAAGCTCCTCTAAATTGCCGCTAATGCCTGTAAATTTATCCTTGATCGCCTTTTGAACCTTGATAAATCCAAGGTGCATCTCGTTTGCTAAAAGCTCGCCGATCGAGCGGATACGGCGATTGCCGAGATTATCGCGATCGTCGATGAAGCCGTCGCCATTTTTGACCCTGATTAGATATTTCGCGGTTTTGATGATATCTTCACTAGTTAGCACGGTTACGTACTCCGGCGCTTCGATGCCTAGTTTATGATTCATCTTCATGCGACCCACTTTGGTCAGATCGTAGCGCTCCGGATTGAAAAATAGATCGTTTACGAAGCTCTTTGCCGCTTCTTTTACCACCGGCTCGCCGGGGCGCATTACTTTGTAAATTCTAATCGCAGCCAGATCGTTCTCGTCGTCTATGCCTTCGCTTTGCTGCAAGAGCTTAAGCGCGTCGGCGTCCTGGATGAAAGAATTTATGATAGAAGTATCTACGCCGCTAGCTAGGTCGTTGGCGATCGTAAATTTTTTCTCGGTGTTAGCGATCTTGGCTAACTTGCCCTCATCAAGCGCGGTTAGTGAATCAAAAAGCACTTCGCCGCTGTTTTTATCGACGATGGCGCCCGCTAGGTAGCGCTCGGCTAAAATTTCAGCCGGATATTCGATTAGCTTTAGTCCGTCCTCCGCTAACTTCTCCGCTTTTTTGGATGTTAGGCGCTTGCTTGCTTGATGAAGCACCTCGCCCTTTTCGTTTATAATGTCGTAATCGAGCCTGCCCGCGTATTCTTTCGGATCGAAATCGGTCAGGAATTTTCCTTTTTTGATATAGATTGTCTTAATAGGATAAAATAATTTTATTATGTCTTGTTTTTTGTAACCGAGTGCGCGAAATAGGATCGTGATCGGAACCTTGCGTCTTTTATTTATGCGCACATATAGTACGTCTTTTACGTCGTATTCGAAGTATAGCCAGCTGCCGCGATCCGGTATTATTTGAGCGGTGTAGATTAGTTTATTTAGAACCGTCGGGCTCTCTTCCTCTTTGAAGATTACGCCCGGGCTTCTGTGCAGCTGATTTACGACGACGCGCTCGACGCCGTTAATGATAAATGAAATTCTATCGGTCATTAGAGGAATGTCGCGAATAAATATATCTTGCTCTTTGATCTCTTTTACGCCGATTTTTTTACCCGTCTTTTCATCGCGCTCATGCACGAGCAGGCGGAGCTTCATCTTTAAATTTACCGAATAAGTAAGCCCTCTTTCCATGCATTCCCTGATCGAATACTTTGGCTTTGAAATTTCGCTACTTACATACTCGATACTTAGTCTATTCTGTGCATCGTGGATAGGAAAAATGGCTTTGAAAACCTTCTCTATGCCGCTTTCTCCACCCGAGTTATCAAGATTTAAAAAATGATCAAAACTTTTCTTTTGTAGTTGTAATAAATTCGGAATTTCTATGTCTTTGGGAAC
Organism: uncultured Campylobacter sp.; assembly: GCF_938002845.1. Classification (GTDB taxonomy): domain Bacteria; phylum Campylobacterota; class Campylobacteria; order Campylobacterales; family Campylobacteraceae; genus Campylobacter_B. The sequence continues at coordinate 45,421 of NZ_CALKZP010000039.1, forward strand.
CTTTGAAAAATCCACTCTAAGACGATTTCCTGAATATAGGCTGTTTAACATTCCACTACCTCGTAGTTGTATTTTAAAGAAAGAAGTGCCGATGCAACGCACCGGCACACATTTGTATGCGAAATTTCAAAATTTCGCGATTTATTTGAGTTCGACTTTAGCGCCTGCTTCTTCAAGCTCTTTTTTAGCCTTCTCGGCGTCTTCTTTGTTAAGTCCCTCTTTAAGAACGGACGGAGTAGCCTCGGTAGCGTCTTTGGCTTCTTTTAGACCAAGGCCTGTTAAGGCGCGAACGACCTTAATTACGTTGATCTTCTTATCGCCTGCATCAAGCAATACGACGTCGAATTCTGTTTTCTCCTCAGCCGCTGCCGCACCTGCGCCGCCCGCACCTGCGCCGCCAGCTACCATAACCGGAGCTGCGCTTACGCCAAATTTTTCTTCGAATTCTTTAACTAACTCGCTAAGCTCTAGCACCGAAAGATTAGAGATATACTCTAAAACATCTTCTTTTGAAATTGCCATATTATTCTCCTAAATTTTAATTAAGCGCTAGCTTCTTTTTTCTGCTTCAGCGCATTTAAGCCGATCGTAAAATTTTGAATCGGCGCATTCCATACTTGAAGTAACATCGCGATAAGTTCGTCTCTCGAAGGCATCTTCGAAAGCGCCCTAACCTTATCTACGCCGGCTACTTCACCATCGATATGAGCGGTCTTAAGTTTAAAAATTTCATTTTTCTCTTCAAATTTAGCCGCTACTTTACATACAGAAAGCTGCTCGCCCCATAAGAAGATATTGGTATCTTTAAAGCTAAGTCCGTTTTTTTCGGCATTTTTTAATGCGATATTGGCTAGGGTGTTTTTGATAACCCGAACCTTTACGCCCGCTTCGCGCGCGCTATTTCTAAGATCTTCAAGCTGCTTAACGCTAAGGCCTTTAAAATCGGAAATTACTATAGCTTCGCTAGCTTTGAAAGCCTCGCCAAGCTCCGCTACTATCTTTGATTTTTCGTCTCTCGTCATTAGGTCTCCTTTCCGATCGGTGATTTCAAGACAAGCGATCGAAATTTTGAAATTTCGATCAATTAAGTTAAAAACCTTGAACTATCTCCAATCTAAGATAAAAATTTAAAATTTTATTTTAAATCGATTATTTCTTGATTATCCAGCGTAACCGCAGGGCTCATAGTAAGTGAAAGCGATGCGTGGGTTACGTATCTGCCCTTCGCAGTCGCTGGCTTATGCTTATTTATGGTTTTAATAAACGTCGTAAGATTGTCTAAAAGCTGCTCTTTGCTAAAGCTAGCCTTGCCAAGGCCTGCGTGGATATTTCCCTGCTTATCGACGCGGAAGTTTACCTGTCCACCCTTAGCGTTTTTAACGGCCTGAGCGACATCCATAGTAACGGTACCGGTTTTAGGGTTCGGCATAACGCCTTTTGGACCAAGAATACGACCTACCTTGCCAACTAGCCCCATTAAATTTGGAGTGGCGATAAGAACGTCAAAATTTATATTTCCCTTTTGAATCTCTTCGATCAGATCATCGGCGCCCACGATATCGGCACCTGCTTCGCTAGCCTCGCTAGCCTTTGCGTCTTTTGCAATCACGGCTACTCGAACGCTCTTGCCAGTACCAGCAGGCAAAACGACCGAGCCGCGCACCATCTGATCGGCATGTCTTGGATCTACGTTTAGTTTAAGAGCGATCTCCACCGTCTCATCAAATTTAGCAGAAGCTAGAGTTTTTACTGTGCTTACCGCTTCATCTACGCTATAAATTTTATTTACATCAACTTTTTTTAAAAGTTCGTTGAATCTTTTTGAATTTTTTGGCATATATTTCTCCGCAATTAAAGTGCTACCGCTTTTTTAAACCTTAGCGGTCAAAAGGTTTAGTCAGTGACCGTAATACCCATAGAACGAGCCGAACCCGCTATAATCCTAGCAGCCTGCTCTCTATCTTTGGTATTCAGATCGGCGATCTTTTTCTCGACGATCTCTAAAACCTGAGCTTTCGTTAAGGATGCTACCTTCTTTTTAAGAGGGTTGTCCGAACCCTTATCTATCTTCGCCGCTTTTTTGATCAAATCCGTCGCAGGCGGTTGCTTAGTGATGAAAGTAAAGCTTTTATCGGCATAAACCGTGATGATAACAGGAATGTTAAAGCCCGCCATATCTTTGGTTCGCTCGTTAAACGCTTTGCAAAATTCCATAATATTAACGCCTTTTTGACCTAGTGCAGGACCTACCGGCGGGCTTGGATTTGCTTTTGCGGCCGCTATTTGCAGCTTGATTTCGCCAACAACTTTCTTAGCCATAAATTTACTCCTTATAAAATTTAAATAATCTTTTCAACTTGCGAGTATGAAATTTCAATCGGCGTGCTTCGTCCGAAGATCGAAACATTGAGGCGAAGCTTGCCATGGATCATATCATACTCTTCTACGATGCCGTTGAAATTAGCAAAAGGCCCATCGACGATCCTAACCGTCTCGCCCTCATCGAAATTAATCTTGGGCTTAGGAGCCTCGCGATTATTAATCTTTTCTAGAATTATTTCGATATCTTTTTCCGGTAACGCAGAGGGTTTTTTCGCCTCGCCGATAAAGCGACTGACCTTAGGCAGCATCTGAATTCTATGCCATAAAGTGGTATCCAAATCTAAATTTGCAAAGCAATATCCTGGATATAAGCTACGCTCTTTGATGGTTTGCTTTGTATTTTTGACCTCTATAACATCTTCGGTAGGCACTAGCACTTCGCCGATCTTAGCCTCAAGCGCTTCATCTTGCTTTAGCGCTTCTATCGCACGCTTTACCGCCATCTCGCTGCCGGCGTAAGTTTGTATCGCATACCATTTATTTGCCATATTGCGATCCTTACTTAAGCCGTTATCAAAGCGGACATAATCAGATCCACTAGCGCTAAAAACAGTGCGATAACTACGACTACGACGACTACAGAGATATATGCTGTTTTAGTTTGATCTTTAGTCGGGAAAATTACCTTATCTAACTCTACTTTTGCTTGTTTATAATACTCTTTTACTTTTTCCATACCCAATCCTCGTGGCAGGGCAAGAGGGATTCGAACCCCCAACCATCGGATTTGGAATCCGGCGCTCTACCGTTGGAGCTATTGCCCTATAACAATTAGCCTTTTAACTTTACTTCTTTATGAAGCGTGTGCTTTTTTAATCTAGGGCAATATTTTTTAAGTTCTAGTTTTTCGGTCGTAGTTTTGCTGTTTTTATAAGTAGTATAGTTAATATCGCCACTTTCGGAGCATTTTAATCCGACCTTTACTCTACTTGAATTCTTTGCCATTTGGTTTCCTTGAATAAAAAAGCAAGCGGAATTTTAAAATTCCGCTTGCAAAAAAATTAAGCGATGATTTTCGAAACGACGCCTGAACCTACGGTGTGACCGCCTTCGCGAATCGCGAAGCGAGTACCTTGCTCAAGAGCAATCGGGGCGATTAGCTCAACGGTAATCTTAACATTATCGCCAGGCATTACCATTTCGGTTCCCTCAGGAAGAGTAATCGAACCGGTAACATCTGTCGTACGAACGTAAAACTGCGGTCTATAATTATTAAAGAATGGAGTATGGCGTCCGCCTTCTTCTTTAGTTAGGATATAAACCTCGCCCTCAAATTTAGTATGAGGAGTGATAGATTTTGGTTTGCATAAAACCATACCGCGCTCTACTTCCTCTTTCTTAGTACCGCGCAATAAAACACCTACGTTATCGCCGGCTTCACCTTGATCCATCTCTTTTCTAAACATCTCAACGCCGGTAACGGTAGTAGTTTGAGTAGGTTTAATACCTACGATCTCGATAGTATCGCCAACTTTAACGATACCTTTTTCGATTCTACCGGTTACAACGGTACCGCGACCGGAAATCGAGAAAATATCTTCGATCGGAAGAAGGAAATCTTTATCAGTATCGCGAACAGGAGTTGGAATATAGCTATCAACCGCATCCATAAGCTCCATAATCTTTGCAGACCATTCGCCGTCTTGTCCAGCTTTTGCTTCCTCAAGAGCCTTAAGAGCAGAGCCCTTAATGATTGGGGTCTCGTCGCCAGGGAATTTATACTCTTTTAAAAGATCTCTAACTTCCTCTTCGACTAGCTCTAAAAGATCCGGATCATCGACCATATCGGTTTTGTTTAGGAAAACTACGATATAAGGAACGCCTACCTGGCGAGAAAGCAAGATGTGCTCGCGAGTTTGAGGCATAGGACCATCTGCAGCAGAGACAACTAAAATAGCGCCGTCCATCTGAGCCGCGCCGGTAATCATATTTTTTACGTAGTCGGCGTGGCCAGGGCAGTCAACGTGAGCATAGTGACGTTTCTCGGTCTCATATTCGATGTGAGACGTAGCGATAGTAATACCGCGCTCTTTTTCCTCTGGAGCGTTGTCGATATTGTCGTAGTCTTTTAGCTCAGCTAGACCTTTCCTGGAAAGAACAGCAGAAATAGCAGCTGTCAAAGTAGTCTTACCATGGTCAACGTGACCGATGGTACCAATGTTTACGTGTGGCTTGTTACGATTAAATTTTTCTTTAGCCATCATATCCTCCGTTATTGATTTGTGGATTACACAACAAACTAAGCGACTCTATTTTATGGAGCTCATAGCGGGACTTGAACCCGCGACCTCTTCCTTACCAAGGAAGTGCTCTACCTCTGAGCCATATGAGCGTCAAACTCTTGGCATTAGAGAATTTTTGAAAAAGCATAAACAACTAAATGAAATTAAAAAGGTGTGCCGTAGAAAATGTATAAAATTTAATATTTTTATCATCTTACAGCTCCCAGTTTAGTTCCAAAATCTGGAGCGGGAAACGGGGCTCGAACCCGCGACCCTCAGCTTGGAAGGCTGATGCTCTAGCCAACTGAGCTAATCCCGCATCAAAAATTCATGGTGGTGAGACGTGGATTCGAACCACGGAAGGCAAAGCCAGCAGATTTACAGTCTGCCCTCGTTGGCCACTTGAGTATCTCACCCTTTGATGAAATCTGGTCAAACACTGTTACAAAAAATGGAGCTGGTGGACGGGATCGAACCGCCGACCCACTGCTTACAAGGCAGTAGCTCTACCAGCTGAGCTACACCAGCATTTTGAAATTGAAGTGGCAATTATAACCGAAAAATCCCCAATTGTCAAGGCTAAAACAGCCTATTTTAAAATTTCATAAAATTTCTGCTATAATGCACGCAATTTTAAATTTTAAGGAATTTTATATGAAAATCGTACCTTGGATCATCATAGTTTTTATGATTTATTTGATTTATTATTTTATCTCCCGCTCCGAAAAGCGCCTAAATACCCTTGAAAAGCGCTTAAATAAGATAGAAGAAAACTTAAGCGAGATAAAAAAGGCTACCGAAGCTAACAGGCTCTTGATCGAAGAAGCAAAGCTGGACTCTGAAGATGACGCAAAAGAGCAAGAATAAAATTAAATTTAAATCCATGATCTCGCTAGCTTAGCCTTTTTGCCAAATATCTCGTGCTAAAAATTGTGAGTATATTTTATGCATACTTTGGCATTTTTGAAAGAAATTTTACCGCAACGTCGAAACCGCGAAGTGTAAGAAGCTCATACGTAACTAATTCGTTAAATTTTACGAAATTTAAAATTCGCGTTTTAATCCTGCAACGCTAAGCAAATCCACGCGAATTAATAAATCAAAATTCCAGCCATTAGCCGCAAATTCCATAGAATTTCAAACAATACCGCTTAAAATTAGAATTCCTGCTAAAATCCATCTTACAATTCAACTTCTTAAAATTTTGCGCAAATCCCTCAACAAAATTATAAACCACAAAATTTTAGTATTTAAAATCACATTAATCAACCCCGCCGCAGAGCAAAACCTGTGGGCTTGCCGCCCCGTGCACCGCTTCAGGCTACTTTGTCCAAAAGCTCAAAGACGCAAACCGCAACCTTTACAAGCTAAAGATAAAATTTAATCATAATTTTTAAAAACCAAAATTTAAAAAGCACAGAATTTTACCCCAGGATTTGAATTGAGTAAAAAGCTGGCGAAATGCAGGAGCTTCTAAAACGCAAAATTTATCCATTGGAATTTTCCTCGCCCATAAGCGCTTCAGCGATAAGCTCTAGCGGATTTATGCACCTCATCTGCGAGCTGCTTAAAAAAAGCGAATTATTTAGCTGCATCCTGCACGCACTGCACTCAGCAGAGACTACGCGCACGGGTAGATCCGCCATTGCGCGCGCCTTAGCTAATCCCGCTGCGCGCGCGAGCTCGTAGCGCTCGGTCTGCATCGTCACACCGCCAAATCCGCAGCATTTATTAGGCTCATCCATCTCGGTTATTTCGTAGTTTTGAGCGAGCAAGCCGCGCGGCTCTTTCCAAATACCCTGCATTTTGCGGGCATGGCACGGATCGTGATAAGTAATCGCTAAAGCCCTTTTGCCGCGGCGCATCAAAAGATCACTTAAGTTTGTAAATTTATAAAAGTATTCGCTAGCCATAAAAATTTTACTCGCAAGCTTTTGTGCGCGGGCTTTCCATTGCGGCTCATTTTCAAAAAAATGCGCGTAATCCACCCGCAACATCGCAGAGCACGTAGCCTCGGGCACAATAATCGCATCAAGAGCAGGCATGACTTTTTCGAAATATGCTATATTAAATTTTGCCACGCGTTCAACCGCCGCAAAATCTCCCGTAAAATACGCAGGAGCGCCGCAACAGGCTTGTTCCTTCATCAAATTTACGTTTAGCTTTAGCGCTCGCGCGATATATAAAACCGCCTCGCCTACGCCCGTGTAAGCGTAGTTTGCTATGCAGCCTATAAAAATTCCGATAGTTTTTTCGCCGCCGTTGTCGATAAATTCTGCGTGCGAGTTCATAAAGCTCTTTTTCGCAGGAGCAGGCAACAAGCGCTCTTTTTTAAGTATTGGTAAGCCAAATCTAGGCGACATAGAGCTTTGCGTATCTTTTCGCATCTTAAAGCCACAGCTAAGAAACACGTATCCAAGCGCTGCTGCTAGATCCAGCGCTTTGCGGTGCCCGAGCAGCCAAAACGCAGCTTTTTTGTACCACGCGATGCCAAATTTCTCCGCAATGCGCGCGCGAATATTCTCAATCGCCGTATCTATGGGCAAAGACTCACCGCAAATATCTACGCAGTTGGTGCATAAAAAGCAGCTCTCAAAAATTTTCTTAGTGTTTTTATCAAGCTTTAGCTCATTCCTGCCGTAAGCGCCCAAAAGATCCACAAAACCGCGCGGGCTCGTTACTTCATCGCCGTTAATGCTATGAATCGTGCAGACTTGGATGCATTTACCACATTTTACGCAACGCTCGCTAAGTGCTGCAAAATCGAACGCTCCAAGCTTTGCCTTACTCATAGCCGCGCCGCTTAAACGGTTTTAGAAAAGCGCTTTTCGCCCAAATTTTTACCCATATACTCATCAAAGCACATCGCGATATTGCGGATCAAAAGCGTGCCGGTAGGCGTTACGGAAATCCTATTTGGCGAGACTTGCACGAAATCCTTTAACGCCTCAAGCTGCTTTAGGCTCGCGCCGAAATGCTCGAAAAATTTTATCTTAAATTTCTCCTCGATCGCCTCTATATCGACGCAAAAATTACTCATCAGCCCCATAATCACCTCTTTGCGCAGCAGATCCTCTTCATTTAGCAAAACGCCCCTGCAATACGGTAGCCTGCCTGCATCTATCGCGGCCTCGTAAGCGTCCATATCTTTGAAATTTTGCGCGTAGTGGCGCACGCCCTCGCCGATGCTAGTTAGCCCGATGCCGATCAGATCGGCGCCGCCCTTGGTCGTATAGCCCTGAAAATTACGGTGCAGCGAGCCGTTTTTAAGTGCAGTATGAAGCTCGTCTGCGGGCTTTGAATAGTGATCCATGCCGATCATCTCATATCCGTTCGCGCTCAAAAAATCGTGTGTAAATTTTAAAATTTCAAGCTTTACCTTCGGCTCGGGCAGCGTCGTCTCGTCAAATTTACGCATCGATTTTTTTATCCACGGCACGTGCGCATAGTTAAAGATCGCGAAGCGGTCCGGATCAAGCGAAAGCGCAAGCTCTAGCGTGCGCTTAAAGCTAGCTAGGCTCTGATACGGAAGGCCGTAGATGAGATCCATATTTATCGATTTTATCCCCCTCTCGCGCGCCATAGCTATGACGTCCCTAGTAAGTTCGAAAGGCTGGATGCGGTGGATTTCCTTTTGCACGCGCTCGTCGAAATCCTGCACGCCGTAGCTGATGCGGTTAAAGCCGTTTGAAACGAGCACGTCAAGCTGCTCGGCGTTTAAAAATCGCGGATCGATCTCGCAACTAATCTCGGCTTCGGGGCTGAAATTTTTAAAATATTTTTTGATATTTTTTATATGGCGCGCGAGCTGTTCGGCGCTAAAATATGTAGGCGTGCCGCCGCCGAAGTGCATCTGCACGATCTGCCGCGAGCCGTCCACTACGCCGCTTAAAATTTGCATTTCGCGCTCGATATAGTCCAAATACCGATCCATCTTGTCGCGCTTGCCCGTGTAGATTACGTTGCAGCCGCAAAAATAACAGGCGGAGCGGCAAAACGGCATGTGAAAGTAAAGCGACAGCGGCGTGGAGCTTTTTTGATTTTTCAGCTCATTCAGATACCCGTCGTAGCTGAAGTTCTCGCTAAATTCCAAAGCGGTCGGATAGCTCGTGTAGCGAGGCCCCGGGCGCGAAAATTTTGCGTAAGCGTCGAAGTCTATGCTATTCACGGCCGCCCGCCTTGGTTTTGATAAGCTCTTCAATGTCGATGAAAAGGTTTGGATGCAGGCTTTTTACGCGCGAAACGACGGCATCAACATCTAAGCTTAATCTTTTCGCATTCGGATTTGCGCCCGTAAGCCTTCTGATCTCATCCATACACACGATCCACGCGTCGCCGAAATCTACCGGCGTATGCTGCAAAATCGAGCGCTCAAGCTTGAGATTAAAATTTTCCTGCATCGCGTTTTTGGTCGCGGCGATGAGATTTGCAAGCGATTTTATCGAGATCATCGTGTGCACTTCGTTATTTTCGTCGATGCCGAACCACGGCTCCTCGTCGCTCCACGAGCCGCTTTTTAAAGTGAGTTTTTTCTCGTTGTCCTCGCCCTGCGAAATTTCAAAAACCGTCCTTTTCGAGCTATCCAGCCCAAAAAATTCGCTCGCTTTGTCGATCTTTTTTAAAGCTTTCTCTTTTTCTTCCATGCTTTCTCCTAAATTTACCTTCTTTGATCCAGCCAGACCATAACGCCCTTTTGCGCGTGCAGGCGATTTTCCGCCTCTGCAAAAATTTCATCCACGTGCGCTTCAAACACGATCTCGCTTACTTCATATCCGCGGTACGCCGGCAGGCAGTGCAAAAAGATCGCGCCGCTGCCTGCTAGAGCCATTAAGCTTTCGTCCACGCAAAAGCCTGCGAAATCGCGAATTCTTTGCTCTTTTTCGGCTTCTTGCCCCATCGAGACCCAAGTATCGGTCGTCACGACGTTTGCGCCCGCTACGGCTTCTTTTATATCGTTCGTTATTAAAATTTTAGCGCCCGAAATTTCGGCATTTTGCCGCGCCTGCGCTAGTATCTGCGGATCGGCCTCGTAGCCCACGGGCGTCGCTACTCGCAGCTCAAAGCCAAGCTTGCTGGCAAGCATGAGCCACGAGTGAGCCATGTTGTTGCCGTCGCCCACGTACGCGGCTTTTATCTTTGAAATTGAAGTGCCGTGCTCCACGATCGTCATTAAATCCGCCATTAGCTGCACGGGATGAAATTTATCGCTTAGCCCGTTTATCACCGGCACGCGGCTAAATTCCGCAAGCTCTATGAGCGTCTCATGGCGATTTACGCGCGCCATGATTAGATCGCACATTCGCGAAATCACGCGCGCAGTGTCTTTGATCGGCTCACCGCGCCCGAGCTGGATGTCGCAACTGCTCAAAAATAGCGCGTGCCCGCCGAGCTCATTCATCCCTACGTCAAAGCTAACGCGCGTCCTGGTCGAGCTTTTTTCAAATATCATCGCTAATTTTTGATCTTTTAAATATGGCTTGAAATTTCGTACCTTGGCCTCTTTTTTAATCTCAAACGCCAAATTTAAAATTTCGATTATCTCATCTCTGCTAAAATCGTTTAACGTAAGAAAGTGCCTCATATCGCTCCTTTATCTTTTATAAATTTACTAAAAAATTCTTTTAAATCACCTTTCGTCATATCGCCCGTAGCCACCTTTACGACTACGTCTTCCATCGCCGCATAAAATTCCTCGTCGTCCAAAACTATAGAATTCACCGATAAAAACTAGCGTCAAATATTTCATTTATCCTTTAATCGCTCAAAAACAGCCCTATTGCTCGGTTTATCCAGCTTTGTAAGAACGGCGCTAGAAAGCTCGCCAAAATTTTCTATATACCCATCCCTATTTTCGGACAAAATTTTAGCTTCAAATTTCATCTTTTTTGCTAGCTTCATCACCGCATCCAAGACGGCTTCCATTTCGTTACTTTTAATCTCTAGTGCTATTTTATTCATCACTAGCCCCTGTTTAAAATTTCCGCGATCTCTTTGGCGTGATAGGTGATGATCATATCCGCGCCGGCGCGCCTTATGCCTATCATCGTCTCCATCATCACTCGCTCATAATCGATCACGCCCGCTTTTTTACCCGCCTGCAGTAGCGAGTATTCGCCGCTTACGTTATACGCGCAGATCGGCAGCAGCGTGCGCTCCCGCAAGTCTCTGATTAGATCCAGATACGCAAGCGCGGGCTTTATCATCAAAATATCCGCTCCCTGCGCCTCGTCTTGCAGGCTTTCGTTGATCGCCTCAAATCTATTTGCGGGATCCATCTGATAGCTGCTGCGATCACCAAAACTCGGCGCGCTCTCCGCCACGTCGCGAAACGGCCCGTAGTAGCCGCTGGCGAACTTCGTCGAATACGCCATAATCGGTAAATTTTCAAATCCGCCGCGATCGAGCGTCTCTCGCAGAGTTGCGATAATACCGTCCATCATGCCGCTAGGCGCGATCATATCCGCGCCCGCTTTAGCATGGATGAGCGCCTGCTGCGCCGAAATTTCAAGCGTCGCGTCGTTATCCACCGTCTGATGAACGTGATCAATGATGCCGCAGTGCCCATGGTCGGTGTATTCGCAAAAGCACAGATCGGTGATGACGAGTAAATTTGGAAATTTAGCCTTTATCGCGCGCAGCGAAGTAGCGATGATGCCGTCCTCGCTTAGCGCGTCCGAGCCGATGCTGTCCTTTAGCGAAGGAATTCCGAAAAGTAAAATTTTATCCAAACCGAGCGCCAAAAGGGTCTCGCACTCTTTTAAAATTTCATCGACGCTCATCTGAAATACGCCCGGCATCGAGGCGATCTCCTTTTTGATGCCGCTTCCTTCCACCACAAAAAGCGGATAGATTAGAAAGCGGGTTTGCAGATCGGTTTGTCGCACCAGATCCCTGAGCGCAGGGTTTATTCGTAGCCGTCTAAATCGTTTAAACATTATTTTTCCTTTTTTAGCTAGAATTGCGGGATTCATAATATCACAATTGGAGTAAATTTAAGCATGGATATAAAAATTTCAGAGGTCGCAAATCTCCCCTCCCGCTTCGGAAGTTTCCGCGTTCAGTCGTTCAAGCAAGGGAACAAAGAGCATTTGGCGATATTTAAGCAGCCTTTGGAGGGCGTCGTAAACGTGCGGATCCACTCGGAGTGCCTTACCGGCGATGCGATCGGTAGCCTAAAGTGCGACTGCCGCGACCAACTCGAAGCGAGCTTAAAATATATCGAAGAGCACGGCGGTATAGTGATCTATCTGCGTCAAGAGGGGCGCAATATCGGGCTTTTTAATAAAATCAACGCCTACGCGCTGCAAGATCAAGGCCTCGATACGATCGAAGCAAACCATCAGCTAGGCTTCAAAGCGGACGAGCGCACCTACGAGATCGTGGATTTCATACTCGCTCATTTTGGAATTTCGCGCATAAATCTGCTTACGAACAACCCGCAAAAGCTGCACGATCTAAAGGTCGAAGTGGTTGAGCGCGTGCCGATAATCATCACGCCCAATAAATTTAACGAAAACTATCTGCGCGTCAAAAAAGAGCAGATGGGGCATCTGCTGTGAAGCTTGCGCCGGACGAAAGTTTTAACGAGCAGGTCGCCAAATTTAAAGCCTGTCTGCAAAAATTTAACCGCGTCCATAGCCTCACGAATTACGACGATTTGGACGCGGTGGCGCGCGACAGCCTAAGCGGAGCGAATTTCATACCGCGCTATCCGCGCATCGCGTGCGACATCGGCTCGGGAGCGGGCTTTCCGGGGATATTTTTAGCGCTCGCGCTGCCGCTGTGCGAGTGGCATCTGTTTGAACCAAACCTTAAAAAAGCGGCGTTTCTAACCTACGCGAAGGTTAGCCTCGCTCTAGCTAACGTAAAAATCCACGCCGAGCGCGTGCAAGACGGCGCAAAGCTACGCACCGATCTGATAAGCTCGCGAGCGCTAATGAGCGCGCTAAATTTAGTCGAAATTTGCCGCGGCTTTTACGATCAAAACACGACGTTTTTGCTCTACAAAGGCTCGGGCGCAGAGGCGGAAGCGGCGGAATTCCGCAAGGAATTTACGAGCGCGAGCTGCGAAATTTTTAGCGTCGAAAACGCCTTGAAAAATAGAAAATTTTTAGTGATCAAAGGGGTGAAATAATGGGAAAAATTCTAGCCATAGCCGTCATCGCGGCGCTCATATATTTTTTGATAGTGCCTAGATTTCGCATAAAGAAAAAGGACGATGCGACCGAGCTTTTGGCGTGCGACGAGTGCGGGACGTACTTTAGCAGCGACGAGCTTGCTCTGCGCGATAAAAAGCGCCTTTGCAAATCCTGCGAAGCCAAACTAAGGGGCAGCAAATGATCATCCTAGGCCACGCGCTCGTGCCCTACGAGCCGCTGTATCTCATCAAAAACGGCGACGAAGTTTTCAAATACGACAATCTGCTCTTTAAATTTAACGACAGGCTCATCGCCGCCGCGCAAAAGGCGCAGAAAAAATTTAGCGTTATTACGAATGATATAAATGAAATTTTACTTGCAAACGGCGCAGGCGCGCGCTTCATCGTCGTGGATAAAAAATCCGCAGCAGCCGCGCAAAAGCTAGCCAACGATTATCTTTTCGACGCCAAGATCGCGATGTTTATCGGCTCTGCGCGGGCGTTAAAAGGCCTAGCCGAGCTCGGAATCGATGCGGCGATCTTTAAAGACGCGATCGCAAACGCGCCCAAATCGCTACTTGCAAGCATTGGAGATAGCGTAGGTTCGAAATTTCACTTCGGGCTTCCGAAAAAAGATGAAATTTTCGGCGGCGCGCAAAAGCTCGCGGATAAAATTTCGGCTCTGGATAAAAAGCTAAGCGCGCCGGCAGCTGGTAAAAATGACGATATCTGGAAAAAATAGCAAAATCCTAAGCGAATTTATTCGCGAGCGTAAAATTTCTATGACTCACGCAAATTAAAATTTCACTTAAAATTTTGCCTAGCTACGCAGCTTGGAATTTCACGCGAGATTTCGCCCGCTTACGCGGATCGTAATTCTACGCGGAATTTTGCCCTCTTTCGCAAATTAGAATTCTGCGCGAAATTTCACGCGTCCTCTGCGAAATTCTCTCGCTTACTCAATTTAAAATTTTACCCGCTCGGATAGATTTAAATTTTACGTAGAATTTCGCCTGTCCTCGTAGCAAGAAATTTCAAATAGAATTTTATCCTCCAGCGCGATGCGAAATTTTGCTAAATTTTCTACGCGCGATATAAAATCTACGTAAATTTTACTCGCGCAATTAACGTAAATAAAATTCTGCCTCTGCCTAAGCTTCATAGAATTTTGTAAAATTTTACTTACAGAACGATATAAATTCCTAGCCATTATTTTAAAATTTACTCGCGTTTTAGCTGCTTTTATGCGCGCGGTAAGGATTTTTTAAAGCTAAAATTTTATATAATTATGCGTTTCAAAAAGGCATATTTTGAGTACTAAATTCTTTCTAGCGATCCTTGCGATAGGCGTTATAATGGGGCTTTGCGCAGGGCTCTTAAACTTCGGCATCAACGAAATTGAAACTTTTGCTTTCGGGCATAATGATGAGGAATTTCACATTATCACGGAGCAAACCACTGCGCTTAGGCGCTTTCTTAGCGTCCTCGCAGCCGGCGCAATCGTCACTTTAATTAGAATTCTGCTAATAAGACTAAAACCTTTTTTAAACGTAGCTTCAATGATGGAGGGGCGAAATCCGCCGTTTTGGCAAAATTTAATCCACTCGGTTTTGCAGCTCGTAGCCATCGCCATGGGCGCACCGGTAGGCAGTGAGGCTGCTCCGCGCGAGCTGGGCGGCTTGTTTGCGGCTAAAATTTGCCGCGCCTTAAATATCGGCGGAGACGAGCTTCGGCTATTTGTCGCATGCGGCGCGGGAGCTGGACTGGGCGCTGCATATAACGTCCCGCTAGCGGGCGCGCTTTTTAGCCTAGAAATTTTACTCAAAAGCTTTGATACTCGAGCGATTTTGTGCGCCTTTGCTACTAGCGCGGTAGCTACAGCTACAGCAGAATTCGGAGCTTCAAAAGAAATTTATTACGCAGTTTCGAACTTCGCCCCTACCCCGCAGAATTTACTCGCAGCAGCGCTAATCGGGCTTGTCACGGGGGTTGCGGCGAAATATTTCCAAGACGGGGTGCGCTTGTTCGAAAAGCTGCGCATAAAAAGCCTCAAAATCGCACTTACACTGCCGCTTGCGTTTTTGCTTACCGCGGCGGTCGGCGCATACGTGCCTGAAATTTTAGGTAACGGGCGCTCCGCAGCGCAGTTTGCTTTCAACTCCACATCCTTCAGCCCCTATTTGCTTGCGATCTTGCTTTGTAAGGCATTTTGCATTTTGATGATCTTTCGCTGCGGCGGATATGGCGGTACGCTAACGCCAAGCTTCGCGCTGGGCGCAGTTTTGGGGCTATGCGTTGGATTTGCGATCGGCGAAATTCTACCTATTAGCCTAAGCGCAGCGGGGGTTTGCGGAGGGGCTGCCTTTTTAGCGATCAACTTAAACGCGCCGCTTTGCGCCTTTGCCCTAAGCGCGGGATTTTGCGGGCTAAATATAAACTCATATTCGGTCGTCGTTTTTAGCATCGTATGCGCCGTGATCGCTAGAAATTTACTGACGAAAAATTTAGCGTAGTCGCGACGCTTATAATTCATACGCTGCAAATATGAATAGGCGGGCGCGGCGATGATGGTCTGAAAACCTGCTGTCGCGCATAGAGTAAGCGCGGTAGGTCACAACATTGGGCTAGGTCGGAGCCGTAAGGATATGCGCATAAGCTGATCGTTGGTAAATTTAAGATAAAATTTCGCCACTTTAACCAAAGGAGAAAACATGGGTTTACTTTCATTCGTAGCCGAAGCAGGCAAGAAACTACTAGGTCTAGGCGATGACGCCAAATCCGTAAAAGACGAGATCGCCACCAATCTCAGCTCGACGCCGGTAGAGGGGCTAGAGGTCGAGGTGCAGGGCGACACCGTCAAAATCAGCGGTAACGCCGATAAGGAAACTCTCGAAAAAGCAGCCCTCATCGCGGGCAACACCGCAGGCATTAAAAACGTGCAGATCGAGGGCATTAGAGAGGATAGCGCCGAGAACTACTACACTATCGTAAAGGGCGATAACCTATCTAAAATCGCGAAGAAATTCTACGGCGACGCAAATAAATACAAGGTTATTTTCGACGCCAACCGCGAGGTTATCAAAGACGCGAACCTCATCTATCCGGGGCAGAAGATCAGAATTCCAAAAGCTTAAGCTCGCTTTTGAATGCTGCGGCTTGGTTTTGTAAGCCGCGGATTTACTTTTGGGCGTATTGCGGTGGGTAATTTACTATCTGCCGCACTTGCGCGCTGTCGCCCTATTTGGGAATATATAAAACGCTTTAAAATTCCGTTTATAAAGAGCTAAATTTGGATAAATTTGAAATCGGCGCTACGCTAAAAAAGACCGAAACTAGGGATTACGACAAATATCCGATAATCATCAAAGACAACGCGATAGAGATGATAAAGCTATATCTGCCAATTGTATTTATTTTGGACTTTCTTTCACATTTTGCACCATACAGACCACCACATCCAGGAGAGCTAAATGAACGCCCAAAAGAGCTAGGAAGTTGCTATATTAAATTTAAAAATTCCGCCATAGAGTATTTTTCTACGAAGAAAAATTTAGTCCTATTCGAAATAAAATTATCAAATATATTAGGAATAAAACGAACCTTTGGACCTTCCGAATTTCAATCACCGATTGCTACAAAAAAATTTGGATTTTGCGTCGTTATGATCTACTTCGTTTTAATGTCTGCCGTTTTTTACTTTAAAGGTTACGCTATCGCCCCATTCGTGGTACCGATAGCATTTGGGCTCGGCATACTCCCGCTACTAATTTTTAGATTAGTAAACGGGCTAGGGCTTGGACTGGATATGCTAAGCGGCGATAGTTTGATTATCTTCGATAAGCACTTCATCATCGACGCCTCGATTTTAACGAGCAGGGAATACCAGGAATTAAAGACCTATTTTTTACTAAAAACGGGTAAAAATTTAGACAAAATTAGACCGCAAATTTTTATATAGGCTAGGAGTAAAGAGCAGATTTAGACGTAAAGCAAGAATTTGATAAGCAGGTAAGCGATAAATGCTTAGAAGATAGCCTCGTATGAAATCAAAATTTTATAAAGACCTAGACGCGCCGAATTATCTTTTAAGAGTTAAAAATTTTTAGTAAAAATACCGCTCAAATTTTATTAAATCCAAATCCTCACGTTCAGTTTTAAAATTTTAACGATACTCAAAAAGTTTAAAATTTCACTCTTTATCTCGCTTGCGGGGTCGCGGCGCAGCACGCTTTCATAGACGCTAGGCTCGAAATTATCGCGCCCGGTGTGCACGAAAATGTGGATCCGCCGCTCTCTGATGCTCGCCCAGATCTGCGCCCCGAGCGCGTCGCCCACCGCCAAAAATCGCTCCATAAATGCAGGGGTTAGCACGTACATCGCGTTTTGCGGCTCATCGCTTAGCACCCTGTAGCGCGCGGCAAACTCCACGTTGTCCATCGCAACGGGCTTTAGGCCTACGTGCTGTTTGTTTTGTATCTCGCGCGGATAGATGAAAACGGGCGCGATGATGCGTTTGTTAAATTCCGCTACGAAAAACGCCCCCGCGAGTTCGTGCTGTAAATTTTGATGGAAAAAGCTCACGTCGCTAAACTCGAAGCTTACCCCCTGCCACGCGCCGCCTACGCGGTCGTTGCCGTGTAGATTTTCGATAAACTCGAACAGATCGCTCTGCACCACGCGCCAAAACGGCACGCTGCCGTAGGAGACGTATTCATAGCCGAGCTCGCGCACGAAAGGCGCCAGATAGTGCTGCTTGTAGCTTTGGCGGTATCGCCCGGTAAAGATATCTTGCGCGCTTCTTACGCCGAGCGCATAAAGCCGCGCTGCTAGCCACGCCGCGAGCGCGACCGCGGCCAAGCCTATCAGCGCCTGCGGTAAGGCTGCGGAGTATTTGAAGATCAAAAACGAGATCGCGACCGCGCCGAACTTTAAGATATTTTCCGTGCCGATGAGATCCTTTTGCCAGCCGTTTAAGTGCACCTCTTTAAGACTTACGGCGAGCGAGGCGATCGCCAGCAGCATAAGCATCGTCGTGCTAAAACTCTGCACGCCCTGCCTGCGCGCAAAATACGCGATGACGCCGAATACTGCAAACAGCGCCACCGTACTTACGACGACGAGCAGCTTTAGCTGCTCCACGTGCTTTTTCGCATCCAGCCTCAGGCGCTCCAAATCATAAATAGTCAAAATTTCGCCCCTCTTTAAATTTGCCCGCAATTTTAGCGAAATTCTAGGAATTTTGGAATTTCAAAGCTCGCTCGTCCGCACATAAGGTGAATTTTTTATGAATTTCGCACAACCCCTCAAATTTAAGGATAAATTTAAAGCTCTAAGTTTAAAATTTCGCCGTAGCGGGCGGAGCGCACGGAAATGAAATTTCGCATAAAAGCGGCGCCGAATTTCAGCGCGCGGAAGCAAAATTTAAAGCAAAATTCTGCGCGCAAGCAAACCCCGCAAATCAAATCATCGGAGCAAAAATGAGATATATTTTCGGGCCCGTCGCCTCG
>NZ_CALKZP010000040.1 GCF_938002845.1 uncultured Campylobacter sp.
GAGCCGTGTTCAGCCGCGCACGCTTTAAAATTTTGACTCGCTGCCGATTTTAACTCGCCAGCGTTAAATTTAACGGCGCTTGCCGCATCGCACGCTTCATCTAAATTCTTGCACGATATGTCGTACTCATCCGCTTGCAGAGACGCTGAAGTAGCGCTGCCGGGCGCGTTTGACATCTGCGATAGATCGCGCTCGCTAGGTTGGGTTTGTTTGGCGCCACCGCATTCGTCCGCATCCATTTTTAAAATTTCATCCGCTACCGCTTGAGTCGCACCGTCTGCGTCAAATTTAGTTCGCTCAAAAGTAAATCCCACGGCCTCCAGCCAGTAGCCTATATATTCGAGCAAATCGCATGGGCGATCGAAAAAATCCTCCGCAAGCGCGAACTCGCAGGCAAATTTTACGTTTCGCGGATCGCGGGTTTGCAGCAGGCAGCTAAAAATTTTTTGCTTATCGTCTTTGCTCGTATGCGGATCCGCAAGTCTCTCGCGCCAGATTTGCGAGCTCTCGTAACTAAGCCCGCGCCACGGATACTCCGCGCAATACGCGCTCTCGTTCGGCTGCAATTTAAAAAGCTCGCCCAGATACGGGTGCAAAAACGGCGCGAACTCGAGACTTGCCACTGCGATGACCTCTTCAGCGTTTTTCCAGCGTGCGCTTTTTTCATCTCTGCCGCGTTGCCGTACACTTTTGCCTGCGCTTTCGTCTGCCCGCGCATTCTCTTCCGTCTGGATCGCGCTTTCGTCCTGCTGCGTTTCGCGCCCCTCTGCCGCCTCTTCTCGTAAAATTTCAACCGCCGTAGCGATCAAAGCTTTAAAATCCTCCTCGCCCACATAGCCCATAGCGTCCTTTAGCAGCGTGCCGCCCTCTTGCCGCCCGCGCAGCAGGCTGTCCACTAGCGTAAAATACGCCGCCGCATCACCTTGTAGCCGCCAAAACCGCTCGTATAAACCGGGCATACTAAAGCCGTCGCGTTCGAAATCTCGCGCCAGATTTAGCGCCTCGTCTCGTTTATCCATCTTATTTCCTTTTGCGATTTTATTTTGATAATTTTAGCGTAAATTTAGGTTAAAATTTTGAAGGCGACTTATTTTATATGTCAAAATTCCAGCAAAAAATATGTGAGATTAAATTCGGTGGCGAATTAAAATTTAGAAGTGTGCCGAGCCCCGTAGAGCCCGGCTAAATTTTAAAATAGCTCTTAAATTTAAAAGCTATCGTCTCTTTTTTCAAAGATCAGATGCAGCACGTAGGTCACGGCGAAGGTCAAGGTGCTAGGCACGATCCAGCCGAGCATAGAATCGTAAAACGGCATCATCTTCACAAACGACGTTACAAGCGGCACCGAAATCCCCAAAATATCAAGTCCGTTTATGACGCCCTCGACAACGCAGACATAGACGCAGGCGCGGTAAATCAGCTTGCTCGAATCGATCCACGGATTGATCAGCGAGAGGATTATCAGCATGATCGAGATCGGGTAGATTGCGACGAGGACCGGGATGGAGCCCTTGATGATGGTCGTAAGGCCGAAATTTGCGACTCCAAAGCCGATCACGCACCAAGCGATCGCCCAGGTTTTGTATTTGATCTTGCCTTTCGTAAGCTCCTCGAAGTATTCGCTAGCCGAGCTTATAAGACCCAGCGTCGTGGTGATGCAGGCTAGGAAAAACGCGCTGCCTAGGATCACGACGCCAACTCTTCCAAAATAATGATCGCTTACTCGCGACAAAAGCTCCGCTCCGTTGATATTCGGCGTATCTTTGAAAAGCTCTGCGGAGGTCGCGCCCAGATAGCCCAGCATAAAATATATCGTCATCAGTATGACGCCCGACATCATTCCTGCTTTTATCGTGGAAGTTACGAGGTGCTTCTCGTCGCTTACGCCGGTTGCTTTAATGGCATTAATCACGATGATTCCGAATGCCAGCGACGCAAGCGCATCCATCGTCTGATAGCCCTCTACGAAGCCCTTTGCTGCGGCATGATCGACATACTCTCCGCTAGGAGCGACGAAGCTTCCGATCGGAAATAAAAATCCCGCGCCGAAAAGCAGCAAAATAAGCGCCAAAAGTATCGGCGTGAGGTATTTTCCGAGCAGATCGACGAGCTTTGAAGGGTTCATACAGATGTAATAGTTCAGCGCAAAATATGCCGCAGAATAAACAAATAGCCAAATTTGAAGGCGCTCTTCCGAAATAAAAGGCTTAATAGCGATGTCAAAGGGCATATTCGCCGCGCGCGGTATCGCAAAAAGAGGCCCGATCGTAAGATATAAAAGCGCGGTAAAAACGATCGCAAACACCGGATCTATGCGGCGCACTAGGCTCTGAAGCCCCTTAGCGCGCGCAATGCCTGCGACGCCGAGTACCGGTAGAAGCACCGCCGTAGCGCAAAAAAACATTATCGCGACATAAAAATTCTGTCCGGAATCCTTGCCTAAGCCCGGCGGAAAAATAAAATTTCCCGCACCGAAAAACATCGCAAATAGCGTAAGCGATATCGTCAAAAACTGGCTTCTACTAAGCTTGCCCTTCATCTTAAACCTTCTTTAAATAAAGTGAAATTTGTATTATAGTTATAAATGTTTAAAACATATTTAAATTTAGCCTAAATTTAGCCGCAAATCCTTTGTTCCGTGATTTTTGATCCCACAAACAGCGCGCGGGACGGCTAAAATTTTAAAAATTTTAAGTATAATTTCGCGAAATTCAAGGCTAAATTTAGACAAAATGAGCGAGGGATAAAGATGGCGAAGACTAAAACTACGATTTTTGAGTGCCAACACTGCGGCAATCAGCAAAGCAGATGGCTCGGCAGATGCCCCGACTGCGGCGCGTTTGATAGCTTCGTCGAGCTCAAGCCCGCTCAGATCAAAGCGCTAAAAGAGATCGAGGGCGAGCTTGCCCACGCCTCGTCCGCAAGCGCCAAAGCGATCAGCGAGATACAGATCGAGCAAATTTCGCGCATCGACACCAAGGATAGCGAGCTAAATTTAGTCCTCGGAGGCGGCGTCGTGGAGGGTTCGCTCGTGCTAATCGGCGGCAGCCCCGGCATCGGAAAATCTACGCTACTGCTTAAGATAGCGGCAAATTTAGCAAGCGGTGGCCGCGCCGTGCTTTACGTAAGCGGCGAGGAGAGCGCCAGCCAGATCAAAATGCGCGCGCAGCGGCTGGGCGCGATAAGCGAGCAGCTGTTTTTGCTCACCGAGATAAATCTAAGCGCCGTGCTTGAAGAGGTCGAGCGCAGGGATTATAAATTTATCGTCATCGACAGCATCCAGACGCTTTTTAGCGACAAAGCCCCCTCTGCGCCGGGCTCTATCACGCAGGTGCGCGAGATCACGTTCGAGCTGATGCGACTTGCCAAGGCGCGCGGGATTTCGATCTTCATCATCGGCCACATCACCAAAGAGGGCTCGATCGCGGGCCCGCGCATACTAGAGCATATGGTGGACGTGGTGCTGTATTTCGAGGGCGATGCGAGCAAGCAGCTTAGAATTCTGCGCGGTTTTAAAAACCGCTTCGGAGCTACGAGCGAGGTGGGGATTTTCGAGATGGGGCCGCACGGGCTCGTAAGCGCCAAGGACGTCGCGAGTAAATTTTTCACGCGCGGTAAGGCGGTAAGTGGCTCGGCGATCACGATCACGATGGAGGGCACGCGCGCGCTCGTCGTGGAGATCCAAGCGCTCGTGTGCGAGAGCGGCTATCCGAAGCGCAGCGCCACGGGCTTTGATAAAAACCGCCTCGATATGCTTCTGGCGCTGCTTGATCGTAAACTTGAGATCGGGCTTGGCGGATACGACGTCTTCGTAAACGTAAGCGGCGGCGTAAAAATCACCGAAACGGCGTGCGATCTCGCCGTCGTCGCGGCGATCGTAAGCAGCTTCAAAAACCGCCCGATCAGCAAAGAGAGCGTCTTCATCGGCGAGGTGAGCCTAAACGGCGAGATCAGAGAGATCTTCAACCTCGATGCGCGCCTGAAGGAAGCCGCGATGCAGAAATTTAAAAACGCGATCGTCCCGATGAAGCCGCAAAACGCGCAGGGGCTTAAAATTTTTCACGCCACCGAGATCACGCAAATTTTAGATTGGATGTGAAGCGGTGCGCTTCTTAGCCTCGGTTTGGCGAGCGGCGCGAGCGAGCGGAAATGGACTTTGAGCGGCAAGGGACGCGTTGCTTTTGCATGGGCGCGGTGAAGGGCGCAAGTGCGCCGCTTTTTACATGGCTCGCAAGCAAGCGCAAATGAGCTTGATCGCTAAGGCGCGATTTTTGGAATTTCACGTATCGTAGCGGCTCAAAAATTCGTTTGAGATTTAAAACGGCTCGGCGACGGTGCGGTTAAAATTTAATCATTCGCGCCGCATCCCAGGCCAATACAAGGCGAGCGCTTTGCGGCGCAAATTTTAAAATTTTGCCACAATGCGGCGCAAAGCCGAGCTCGGTAGGCCCTTGCGTCGCGCAAAATTCTATCGCGGCGCGCAAGACGTATCGCATAGAGCTAAGAGCCGGTAAAATTTTAGCGGCGCTAAGCTCTCATGCGCGGGCGCGACGCGGATACCACAAGTAAAGTATCGCGCGCCGAGCCGAATGAGCGCCGCCGTAGTACGTCGTAACCAGAAAAGGCTTGCTAACGAGACGCTACGCAAGCCAAAGCGCGCAGGCCCGCCTCACATAGCCAAAAGACAAAGCCTACAAGGCGGCAAGATAGCAACGCAGCGAGAGCGCGATGAAATTTTAACGCAGGCCGTATAAGCCGTCGGCAAAGCCTAATTCTACGGACAGGCTCCGCGGATAAAATTTCGCAAATCTAGCGCGGATAAAATTTCATAAATTTAAACGGAAAGGTGCGTATGAGCCCAAACGTAATCGTAAAATTCGTCATTTTGTTTTTCATCAGGGCGCAAAGCTTAAACGTCAAATTTAGCAAGCTCGACGCCGTCGTGTCGCACGCTTACGCCAAATATGGGGCGCTCTTTAAACTAAGCGTGCCGCTACTTGCAGCAGCATCGGTATTTGCGCTGTTTAACCTATACGATTTTGCCAAAGCCAACTACGCGCTGACGATCTTTTTGCTCGCTTTGGGCTCGCCTCTGCTTGCGTATGGCTTTTTTAAGGCGATAAAATCGGCGATGACCTTCGCGCTATTTGTGATCCCCTTTGCGGCGGTGTTTGCGATCATCGCGGTTACGGGTGCGCAGAAGCTTGATAACTCGCTAAATTTCAACATCGTCTTTCCGCTGTTTTTCACCCTCGTGTGGTTTGCGATGTCGGTGATCGCCGACGAGGACGTGGCGCAGATTATGAATAAGATCGTATCGAAGCTCTCCACGCTTTTCGTGACGATTTTCATCCTTTACAACTACGAGACGCTTCACGGAATTTTAACCGCGGGCGCGGGAGGGTATCGCGCGGGCAGCGACGAGCTAAACGCGCTTGACCTGGTGTTTATGACGATTAGATTTTTCACGCTGCCTTCGATTTTTACATT
The DNA here is from genome assembly GCF_938002845.1 of uncultured Campylobacter sp. Lineage (GTDB taxonomy): Bacteria > Campylobacterota > Campylobacteria > Campylobacterales > Campylobacteraceae > Campylobacter_B. Next base: position 5,491 of record NZ_CALKZP010000040.1, read on the forward strand.
GATGATTTTTGAGATCAAAGATTATCTTTTTATCAGATACGGCGCGTTCGTGCAGGCTCAGCAGGAGCGCATGCAGGATTTAAAAAATTCCAAGGGCTCGAAGTAAAATTTTAAAGCTTAGCTCGATCTAATTTTGCGCGACGCAAATGGTCGCAAATACTAAAGATTGCGACTGCTGTGTGCACGCTGGCTTAGGCGCGGCGGCGGGACTAACAAAATTTTAAGCGAAATTTTAAAGCTAATTTCGAGACGAAATTTTAATACCGCGCGGGCTAGAATTTAGAGCCGCGAAGCTTCAAATCCTGACCCACATCAAATTTAAAATTCTAAAAGAAGCTGTATATGTCGTCTAAAAGGAAGTATTTTTTATCGACGGTGCCTTTATAGAAAGGCTCGAAGGTATCATTATACGCCTTTTTGAAAAAGCCCTCTTTACTAAGCGAGATGAGCGCTTGATTGACGGCTTCTGCGAGATCTGCGTTGCCTTTTTGCATCGCGATGCCTAAAAATACGTTCTCGCCAAGACTTTTGATATTAACCTCGACGCTAGGATCTGCGACCGGATAGACCATCACAAATAGATTATCGTCGCACGCGCCGTCGATCTCGCCGCTCTTTAACCGCTTGTAGCAATCGGAGGAATTTTTGCAATACACTAGATTGTAGCCGCCATCCTTTTGCATAAACGCTTCGCCCGTCGAGCCGCGAATGACGCCTACTTTTTTACCTCGTAGATCGCTCATTTTTTGGATATTGTCGCTTTTTCTGGTTAAAACTCCGGAATTTACCGAAAGATAGGGCATCGAAAACTCATAATTTTTCTTTCTCTCCTCAGTAACGCTTGCAGCCGCGATAAGCATATCTGCCTGATTATTTTGAATGGACGGAAAGCGAGCTTGCGCCGATACCGGTATGAGCTCGATCCTGCCGCCGGTATCGCCTAAAATTTTGCCTCCGATTGCATTAGCAAGCTCTACGTCAAAGCCCTCAAAGCCGTTATCTGTGACCCTACTAAACGGAGGTTCATTTTCATAAACGGCGATACGAATGACTTTACTCTGCTTTATTTGACTTAAAGAATTCGCAAGCGCAAAGATGCAAGATAAAAGAATTAAAAACAGTGATTTTTTCATTTTAAATTCCTTTTTTATTAAAAAAAGCTGTAAAGATCGTCGAGTAAGAAATATTTTTTATCGACAGTACCTTTATAGAAGGATTCGAAAGTATCCTCGTAAGCCTTTTTGAAAAAGCCCTCTTTGCTAAGCGCGATCAAGCCTTTATTGATCGCTTCTAGCAGCTCCGCGTTACCCTTTTGCACCGCGACGCCTAAGAATACATTATCGCCTAAATTTTTTATATTGACTTCGACTGCAGGATCTACGATCGGATAGACCATTACAAAAAGGTTGTTGTTACAATACCCGTCGATCTCGCCACTTTTTAATCTCCTATAGCAATCGACCGAATCGTTGCAATAAGAAACATTATAACCGCCGTCCTTTTTGATATACGCCTCACCGGTAGTCTTGCGGATGATACCGATCTTTTTGCCCATCAGATCGCCTATTTTGTGAATATTTGAGTCTTTTTTCGTTAAAATTCCCAAATTTACCGTAAAATACGGCATCGAAAAATCCACGCTGCCTTTACGCTCTTCAGTGATGCTTGCAGCCGCGATTATCATATCGGCTTGATTGTTTTGCAGCATCGGAAAACGCACTTCGTTTGTTACCGGTATGAGCTCGATACGACCGCCGCTGTTACCGAAAATTTTACCGGCTAGCGCGTTGGCAAGCTCGACTTCGAAGCCTTCAAAGCCTTTCTCGCTCGACTTACTAAAAGGCGGCTCATTTTCATAAACGCCTACTCTGATAACCTTGCTTTGCTTTATTTCGCTTAATGAATTCGCAAAAACAAAGATCGCCGACAATAGAATAAGAAAAAATGACTTTTTCATAATTTCCTCCTTGAATTTTAAATTTTTCGTAATTGTAATGTAAATTTTCTTAAAATTTCATTTTACTAGAACCGAAACTATTCCCTAAATTGCGAGTTTAGCAATAAAATTTCGCAACTAAAATTTCTAAACATAATGATAGAGGCTTTTTAAATTTTGCTGCCTTGCGCCACACCCTGCCTGCTCTCATTAAATTTTAGCGCTTCGCTTAAATTCTGTGCGTCTATTAGTGCCGCAAAAATAGCATGCCGCTGCGAAATTCTATGGAATTTTATAAATTCTGCAACGACGCGTTAGTAGAATTTTATAATCCAAACCCAAGCTCGCAAAGTCGGACAAAATAGCAAGGCTATGCGAGCCTTTTAAATTTTTACCTAGTGAGAGCACACAGCTATGCTTACTGCAAGCAAACACAGGCGAGCCGTACCGCTATGCCCACTTAAAATAAGCTATAGAGGTCATCTAGCAAGAAATATTTTTTCTCCGCAGTGCCCTTGTAATACGGCTCGATAGTCTCGTCATAGGTCTTTTTCATAAAGCCGTTCTTGCTTAGCTTGACTAGCTCGCCGTTTAAGAACTCGAGCAGATCCTTATTGCCCTTAGAAACCGCAATGCCTAAGAAATCCGAAACGCCTAAATTCTTGATATTTACCTCGGTGTCGCTGTCGATTACAGCATAAGCTAAAACTATCAGATTGTCTGTCGCATATCCGATGCCCTTACCATCTTTTAGCATTTTATAGCATTCATTTGCAGTGGCGCAATTTACAATTTCAAAGCCCTCTTTTCTAAAATACGCTTCGCCCGTAGTTCCGGTTTCTGCGATGATCGGCTTGCCGTGCAGATCCGATACAGTCTTGATCCTATCGCCGGCGCGGGTTAGCACGCCGATATTTACTGCAAAATACGGCGTCGTAAAATCAACTAGCTGCTTACGCTCATTTGTGATCGTAAAGGTCGCAAGCACCATATCTACTTTATTTTCTTCCAACGCTTTTAAACGCTCACTAGCCTTTACGGGCACGAATTCCACCTTGCCTGCCTTGCCGCCGAATATATCTTTTGATAGCGCCTCGGCTAGAGTAACCTCAAATCCTTGAAATTTGCCGTCTTCAAATTTACTAAAAGGCGGTTGCGCCTCAAATACGCCTACGCGCACACTGCCCGATTGCCTAATCTCAGATAGGGTATTTGCCACTACACTACTTGTAAATAGCAATAAAATTCCCAAAATTATCTTTTTCATATCGTTCCTTTAATTACAATGATTAGCCTAGCCGCGCATTCGCGTCGCTTTGGCAAGCCGTTTTAAGCCGGTCGTATATTATTCGCTCACTTCTCCTTTCGACATTTTTTAAAATTTCTTTACCTTTGAAATTTTACGTCGCATTTTACGCAAATTTCATTTAAAATACATTTAATCTGCGCCGTGATTTAGATCCCAATCGATCTCTCCCAGGCCGTGCGCGCGCAGATATTCGTTGCATCTGCTAAAATGCCTGCAGCCAAAAAACGCCCCTCCTGCAAGCGGACTGGGATGCGCGGCGGTTAAAATGAGATGCTTCTGCGCATCGATCAGCGCCGATTTGGCTTTGGCGAAATTTCCCCACAGCATAAAGACTAAATTTTGCCGCCTCGCGCTTAAAATTTTAATCACGGCATCGGTGAAAATTTGCCAGCCAAAGCCGCTGTGCGAGTTCGCGCGGTTCGCGCCCACGCTAAGGCTCGCATTAAGTAGCAGCACGCCCTGCTTCGCCCAGTAGCTCAGATCGCCGCTTTCAGGCTCGCTGATACCCAGATCACTCTTAATCTCTTTGTAGATGTTTACGAGACTGGGCGGAATTCGCACGCCGCGCGGCACCGAAAAGCTAAGCCCCATCGCCTGATGCGCGCCGTGGTAAGGATCCTGCCCCAAAATCACCGCTCGCACCCGCTCAAACGGGGTGAGATTGAAGGCGTTAAAGATCAAATTTCCCGGCGGATAGACGATCTCGCGCGCCTTTGCGGCGAGCAGGTTTTCTTTGATCTTCGCAAAATACTCGCTTAAAAATTCCTCTCTAAGCGCCTCTTTCCAGCCGCTCTCGATCCTCACGTCGTCTAAATTTATCTGCATACCGACCCTTTAAATTTTAATAAATTAACGCTCTAATTTTACAATAAATTTTAAAAATAGTATCGCTCGTGCGCCGCTGCAATCAAAGGCAGATCGCCCGCACTCTCTCGCCGCCAACCGATCCCGCCGATTTACTAAGTATAGCCTGCCGCTACACGATCACGATCAAAAGCGCCATAAAAAACAGCATGGCGATCGTCTTTTTATTATCGTTAAGCAGGGTTTGCGGATAAAAAGCAAACAAAATCGCGTAGGCAAAAAGCGCGATTGCGAACTCCAACGGGTTATTATCTCTGAATTTCAACCTATAAGCGACCCGATAGATATATGCGAAAGCAGCGATAAAATTTGAGCCGACTTCATTCTGTCTTTGCGATCTCCTATTTTATCTAAAATCCATCGTATCGATATTTGCTCACTTAAAAACGCCGCGGTCTTAAAATTTTACTCCGCCGATCTTATCGGCTTTAAAATTTCATCTCGCAAGCTTGCCTCTAAGACCGTAATACGGATAATCCATCGCCTCAGCGGCAGCCTCTCGCGCAGAGGCGCCTGCGAATTTCTCGATCACGCAAAGTCCAAGCTCTATGGAGCTGCTTACGCCGCCAGCAGTGATGATCTCGCCCCCTTTGGGCAGGCTTTCGCGCACGAGCCGCTCGTGCACCACGTCCGCGCAGTAAGGCGCCAGCAGATCGTAGCAAAACGGATGCGTAGTCGCGCGCTTTCCGTGCAAAAACCCCGCCGCGCCCAAAAGCAGCGAACCGGTGCAAACGCTAAACTTATACTTCGCATCGCGCGCGGTTGCGAGCCACGAGATGAAGCCCGCATCGTCTTTAAGGCGACGCGTCGCCATACCGCCGGGCACAAAAACCGCATCAAAGCCGCCTAGATCCGTCGTGATCTCGCCCGCATCGATCGTAAGGCCGCCGCTATCCGAAACCTGCCGCTCGCGCGAGCAAAACCTCATCTCAAGCTGCGGGCGGACGGCTTTGAGCCTTAGCATACAATCGTAAAACCCCGCAAAATCGAGGTGTGTCTGTCCGCTAAACATCACAAGCGCTAGATTTTTCATAATCCGTCCTTTAAATTTATCGCTCGCCGTATCAGTTTTCGGCGCGGCGCCGCTGCAATTCTCGGCGCCGCAAGTCGTAAAAATGCGCGGCGGCTAAATTTTGATGCCGCAGGCTACCCAAAAAACCCGCTCAAGCAAATTTTAAATTTTACACGCATTAAAAACTTGCAGAAATTTTACCGCCCGCGAATGAAATTTCAGAAGCGATTTAAATTTTGCGCGTTTTTTATTCCGCTTTATTCAGATTAGAAAAAGCTCGCAAGCCCGCATAGTGCAACCTTTTTGAAACATTCTCAAATTCTAAATTCCAAACTCCCTCGTCGTATTTCCATTCAAACGGCGCTTTGTAATTCGTCCAAATTTCATACGCGTGTTCGTTTAGCCGCTCAATCAACGCAGAAATCCCTAAATCGCCGCCCGCTATCTCCATCATCAAATGCCAGTTATCCAAATCGGCGGGGTCTTGCGTATGGATAGATTTCTCTCGCGGCAGATAATACACAAAATCGCTTGTATCAAAAGGAAATAGCGTATGGCACAGCGCAATGTCGTAAATTTTTTGAGCGAATACGGTCGGAAGCTGCTCGTCCGAATAGCCGAAAGTTGAAACGTATAAAAAGCTGCGTAAAATGCTCGCTAAATTTCTACAAACGGGCGCAAAGGCGTATCTGCATGCCTGCTGCGTTAAGGCGCCGTTTCGAATAAAACTTATGGCGCTATCGATCTCTCTTCTTCTTGCTTGCACGTATTTTATATTTTTAAATCGCCAAGCCTGCAAAAGCTGCAAAGAATTGTCGATAACTCGCAGATGTTTGTCTCTTTTTTCATCCGTCGTGCCGCTTAACTCCGCGGTCCTTGCAACAGCCTGCCTCCAAAATGGAATCAGGGTTTGTACCCATCCCAAGTAGCTCAGATAAAGCGCGTTCGGCTCCTCTTTTTCAAAAGCCGCTCTCATCTGCGTAAGTTTTATCATCGCAGCCCTTTTGTATCTAAATTTATCCCGCGCGCTACTCTTCGCCTTGCGTCTTCTCGCCCGCCATGCAGCTTTGGAATATAAATTTATGCTCCTGCGGCAGCGCATCGTAAATTTTATCTGCAAGCTCGCGGATCTCCCAAAGTGCCGCCTTGCTAGAGCGCAGAGCGAGGAAGTTTTGCAAGCTGCGCGCGTTTATGCTCCAGCTAAGCTCGCTCTTGTAGCACTCGGGCAGGCAGTATTTGGCGATATCAAGGCTGATTGGGGTTTGTAAGATTACGCGTAGATTTTCAAGAGCCGCGATACTTGAATTATCGACCGCTTCATTGCCGGTAAGCACGATGTATCGCGCGGCGTTTTCGAAATCCCCTTGCGCGAAGCTGCCCTCGCCGCGCAATTCTTTGAGAGTGTAGCGAGTGGATTTTACGCTAAGGCTTGCAAGGCGGTGGCGCGCCAGCTCCTGAAGCAGCGCGCGCGAAATACCGCTGATGTAGAAGTTGTAGTAGAGGTGCTCGAGCGTGCTTGAGTGTTTGAGCTGGTTGCCGACGCGGTCGATTAGCGCCAGGTCTTTGGCGCCGCCGCAATCGCTGCGCTCAAAGCTCTGCCAGCAGGTGCGGATCGCATTTGAGCAGACCCAAAGCGGAGTGAAATTTAGGAGTTTGACTTGCATGATTATCCTTTGAAATTTTAAGCGCATTTTAACGCTATCGCACTTTTAAACCGATAAAATTTCGCAAAACGACGCTTTTAATAAACAAAGATTACGCCTAGCTTTGCGAGCAGAAGCGCCCTATTTTATCTTTTTTCGCTGCCGCCACGAGAGATTAAAATTTCATCCAGCTCGTAGCGCGTGTGCGGATATTTGCTAGGCTCACCACGCCCTAAAGCCACGACAATCGCAGGACGAAATTTCGCCTCTAAAGCACAGAATTTTTCCAAAGCCGCGGCGTCAAAGCCGGTCATTATACACGAGCGCACGTCAAAGCCCTCGGCGATATTAGCGATATTTGCCGCTAAGATATAAAGCTGCTTGATCGCGTAGTTCATCAGCGCTTCGTCGTCTAAGCTCGCAAATTTCGCGCGGAAATAATTCATCGCAGCTTCATATTTTTGCGGAGTGTTTGCGCGACGGCGGACGGTGCGCTCTAAATACGCTTCGCCCACGCGCAGATCGTTACGCGCGATTAAAATCACGGCGTGCGAGCACTCAGCTACTTGCGGCTGACTGTTACAGGCTACGGAAAGCTCTTTTAGCTCGCAAGGATCCGAGATTATCATCATCCTCCAAGGCTCTAATCCGCATGAGCTGGGACTTAAGCGCGCAAGATCAAGTATCTCGCGCACGAGCTCGCTATTTAGTTTATAGCTGCAAAATTTACGGCAGCTGTGGCGAGAGAGCATCACTTCTTTTATCGATTTCATTTTATCTCCTTTAAAATTCGCGGCATTATAGCGGGTTTGCCTAAATTCCACTCGGCTAGCTTGGCGAGTTAAGCTAGATTTTGCTAATATTGCCCTTTCAAATTCCGCTACAAGGCATAATATGAATGATAAATTCAGCAAAATCGGCTTCATTCTCGCAGTCGCAGGCAGCGCCGTAGGGCTCGGTAATGCGTGGAAATTCCCCACTTTAGTAGGCACCAACGGCGGCAGCGCATTTATCTTGCTATATCTTTTGCTGACGCTTTTGGTTAGCTTCGTGATTTTTTTAGCCGAGATCGTCATCGGCAGACTAAGCGAAAGTGATCCGGTGCGCGCATTTGAAAAGCTCGCACCCTCATACAAAGGCGCATGGAAATACGCGGGATTTTTTATGATTAGTGCACTTTTGATCTATGCTTTTTACAGCGTCGTAATGGGCTGGATCCTAAAATACGTGGTCTCAAGCGCTTTTTATCTGCCAAAAAGTATAGATGAAAGCGGCGCAGCGTTTAACGCACTTTTAGGTAGCGACTTTTTAAGCGTGGCGGTGTGCTTTACCATAGCGTCGGCATTTTGCTTTTTCATCGTATCTAAAGGTGTCAAAAGCGGCATCGAGCGGCTTAATGTCTGGATGATGCCTGCGCTATTTATTTTGCTGGTTTTAATGCTAATTTACGCCGCGAGTTTCGATGGATTCGGACGTAGCGCAAAATTCTTGCTAGTGCCAGATTTTTCCAAGCTTAATAAAGATAGTGTTCTTTCGGCGCTAGGACTTGCATTTTTTACGCTTTCGCTTGGCGTTACTACGATTATGACTTATGCCGCGAGCCTGCCTGCGCGCACTAATATCCTAACCTCAAGCATAAATATTGTCTGCATTAATGTCCTAATCGGCGTGATGATGGGACTTATCGTCTTTACTTTCATCTTTGAATTCGGCGGCGATCCCAAAGCGCAAGGTCCTGGGCTAGTGTTTGTCTCGCTGGTGGTGCTTTTTTCAAAGCTTGGTGCGATCGGAAATATCCTAGCCTTTTTATTTTTCACCTCGCTATTATTTGCGGCGATTACTTCTGCAATTTCGATGCTGGAGCCTGCGATTTATTATCTCGTAAACTCCCGCAAGCTAAGCCGCAAGCGCGCTTCGCTTTTAGTTTTTGCCGTGACGTATGTTTTAGGGATATGCTGCATTTTGGGTTATTACGGGGGCACGAGCGAGTATTTTAGCCTAGGTGGCAAGAGCTTTTTTGACGTGCTTGATTACCTAACCTCGAATATCTTAATGCCTCTTAGCGGCATAATCGTGGCGATTTTCGTAGGATTCGTGATCAAAAAACGAGCCGTCGAAATTCTACTGCGCCCATATATGGGACGAATGGGCTTTAAGCTGTGGTATTTCGTGCTACTGCGCTTCGTGGCGCCAGCCGCGATCGTAGTGATAGCGCTCAATCAGCTAAAAATTTTAAATTTTTAAATTTTGCAAAGCGGATGGATAGCATGGAAGTTAAAATTTGGCACTGAAGCAGTCCAAAAGCAACGCGCCAAATTTCATAGCAAACTTGCCGCGATCCGTTAGCCTTGCAGCGATAGTTTGGAATTTTATGTTTAGATAGAGGAAGGTTAAAGTATGTAGCGACAATCAGCTTTCGGCGCGACCGCGACAACCTGCATGGCGATCAGTGCGCGCGGCAAAGGCGTCGTAACACAGCCGTGCCGAATCGCGCTGCGGAATTTTAAAATTCTAAACCTAGGCGGTCGGTGCGCAGACGCCGCGATAGTTTATGACGCGATCTATGCAATCTGTCACAGAAACGGTACGCAAAATTTCACGACAAGCCGCGCGGCGTCGCGCTTTGAATTTTAAAATTTAACGCCGAAGCGGTCCAAAAATAGCGAGCCAAATTTCATAGCGAGATGCGGCGGTAGTTTGGAATTTTAAAATTCCACGGCTTTAAAATTTAAAAAATCATCGGAGCGAAAATGAACGATAAATTTAGCAAAATCGGCTTCATACTTGCCGTCGCAGGCGGCGCGGTGGGGCTTGGCAACGCATGGAAATTCCCCACCCTCGTGGGCCAAAACGGCGGCAGCGCCTTCGTGCTTTTATACCTCGCGCTCACGTTGGGAGTGGGCTTTAGCATATTTTTAGCCGAGATGGCGCTAGGCAGGCTAAGCGGGCGGGATCTGCCGAGCGCATACGAGACGCTGGCGCCGCGCGGCGGACGCAAATGGCGCGCGGGAGGCGTTTTCATCGCGGGCGGCATGCTGGTGCTGTCCTTTTACCTCGTCATCCTCGGCTGGGTGATCCGCTACATATTTTTGGGCTTTTCTCCGCTGCCCGCAACTGCCGAGGAAGCGGGCGCCGTCTTTGACGATCTCATCTCGCATTCGCTAGCCACGAGCCTCGGCTTTTACGCGCTTGCGCTCGTGCTGACGCTTTCCGTCGTCGCGCGCGGCATCAAAAGCGGTATCGAGCGGCTAAACGTCGTGATGATGCCGCTTCTTTTCGTGCTGCTGCTTGCGATGCTTGCGTATGCGTGCACGATGCAGGGCTTCGGCGCGGCGGCGAAATTTCTTTTCTACCCCGACTTCGGTAAAATCACCGTTAGCTCCGTCTTATCCGCGCTCGGGCTCGCGCTCTTTACCCTATGCGTGGGCGTCGGCTGTATCGCAGCATACGCGGCGTCGCTTAGCGAGGGGGTGCGGCTCGTGCGAAGCTCGGTAAACATCGTATTCATCAACATCGCGATCGGACTGATGATGGGGCTCATCGTCTTTACCTTCATCTTCGAATTCCGCGCCGATCCCGCGCAGGGTGCGGGGCTTGTGTTCGTCTCGCTCACTACGATGTTTGCAAAAATGGGGCTAGCGGGACAAGTGCTTGAAGTCGCGTTTTTCGTCTCGCTCTTTTTTGCGGGGATCACGAGCGCGGTTTCGATGATCGAGCCCTTCGTCTTCTATCTCATCGGCAGATTTAAAATTTCGCGCCTGCGCGCAGTCTGCATCTCGGGGTGCGTCATAGCGGTGCTAGGCGCATGCTCGCTGCTATCGATGCACGCGGATTATGCGAGCAAGTTTAAGCTTTTCGGCGCGAGCTTTTTTGACTGCTTGGACTTCGTAAGCTCAAACGTTATGTTGCCCCTAGGCGCACTAACCTCGGCGATCTTCGTGGGCTTTGTTATGGATGCACAGCGCCTGCGCGGGCTTTTCGGCGCCGATATGGGCGAGCTGGGATTTAAAATTTGGTACTTTTCGCTGCGCTTCGTAGCGCCCGTCGCGATCGTGATCATAATGGCAAATCTGCTGTTTTTCGGCGGGAAGTAGGAAGCGATTCTGCTAAATTTAGGCGGCACGGGTTTAAATTTAACCCCTCTTTGAGCGAGTTTAAATTTAAAAAGGTCGCTTAACATCGCAGCCCGTTAGGCTTGTATTTTAACTAGCGTTTTGCTAAAGGAGTAAATTTTCAAAGCTCTTAAATTTCTAGCCAAAGTCCTAATCGCCGCGCTCGGCGTTTGTGTGATCGTCGGTGCGCTTAATTACAGCGGGTTTAGCTTCGGCGATCTAAAATGGCTTAGCAAAGATGAGATAGTGCAAAATTTCGTACAGGACGAATTGGAAAATTATTATTATGAAGGGAAGTCCAAATACAATAAACTTTACACCATAGATACCAACTTAACATTTCACGAAGCTATTTCTAAAATCAACGAAATCTTTGAAAATCATTCAAATGACAAGGACTTTAATTTAATACATGATTTAAATTCTTCACTCCCTTTTAGAGATATTACAGACGAAATGGTATCGGATGAAAAAATCCCATGGACTTTTTCAGATTTTATCTACCACCATACTGTCAATAATGTCGATGCGGGAGATAATTACACGTATAGACCATTTGAAGGCAATAGAAAAATAGACTATGAAAAAGAAAAAGGTAAAGTGATTATTCTAGATCAGCATTATTCATCAAATATTTATTTATCAGATACTTTCACCATAAAAGAATGCCGTAAAGAAACATCGTTTATTGATAGAATACTGGGCGAAAGCCAATTTTGTATGAAATTTATAGCGATAAAACGTATCCCCAATGAGTATGAGCCGAGCAAGCGGTATCGTGACGATCCAAATTTTATATTCAATAGCACGAAACGGAATTTTGATATATTTTTAAAAAATATAAATTCCGAGGAAAGCTGCCTTGGTATTATTGATTGTTATGAGACTAGATTAGATAACCATGGAAACAGATATATAGGATTTATGAAGCTTTTTGAGCTTATGAAATGATATGATGTTGGCAGTATTATATTAATTTGAAGTAACGATATCAAGCGCCCTAGCTCCGTGCGTAGCAAAACATAAAATTCCTCGTAAAATTTTACGCTTGACATCTTACGAATAGATTTTACCGAAGTAAAATTTTATCGGACGGCGCCGCACCTCGTGCTACGAGCGCAAAACGTTTAGCAAATATCGCGATAAATTTAAACTTATAATAGTGGAGTTTGAAAAAAAGATGCGCCGCTTTGAAAGCGCATACGAAGCTACGTGGCGGTATTCGCGGCAAGCGGTGCAAACTATGCCGCTAAATTTAGAGCAAAATTTTAAATAAGGCTAAATTTAAAGAATTTAGCCGTTCATTATCGATAGCAGCTCGGTGTTGTCTTTGGTTTTTAGCATCTTGGCGTATAAAAATTTTAGCGCCTCGACGTCGTCCATCGTCGAGATCGCCGAGCGCAACGCCCAGATCTTTTGCAAATTTTCACTGCCTTGTAAAAGCTCCTCTTTGCGCGTGCCCGATTTGGTGATGTTGATCGCGGGGTAAATTCTACGATCCGAGATGTTGCGATCGAGGATGATCTCGCTGTTGCCCGTGCCCTTGAACTCCTCGAAGATCACGTCGTCCATACGCGAGCCGGTCTCGATGAGCGCGGTAGCGACGATAGTGAGCGAGCCGCCGTTTTCGATATTTCGTGCCGCACCGAAGAAGCGCTTCGGTTTATGCAGGGCATTTGCGTCCACGCCGCCGCTTAGGACTTTGCCGCTGCTAGGCGTGACGGTGTTGTAAGCGCGCGCAAGGCGGGTGATGCTATCAAGCAAGATGACGACGTCCTTGCCGTTTTCGACGGCGCGTTTTGCCTTTTCGATGACGAGCTCGGCGACGCGGACGTGGTTGAACGCGGGCTGATCGAAGGTCGAGCTAAACACCTCGCCGCGCACGCTGCGCTCCATATCTGTCACCTCCTCGGGGCGCTCGTCGACTAGCAGCACCAAAAGCTCGACCTCGGGGTGGTTGCGCGTAATGCCGTTGGCAAGCTCTTTCATAAGCTCCGTTTTACCGCTACGCGGAGGCGCCGTGATGAGCCCGCGCTGCCCCTTGCCGATCGGGGTGAAAAGATCGAGCACGCGACCGGTAAGGCGCATAGGATCGTATTCAAGCTTGAGCTTTTCGGTCGGGAAAAGCGGCGTGAGATTATCAAATAGCGGACGCTCTCTGGCCTCTTGGATCGATTTGTAATTGATCGCCTCGATCTTTAAGAGCGCGTAGTACTTCTCCTGATCCTTCGGCTCGCGCACCTGACCCGTGACGATGTCGCCGACGCGCAGGGCAAATTTGCGGATCTGACTTAGACTCACGTAGGCGTCGTTGGCGCTGTCGCTTAAATTTGAATCTATGCCGCGCAAAAAGCCGTAACCCTCGGCGGTAACCTCCAAAATCCCCGTAAAAAGTATGAAGCCGCCCTGCTTCGTCTGCATGCGTAAAATTTCAAAAACGAGCGCTTGGCGACGGAATTCGCGCGGGTTCTCGACGCCTAGCTCGTCTGCTATGGCGATGAGATTTTCAAGATCCATCGAGCGGAGCTCCTCGATCTGGTAGCCCTCGACGGGAACGTGCGTTTTGGCGTAAGTTTTTCTACCGTTTTGATTAGAATTTGAAACGGCGGTCTGTGCGGAATTTTGATTTGTATTTTCCATTTGTCCTCTTAGAGTGTGAAGTTATTAAATTTGGTTTTAAAAAAGTCGCGAAATTTAAAATTTAGTTTTCTTTATAAGCACCGAACCTTAAAATTTTTTGTTGTCTTCTGCTGATGAGCTCGTCTATGCTAAGATCGTCTAGCTTGTGCAGCTCGGTTAAGACGTAGTTTCCAAGCGCTTTTATCGCGCCGTCTTTATCTCTGTGGGCGCCCGTTTTAGGCTCCTTGATCACGTCGTCGATCAAGCCCAGCTCTTTTAGCTCCTCGGCGGTGATCTTTAACGCTTTCGTAGCGGCCTCGCTCTTACTTGGATCGTTCCACAAAATCGCAGCACAGCCTTCGGGAGAGATGACTGAAAAGATTGAGTTTTGAAGCATCGCCAAACGATCGGCCACGCCGATCGCTAAAGCTCCGCCGCTACCGCCCTCGCCGATAACGACGGCGATCGTAGGGGTTTTAAGATCGCTAAGCTCATATAAATTTCGCGCGATAGCCTCGCTTTGACCGCGCTCCTCAGCTCCGAGTCCCGGATATGCGCCCGGAGTGTCGATCAAAAACAAAATAGGAAGGTTAAATTTCTCGGCAAGTTTCGCTACGCGCAGAGCCTTACGATAGCCCTCAGGATGCGGCATGCCGAAATTTCGCTTCAGCTTGTTTTTGGTACCGCGACCCTTCTGCTCGGCGATCACGGCAATTTTACGGTTGCCCATAATGCCCAGATAACACACGATCGAAGGATCGTCTCTAAAGGCGCGGTCGCCATGGAGCTCCCTGGCGTCCTGCAAAAGCGCGCGAATATAATCGATCGCGTAAGGGCGATCCGGATGGCGCGCAAGCTGAAGCCTTTGGTATTCGTTTAAATTTTTATAAACTTTGGAAATTTCTTTTTCGAGGTTCTTATTTAAAATTTCGACCGCGTCCTCATCACCGCGAATTTTAGCAGCGACGATGTCCTCGTCGATCTGCTTTATAGACTTTTCGAAGTCCAGATAGCTAGCCATTAATCTACTCTTTTGAAAATAAGCGATGCGTTCGTGCCGCCGAATCCGAAATTATTGCTCATAACGCAATCGAGTTTAGCTTTTCTGGCAACGTTTGGCACATAGTCCAAATCGCAATCTGGATCTTTTGAAATTTGATTTATCGTAGGCGGTATGATGCCGTTTTGCATCGCTAAAAGACTGATCGCAGCCTCTACAGCTCCGGCAGCACCCAGGCAGTGTCCTAGCTGGCCCTTGGTGGAGCTGACCGCAGGCACCTTGCCCTCACCGAAAAGCTCTTTTAACGCCGCGGTTTCGTTTTTGTCGTTTATTGCTGTGGACGTTCCGTGAGCGTTTATATAATCAATCTTCGGGCGTCCCGCCATTTCGTAGGCCTTTTTCATAGCGCGAATCGGTCCGTCTAAGCTAGGCGAAGTGATATGATAAGCATCGCCGCTGGCGCCGAATCCTACGAGCTCGCCGTAAATTTTAGCACCGCGCGCTTTTGCGTCCTCTAGCTCTTCTAAAACCAAAGCCGCCGCGCCTTCGCCCATAACAAAGCCATTTCGCTCAGCATCAAACGGACGTGAAGCGTGCGCAGGATCGTCATTTCTAGCACAAAGCGCCTTCATCGCAGCAAATCCGCCGATACCTACGGGACAAACCGCAGCCTCGGCACCCACTGCGAGCATCTTTTTCGCTTCGCCGATCATGATAACTCTCGCAGCGTCCATAATCGCATGCGCAGAAGCCGCACAAGCCGTAACGCTGGATAAATTCGGACCTTTTAATTTATAATATATAGAAACAAAGCCGCCGAGCATATTTACTAACGCAGAGGGGATAAAAAACGGAGAAATTCGCCTAGGACCGCGCTGCAAGCAGGTATTGGCATTTATCTCGATATTCGGCAAACCGCCTATACCACTAGCGGAGCTAACGCCGAATTCGTCGCTATCGAAACCGCTAAATTTAGCGTCATCCATAGCTTCACCCGCGGCTTTAAGTCCCAGCTGGATAAACCTATCCATCTTTTTTATCTCTTTTCCATCCTCGATTATGCTCGAAGGGTCGAAACCTTTTACTTCAGCTGCAATTTGAACCGGAAATTCGCTAGCGTCAAAGAGCGAAATTTTATCAACCCCGGTTTTTCCGTTACAGATATTTTCAAAACTGCTCTGTTTGTCAAGCCCGAGAGAGGTTATCATCCCGATGCCCGTTACTACGACTCGTTTCAAAACCGCTTCCTTAAAATTTTATTTCTTAGGCAAATTTTCTATATAATCTACTACGTCTTTAATGCTTACTAATTTTTCGGACTCGCTATCAGGGATCTCGATACCGAATTTCTCCTCTAAAGCCATTACTAGCTCAACTACGTCAAGAGAGTCCGCGCCCAAATCCTCGATAATTTTAGAATCAAGTTTAACCTGATCCGGGCTAACGCTGAGTTGCTCTACAACTACGTCTCTTACATCTTCAAATACTGCCATTTTAGCACTCCTTTAAAAAAATACCGCGTAATTCTATAATATTTAACCTTAAATTCCGCTATTTAACGCTACATATAGAGCCCGCCGTTTATTTTAAGCGTCTCACCAGTAATGTAGCCCGCGCCGTCGCTGAGTAAAAACGCAACTCCTTCGGCAACGTCGCTCGTGCTTCCGAGGCGCTTAAGCGGGATGCTCGCTTCGTAGCTTGCTTTTACGTCGTCGCTTAGCGCATCCGTCATATCCGTAGCGATGAAGCCCGGAGTTATGCAGTTGAAGCGGATGCCGCGCGCAGCACCCTCTTTTGCAAAGCTCTTGCTCATCGCGATCATTCCGCCCTTGCTCGCGCTGTAATTGACCTGTCCGGCGTTGCCCATTTCGCCGACGATCGAGGCGATGTTTACGACCGCGCCGAAGCGCTTTTTGCTCATTAATTTTAGAGCTTCGCGGCAGCCGATGAAGGCGCTGCTTAAATTTGCTTCGATCACGCCCATGAAGTCTTCCAACTTCATTCTAAGCGCGAGCTTGTCGTTCGTGATACCCGCGTTATTTACGAGATAGCTTAGTTCGCCGTCGCTTTGCGCGATCAGGGCAATCGCCTCGCTAAATTCCGCCTCGTTCGTCGCGTCAAATTTTATCACGGCGCCCTCTCCGCCGTTTGCGCGGATCTCCTCTAGTAGCGCATCGGCAGGCTCGGGGTTTGAGCGATAATTGATCCACACCTTAAGTCCGTAAGATGCCAAAGTCCTTGCGATCTGCGCGCCGATACCGCGGCTTGCGCCGGTGATTAAAACGTTTTTTCCACTAAATTTCATATTTTTCCTTTTGTTAAAATTTTAATCTCTAGCGTAAATTTATCTAAATTTACCTAAATTTTAGCAGTTTAAATCTGCTCGCAAGCTGCGCCGTTTAAATTTCAAAATAGCGCTTCATCCATCTCCGCGGGCTTCGGCAGCCCCATTAACTTTAGCACGGTCGCTGCGACGTTGCTAAGCCCAAGTCCGCTTTTTAGCCCGCGAACGCCCTCGCCCGCGACGAAACAAAATACGTCAAAGGTCGTGTGATTCGTTAAAATTTCGCCGTCCGCGTCTCTCATCGCCTCGCAATTGCCGTGATCGCTGATCTGGACATAGGCGTAATCATGCGCCCTCGCCGCGTTTAAAATTTTACCGATGCACTCATCCACCGCCTCGACCGCCTTTATCGCGGCGTCATAATTGCCTGTATGGCCGATCATATCGCCGTTTGCGAAATTTACGACGATGAAATCTATCCCCGCTTCGATACCGCGGATCACCGCATCGCACACTGCGGGCGCACTCATCTGCGGCTGCTCATCGTAGGTTTTTACTTTCGGGCTTGGGATTAGCACGCGAGTTTCGTTCGGAAGCGGCTCCTCGACGCCGCCGTTAAAGAAAAACGTCACGTGCGCGTATTTTTCGGTCTCGGCGGTATGAAGCTGCGTAAGACCGGCGTCTGCGATCACTTCGCAAAGCGTGTTTTTTAGCACGGGCTTCTCAAAAAGCAGAGGAAATTTAAAGCTCGCATCGTATTCGCTCATCGTGATTAAATTTTGCACGACGAATTTTCGCTCAAATTCGCTAAAGCTCTCATCACCCAAAGCCGCGCAAAGCTCCCTGGCGCGATCGTTTCTAAAATTTATAAAAATCACTCCGTCATCCGCGCCGATACCGCTAAATCCGTTAAAGCTCGCAGGCTCGATAAACTCATCGCTCACGCCGTGCTCGTAGCTTTGTAGCACATACTCGCTAGGCGAAATTTCAAGCGGCGCCGCTTCACCCAAAAGCACGTCGTAAGCGCGCTTCACGCGGTCAAAACGCTTGTCGCGATCCATCGCGTAAAAGCGCCCGCAAACGCTAGCGACTTTAAATTTAGCCTGTAGATGCTTTAAAAATTCCACTCCGCTGCTCGGCGAAACGTCGCGCCCGTCGGTGATAGCGTGCGCCCATGTCTCGCAACCCGCATTCTGCGCTATATCACAGATCGCGTCGAAATGGCGCAGATGCGAATGCACGCCGCCGTCGCTGTAAAGCCCTATGACGTGCACTCTGCGGCATTTAGCGAGCAGGTTTTGCAGCGCTTCGTTTTTCTCAAGCGAGCCCTCATCGATCGCGCGATCGATTTTGACTAGGTTTTGATACAAAATTCTACCGCTTCCGATCGTCATATGCCCCACTTCGCTGTTTCCCATCTGCCCTTGCGGCAAGCCCACGGCAAGCCCCGAGGTGTGCAGCAGCGTATTGGGCACGTTTTTAAAAAGATAATCGTAGGCGGGCTTTTTCGCATTTGCAAACGCGTTAAATTTATCGCTCGCGTTAAAGCCGATGCCGTCGGTGATAAGTAAAATCGTCTTTTGCCCCATTTTGGCTCCTAAATTTCGTCTAAATTTCGCCGCACAGGTCTTTTAAAGCAGGTCTGCGGCGCTGTTTTTACGAGCGGCATTATACTTTTTTTTGGCAAATGCGGCAAAATTTCATCCGCCCTAAAAGCTAAATTTTACCTCTTTTATACTAAAATGCGCATTTTCGTATAAAATTTCATAAAATTTAAAAGGCAAACTTTGTTTTATTATCTTTACCATCTTACGAATATAAATTTCTTCCAATACATCACCGCGCGCGCAGGAATCGCATTTTTTATCGCTTTTTGCTTTTCAGTCTGGGCTATGCCGCGGTTTATCCGCTGGGCGCAAAATAGACACGCCGCGCAGCCCATCTACGAACTCGCGCCGCAAAACCATCAGAAAAAGAGCAAAACCCCCACGATGGGCGGGCTCGTTTTCGTTACCGCCGCGGTATTCGCAAGCCTGATGTGCGCCAAGCTAAACAACGTCTTCGTGCTATGCGGGCTGCTTTGTTTGGTGGGCTTTGGATACATAGGCTTCAAGGACGACATCTCTAAAATTTTAGGCCGCCAAAACCACGCAGGCCTTAGCGCGCGGGCTAAATTTGCGCTGCAAAATTTCTTGGCGTTTCTGATCGGAGCTACGCTTTATGCTTTTAGCGATCTGGACGGGGAATTTTTCGTGCCGTTTTTCAAATACCCTCTGCTAAATTTATGGATCTTCGCGCCGCTGTTTTGGACGATCGTGATAAGCGCGAGCTCAAACGCGGTAAATTTAACCGACGGATTAGACGGGCTAGCGACCATTCCATCGGTATTTTCGCTCTGCACTTTGGGCGTATTTGCCTATCTTTGCGGGCATGCGATCTACTCGCAATATCTCTTGCTACCGCGCGTCGCAGGCGCGGGCGAGGTCTGCATCATCGTTTCGGCGCTGATCGGAGCGCTGCTTGGGTTTTTGTGGTTCAACTGCTACCCCGCAGAAGTCTTTATGGGCGATAGCGGCAGCCTAAGCGTAGGCGCATTTTTAGGATACTGCGCGGTCATCACGAAAAATGAAATTTTACTCATAATGATCGGCTTCGTCTTCGTCATCGAAACGCTCAGCGTGATCTTGCAGGTGGGCAGCTTTAAAATTTTCAAGCGCAGAATTTTCCTGATGGCGCCGATACATCACCATTTCGAGCTTAAAGGCTGGGTCGAAAACAAAATCATCATCCGCTTTTGGATCATCGCGCTGATCGCAAATATCATAGCGCTGACGTCGCTGAAACTGAGATAAAATGCGAGCGCAGGTTGAACCCGACTTCGAAACGGCGCGCGGAATATACGACGAAATTTTAAAGCAAATTTTAGCCTACACGGCTTACTGCGACGATAACGGCGATCCTGACGGCGCAAAATACCGCGAGCTAGAGGCGACGCTACACGAAATCACGGGCAAAGATATGAGCAAATTTGATCTTTGGAAGTGGTGGGAAGCGGACGGCGCGGAAAATTTGGCTTTCGATATCGCACTGCCGGAGCCGCAATTAGTGCCGGATATCACAAAGGACGAACTGCGCGAGATCGTGGAGCGGATGAGCACTTTTGAGCCGTGCGAGACGGGAGATGCTTTTTTAGACGCTTTTTACTACCGTCCTAATTTTGCCGCAGACGGCGGATATTTTACCGAGTTTTTAAAGTTAAATTTTAAGGATACTTACGATCCGAGGCTTTTTGAAAGATGCGAGAGAAGCGGCGAAATTGCCGAGCTTAGCGCCGACGAGATAACTCAAATTTTATGGGGCAAAAGGGGAGAAAAATGAAAAAATCGCTATTTGGCTACGGACTTACGACCAGAGCGATCGCCGAGCACTGCCGCGACGAAGGCTGCTGGGAGATCTACGACGATAAATTTAAAATTTCTTCGGGCGCGCCGAAGCTGGACGAGTTCGGCAACGCGCTTTTAAACCCGAGCGAGTTCGATCCCGCCGCAAGCGAGCTTGAAATCCCTAGCCCTGGCTTCCCGCCGCATCACGAACTGGTGCGAAAGGCACGGAATTTAATCAGTGAATATGATTATTTTGACGATTATAAAGGCCTTAAAATTTGGATCAGCGGCACGAACGGCAAGACCACGACGACGAAGATGATACAGCACCTGCTCGAGCGATACGGATCGCAAATGGGCGGTAACGTGGGCGTCCCGCTTGCAAAGCTTGATAAAAGTGCCAAAATTTGGGTGCTGGAGACGAGCTCGTTTACGCTGCACTACACCAAACATGCGCGCCCCGACATCTACGTGCTGCTTGCGATCACGCCCGATCATCTCAGCTGGCACGGCGATTTCGCGGAGTATGAGTGCGCCAAACTCTCGCCGCTGCTAGCGATGCGCGAAGGCTCCGTGGCGCTGATCCCGCGCGCCTACGAAAGCTCCGCCGCCGCGCAAAATAGCCTAGCCCGCGTGATCTGCTACGAAGACGAAGCGGATCTGGCGCAAAAATTCGGCATCGATTTAGGCGAGATAAAATTCCGCACTCCGTTTTTGATAGACGCGCTTTTGGCGCTGTGTGTGGAGAAAATTTTATTCGACAGATGCGACGCCATGCGACTAAACGACTTCGTGATCGAAGGCAATAAGCTAGAGGAGTTTACCGACGCGCGCGGCAGGGTCTGGGTCAATGACACGAAGGCGACCAACATCGATGCGTGCGCGCAGGCGCTGAAGCGATACGCGGGGCGCAAAATACATCTGATCCTTGGCGGCGACGATAAAGGCGTGGATCTGCACCCGCTTTTTGCGGAGTTTAAAAAATACGATCTGCAAATTTACGCGATCGGCTCAAATACCGATAAAATCGTGCTTTTATGCGACGAGTACAGACTTCCTTGCGTGCGCTGCGAAATTTTACAAACGGCGGTGAGCGAAATTTCGAATCGGTATTTGAGCGGAGAAAATTTTTGCGAAAATGAAATTTCAAAAGGACGCTTAGGCGGCGAGAATTCCGCAGGAAATTTAATGCAGGATAAAATTTCGACTACCGAAAGCGAGAGCTCCTGTGTGAACGCAAGCAGCGGCAAAACTTTAGATTCGCAAAATTCTAAAAATTCTGTGGATTTTAAAAATTCCGTAAATTTCGCTAGTGAAATAGCGCTGCTAAGTCCTGCATGTGCCAGTTTGGATCAATTTAAAAGCTACGAGGAACGCGGCGAATTATTTAAAAAACAAGTCGCACAGCTCGGATAAATAGACCTATCGAAGTTAGCCGGATCGGGCTAGGATTTTATTTAACACGACCTACAATCGCATTATATAAAATTTCAACGCTTCTGCTGTGCGGATATATCTAAGTAAATCTAGCTGAAACGCACCTCACGACGTCACACCACTGGCTTTGGCGCAATGTTTATAAAGATGCTTCGTCAAGTCCAAATTAAAGCCAATTTTCGATGCTAAATTTAACCAATAACAGCTATCGCCCGTTATGCGCGCAAATTTAAAACGATGCCGCGATCCTTTAGCGCAAATTTATCTACTTTGCATAGCCTAGAACCAAGCGTACAATTTGCAGAATCGGTTAAATAGTAAAAATTTATACCACTTTGCTTTTTAGATCGATAGCCCATTTTGATTATTGCAAATTACTGCTCAAGCAATATTTTTATCACTAAAATTTAGAAAATTCCAACTGAGTAAATTTGGCTATTTTGGAGCGCAACGTGCAAAAATCTAGCGAAAATCGAGGATTTTAACCGAGATTTAAGTATTGCATGGATAAAATTACTTTTCTTTTTCAGTGGTTGGATAGCTCAGTCGGTAGAGCAGCAGACTGAAAATCTGCGTGTCGGCAG
>NZ_CALKZP010000041.1 GCF_938002845.1 uncultured Campylobacter sp.
GCCGCAATCAAAAAAGAAGAGATAAAAAAGGCTTATTTCGGGGAGGATTATGTGGGGCCGAAGGTAGAGAACAAAGAGGATAACGTCACCAAAAAGTAGGCTAAAATGAAGAAAATTTTGCTCGTTAGCGACGACGTCGAGATGCAACTAAACCTCAACGCCGCGCTTTAGCAAGAATTCGGCAAATTTTAAGCCGGCAAAATTCACACGATAACGGGAGTCGGACTCCCGTTATGATCTTCATAGACAGACCATCTCTACGATTTATAAGAAAATTTACTACGCCAAATACGACTACTTTATAATCAAACTTTTACCCAAAAAATTTTATCTCTCGTATTTGGAAGCTGCCGAATTTTATTCGGGAATAAATTTTAACCAAAGCTCGCATCCACTCAGCTCAAAACATAAAATTTAAAATAAGCCGTTTTCGATATAATTTTCAAAAATTTCGGAGCGGAAAATGGGTAGAAAAGAGCTTCTGAGCGGCGCAAAACGTATCGTCGTAAAGATCGGTACTTCAACGCTTACCAATGCGGACGGTTCGCTAAATGAGCGGCTCATCAAAAGTCTAGTCGCGCAAATTTGCAAGCTAAAAGATGCGGGCTTTTGCGTGGCTTTGGTAAGCTCGGGCGCCGTGGGCGCGGGTATGGGGCTGCTCGGTATCGCGCAAAGACCTAAAATTTTAAGCCGCAAGCAGGCTCTAGCGGCGGTCGGACAGGTCGCACTGATGCATCTTTACGAGCGGCTATTTTGGGCGCATGACCGCATTATCGCGCAGCTGCTGTTAAGCCGAGGCGATTTTAGCGACAGAGCGCGCTATCTTAGCGTGCGAAACGTCTGCGCAGAACTGCTCTCGCGCGGCATCGTGCCGATTATCAACGAAAACGATCCCGTCGTAGCAGACGAACTGAAAGTAGGCGATAATGACACGCTAAGCGCTCTCGTTGCGGGGCTAATCGATGCGGATCTGCTCGTGATTTTAAGCGACATCGACGGGCTTTACGATAAAAATCCGAGCGAGCATACGGACGCGAAACTTTTAAGCTTTATTGAAAAAATCGACGAGCGCGTCGTCAAAATGGCAGGCGGCGAGGGCAGTAAATTCGGCACGGGCGGCATGGCGACCAAGATCGCGGCGGCGCAAATGGCAAATCAGATCGGCACTAGTCTGATCATCGCAAACGGGCGGACGGACGGGATTTTGCTTAAGATAGCGGCGGGCGAGGAGGTCGGCACCCTCTTTAGCGCGGGCGCGGCGCGACTTAGCTCGCGTAAATACTGGCTCGCATACGGCGCGATTAGCAAAGGCGCGGTGATTATCGACGCAGGGGCGGCAGAGGCGATAAAATCGGGCAAAAGCCTGCTTGCGGTCGGGATTGCCGAGGTGCGCGGCGAGTTTGAGCGCGGCGAGATCGTAAACGTCTACGCGACCGACGGCAAGCTGCTGGCGCACGGCATTAGCAACTATTCAAGCTGCGAGCTTGAGCGCATAGCGGGCGCAAAAAGCGATGAGATAGAGCATGCTTTAGGCTACAAAAGCGACGATGACGCGATCCACGCGGATAATATCGCGCTGCAATGAAATTTTAGCCGTGTTCTGTGCGTTTAAAATTTCAAACGGAAGGCGTAGATGAAAAAGATTATATTTTTTTGCACTACTCTTGGCGGGCGCGGCGTGGACGGCAAAATTTGACGAACCGGACGCCGATAAAAACGGCGAGCTAGACGTTTTTGAACTGCGCGGATATGAGCCGGCGGATTACGTAAAAGCGCTATGCGCGAATTGGAATGAGAAGGTTGGGCGTAATGCCTGGCGAGTAAGCGAAATTTTGACGCAAGAAAATCCGAAATAAAATGGCCCAAAGCGCGCTAAATTTAAGCCGTCGTGCGCGGATAAAAATAAGACGCGCAGGAATTTTAGACGCGATAGAAGCGACGCTTGCGGCATTTATATACGCAACACGCTATTTGATTTATAGATTAAGGAGCGAAAATGAACGAAATTTTAGAGATCTGTAAGCGCGCAAAGGCCGCTTGCGGCGAGCTTTTGAGACTTGGTAGCAAGGCTAAATTTGAAATTTTAAACGCCGTGGCGGACGAGCTGCTCGCGCAAAAGGATGCGATAAAAGCGGCAAACGCCAAAGACCTTGCAAATGGCGAGAGATCAGGCTTGAACGCAGCGCTGCTAGACCGTCTAAGGCTAACCGACGCCCGTATCGAGGCGATGGCGCAGGGCGTGCGCGAAGTGGCGGGATTTGCAGAGGTCGTGGGCGAAAATCTAGGCGGCTGGAGCCATCCAAACGGCATGCAAATCAGCCGCGTGCGCGTGCCACTGGGTGTGCTCGGCATCATCTACGAGAGCCGTCCAAACGTCAGTATCGACGCGGCGGCTCTGGCGCTAAAAAGCGGCAATGCAGCGATCCTGCGAGGCAGTGCAAGCGCGCTAAATTCAAACATCTTTTTAGTAAATTTATTTAACGAAGCCGGGGCGAAATTTGGCTTACCGACGGGTGCAGTGCAGCTCGTGGAGAGCGCCGAACGCGAAGTAGTGGCGAAAATGGCGAAAATGAGCGAGTATATCGACGTTTTGATACCGCGCGGCGGCAAGAGCTTAAAAGATTTTATCGCGCAAAACGCGACCGTACCGATCATCATGACGGGTGAGGGAGTTTGCCACATCTTTGTCGATGAGAGCGCAAATTTGAGCGAAGCGGCAAAGATAATCAAAAACGCCAAAACCCAGCGCCCTAGCGTCTGCAACGCCGTAGAGTGCGTGCTTTTGCATGAGCGCGTGGCGGGCGAAATTTTGCCTGAGCTTGTGCGCGAAATGCCAGAGGTCGAGTTTCGCGTGAGTTCGGAGCTTTTTAATGCGTGCGAGTCGGAGTTGCGAGGCGCAAAAAACGTCAAAACGGCTAGCGAGAGCGACTTTGGCGCCGAGTTTTTGGATCTCGTGCTAGCCGTGCGCGCCGTGCGGGATACGGGTGAGGCGATCAGCTTTATAAACGCGCATTCTAGCGGCCATTCGGACGCGATTTTAAGCGCCGATTATGCAAACATCGAGCGGTTTTTAAACGAGGTCGGTAGCGCGGTCGTCTACGCCAACGCTTCGACGCGTTTTAGCGACGGCAGCGAGTTTGGATTCGGCGGCGAGATCGGCATCAGCACGCAAAAGCTGCACGCCAGAGGGCCGATGGGGGTGAGGGAGCTCACGACCTACAAATACGTCGTCCGCGGAGGCGGACAAATTCGTTAGCGGCTCGTCTTTTTCTAAAAGGCTTATCTTGCGAGCGCTTTTGAGAGAAATTTTGCTTCTCTTGCGCTCGCAACTGCAAGCAGAAGTCTAGCTTGCGCAAAATTTTAGCTTCTAACTCAAAAAAATCGCCTCGAAATACTTGCAAATTTTATTTTGTATCGCAGGCCAAATTCGGTCTGCGATACTTTTATCAAATAAACTTGAAATTTTATAAATCACCTCTGTCAGAATTTTAAAAATATATGACGCTAAAGCTTTGCCATACAGGCGAAATTTTGTATCACGTCTTACTAAAATTTAAAATTTTTAATAAAAATTATATATTCCGCACGATATAATCGCGCATCTGCTCGCAGCGCGAGCGATAGCTAAATTTCAAGGAGATGTAATGAAAATATTTAAAGCCCTGCTCGCAACAGCGCTGATCACCGCCACCATAAGCGCTAAGACGCTCAAAGAGGGCACGCTCGTAATAGCCACAGAGGGGACTTACTCGCCGTATTCTTTCTATGACGAGAAAAATAATCTTACCGGCTTTGATGTCGATATCGCTCGCGCACTAGCAAAAGAGCTAGGGCTAAAGGCGGAATTTTTAACCGCGCCGTGGGATGCGATGCTCGCGGCATTTGACGCAGGCAAAGCAGACATAGCGATGAATCAAGTAAGCATCACGCAGGAGCGCAAGAAAAAATATAATTTCAGCGAGCCTTATACCGTGGCTTATGCTGCGCTAGTAGTGCGAGCTGACAATGAAGGGATTAAGAGTTTTGCGGATCTTAAAGGCAAAAAAAGCGTCCACTCCGCTACCAGTAACTGGGCTGACATGGCGCGCAGCTATGGCGCCGAGATCGTTACAGCAGACGGATTTAGCAAGGGCGTGGAGCTTATCATAGCTCGTCGCGCAGACGCTACGATCAACGACAACATCACATTTTTCGACTATATGAAGCAGCGCCCAAACGCCCCGCTAAAGATCGCAGCTCAAGGCAATGAGCCGATCTATTCCGCCGTGCTGCTTAAAAAGGACGACGAGCTGACGGCGCAGATAAATTCCGCGCTAAAATCGCTAAAGCAAAAAGGCGTGCTGAAAGAAATTTCACTTAAATATTTTGGCAAAGACATTACGGAATAAATTCTACGACCGCTTAGTTGAAGCGTGGAATTTTAAACTTAGCTGAGCGGAATTTTGCATTTTAAATTTCGCTCATAAAATTTTGGAGGAATTATGAAAAATTTAATAAAAACTTTGCTTGCGTGCGCGCTTTTAATATGCGGCGCAAACTCTAAAACACTACGCGAAGGCACGCTTAAAGTAGCTACGGAAGGCACCTTTTCGCCATTTTCGTATTATAACGACAAAAATGAGCTCGTAGGATACGACGTAGATGTCGCGCGCGCAGTCGCCGAAAAGCTTGGTCTAAAAATAGAATTTCTAACCGCGCCTTGGGATGCGATGCTTGCAGCATTTGATGCAGGCAAGGCAGACGCTGTGTTTAATCAAGTAAGCATTACTGATGAGCGCAAGAAAAAATATGAGTATTCTGTGCCCTACACCGTCGTTTACGGAGCTATTATCGTGCATAAAGATAACAACGACATTAAAAGCTTCGAGGATTTAAAAGGCAAGAAAAATGCAGACTCCGCTACCAGCAACTGGGCACAAGTCGCTAAAAAATACGGCGCGCAAAACGTAACTGTAGATAGTTTCGCTAAAAGTATGGAGCTGCTGATCGCTCGCCGCGTAGATACCGTCGTGCGCGATAATACCGTATTTTACGACTTTTTAAAACAACGTCCGGACGCTCCGATTAAGATCGCCGCAAAGCTAAAAGACGTCGATTATAGCGCTGCGATCGTGCAGAAGGGCAATAAAGAGCTCGCAGATCAAATCAGCAAAGCCTTAAACGAACTCAAAGCCGAAGGCAGGCTAAAAGAAATTTCGCTTAAATATTTCGGCAAAGATGTGAGTGAATGAACGAAACAAGCAGAATTCTAGAGCTTGTTAGCAGCTCGCTAGAGCCGATGGCGCTAGCCCTGCTGCAAGTTACGATCCCGCTTACGATAATCTCATTTCTGCTCGGGCTCGTGCTTGCGGTGCTGACGGCGGTCGCACGCATCGCAAATTTTAAAATTTTAAAGCAGCTAAGCGAAATTTATATTTGGATTTTTCGCGGCACTCCGCTTTTGGTGCAGCTTTTTATCGTCTATTTCGGACTTCCAATCGTTGGGATCACACTTGATGTTTGGGCTGCTGCGATCATTACCTTTAGCCTCAATATCGGCGCTTACGCTTCAGAGGCGGTGCGAGCTGCGATCCTATCAGTGCCAAAGGGACAATGGGAGGCGGCTACCTCTTTAGGCATGAGCTACGCTCAAATTCTGCGCCGCATTATTGCTCCGCAAGCAGCGCGCATATCGCTGCCGCCGCTATCAAATATATTTATCTCTACGCTTAAAGATACCTCGCTCGTAGCCTCGATTACGATGGTTGATATGTTTATGGTCGCTCAACGTATCGCCGCACGGGCATTCGATCCGCTTACGCTATACGTGCTGGCGGCGCTATTTTATCTAGCAGTCTGCACCCTTCTTACGTTCTTGCAATCCAAGTTAGAGCGACGATTTTCAAGGTTCGTGTGATGATAAAATTTACGAACTTAACTAAGCGCTTCGGCGATCACGTCGTGCTAAATGGGCTAAGCTTAGAATTTCGCGACGGGCAAACGACAGTGATTTTAGGAAGCTCCGGCTCCGGCAAATCTACGATGCTGCGCTGCATAAATCTGCTCGAAATTCCAAGCGGCGGCGAGCTACAGCTAGGCGAGTTTAAGATAAATTTCGATGCTCCGCATAAAACAAGCGAATATCATCCATTCCGCGCGCATACGGGCATGGTTTTTCAAAGCTTCAATCTCTTTCCGCACCTCAACGTCTTGCAAAACGTCATCGAAGCACCCGTACACGTGCTAAAGCAGCCACGCGAGCTTGCCGAGGCAAATGCAATGGCTCTACTAAAAAAGGTCGGCATGGCGGATAAAGCTGGCGCGTATCCGGCTCGCCTCTCCGGCGGTCAGAGCCAGCGCGTGGCGATCGCGCGAGCGCTTGCGATGCAGCCTGAGTTTTTGCTGCTGGATGAGCCTACGAGTGCGCTTGATCCCGAGCTTGAGGCGCAGGTGCTAAAGACTATAGCCGAGCTTGCCGCAGAGGATCGCTCGCTTATCATCGTCACGCACAATATGGGCTTTGCACGCAAGATCGCAGATAGAATTTTATTCTTAGACGGCGGAGTTATCGCATTCGACGGCGACGCAGAGGAATTCTTCGGTAGCGGCGACGAGCGCATAGCTAAATTTATCGGAGCGATGAGCTTTTAAATCCATTAAATTTTAAGGAGAAAAGATGAAAATAGATACCCTAATCGTAAAGGGCATAGAGGCTAAGTCCAACCCTCACAACGCGGTGATTCCGCCGATATATCTAGCCAGCACCTTCGTGCAAGAAAGCCTGGATGATTTCGGCAAATACGCCTATTCACGCGGCGCAAATCCTACGCGCAACGCCTTCGAGGAACTTTTCGCAAAATTTGAAGGCAGCAAATACGCCTTCGCGCTAGCCTCGGGAATGGCGGCTACGAGCGCTGCGTTTGCGCTGCTTAAAAGCGGCGATCGCGTGCTGCTAAATAATAACGTCTACGGTGGCACCTATCGCTACGTAAGCGGGATTTTTAAAAATCAAGGGATCAATTACGACTTGGTGGACGATCTAAATTTGATGACCGAAATTCCAAGCGACGTTAAAATGGTCTTCATCGAAACGCCCTCAAATCCGCTTTTGCGCGTAACCGACATTGAGCGCATCAGCGAGCTCGCGCATAAAAACGGCGCGCTTGTGGTGATGGATAATACCTTCTTAACCCCGTATTATCAGCGCCCGCTAGAGCACGGCGCAGACGTCGTAGTTTATAGCGCGACCAAATACATAGGCGGGCATGCCGATCTGATCGCCGGCATCGTTACGACGAATGACGACGAGCTTGCCGCAAGAATTCAGTTTATGAAAAACACTCTGGGCGCGACGCTATCGCCTACCGACGCGTATTCGCTCATACGCGGGCTTAAAACACTAAGCGTGCGCTTCGACCGTCAGAGCGAAAATACGCTAAAGATAATAGAATTTTTACGCGGCAATCCTGCGGTAGAGGCGGTAAATTTCGCAGGCTCGCATTCTGAGAGCGAGAAAAAGATACAAGATCGCCAAGCCAGCGGCATCGGAGCGGTCATCTCGCTGGTACTTAAGCCGCAATACGACTATAAAACCTTTGCGCGCAGCCTTGAGCTATTTGATCTAGCCGTGAGCCTGGGCGGCGTAGAGAGCCTGATCTGCCACCCCGCGTCGATGACGCATGAGAGCTATCCGCGCGAGCTGCAAGAGCGCATCGGCATCAGTCAAAATTTGCTGCGCCTAGCCATAGGCATCGAAAACGCCGACGATCTCATAGCAGACCTTACCGCCGCGCTAGAAAAATCTAAAAAATAGGCGGCGCGAAATTTGCGCAAGCTCGCGAAATTTCTATACAGGCTTGTAAAATTTACGCGAGCGCGCAGAATTCATGCCAAAATTTAGTCCGAAATCCTTATAGCTTCGCTCGTGAAGCTATAAGGGCGCCGGTTTTTACGGACCGGCACGCAGGGTGGGTTTAAAAAGACCTCCTACCGCTCATTTCATTTTCTAAAAATTCCTTTTCGCAAAACCTATGTCTATTTTCTCGCGGGCTAAATTTTGTATGAATTTTCACTCGTTAAATTTCACGAGGGACGCGGCTTTGCGTAAAATTTAAATTTAAAAATTCTGCCACTACGGCGTTGAAATGAAATTTTAATTTATATGCACGGCAAGATTTATCCAGACCTCTTGTTAAAACACATCGTTTAAATTTAATTTGGATAAATCTATCTAACCGCCGTTTGATATTGCCGAGTGGGGAGCTTAAATTTAATCAAAATTTTAAAGACGGCGGCGGATCTGTGCCCCACCGCGCCAGCTATTTGCAATCGCTCGGTTTAAAATTTGATGAGCCAAATTTTAAACTGGACAAATTTAAGCCCCGTCCTGCTCAAAATTTAAAATTTCGCGCCGTTTAAATTTCGCTTAAAATTTTAGCCGCGTTTTAAATTTAGCGTAGCTACTTCAGCTCGCCCCAGCGCTTGGCGATGTTTAGGCTCGTCTTTAAGGGCACGTTCAGGCTCGCCGCACTTTGCATAATCTCTTGCGCGCGCTCGCCGAAGCTCTGCGCCGCCTCGTCCCGCACCTCGAAAATCAGCTCATCGTGGATCTGCAATATCAGCCGCGCTTCGCCACTTAGCAGCGGCGAAATCTCAACCATCGCCTTTTTGATGATGTCGGCGGCGGAGCCTTGAAATTTCGTATTCACCGCCTCGCGCTCGTAACTCGCATAGACCATGTTGTTGCGCGCGTTTGCGAAGTCGAAATAGCGCCTGCGCCCAAAAAGCGTGCTTACGTAGCCGTCCTCTTTCGCGTCTGATTTTATGCTTTGCAAAAAATCCTTGATCGTAGAAAACGCCGCGAAATAGCGCTCGATATAGCCCTTCGCCTCGGCGCGCGCGATGCCTAGGCTGTCGCTTAGCTTGCCCGCGCCCATGCCGTAGATGAGGCCGAAATTTATACTCTTTGCGATCGTGCGGTGCGCGGGCTGCGCGTCGCCGAAAATACTGATCGCGGTGCGCGCGTGAATGTCCTCATCCGCCCTAAACGCCGCCAAAAGCGCAGGATCGCGCGAAAAGTGCGCGAGCAGGCGCAGCTCGATCTGCGAGTAATCAAGCGAGATCAGCGAGTAGCCTTCGTCTGCTAGGAAGCAGTCTCGCACGTCCTTCGCAAAGGTGCCGCGCGCAGGGATATTTTGCAGGTTCGGATTTTTGCTCGCTAGCCGCCCGGTAGCCGTGCCGGTCTGCAAGAAATTCGATCTGACGCGGTTTTGCGGATCGGCAAGAGCAAGCTGTAGCAGCGGCTCGCAGTAGGTGCTTTGCAGCTTAAACAGCTCGCGGTAGTCTAAAATTTTATCCACCGCGGGATGTAGCGCGGTAAGATCCTTCAGCACGCTTTCGTCGGTGCTATAGCCCGTCTTTGTGCGCTTCGCCGCAGGAAGCCCGAGCCGCTCAAAAAGCACGACGCCGAGCTGAGCGGGAGAGTTGATATTAAACTGCTCGCCGCAAAGCTCATAAATTTCATCCGTGAGCGCTCGTAGGGACTTTTCGTTGCGCCCGATTAGGCGCTTTATCATCTCCGCGTCGATCTTGATGCCGCATCTTTGCATCTGCCAAAGCACCCGCACGAACGGAAACTCAAGCTCCTGCGCGAGCTTAAAAAGCGCGGGTTCGAGCAGCTGTTTGAGCTTAAAATACAACCTCAGCGTCACCCACGCATCCTCGCTCGCATAGATCGTAGCGGCGTCCAGCTCCACGGAGGCGAAGGTCTCGCCCTTTTTGACGACGTCGCCGAAATGCACGGTCTCATACCCAAGATACCGCGGCGAGATAGAGTCCATCCCCACGGCGTTTGCGGGATCGAGCAGCCACGCTAGCACCATCGTATCGGCAAAACGCGCAGGCGGTTCGATATTAAAATTATTTTTCACGATCTCAAAATCGTATTTTAAATTTTGCCCCACGACATATCCGCGAAACAGCGAGCCGATCGCAGCCTTTGCCGCGTCCGAAGAAATTTGAGCAGGAGCGCCCAAATAGCTGTGCGCGAGCGGGACATAATAAGCGCGCTCCTCATTAAACGCAAACGAAAAGCCCACGATCTTGGCGCTCTTGCTATCGACGCTAGTGGTTTCCGTATCGAAGCTCACCAAGGTCTCGGCGCTGACGCCTTCGCACAGCCTTGCAAGCTCCGCGGCATCGGTAATGCAAATGGGCTCAAAGGGCGTTTTAAAAGCGCTCTCGGAATTTTGTCCGATTGAAGAGGAGCCGCCTGAGATAGAATTTTGCCCGTCTAGCCCCCCTACTGCAGCGTCCAAGATAGAGCCGCCGCGAGACGGCTCTGCGCCGGAGCCTTTGCCGCCCGCGCCCAAAACGGAGCTTTTTGCGCCCATGCCTTTGCCCTCGCTCCAAAGATCAAGCCCGTTTTGCTCCTGCAAGCTTAACGCCGAAAGAAGCCTATTTAGCGCGTAGTCTTTTAAAATTTCGCGGATTTTAAAAAGCGGATTTTGCTGCGGAAATTTCGCGTCCTCTAAAGGCGGGATTTCCAGCTCGTCGTAAAGCGTAGCCAGGCGCTTGCTTATGTAGGCGCTCTGCTTTCCCTCTATCAGATACTCGCGCTGTTTGTTCTGCGGCAGGCGGTCTAAATTTGAATAGATCCCATCGAGCGAGCCCCATTCGTCTAAAAGCTTCTTCGCTCCCTTGTCGCCGATGCCCCGCACGCCCGGGATATTATCGGCGCTGTCGCCGCAGATCGCTAAAAAATCCACGATCTGCTCGGGATAGACGCCGTAGCGCTGCAAGCACTCCTCTCTGCCGTAAAGCATCTTTTTGCTGTGGCTGTAAATTTTAACGTTTTCGCCGATGAGCTGATACAGGTCCTTGTCGGAGGTAACGATGTTGATTTTATGCGTGGCGCCGTGCTTTTTGACGACGCTTGCGATGAGATCGTCCGCCTCGTAGCCCTCGCGTCCGAGCGAGTAAAGCCCCATCTTTTCGATCATCTCGATGCAGACGGGCAGCTGTTGCAAAAGCGCGGGCGGCGGGGCTTGGCGGTTGGTTTTGTAGTTGGGATCGATATCCGAGCGGAAGGTCTTGCCCTTGCTATCCAGAGCGAAAATTATATAATCGCTCTTAAATTCCTTCGAAAGATTTGCGATGAAGCTCGCAAATCCGCTCACCATGCCGCTGGGTTTGCCGTCTTTGGTCTTAAGCCCGCTCATAGCGTAGTAGAGCCTGAAAAAAAAGCCGAACGTATCGATGATCGTGATGGTCTGCATAATGAGTCCTCGGATTTAGAATTTTAACGCGTAGTGTATTAAAATTCGGCTAAATTTACAAATTCCGAATAGGACTTGACCTACCTCATTTCAAAATTTTAAAATTTGCTATATAATCGCGCGAAATTTTAAAAAAGGATCAAGTATGGATTTTTTCACAGACTGGCAGGAGTTCGACGCGGCGGGCGCTACGGTGAAATTTTATAAAAAATCGCAAGGCGGCGTGGAGTACATCGGCTTTGATTCGCGCAAATGCATCCCGCCCGAGCCGATGGTAAATGCATTGGTGGCGCTAAATTTCGTAAAAGACGAAACCAAAAAGGTCGTCATGGTCAATCATAAATTCCCG
The DNA here is from genome assembly GCF_938002845.1 of uncultured Campylobacter sp. Taxonomy (GTDB): domain Bacteria; phylum Campylobacterota; class Campylobacteria; order Campylobacterales; family Campylobacteraceae; genus Campylobacter_B. The sequence goes on from NZ_CALKZP010000041.1 coordinate 11,605, forward strand.
ATGGGGCTGATCCCGAAGATCGAGTCTAAATTTGACATTGCACGCGAGGATCTGGACGGCGACGCGGTCAAGCTCACCATCAGCCTAAAACCGGGCGCGGTCAATGAGGGCTTCGATACCGATGCGAAGTGCCACGGCTAAAGGACTTTAAAATTTAGATGAATATCACGACATTTTCGCCGCCGTTTCGCATCGTAGGCGGCTATTTCATCTGCGGCTTTATCTTTTTGCTGTTAAGCGCGGCGAGCTTTTTAAAGGCGGATTTCGGCGTGATCCAAGCGCCGCAGACGGCGAGCTTTTTTCACGTATTTTTGCTGGGTTTCGTAATCAGCATAATCATCGGAGCACTCTATCAGCTTACTTCGGTCATTATCCAAAAGGAATTTTTTACCGTCAAATTTGCGTTTTTAAATCTCCTCGCCTACGGCGCGGGCGTGGCTCTGCTAAGCGCGGGGTTGCTGCTTTCAAGCATCCCTTTGATGCACGCAGGCGGCACCGTTTTGCTGCTTAGCCTATTTTATTTTACGATCTGCTACGCGCTAAGCTTCATCGGCACGCCCAAATGGAGCTTCCCCGCCGTAGCGCTTGCGATCTCGGCTGCGTTTTTAGCCGTAGGGGTCAGCCTTGGCTTTGCCCTCGTGCTAGCGCTTAGCGGCGTGGAGATTTTCGGAGTGTATTTTTCAGAAATTTTATCCTATCACATATACTTCGTGCTGGGCTTCGTGTTTTTCGTCATCGTAGGCGCTGCGTGCGTGCTGCTGCCGATGTTTAGCCTGGCGCACGATCTAAGCTTCGCGCTAGCAAAAGCTTCACTGGCGCTGTATCTGCTCGCAGGACCGTTTTTGTTAAAAGATTTTGGAATTTTCATCGCATTTGCCGCGCTTGCGAGCTTTGCGGCTCAGGCGATCTATATCCTAGCCAGGCGCGTGCGAAAAGTGATCGATTATTGGAATTTAAACGTCTATATCTCGCTGGCGGCTTTGGGATTTAGCGCGGCATTTTGGCTAATGGGTCGCGCGGATACGGCGGCGTTTGGGCTGCTATACGGCTTTTTGTTCGCCTTCATCGTCGCGCACCTTTATAAAATCGCGCCCTTTCTCATCTGGTATCACTACGTCTCGCCCTTCGTCGGCAAGCGCAAAATCCCTATGCTTGAGGATATGATAATCAAAAAGATCGCCTATGCAGCCTGCGCGCCGAACGTCTTAGCGCTTGCATGCGCGGGCCTTGGAGCGCTAACGCCTGCGGTTATCTTGCAAGCGGCAAGCATAATTTTGGTGCTAATCAACATCGTAAATATCTTTAACTACATAAAATTTGGAGAGGAAAAATGAAAGTAACGAAGGAGCAAATTTACGACGCACTTCGCGCCGTGGTGGACCCCGAGGTGGGCTTTGACGTCGTGTCGCTGGGGCTCATCTACGACGTAGCGGTAGATGAGGCGAACAACGCCAAAGTCACGATGACGCTATCGACTCAGTCGTGCCCGCTGCATGAGATGATGGTGGAATGGGTGCGCGCGGGTGCCGAGAGCGTGGAGGGTATCGGTGAGGTGGAGATCGATCTCGTCTTTGAGCCGATGTGGAATATCGATATGGCAGAGGATCACGTCAAAGAAGCGCTTGGTAGATTTTAAGCAGCTTTGCCGCGCCCAGTAGTTTAAGCTTTGAAATTCTAAAATTAGATTTCAAATTTATACCTAGGGGCTACTATGAAAAAATTTACCGACGGCAAGAAAGAAATTCTACTTCAAACGCAAGGGCTTAGTTTGATTTCAAAGACGTTACAAAACGACAAAGAAAGGCTGAGCTCTAAAGAATTCGCAAACCACGATGCTCTGCAAAAAGCTTTCGTAAAAAAGCAAGTTGATGCCCTAAAAAAGGGCTTCATCTACGAAAACAAAGAAGCAAAATTCGGCGAGGCAATAGCGCATGCCTATATTGGCGGCGGATACAGCGGGGCGCTTGGATTTGCCGAGTTTGAGGATAAATTTTACGTCTATAAATGTAATTTTGACGAGCACGGCTGCGATTATTTAATCGTGCTGGACGGCGAGCTAAAAACTCTTGCGCAAATTGAGCTACCAAAAATTTTAGCATGGAAAATGACTGCTACCGAAAAAGCTTTAGTGCTTGATTTGGATCACGAATTCTTTCTTTTTGACGGAGAGAAATTCAGCAGGCTTTTTGAAGCCTGGGGTATCATAGGAGGAGGCTTTAGCTCTGCTCTAAGCGGCAACGGCGAAATTCTAGCCTGCAGCACGGATGGAATTTTAGCTTTCGGAAGCGACAAGAAGCTAAATTTTAAAACGGAATTTTCTGCAAAAGCAATAGGCTTCGGCAATAAAATTTGCGTAGCCTGTGGGGATGAAGGTGGCAAAAATATCGCTAGGCTCTACCGCCTAAAAGACTTCGCCGAGCTTTGCCGTATCGAATGCGACGTAGGTTATATCCACTCCCTAAACGTGGGGCTTATCAAAAATGACGCGATTTTGGTCGTAAATAACGGCTTTGATGAGCTGTATTTTTGGGACGTCGCAAGCAAAAAGCGTCTAAGCGTACCAAAAAGCTTGCCAAGAAGCGTAATGAGGTTTGCCGCAAACAATCAAATCTTTCTTACGTATTTTTATGGCAGGTTTAAAGCATTCAGCTTGGAGGATTTTCGCCTCTTAGGTGAGTTTGAGTGCGAGCACTGCGTCAAAACTGCTGCTATTAAAATCTCAGGCGAGCGCCTTTACGTCCGCACCGACTACGGATTTTTTAGCATTTATTATTTAGCCGAGAATGGAATTAAAATTTAAAAAGCGCTATTGATAGGGATTTATCGCCCGCTTCAAGCTCATAAAATTAAACGAACTCCGCCCGCCTTAAGCTTGCGCGACAAGCAGGGGTGGCTATTTAAAGGAATTTTATCGCAAATATCGCAGGTTTTGCGAGCTTTTTAAGGCTTCCTTTAAGCATTATCAAATTATCCGCGCCGGAGATTTTAAGAGTGGAGTTTTCAAAGCTAAATTCTAAATTTTTTAGCGCATTTTCGCTTAGAAGGCGCGCAAGCTCCAAAATATAGCTCAGCCAGGCGAGCTTGCCGGCATCGGGCAAAATCGCGCTCAAAGGCGCGAACGTAGCGCCCAGCTCGCGCTTTCCGTGCATCGAGATGATCGCGGCTATGAGCGCCTTTTCTTTGTGCGTCGTGCGGTAGTTTAGCCCGCCGAGCACCATATCCGCGCTGGTTTCGTGCTTGGCATAAAAGCCGATCGCCCGCCCGATCTCGCAAAGCGATGCTGCGGTCTGCAGAATTTTAATATATTTTTCGCCCAAGCCGTGTAGAGGCGATAGCGCGCAAAACAGCGCCTTTGCGAACTTCGGAGCCTCGCTCGGCTCGGAAGCGAAGCGATCTTTAAGGCTTCTTAGGCTCGGATTAAAGCCTCTAGGTAGGTTTGCGCCGCGTAGAATTGAGCTTAAAAACGCCCCCTCTCGCACTCCCACGCCGCTTGTGATGATCTTTTTCGCTCCCAGGCGCCTTACGATCTTATCAAAGATGATGGCGCCCTCTCTGATTGTGTCGTAGCGGTCCTTTTTGATCGGGAATTTCGCCAGATCAAGCGTCTTTGCGCTCATCAGCTTGGCAAAAAACGGCGCGTATTTTTCATAATCATAGCTGAAATTATGCACGATTTTTAGCGGGTGGTTTTGCAGGCTCATCACGGCGCCGGAAAGCGCTCGCGCGGAGCCGCCCATTACGATTAAATTTTGCGTGCGAAACTCGGCGCCGAGCTGCGAGATCGCGCTGTTTATGTATTTCTCCAGCCCCTTCGTGTCGCCGCGGTCGAAAAACAGCTCCTTTAGCCGCACCGTGCCTAAATTTAGAGAAATTTTATTTTCTATCCTGCCGTTTTTTATGTAAGCAAGCTCGGTCGAGCCGCCGCCGATGTCAAGCGTAACGCCCTCGGAAAAGTCGCTAAGTAAATTCTGCGCCGCATAAGCGCCCAGATACGCCTCCATCTGCCCGTCTATCTTGCGGATTGTAATGCCCGTTTGCTTGCGGACGAGATTTATAAACTCGGCTCCATTCGGAGCATCGCGAAGCGCGGACGTACCGATGCAAAGCACGCGTTTGGCCTTGTAATTGCATACCAGGGTTTTAAATTTTTTAAATGCGAGTAGGCATTTTTGCATCGCTTCGGAAGTTAAAATTCCGCCGTTTTCGTAAGCGCCTTCGCCTAGGCGGATCTTGATCTTGTGCTCGGCCAAAATGAAAAATCCAAGCCTGCTCGTGCGCTCGAAAATCACGGCTCTGGCGGAATTTGAGCCCAGATCTATGACGGCGACGCGCTTGGGCATTTAAATTTCCATATGGACATGTTTGTATTTCAGCTCGTCTGCCGTCTCGATATTATCGGGGTCGGTGATGATACACTCGACGGGACAAACCACGATGCAAGCGGGCTCGGAGTAATCATCTACGCACTCGCAACATCGATCGGCATCTATGATGTATATCGGCTCATCCTCAAAAATCGCTTCATTAGGGCATTCCTCGCGGCACGCGTCGCAACTGATGCATTCTTTTGTAATCAACAATGACATATAATTTTACCTTACGAAAAAATTTATGGCGTTTATACCATAAAAAGCTTCATTTTGTTTTAAAATAGCGGAATTTCGGGCTATTTCTTAAATTTTTTAGCGGAAGTTTGAAAATCGCGACAATTAGCGAGCGCCCTTTGTCGTTTTTAAGATCTACTTGCGCGCCCATCGCTTGAGCAGCATTTTTGGCTAAAAATAGCCCGAGCCCCGCCCCCGGCTTGCCACCATAGCGCTTAAAAGGGGCAAAATAATCGATCTCTTCGTTAAGCGGCTCGCCTTTGTTTGCGACCCGCACGATGAAATCTCCATCCGAAATTTCGCTCTCGATCAGTACTTTTTCGCCATCAGGAGAAAATTTTATGGCGTTTTGGATAAAATTTTGAATCACGTGCATAAAGAGGCTTTTCTGCACCGAAATTTCAAGCTGTTCGGGCTTAAGATCCATCGTCAAGTCCTTGCCTGCCGTACGCGCTAAAATTTTAAAGCCCACGCATAGCTCCCGTAGATATGCAATCATATCGGTCTGCTCGGGCGCTTCGAACTGTGCCCCCTCCTGTCGCCCGATCTCTAGGATCGAACTGATCATCTTATTCATATTATCGATCGAATCGTTGTTATTTTTAAGCGCCTCGATATATTTCTCGCTCTCGCGCGGCTTGATGAGCGTGACTTCGTTTTTGGTTTTCATCACCGCCAGCGGAGTCTTAAGCTCGTGCGCGATGCCGATAAAAAGCTCTTTTTGATACAAAATGAAAGTTTCAATGCGCTCAAGTAGGCGGTTTATGCTATTTGAAAGCATATTAAATTCGCTCGGGATTTCGGCTCCGTCGATCGGCTTTAGAAATTTTTCATCCACCGAAGCGAGCCTTTGGCTGATCAGCTTAATCGGCATCAGCAGCATGCGCGAGAGAAACATCGCGTAAAACACCACCAAAAATATCATAGTCAAATTTACTAAAATTATGTCGATGAGTATTTGATTTACGATGTTTGCATAGACGCTCACATCTGCTTTGATGCTTAAAATTTTATCCTTACCATAAGGATAGTGCAGCTGTAAATAGCTCCTGCCGCCCTCGGAGCTTTCGATAAATTTAGGTTTATTGATACTTTCGTTTTCGATGATTTTGCTTTCGTATTCACCGGATGCGTCTTGTAAAAAAGATGAAATTTTCTCAGGCGTCACGGAAGCGTCTACGATTTTTTGTGCTCTTTGGATTAAATTTTGAACGGGAGTTTCGAAGATGGTAATTCTCATATAATTATAGAGCATTACCGAAAAAATGACAATTAGCATCAACGAAGCGGATGCTAATTGTATTACAAAGCGGACTCTTAAGCTTTTTGTGGAAAGCAAAATCTATATCCGCGTCTGCGAACGGTCTCGATCGTAGAGATATTTAGAGGCTTATCCATTTTCTGGCGAATTTGATTGATCGCGACTTCGATGACGTTTGGCGTAACGAGCTCAGGCTCCTCCCAGATAGCGTCTAGCAGCTGCTCTTTGCTTACGATCTGATCGCTGTGGCGCGCCAAGTGAGTTAGCACCTCAAACGGCTTACCCTTAAGCTCGATCTCTTGACCTAGATATGTGATCTTTTCCTCGTCCGGATCGATGATAAGATCGTCGATTTTGATGATATTTGAGCCACCGAAGCGAAGTCTAGCCTCAAGGCGCGCTACTAAAACATCAAAGTCGAAAGGTTTTTTGATAAAATCGTCTGCGCCCGCGCGAAGCGCTTTGATCTCGCTTTCTTTATCGTCTTTTGCAGATAGCACGACGACGGAGGTGCGCGCGGATTTTTGCTTAACTAATGCGATGAGATCGATGCCGTTGCCGTCAGCTAGCATCCAATCGGTTAGCACCAAATCATAATTTCTAATGCCGATATAATACTCTGCGTCCTTAAAACTCTCGGAAGTATCCGTCTGATAGCCGAACTCCATCAAGCCCTCCGCTATCGTCTTGTTTAAAGTCACCTCGTCCTCGACTATTAAAATTCTCATTTAATTTCCTTGCCTTAAAATTTTGCGGCGATTTTAACATATTTTAAGCAAAATTTCAAGATTTTTTAAAGAAATTTTAAAATTTTATCTCTATTTCTGCGCCGACGCTCGCGTCTTGTAAAATTTCGGGCTTTAAAATTTTCATATAAAAATAATCCATCGATCGAAATTTTGAGTGAAACTCCTGCGCGAAGTATTTTAGCGCGTCCTCTACGAGGCGAAATTTTTTCTCGCGGAACTCCGCTTTGATATATTCGCAAACCCGCGCATAGTCGATAAATTCCTCCGCTCCGAACTTCGCCCACACCCAGACGCGCTGCTCGCGCTTGCGCTCAAAATCCAGCGTCCCGATTATCGTGCCAAATTCCAGCTTTTCGATTAAAATTTTAATCATACTACGCGCTTTTCCTCGCCCTTAAGCAGCCTGGCGATATTCGGCGCGTGTTTGTAAAATACGATGAAAACTATCAGAAAGATCGGCGCATGAGTGTTGATCGCGGGCATCTGCGGATGGATCACGTAGCTTGCAATAACTAGCGCAAGCGCCGCTGCAAGCGATGCTACGGATGAAATTTTAACCGTCTTGCCGACTACAAACCAAACGGCAAGCGCGATGATAAGCTCGATAGGGATGAAGCAAGCAAGCACGCCGGCTCCCGTAGCAATGCCTTTGCCGCCGTTAAATTTCAGATACGGGCTGAAGCAATGCCCAAGCACTGCAAAGACCGCCATACCCCACAGCACATTTTCGTCAAAGCCCAAAGCCCGCGCGATTAGTATCGGCAGGATGCCCTTTAGCGCGTCGCAGGCGACGGTGAGGATCGCGAGCTTTTTTGCTTTTTGCGGATCGTGAGTTTTTAAGACGCGAAGGACGTTGGTGGCGCCTATGGAGCCGCTGCCCTCTCTTTTGATATCCACGCCGCCTAGGTATCTGCCGATCAGCAGCCCAAAGGGGATCGCAGCGATCAGATACGCAGCAAAGTAGCACCAAAAATTCGGCGCCGTAAATGTCCTATATAAAATTCCAAGAATTCCGCTTCCTAGAATTCCATGCTCATCTCCTAGAAAATATTTTGAGCTAGGATCGCAGAGAGCGGCGTATATGATATTTAAAATTTCACTAAGTTTATCCATAAAATTCTCCCTTTAACTCTTCCAAAGTAGCGAAATTTTCTCGTCGTAGATGTCGGTTTTCTTCGGCGAAATTTCTTTCGTTTCGAGTTTAATATTTTTTAGATCCAGGCTCTGTTTTAGCGCGTCCACTTCAGCCTCAAATTTTTGCGTAAGCACCTCCAGCTCCTCTTGTAGCGCGCTTAGGCTATTTTCGGCATTTTTGGCTTCGCTTCGTTCATTTAAAATTTTATGTGCGCTCTTTGCGCCGCTGATCGCCTTGGAGATGTTGCTAGCGCTGCGCGAGCGACCTAAAAACGCGCCTAAGATCGCTCCGCCTATGTTTAGCGCCGCATCCACCCCGCGACTTAGCACGTCGCCCTTTTCCTTCTCATATTTTTCGCTAGCGCGAGAAATTTTATCCTCAAGGCGCGCTTTTTCCTTTTCAAATTTAGCCGCGATTTCATCGGTTTTGGCCTCTAAAATTTCGTTTGCCTTATCGCCTAGGCGCACGAAAAACTCCTCCCTGCTCTCGCCCGGCTTTGAGAGCAGATCAAGCGCGCTAAAAAGCTCGAGTTTTTCATTGCGATATAGCCACTCCTTAAAGCTTTTAAGCTGAGCGTTTAAATTTTTTGCTCCCGCGATAAAGCTAGGGAGCGCGCCATAGAGCGAGCCCGCCTGCTCCTGTCCGCTTAAATTTGCAACTTCTCGCGTGCTTGCCTCGCCCCAATCTATTTCGCTTACGTCCGAAAGCGAAAGCAAAAAGGAGCGCTCCTGCGTAAAATCGACTCCCTTGTCGCAAAATCGCATCTTTGCGCTTGCGTACAGATACGGGCTTAGCTCAAGGCTCGCACCGTAGCTGTAAAGCTGCGAAATTTCACCGGAAACTACGGGCTTGGCGGCACCGGCGGATTTGACGCCTTGCGCGGCGCCGGACGAAATTTCAGCCTTTTTGTCTTTCATTAAATTTGAAATTTGCTCGTTACTTAAAGGGCCTTTTAGATAGCTTAGCGCAAAGCGCGTCTCGATCACCCGCAGCACGTCCTCGTTGATGTTTTTTACCAAAAAATTTCGCTTTTTGAGATTTGAAATTTTCTCCATCAGAACGCTTTTGTCGATCGGATTTGAGCCGATGCCGCTTAGGCCGCTGATGACGCGCTCTTTATCCTGCGCGGTCTGCAAGCGTCCGATAAACCACGTACCAATATTGCTAAGCCCTTTATAATCGAGATCGACCGGGTTTTGCGTCGATAGAACGCAGCTAAGTCCGAAAGCGCGAGCCTGCTTTAGCAGCGTAAGCATCGGGGTTTTGCTCGGCGGATTGCCGTTTGGCGGGAAGAAGCCGTAAATTTCGTCCATATAAAGCACGGCGCGCAAGGAACTCGTGCCGCTGGTGGTGCGCATCCATTTGATCATCTCGCCCAAAAGCAGCGTGACGAAAAACATCCTCTCATCGTCGTTTAGATGCGCGATGGAAAATATATTCGCTCTCGCCCTGCCGTTTTCATCAAATAGCATCTTGGCGATATTTAGTCGCTCGCCCTCGCACCAAAGCTTAAAACTCGGGCTTGCGATGAGCGCATTAATCTTCATCGCAAGCGCCATTCGCTTATCGCTCGGAAAGAAGGTATTAACGTCGAAAACGCCGATTTTATCGAATGGCGGGTTGCCGATCTGCGCGATGAGATCCACCACGCTCACCCCCTCGCCCCTGCCGAAATGATAAGACAGAATTTGGCTGATCAGTAAAAATTCCGGCGAGCTGAGATTATCACTGCTAATCCCTGCGAGGCTTAGCACGCTAGTGGCGATACCGCCGACGTAGTTATTCAGATCCTCTTCGTTTAAGCCTTTCGGCGCTTCAAAGTCGCTTAGTAGGCTGATCCCAAGCCCTGCGCTTGATTTGGGCGTATAAATTCTAAAATCAGCGCTGTTTTTCAAAAGCTCCACTCTCGCCAGATCTTGATATGAGTCCTCGATCCCCTCGCGCCAGGTATTTGCGGTCTGCTCGGCATACTCGTGCACGCTAAGACCTTTGTTTTGCGCCTCGGCCTCGTCGATATAGGGCTCAAAATCCTCAGCCCTCATCTGCGGAAAGGTAAGAGCTAAATTTGTCAGATCGCCTTTCGGGTCGATGATGATGGATGGGATATTATCGATCGCGGCTTCTTCTAGCAGCGTGATACCAAGCCCCGTTTTGCCGCTGCCCGTCATTCCTATGATAAGCGCGTGAGTCGTCAGATCCTTGTTTTTATACAAAAACGGCTCGCCGTTTTCAAGCCCCAGATAAAAAAGCTTTAAATTTTCTTGAAGCGTTTTCATTGCCTTCCTTAAATTTGCAATTTGTGCGGCATTATATCATTTAAATTTTTAAATTTAAATTTGCTAAAATGCGCGAAAAATCAAGGAATGGCAAGTGTTAAAAGAAAAAATTAGAAACGGAAAAAGCGGAATTTTGCTCTACGGCATCGTCCCGCCTAAAATCACGTCCTCTCAAGACGAGCTCGAGCGACTAGGTACGGCGTGGTCGCAACGCCTAAGCGAATGTGAATGCGACGGTATCGTTATCTACGATCTACAAGACGAAAGCGCGCGCACAAAAGATGAGCGGACCTTCCCTTTTGTGCATACGATCGATCCTGCACGCTACTACACGCAGTATCTACATACCGATAAAGAAGCGATCATCTACCGCGCGGTAGGCAAATATGACGAAGCGGAATTTTGCGAAATTCTAAGGCATGCCGCAAGCGGACTGGGCGTTTTCGTGGGGGCGAGCTCTAAAAACGAAGAATGCAAACTGCATCTAAGCTGCGCCTATGAGCTCAAGCGACTCGTGGCGCCGCATCTTTGCCTAGGCGGCATCTGCATTCCTGAACGCCATGAAAAGAGCCGCGACGAGCACCTAAAAATCGCAGAAAAGACTGCGGACGGGTGCGAATTTTTTATCACTCAGGCGGTTTATAATGTACAAAACGCCAAAGATTTCATCGACGATTACGCTGCTTTGGAGTGCAAAAAGGTGCCGATAATCTTTACTTTCACGCCGTGCGGCAGCCTAAAGACGCTTGAGTTTATGAAGTGGCTTGGCATCTCGGTGCCAGATTTTTTGCAGCAACGGCTGCAAAGCAGCGTCGATATCTTACAAAGTTCAACAGCGCTGTGCGCGGAGATGTTTGATTTCATCTACAAATACGCCCTCGCAAAAGGTGTAAGCGTAGGCGCAAACGTCGAGAGCGTAAGCACCCGCCGCGTCGAAATCGAAGCCTCGCTCAGCTTACTAAAAGAGATCAGAAAAATTATCCTTAAGCACGAGAATTTGGGATTTTACGTTATTTAAAATTTTAAACCGGGTACACGAACAAAACGCTAGATAGTCCAAGCTAGCGGAGGAATTTTAGATAATTTCGGATCGCTTTTTAAAAAATAATCGAAATTTTATCCGAATGGAATTTGAACTTAAAATTTATAAAAAATTGCCTTAATAATATGCTTTAATACCTGTCGTCCGTAACTGCAAGATGATATTTCGTGCTAAAATTTCCCAATGCTTACAATGACATTGAGCTAGGCATATCATCAAACCTATAAATCGCTGTAGCTTTCACACTAAAGCTAAGTGCATTGACCGCTTTAGTCTGCAGCTGACGCGACCGCGTCCTCCGTCATCCACTATCTACACAGGGATAAATGTATATTGTATAACGGGAGATAGCTGGAGATTTTAACGCCCTATAATACGACGCCTCTTCGCTCATGGCATAGCGTCCTTTATTATTCCATTCGTAGTATTTGATTTAAATTTACCGGCGTTTATGCTAAATTTCAAATCTAAGGCAATTTGATGCTTGCTGTTGTGAGCGTTTTGGTATTTGAATTTTATTCTACAGCCTATGTGTAGGTCGCTCAAAAGATCCACCATACGCCGCCATAAAAATACTTGCCGAGCTTTGCAGCTAATTAAAAGCCGTTAATGCAGAATCGCCTGAAATTAACGCCCATTTAAGCTATCGCATATTTGATTTCTTTTATATTCTAAAAGCCCGCCACCAAAAAGCAGCAGACCTAAGACTAACGTCGTTTTACTATCTCACGCAGAAGCCGATATGTTAACTGCGCAAGATTATAATATGTTTTCAATCGCAAACGCTTCATTTTAAAATTTTGAAACCTAACTCAGAATAAATATAAACTTGAAATTAGTTTTGTAAATAAGCTTAGAATTTAACTTTTAAATATGGCGAAATTCAAAGATAATAAAATTTAAAAAGCGCTAGTTTATGCTCTTACCGCCGAATTTTAAAAGCGCACTACCCCACGTAAAACCGCCGCCGAACGCGTCCAAAAGCATAAGCGAGCCATTTTTGAGCCTGCCGCTCTCGTAAGCGTCATTTATCGCCATCGGGATCGACGCCGAGCTCGTGTTGCCGTATTTGCCGATCGTAAGCACGCACTGCTCGTCGCTAAATTCTAATCTCGCCTTGACCGCCTCGATGATGCGTAAATTTGCCTGATGCGGGATGAAAAGATCGACCTGCTCGGGCGAAATTTTATTTTTCTCCAAAATCTCCACGACGTCGTTACTAAGCGTCGGCACCGCGATTTTAAAGACCTCGCGCCCCGCCATCTGCATGAAGCCTAGCTTTTCGTCAATGATTTTTTGGCTGAGTGGATTGACGCTACCCGGGGCTGCGGTGATGAGAAGATCGCCCTTACTGCCGTCGCTAGCGGTATGAATGTCGATGATTCCGTTATCGTCACGCGCCGCGATAACCGCAGCGCCTGCGCCGTCGCCGAAGAGTATGCACGTAGCGCGGTCGCTCCAATCGACTATCGAGCTTAACTTTTCCGTGCCGATTATCAACACGTGTTTTTTTGCACCGCTTTCGATGAGGGATTTTGCGAGCTCTAAAAGATAGATGAAGCCCGTACAGGCGGCATTTATATCAAACGCCGTGATGCCGAAGCTCAAACCCAACTTATCCGCGATGACGCACGCGGTCGAGGGCATACAGAAATAATCGGGCGAGATCGTGGCGCATATTATTGTATCGATCTCGTTTTTTTGCAAACCGCTACGCTCAATCGCAAGTGCCGCAGCCTTCATACCCAAATCGCTAGTGGTCTCGCCCTTTGCGATGCGGCGCTCATGAATACCTGTTCGCTTGACGATCCATTCATCAGTCGTTTCAACCATTTTTTCAAGATCGAAATTGGTTAAAATTTCGCTCGGCGCGTATGCTGCGATTGAGATCATCGAGGCTTTTTGCATTCGTTTTCCTATTCGTTTGAAGAAATTTCGCTTTCTATCGCGGAGTTGATTTTGGAATCTGCAAATTTAAGCGCCTGAAAGATCGCGTTTTTAACGGCTTTCGGGGTGCTTTTGCCATGGCTTATGATGACGCATTCTTTGACGCCTAAAAGCGGCGCACCGCCATATTCGTCATAATCCGTACTTTTTTTAATAATTTTAAAGACACGCTTCATCAAGATGGAGCCTGCGATGGCGATAGGGGATTTTTTAGTTTCGTTTTTAATAAGTTTGCCGATAGCGCTTGCGACACCTTCGCTGGATTTTAGCATAATGTTGCCGATAAATCCGTCGCACACGACCACGTCTACCGAGCCGTCAAAAATTTGATTGCCTTCGACATTACCGATAAAATTTTGCATCTTCTTAAGCATATGAAAGGTTTCTTTTGTTACCTCGTTGCCTTTACTATCCTCCTCGCCGTTGGATAATAAGCCGATGCGTGGTGCGTTTAAACCCATAATCTCCTTGGCATATGCTTCGCCCATAATCGCAAATTGAAACAAATTCTCAGGCTTACAATCCACATAAGCGCCCACATCTAGCACAAGCGTGCGACCGCCTATGGAATTTGGCATCAGCGTAGCAATCGCCGGGCGTAAGATACCTTTGAGTCTTCCTATGCGAAGCGTAGCAAGACTCATCGTAGCGCCGCTATGTCCTGCTGATACCACGGCTTTGCAAGTGCCGTCTTTTACTAGATCGACCGCTTTAAAGATGCTGCTCTCTTTGCGTTTGAGAGCGTCGGTTGCGCCCTCTTTCATCTCGAAAACTTCGCTTGCAGCTACGTAAGTGATATACTTCTCAAACCCATAACCTTGCGGGATAAAAGGCTTAATGCTAGCTTCATCGCCTACCAAAAATGCATTAAATTTACGCTCTCGCAGCGCATCTACGACTCCGTTTATTATCGGCTCGCAGCCGAAATCACCGCCCATCGCGTCTATAGCAACGGAAATCATTGGATTAATATTCGCCCGTAGTTTTGTTTATTCTATGCGGAATTTTCCAGCTTCCGTCTTTATCTTTGACGGGAATCGGAAGGGTCACTTTGTAGTGAGTGCGTCTTTTCGCCGCACGAGTTTTACTAACTCTTCGCTTTGGAACTGCCATTTTTTCTCCTTTATAAATTTAATTCTTGCATTCTTCGCAATAAAAATAGTCGCTTTTAAAAGCTTCCGTTTCGCTTCTTAAAATTTCATCCACATCAACTTCGGCACCGAAAAACTCCATCACGTCCAAGCTTTCGTGTTTTTCATCGTTAAAAACGCCTTCGCTTAGAAGCAAATTTACGCTCTCATTTACGTCAAGATCGAATTCTTTACCGCAACGATCGCAAATATATGGAATTTTACCCTTAATTTCGCCCTTGCACTCGATAAACTTAGAGTCTTTTCGTTTTAAATTTCCGCTAAACTTAAGTCCGTCTCGGAAAATTTCAAACGGCACGGGCGCGGCGGAAATTTTAGCAAAAGCGATCTTCACGCGGCACTCTTAGCAAATTTCTCTTTTTGCAAAGAAAAATGCGATCTCGGTTTTTGCGTTTTCTAGGCTGTCGCTGCCGTGAACAGCGTTAGCGTCGATGCTGTCCGCAAAGTCCGCTCTGATCGTGCCTTTATCGGCTTTTTTCGGATCGGTAGCGCCCATTAGCGCGCGATTTTTAGCTACGGCATCATCGCCTTCAAGCACCATCACGACCACCGGGCCACTAGTCATAAATTCAATCAGATCCTTGTAAAAAGGGCGATCCTTGTGAATTTCATAAAATTTACCTGCATCTTCGGCGCTTAGGCATAGTTTTTTGGCCGCTGCAATTCTTAGTCCGTGGCTTTCGAAACGATCGATAATTTTGCCGATAACGCCCTTTTTAACGGCATCAGGCTTAATAATAGAAAGCGTTTGCTGCATATAATCTCCTTAAAGTGAAAGGCGGATTGTATCGAAAAATAGGTTAAAATTTATTTAAGGATTGAATGAATTAAAATTCCGCGCATTTGATCGCGGAATTTTATCTACTAAGCAAGTACCGGAGTATCTCCGCTGCGTAGATCCGCGCCTATGGAATCCCTACTAGGTTGGCCCGCTACGATGTCGCTCCAGACGATACAGCCGTCGGTCGGACAGGCGCTGGCGCAAGCCGGCTCGTCGTTGTAACCCACGCACTCGACGCATTTATCCGCGTATACGTAGTAGCTATCCTCGCCGCTTGGGTTGTCGCTATCGTCCACGATCGCATTTACCGGGCACTCGTCAATGCATGAGCCGCAGCTAATGCAAATATCGGTGATTTTTACAGCCATTGTTTCTCCTTTATCAAAAAATGCGAAGTAATGATAACATACTAAATTTAAAAAATGATAAAATTTAATATTATCAAACAAATAAATTTTATTATATAAAAATTTTCATCAAATTTCAGCAAATCTAAAGTTTTAAAATGTATAATCGCCATCATAAATTTTATTAACAAGGAGAAACAAATGATAGTAACCAACAAAGCCGTTGATTTTACGGCAACTGCGGTTTTAGGCAACAACGAAATAGTTGAGGATTTCAACCTCTATAAAAATATCGGCGAAAAAGGCGCGGTCGTATTCTTTTATCCAAAAGATTTTACCTTCGTCTGCCCAAGTGAGATCATCGCATTCGATCACAGATATCAAGATTTCAAATCCAAGGGCATCGAAGTTATCGGCGTTAGCTGCGATAGCGAGTTTACGCACCTTGCATGGAAAAATACTCCGGTAAACGCAGGCGGTATCGGCAAAGTGCAGTTCCCACTCGTCTCAGACATCACGAAGGACATCGCGCGCAGCTTCGACGTGCTGTTCGGCAATGCCGTAGCGCTTCGCGGCAGCTTCCTACTTGACAAAGATGGCACCGTCCGCCACGCCGTCATCAACGACCTACCGCTAGGTCGCAATATCGATGAGATGCTTCGCATGGTCGATACGATGCTATTTACGAACGAGCACGGCGAGGTTTGCCCTGCGGGTTGGCACAAAGGCGACGCAGGGATGAAAGCAGACCCTAAGGGCGTCGCGGATTATCTAGGCAAAAATGCGAGCAAACTATAAGTTGTAAAATTCTTCGCGCGAGCGTATGAAGTTCTAACCGCGTAAGGTTTAAATTTAGCCTTGCATGGGCTGTTAAAGCTAGCAAAGCTTTCTAAATTCCGCTGCCAAAATTTTGAGTCGCGGCGGCGGAATTCCAAAAATTCCAAAAATTCCAAAAATTCCAAAAATTCCAAAAATTCCAAAAATTCC
>NZ_CALKZP010000042.1 GCF_938002845.1 uncultured Campylobacter sp.
GGGGCTTTGCGACTACCTGCGCGTGCCTCTTAGCGAGGGCGGCGAGATCGATCTGATTGCGCTTGAGCGCATCCTAAAGCTAAACGCCGGACGCCGCATCATCGGCTCGTTTAACGCCGCTTCAAACGTCACGGGCGTCATTAGCGACTATAAAAAGATCAGCGAGCTAATCAGAGCCGCAGGCGGTATCGTGGCCTTTGACTGCGCGGCGCTGAGCTCGCACGCAAATTTAGACTGCGATTACTTCGACGCGATTTTTCTCTCGCCGCATAAGCTACTTGGCGGACCTGCAAGCTGCGGGCTTTTGGCGATCAAAAAGGAGCTGCTCAGTAGCGATGTGCCGACGTTTGCCGCGGGCGGGACGGTCGCCTACGCTAGCCGCGAAGGGCACGTGTTTTTGAAAAATCCCGAGCAGCTAGAGGAGGGCGGTACGCCGCCTATCATCGGGCTCATGCGGGCAAATTTGGCATACGCGCTGCGAAACGAAGTCGGCTTTGAGAGGATAAAAAGCGCCGAGGACGAGCTAGCGCAGCTTTTTGAGGGCGAGCTAGCGGGCATTGACGAGATTATAAACTACGTTCCAAAGGGCGCGCCGCGGCTGCCGATTTTTTCATTTAATGTGCGCGGCGTCTCGGCGTATGATTTCGCCGCGAGCCTTAGTAACGACTTCGGTATCCAGACGCGCGCGGGCGTGATGTGTGCAGGACCCTACGCTCACGATCTGCTGGGTATCAAGGAGGGGCGCATGCCAGAAGCCAAGCCCGGCTTCGTGCGCGTGAGCCTGCACTACACGCACACCGAGCAAGACGTGCGCTATCTAGTTGGCGCGATAAAATCCTGCATCAAAAAGCACCGCGAAATTTGGGGCGAAGAAAAAGCGATGTACGAGATGTTCGGCGGGAAAATTTAAGCGGCGTGGGTTAGGACTTTGCCGCTTTTTTTGAGCTCTAGTGAAATTTTGTAAAATTCTGCGCCGTTTTTAAAATTTATCGGAATTCCGTGCCGTCTTTTTAGAATTTTAAGCGAGTTTTACGCCATAAAATTCTTACTATCATTCCGCCTTTGCACTGCAGACAAACGGCACGCTTTGCAAAATAACATATAATTTCGTCCATAAATTTACCGACAAATTCCGCAGAGTTAAAATTTAGAATTCTGAAATTCCTCGCCTAGAAATTTTAGAATCGCAAAGTTCCGCTAGCCGTATTCGCGGCTAAATTTTAAAATTTTTTAGCAATGGAATTTTAAAATTCCGCGCTGTGCCGTTTGGCAAAATCCCGCCTGTAAATTTCAAAATTTCAAGACGCAAATTTTTGCGCTCTGTTTCGCTAGATACGTTGCGGTAGATCGTTCGCAGTAAAAATTTGAAAATAATATTAGTACCGCGCGAGTAAAAATTCTAAAGCGAAATAAAGCTTATCCGCACTTCGCGCAGAATTACTCCAGCCCTAAAAATGCGCCGCTTTCAAATCCGAAATAGACCCTCTCGCCCGCGCTCCAGCGCTGCTCATCCTGCGCCGTGACGCATTTTAGCAGCACGTCGCCCGCCTTGATCTTGATGAGCAGCGAGGAGCCGTACTGAAGCGAAACCGAGTGCAAAATCCCCGCAAAGCAGCGCTCAAATGGGCGTTGTGATAATAAAATTTTATTCGGATTTATCGCGATTTTGCGGGAGCGTGCGAGTCCCTCTTCAAGGCGCAGCGAAATTTCATCCGAAAATTTTAAAACCCCGTCTTGCACGTCAAAGATATTTTTGTATTCAAACTCGCATATCTTGCCGCGATGCAAAAACACGCTTCTTTGCGCGATCGCGCTGAGCCATTTCTCATCGTGGCTGGCGATGATAAAGCCGCAGCCGTAGCGACTCCGCATAAATAAAATCGCGCGCGCAAAGAGTTTGGAGGCGGCAAGATCGAGGCTATTGGTCGGCTCGTCGAGCAGATAGAGCTTCGCGCGCTGCGCCAGAGCGAGCGCAAACGCGATGCGCTGCGTCTGCCCCGAGCTAAGCTCGAAATGCTTCTTTGATAAAAAACTTCTATCAAGCCCCGTTAGGTCGAGCGCTTCATCCACTCGCTCGTCAAATTCCGCAAGCGCGCCGCGGCTTTTGAGCGCAAATTTAAAATTTTGCTCCACGCTGCGTTTTAAAAGCACGGGCTCGGGCAGCAGCAAGCAGATCTGCCGCAGCGTCTGTAAAGAGGGCGCCTGCTGTCCCCAAAGCTCCACGCTACCGCTACTCGGACGCTGCAAAAAGGCTAAAATCCGCAGCAGCGTAGATTTGCCGCTGCCGTTTGAACCCAAAAGCGCCGTGATACCGCTCGTATTTAGATCGAGGCTAGGGATATTTAAAATTTCGCTCCGTCCGTAGCGCAGCACCAGATCCCGCACCGAGATCAGCTCGCTATCGGGTACAGCTCGCGCGGCGGCGGAATTCTTATTTGCAAAATTCTTTCTCGCAGAATTCTCACGCGCTAAATTCTCGCTTTTGGAATTTTTACCCGCAGAATTTGCGCTAATGGAATTCTCGGTCAGAGAATTTTTACTCGTAGAATTCTTAGCGGCAAAATTTGCGCTCGTAGAATTCTCGGGGGCGGAATTTGCGTCCGTGAAATTTTCGCTTATAAAATTTTCGCGCTCCAGCTCCGCCCGGTTTTTGTCCGTGAAATTCTTACTCGGACGCTTTAGCTTATCTGCATTCATCGATCTAGCCTTTTTAGCGCGTGGATGGCTAAATTTACCGCAAACGCTATTAAAATCAGCACCAGCGCGAGCGCTATACCCATCGCAAACTCGCCCTTGTTGGTCTCAAGCGAGATCGCCGTGGTGATCGTGCGGGTGAAATATTTGATATTGCCGCCGATCATCATCGCTACGCCTACCTCGGCGACGATCCGCCCGTAAGCGGTGGCGATGACGACCAGCAGGGCGTAGCGCAGCTCGTAAAGCACGCAAAGGATTAAATTTAGCGGGCTTAGGCGGTAGTTCATAATGTTTAGATAGTGCTTCTTATCCATATTTTCGATGACGCTGGCGCTTAGCGAGACGATGATGGGAAGCGCCAGCGCAAACTGTCCGAGCATCACGGCTTTGAGCGTAAAAAGCAACCCCAGCTCGCCAAAAGGGCCGTTTCTGGAGATGAAAGCGTAAAGGATCAGTCCTATCGCCACCGTGGGCATCGCAAGCGCTACGTCGCTTAAAAGTCTAAGCGTTCTGCGAGCGCGAAATTCGTAAAATCCGAGGATAAATCCTATCGGAAAGCCGGTTATAATCGCAAGAAGTATCGAGATACTTGAAGTATAAAGCGTCGCTTTGATCGCCGAAAAGGTCTCCGCATCGCCGCTAAAAAGCAGACCGAATGCGCTTAAAATTCCTTCTAAAATAAAATCCAAGATTGTGTCCTAAATGTTCTATTTTGGCATATTTATAAACCAAATTTATATGCTATAATAGCACATTTTTTAAAGGAGATAACATGAAAAAAATATTTTTTGTTTCGCTCGCTCTTAGTGCGAGCCTTTTTGCCGCCGATAACGATTTGGTGATGGCAACTACAACGAGTACCGATAATACGGGCTTGCTAGATGCGATCTATCCTGCGTATAAGGCGGAAACCGGCGTCGATATCAAATGGACGGCGGTAGGTACGGGTGCTGCTCTAAAGCTTGGCGAGAACTGCGATGCGGACATACTTTTCGTGCATTCGCCGAAAGTCGAGAAAGAATTTGTAGAAAAAGGCTTCGGCGTTGACCGCACGCCCGTTATGTATAACGATTTTATCCTCATCGCCGATAAATCTATCGCGCCTAAATTTAAAGGCAAGGACCTTAAGGGCTCGTTTGAGCTAATCAAGGCGGAGAAGATTAAATTCTTCTCTCGCGGCGATAAATCGGGCACCGATAACAAAGAGAAAGGTATTTGGAAAAAGGTTGAGGGCGCCGTACCTGAAAATGAGGCATGGTATAACCAAACCGGTCAAGGCATGATCGCTACGATCAACGCAGCCGCCGAGCAAAAGGGCGTGACCTTCACCGATCGCGGCACCTACATTAAATACGAGGACAATAAAAAGGGCAATCCCGATATGGTTATCATCAACGAAGGCGATAACGATCTGAAGAATTTTTACTCCGTAATCGCGGTCAATCCTAAGCACTGCCCAAAAGCCGACTACGAAAACGCGCAGCGCTTCATCAAATGGATCACTAGCGAAAAGGGGCAGAAGTTCGTAGGCGATTTCAAGCTGCTAAATAAGCCGCTTTTCACCCCTGATGCGAATACTCGCAAGAACTAGCTCTAGCTAAATAAGGCTAAAATTTAAAGCCCAAAGGCAAAGCGTCGCCTTTGGGCTTTTGCTTTTTAATAAATCAATCTGCGCGCCTTTAAATTTAGCTATTTTGCTTCTAAATTTAACTGGCGCTTTTTACTGCGTCTTTTTACGATACATTTTTTACTTTCTCGCCATACGTTTAAATTTATCGCAGTGCCGTTTGTGGGCAATAGGCTTAAAATTTCAGCTATATTTGAGATCGGTGCGGGGAAATTTCGATCGCGTTCGGATATGCTCTAATGTCTAGCGATATTTATACAGCGCAAAATTTAGTAGTATTTATGTGTGACTCAAATTTTAATTTGTTGGGAATTAAATTTTGAAGTTGCAGTTAAGCTCGGGCGTATGAAAAACGCCCAAGCTTGTGAAGCTATGAAATTTTATGCGCGGTTTGCGGGGCCGCTTCTGCCGCGCGGCCGGTAAAATTACTTTTCAAGCGCAGGCAAAACTACCGAGCGCACGGTTATAAAATTTCACTTTGCGCGAGCGAGCTATTCGACTTCGGCGTCGATGACGTCGTCGTATTTTTTACCGCCGTTTGCACCGCTGCTTTGCGATCCGCCCTGATTTGCGCTGGCAGCCTTGTATAGATCCTCGGCGACCTTGCTTAGAGCTTCTACTTTGGAGTTTATCGCTTCTTTGCTCGCGTTTTCATCCTTTAGCACGGCTTTTAGATCATTTAGCGCGCCTTCGATCTTAGCGCGTAGATCGCTCGGTACCTTCTCGCCCATCTCGCTTAGGCTCTTTTCGGTTTGATGTGCGATGCTGTCGGCTTGATTGCGCGCTTCGACGGTCTCTTTGCGTTTGTTGTCTTCCTCTTTGTGAAGCTCGGCGTCCTTTACCATTTTATCGATCTCGGCGTCGCTTAAGCCGCTTGAGCCGGTGATGCGGATGTCGGTTGCCTTGCCGGTAGCCTTGTCTTTTGCCGAAACGGTTAAAATTCCGTTCGCGTCGATGTTAAATTCCACCTCGATCTGCGGCACGCCGCGAGGAGCGGGCATGATGCCTTCAAGATTGAAATTTCCTAGCGATTTGTTGTCCTTCGCAAACTCGCGCTCGCCCTGCAAAACGTTGATCGTAACGGCGCTTTGATTATCCTCTGCAGTCGAGAAGGTTTGAGATTTTTTCGTAGGTATCGTAGTTCCCTTTTCGATGATCTTGGTCATCACGCCACCTAGGGTTTCGATGCCGAGGCTTAGCGGAGTGACGTCGAGTAGTAGTACGTCTTTTACGTCGCCTTTGATGACCGCGCCTTGGATAGCCGCGCCGATTGCTACGACTTCGTCAGGGTTTACGCTCTTATTTAGCTCCTTGCCGAAAGCCTTTTTGACCTCCTCTTGCACGAGTGGCACGCGCGTCGAGCCGCCAACCATGACAACTTCTTTTATGTCGTTCATGCTTAGCCCCGCGTCGCTTACAACCTTTTTAAGCGTGCTTATGGTCTCGTCCACTAAAGAATCGATCATACTTTCAAATTTGGCCCTGGTGATGGTTTTCATCAGGTGCTTTGGACCTGTGGCATCAGCAGTGATGAAAGGTAAATTTACCGTCGTTTCCATCGCGCTGCTTAGCTCTTTTTTGGCGTTTTCCGCAGCCTCTTTTAGGCGTTGCATAGCCATGACATCGCCGCGCAAGTCGATGCCTGTTTCAGATTGAAATTCTGAGGTTAAAAAGTCGATCAGCTTGTTATCGAAATCATCACCGCCCAAAAACGCATTACCGCCGGTAGCTAAAACTTCTACAACGCTATCGCCGGTTTCTAGCACGGTTACGTCGAATGTACCGCCGCCCAGATCGTAAACTACGATCTTTTCGGATTCTTTTTTATCCAGTCCATACGCAAGCGCCGCTGCGGTCGGCTCGTTGATGATACGAAGCACGTTTAGACCCGCGATTGTTCCTGCTTCTTTCGTCGCCTTTCTTTGGCTATCGTTGAAATATGCAGGCACGGTGATGACCGCATCGACAACCGGCTCGCCCAAAAACGCCTCGGCGTCCTCTTTTAGCTTGATTAGCACCTTGGCTGAAATTTCTTGCGGCGTATAAACCTTGCCCGCGATTTCTACCGCGCACGCGCCGTTTCGGTCGATAATCTTATACGGTAGGCGCTTTTTGGCTTCCTGCGCGTTTTTCTCATTCATCATAAGACCCATGATGCGCTTGATCGAGTAGATCGTCTTTTCCGGGTTAGTGACTGCTTGGCGCTTGGCGCTGTCGCCTACTAAAACCTCGCCTTTGTCGGTGAAAGCTACTACCGACGGAGTGGTGTTTTTACCCTCTTTATTCGGTATGATCTTGCTCTCGCCGCGTTCGAATATGCTTACGCACGAGTTTGTTGTTCCTAGGTCGATGCCTATGACTTTTGCCATTTTTTATCCTTTGTGTTGAATTTAAAATTTTAAAATTTGAGCGATTATTTCGCCACTACTACCATAGCGGCGCGTAAAACGCGCTGCTTATACATATAGCCTTTTTGATATACTTGAACGATATCGCCTTTTTTAGCACCTTCGGCTTCAATCATCGAGATGGCGTTATGCACGCTAGGATCAAATCCCGCATCCGTCGCTATCGGAACGATACCGTATTTTTCAAAAGTCTTTGTAAAAAGGCTTAGACATTGTTTTACGCCGACTTCGATTTTATCCGCAAGCTCATTACCTTCCACATCAATTTTTGCGGCCTCCTCAAGCGCGTCGATTATCGGCAGCAGATCCTTCGCAAAGCTCTCGCTAGCGTAAGCAACAGCGCTATCTTTTTCCTTTTCCAAACGTTTTTTGAGATTTTCAAAATCCGCATTGGCGCGGTAAAATTTATCAGTGATCTCACTCAGCTCGTTTTGAAGCTTTTGTATCTGCGCATCGGTATCGTCGCATGTCTGCGCCTCTTGCGGCTCGCCCGCCTCTGACGCGCACTGCTCGCAAACCTCTTTTTCTTCACTATCGCACGCTGCATTTTTATCGCCGTACTCTTTAAATTTATGGCTCATGCTACTCCTTTAGCATAGTTAAAAAATTTCTCGTAATTCTCGTAAACGCTGCCTGCGCAGATCATCGTAGCGTCCTCGCCTTCGAATTTTACAGGGCGTTTGATCCCCATAAATCCGTGCTCAAAGTAGGGCGCGAAGATCAAATTTTTAGTAAAATTTACGGCGATCGAGGGGTTGAGTAAAATTTTAAACCGCTCGTCTTTGAAAATTTTATACGCTACGACCTCGTTACAAAGAAATTCGATTTTAGAATTTTTTAGCTCTTTAATTTTGGTACTAAGCTCGCGCAGACCGATCTGCATCGAGGCTAACTCCAAATCTCCGAGTGAAATTCCTATTAAATTTGATAGGAATTTAAAAACTCTAAAATCGTATTTTAAGATAATCTCATCCGTTCTAAATGTAAGGATTATGAAACGATCATCGTGATTGATGACTTCGCTTAGGGCTTCGTTTTCGGCGTTGAAAATCATACAGTAAATTTCAAAATCCTCAAGCACCGCTTCTAGCTCGCGAGCATCGTCTATTTTCAACTCATCGTCGAAGCTAAGTCTAGCGCGCCAGTAATCTTGCATCGTCGCAACTGTGGGGATTCTACCACCGCTTACATGAAGCTGCGTCAAAGCCCCCTCGTCGCTTAAACGCTTAAAATAAATTCGAATGCTAGACGCAGACATCGCTACGCCCATACGCTCACCCAGCTCGGAAGATCCGATCGGGGTGTTGCTATCGAGATAGGCGGAAATGATGGATTCCAGGATCATATCACGTTTATTCGTTTTCACTTTTAGCACTCTTTCTATAAGATTGCTAGTATTATACAACATTGAGTGGCGGGATGTCAAGGTTTTTATATAAATTTTATAAAATTTTAGCAATCGGATCCTGGGTTTGCTAAATTTTAACTATGATTTTTTTGAGCTGAGTGGAATTCTTGGAATTCTTGGAATTCTTGGAATTCTTGGAATTCTTGGAATTCTTGGAATTTATCGCGGTGCCATCGCGGTAAATTTTATCGTGCTTTTCGTATCTTTAAACACAAATTTTACCGCCAGCCGGCTTAGAGCTTCGCCGTATGTGCCAGATAAATTCTATTTTGCAAAAATAGTATTAACAGTATAGCTGCAAATTCCGTAGTTACCAGCTAAAATTTTGTCATTTGCTGAAATGCTGAAAATGTGAAGTTAAATGCTAAAAAAACGCAAAATTCCCGCATAAATGGCGCGTAAGCTAGACGAAAGTGCTAGGCAAGTAAGCGGTGTGAGAACTCGCAAAGCTCAAAATTTCACTCGCTGGCGCAAATTTAAATATACTTTAACGAATAGAAGTGTAAAATACGCCTCAAATTTTAACGATCAAGGGTTTTTATGCTAAAAGACATCTTCCTTTTCGGCGGTTTAATTTCTTACGACCACACTTTTATCTACCTTTTTTACTTCTTTTTGGTCGTCGCTATCATCGTAGCCGTCGCGCTTTGCTCTACTCGCTCGCTTCAGCTTGTACCACACGGCATGCAAAACATCGCCGAAGCCTACCTAAGCGGCGTACTAACGATCGGTAAGGACGCTATGGGCAGCGAGGAACAAGCCAAAAAATATCTTCCGCTAATCGCAACATTGGGATTTGTGATATTTTTTAGTAACGTTATCGGCTTGGTGCCGGGCTTTGAGTCGCCGAGCGCGAGTCTAAATTTAACCCTTTCGCTTACGCTTTGCGTTTGGTTGTATTACCATTTTGAGGGCGTTCGCGAGCACGGCGTGATCAACTACTTAAAGCACTTTATGGGTCCGGTGAAAATCCTGGCTCCGTTTATGTTCGTCATAGAGATCGTCTCGCATTTTTCGCGCGTCGTATCGCTTTCGTTCCGACTTTTCGGAAACATCAAAGGCGACGATACCTTCCTGCTCGTTATGCTTACTCTCGCTCCTGCGCTAGTGCCGATGGTGCCGTTTGCGCTGCTTACTTTTATGGCAATTTTGCAGACTTTTATTTTCATGGTTTTAAGCTACGTTTATCTAGCGGGCGCCGTGATCGTCGATGAGCATTAATTTTAAGCGAAATTTCTTATACTTCCTCGTAGGTGCGTCGTTCGGATTGATTTTCGTCGGCGCATTCGTCTTTTTTGCCTATCCGTCATTTTATTTTTTGGGGTTAAAATTCCTCTTCATCTGCACCGCTCCCGGCGTGATATGCGTCATCATCACCTGCCTGATGGTCGATATTTTCGATCTGAAAGAAAAGCTCCTTAGCGGCGGCGAGTAGAATCTATCCGATTAAATTTTAAAATTTAGCCTCTGCCGCGCGCCGCTGCAAGCGAGTATTAAAGCAAAAAATTGTAAAATTACGCGAAATTTTTATTCTAAAAGGTTAAGTTTATGTTTGAAACCGTGATCGGCCTGGAGGTACACTGCCAGCTAAATACCAAAACTAAAATTTTCTGCTCCTGCCCCACGAGCTTCGGCGATGAGGCAAATTCACACGTCTGCCCGACCTGCCTAGCGCTTCCCGGCGCTCTTCCCGTGCTAAACGAGGAGGCGGTTAAAAAAGCCATTAGCTTCGGCACCGCCGTCAATGCGACGATCAATCGCAAATCGGTATTCGACCGCAAAAACTACTTCTATCCCGACCTTCCTAAGGCGTATCAAATTTCGCAGTGGACGATCCCGATCGTCGAGCATGGCGAGCTTTTTATAGCCTCGGACGGACAGAGCAAGCGCATCGGCATTACGCGCGCGCACCTAGAGGAAGACGCGGGCAAAAATAATCACGAAAGCTCGCGCAGCCTAGTTGATCTAAACCGCGCCGGCACGCCGCTTTTGGAGATCGTAAGCGAGCCTGATATGCGCTCTGCCGATGAGGCGGTCGCGTATCTAAAAAAACTCCACAGCATTTTGCGCTTTTTAAATATCAGCGACGCGAATATGCAGGAGGGCTCGTTTCGCTGTGACGTAAACGTCAGCATTCGTCCGCAAGGCGAGCAAAAGCTCTACACGCGCGTGGAGATTAAAAATTTAAACTCCTTTAAATTTATCCAAAAGGCGATCGAGTTCGAGATCGAGCGTCAGATCGAAGCGTGGCAGGACAGTAAATATGAGCAAGATGTCGTGCAAGAAACCCGCCTTTTCGACACTGCTAAGCTTATCACCAAGCCGATGCGTAGCAAGGAGGATAGCGCCGAGTACCGCTACTTCCCAGACCCCGACCTGCTAACAGTGATCGTGGATGACGAGATGCTGGCTGCTGCGCAGCAGATCCCCGAGCTGCCGGATCAGAAAAAGGCCCGCTACGTCCGCGAGCTGGGCGTTAAAGAAAAGGACGCTGAGATTATAATCTCGACCTACGAAAACGCGCGATTTTTTGAGGATCTGATCGCGGCGGGGCACGAGCCCAAACTCTGCGTGAGTTGGCTTACCGTCGAGCTTGCAGGCAGGCTCAAAAACGGCGTTACGATCGAGGATTCGCCCGTAGGTAGCGCGAAGATGAGCGAGCTTTTAAGCGCGATCGAAGGCGGCGCAGTGTCGCAAAAGGCCGCCAAAGAGGTGCTTGATTATCTAATGGAGCACGACGAGGCTGTAAGCTCGGTCATCGATAAGCTTGGCTTGAGGCAAGTAAGCGACGACGGCGCGATCTTGGAGATCATAGCGCGCGTAATGAGCGAAAACGAGGACAAGGTCGCGGACTATCGCGGCGGCAAGGACAAGCTATTCGGCTTCTTCGTGGGCCAAGTGATGAAAGAGGGCAAGGGCGCGTTTAACCCCGCGAAGGTAAACCAGCTTTTAAAACAGAAGCTGGGCTGATTTCACAGCTTGCGCGGCGCAAACGGCGAATTAAAGGCGGCGGCGCGAGTGCGATAGATAAAGCCTCTGGGATAAAATTTTAAATCTGCTCGCAGCGTTTTGCTTCGAGCTAAAGCTTTAACGCGCCAATGACGAAGGCTTTTGCGTGTTATATTTCATTCGGCGCGATCTCGGCGGCTACCCGCTTTCCTCGCGCACGTTTTGTTCTTTTGAGTTCGTTTTTTCTCGTGCGGGCTGTTTGCATCAAGTGTCGGTCTGCGACGGAGGGGTTTTAAGAAGCGCGTCCGTTAGGAATTTTACTCACGGCTATCGTCAAAGCGCGGCAAAGCTTGCAGGGAATGCGTAAAATTACTCTGCCTGAGGGAGCAAAAAACGGCAACTCGGGTGCGCGGATAGGATCGAATACGCAGGGTCGAATTTGAGCGGCGAGTCCATGTGCAGGCTAAATTTAATCAATCGCCGCGTCGGATGCGCGTGCCCCAAACCTTGCGCCAAACGATAGCGTGGCGAGCGACCGCATATCATTTAGGTTCAAAGCACGCCTTAAGAGATTTAAGCGGATTTAAAAGCGCGATTTGCGATCGGGCGTCTGAGTAAAATTTTTAAAAATTTGATTTGCTTTGGCGATGCACGAGTGAAATTTAAAACGTATAATGGAGTTTCAAAATCCTCATTCGTTCACTGCCGCGCCTTTTGTGAAAGTGTTTTTTGACGGAAGAGCAAAACCTTAAAAGTATGAAATTTTAACGAGGTAAATTTTAAAAAAAGTGAAGTTTTGGCTGAGTAAATTTCAAAAGCGCAAAATTTTAATGAGACGAAATTTTGACGAGATGAAATTTCAAAAAGTGAATTTTAAAGCGTAGCTTCGACTAGCGTTTGCACAGGCTCATGTCGGCGCTTTTGGGCTAAATTTTCAAAGAGCGGGAATTTCAATAGAATGAAATTTGAAAAACCGCAAATTTGCGAATAAATTTTTAAAAAGGAACATAATGAAAATCGCGGTTATCGGCGCGGGCAAATGGGGCAGCGCACTTTTTGACGCGCTTAGCGCAAAAAACGAATGTGTCATCACTTCTCGCACGCCAAGGCAAATTCCGCATTTTGTAAGCGTGAGCGAGGCTCTGGAGTGCGAAGCGCTCGTTTTCGCGCTAGCGGCACAGCAAACCGCGCAGTGGCTGGATCAAAATTTCACCTACAAAAATCAAAAAATTCTAGTCGCTTCCAAGGGCATCGACGCAGCAAGCGGTAGGTTTTTGAACGAAATTTTTGAATCGTATATCGCACGCGGCAATCTTGCTTATCTATCAGGTCCGTCGTTTGCCACCGAAGTCATGCAGAAGCTGCCTTGCGCGCTCGTCGTAAGCTCGTGTAACGAAAATCTAGCCGAACTTTTCGCAAGCGCCTTCCCTGCCTACATCAAGACCTACACGAGTGGCGATATCATCGGCGCAGAGGTGTGTGGCGCTTATAAAAATGTCATTGCCATCGCTAGCGGTGTTTGCGATGGGCTCGAGCTCGGCAATAACGCTAGAGCGAGCTTGATCGCGCGCGGCATCGTAGAGATCGCGCGCTTCGGCAAGTTTTTCGGCGCGCGAGACGAGACTTTTTTGGGCTTAAGTGGTGTGGGCGATCTGTTTTTGACCGCCTCGAGCGCGCTATCGCGAAACTACCGCGTGGGGTTAGGACTTGCGCGCGGCAAAGGGCTCGAAGAAATTCTGCGCGAGTTGGGCGAGGTCGCCGAGGGTGTAGCTACGACCGAAGCGGTCGTAAATATCGCGGTAAAGCACAAGATCTACGCTCCGATCGCTACCGAGGTCGCGCAAATTTTGCATGGAAAGGACGTAAGGGCGAGTCTAAAGGATCTGCTGCGCAAAAAATGAGCCGTACGATGGAATTCTCTCGCTAAATTTTAGTGGCGGATTCGGCTTACATAGGTTTTGATTTAGCCGCTATGCTTGCGGAATTTAATTGCTGGTTTGCGGATTTTAGTCGGTGTTTGTTTGGATCTGTTTACGTGGCTTTGATTTGAAATTTTGCTTTAAGCTTGAGTGCAAAATTTTAAAGCGAGGTCGTAAAATTTTAAAGCATTTAATGTGTGTCGCAGGTAGTTTAGAAGCGCTATTGCTTCGTTTTGCTTGCAGCCGCCGATGGTCGGCAGTGGAGGGTGGAGCGGACTGCCCGTCTGCGACTGGGTATGTCAAAATTTTTGATGTGTCAGATTTAAAAATTAAGGCGTAGTATTTTTTCTTTAGTCGAGGCGGAAATGAGCCGAATGAAGGAGCGCAATCGTGTGCTTTGGATAGAATTTGCGGCAAAATGAGCCGCAAAGGCGTAAATTTTGAAAATATTCAAGATAGATGATGTGTAGTTTTGATAAATTTTTATTGCTTGCAAAGGAGCGGACTATTTGTCCGTGACTACAGCAAGTAATAAAAATTTATCAAAAATCCATAGCGAATGGGGAATTAACAAGATGGAAAAATACGAAGGCTACAATCTCAGGCTACGCGACGCTCTCGTCGGCGTGCAGTTTTTATTCGTCGCGTTTGGCGCGCTCGTGCTGGTGCCGATATTAACGGGGCTTGATACGTCCGTGGCGCTGTTTACGGCGGGCATCGGCACGCTGCTGTTTCAGCTCATCACGCGCAAACACGTCCCGCCGATCTTTCTCGCGTCTAGCTTCGCGTTCATTGCGCCGCTAAGCTTTGGCGTGAAAGAGTGGGGCATCGCCGCGACTATGAGCGGAGTGATTGCGGCGGGACTTTTTTACGTAGTTTTGA
Source organism: uncultured Campylobacter sp. (assembly GCF_938002845.1). Taxonomy (GTDB): domain Bacteria; phylum Campylobacterota; class Campylobacteria; order Campylobacterales; family Campylobacteraceae; genus Campylobacter_B. The sequence goes on from NZ_CALKZP010000042.1 coordinate 13,891, forward strand.
GCCTGCTCATTAGGCTAAAAGGCGAGGGCTTTTTGCATAAAATTTTGCCGCCCGTAGTCGTCGGTCCCGTCATCATGACGATCGGCCTCATCCTCTCGCCCGCAGCCGTAAATATGGTCATGGGCAAGGGCAAAGAGGCGCTCTATACGCAGGGCCAGTCGCTTACGATCGCGCTCATCTCGCTCTCGGCGGTTATCGTCGTTATGATGTTTGGCCGCGGCATGCTGCGCCTCGTGCCGATACTTTGCGGCATCGCGGCAGGATACTGCGCGTCGCTATTTATCGGCATCGTGGATTTTACGCCGATTTTGTCCGCGCCGTGGTTTGTGCTGCCGCATTTCACCGCGCCGGTTTTTAAGCTCGAAGCCGTGATCTACATGGTGCCTATCGCCATCGCGCCCGCGATCGAGCACATCGGCGATATGCTTGCGATCAGCAACGTTACGAAGGAAAATTTCCTAAAAAATCCGGGGCTTAAAAGCACGCTGCTTGGCGACGGGCTTGCAACGTCGCTAGCAGGCTGCTTCGGCGGCCCGCCAAACACCACCTACTCCGAGGTCACGGGCGCGGTTAGCATCACGAAGGCCTATAATCCCGCTATCATGACTTTTGCCGCGCTTACGGCGATACTGCTAGCCTTCGTGGGTAAGCTTGGCGCCGCGCTCTCTACAATCCCCGCTCCCGTCATCGGCGGCATCATGCTGCTGC
>NZ_CALKZP010000043.1 GCF_938002845.1 uncultured Campylobacter sp.
GGCGCGGAGATGAGCCAAATGACGCTTTCTGCGCTATTTAACCCGCTCACGATACTATCTTGCGCATTGCTTGCCGTTTATATCGGCTTTAGGGTCGCAGCATATAAAAATCACGGTATAGATTGCAAAATGGACGCCGTATTTTTCATCGCTTTGAGCTGGATATTTTTTATGCTGTTTTGCTTGGCGACGCTTCTTGCGACCATTTTATTTTTGGAGGATTTTAGAAGCTTGCCGTCGCGAGAATTTTGCTCGTTACTTTTGGTGATGGCGATTTTTGCGGCATGGCGCACGCTTAAGAGCTCGGAATACAAATTAAGCGTATTTTACGAGCGAAAAGCTGGCGCAAAAACAAGCATAGTCAAAATCTTAATTTATTCAGTCTTAGCGTTTGCGGCGATTGCCGCGGTATTTTTTTAGCGAAACGATTTTAGATTCTATAAATTTGGCACTTTTAGCTCATCACGCGAAATTTAGATTTGCCGTGTCTTATACCCCATCACCCGCTCGCAACAGCGCCACAAAAAGCTAAATTTGGGGTAATAATCGCCGAATTTGAGCCAAAAAGCAAATTTCAGCCAAAAGCCGAAACTAAATCCTCGTTAGCTCGCTTCTAGGACTTGCTTGCAGATCAAGCCCCGCAAACTCGCCGCGCAGGTACTTTTCGCGTCCCGCGCGCGCGATCATCGCGGCGTTATCGGAGCAAAACTCCAGCGGCGCACAGATGAGCTCGCAGCCGTATTTATCGCATAAAGCCTTTAGACGAGAGCGCAGATTTAGGTTCGCACTCGCTCCGCCCACGACGCCGAAACGCTCAAATTTGCGCTGGGCAAAGATCTTTTCTAGCTTGTTTAAGATATGCTTACAGGCCGTATTTTCAAAGGCAAAGCAGATATCGGCGATCTCCTGCGCACCCAAATTCCCGCTTGCAGCAAGTTTTTCGGTTTCGACGCGAACTTGATTTTTTAGCCCAGAGAAGCTATACGCCGTGCGCGCATCGCCCAGTAGCGGCACGGTAAATTTAAACCTCTCGCGCCCGCTTTTAGCCGCCTTTTCGACCGCTACGCCGCCAGGATACCCCAGCCCCAGCATCTTTGCGACCTTGTCAAAGCTCTCGCCGAAGCTATCGTCCATCGTCGCGGC
>NZ_CALKZP010000044.1 GCF_938002845.1 uncultured Campylobacter sp.
AGCGAGTTTAATAGCGGCACAAAGGAGCGCTCGCCGATAAATTTCAGCGGGCAAAATTCTACGATCGTGCTATCCGATCTTAATAAGACGCTGAAATTTACGCACTTTAACGGCGTGCTGGACGGCAAAAATATGAACCTGAACGCAAGCTTTAAGCGCGGCGACGTGAAGGTGATCTTTAAAAAGAGTTTGCTTCAAATTTTTGCGCAAAACATCAGCGGCGAGGCGCTTAATCAATTCCTAGGCTCGCAGAGCTTCGACGGAGGGGTATTTACGCTGAAAGCAAGCGGCATCGATCCGCGAAACTACCGCGGCGAGATCAACGTGCAAAACACCTATCTGAAGGACTACATCATCTATCAAAGGCTGCTTAGCTTTATAAACTCGGTGCCATCGCTGCTTACGTTTAAGACGCCCGATTTCAACGATCGCGGCTTTAGCGTGCAGAAGGGTAAAATTTACTTTCGCCGCAGCGGCGATAAAATTTACATAAACGCGATGAATTTTACCGGCAGTAGCGCAGATATCGCGGGCAACGGCGAAGTTGATATAAAAAACGGCGCGCTGAATATCGATCTGGAGCTTAAATACCTCAAAGACGCAAGCTCGATAATCTCAAAAATTCCGCTTCTAAATCATATCATCTTGGGCGAAAACAACACGATCTCCACGATCATCGAGATTCGCGGCACGACGAAAAAGCCCACCTACTCGACCGCCGTTGCGACCGACGTGCTAAAAACGCCGTATAATCTCATCAAAAACACGCTGATGCTGCCTTTTGTAATCTTCGGCGACAGCGAGGAGAACAAATGAAATTCCCGCTCGATTATAAGGATAGCTTTGAAAAATCGCTGCTGTTTTGGCTCGTAAAATTCGTACGCTACAAGCTAAGCGCGCTATCGAATAAGGAGCTGAAAAACGACGCGCTGTTTCGCCGCGCGAGCCTGGCTCTAAATCACGAGGTAGCAAGTATCGGCGAACTCGAGCGCCTTGCAAAAGATGCGCGAAATGCGGGACTTACCGGCATCAATACCTATTTTAACCCGCTTAAAAAATTTTACGAAGCGATCATGCAGTACGGCCTTGAGAGCATGAAAAATATCGACGAGGAGCTTTTGAGCGAAATTTTAGCCTCGATTACAGGCGGTCTGAGCGATGCGAGCAAAAAAAACTACCGCATCGCGCTGATAAATTTTTTCGGCTTCATCGACCGCCAAAACGAGCAGGACGGCACCTCGCACAACTACGGCATCGAGCTTAAGCACTGGGGCGGTATTAGCGGCAGCCGCGGCACGAAGCTTCCGGAGTTTATGAGCGAGGAGGAGCTTAAGCGGTTTTTGGACGCGATAAATCTAAGCGAGTTTCCCTCCTTTGCCCATCGCAACCGCCTAATCGTAAAAATAATCGTCTATACGGGTATCCGCGTGGGCGAAGCGATAAATTTAAAGCGCAAAGATATCGCGCCCGAGGGCGATCTTTTCGTCATCCGAATCCGCGGCAAGGGCAATAAATACCGCATCGTAATGATCAAGCGCCACCTGATCGAGGAGCATCTAAACGCGCTGGAGACGAACTTTGCAAACAAAGAGGGCTATCTTTTCGTCACCAAAAACGGCGCGCCGCTTACTCAGGCCTATGTCAGCGGCATCGTGGAGAAAATTTTAATGAGCGCGGGCATCCGCAAGGAAAAAAACGGCGCTCACATGCTGCGCCATACCTTCGCGACGATGCTTTACAAAAAGCAAAAGGACCTCGTGCTCGTCCAAGAAGCCCTCGGCCACGCGAGCCTAAATACTTCGCGCATCTACACCCACTTCGACAGCGACAAACTGCGCCTTGCGGCGAAGGTCGCGGAGGAATTCGAGGAGTGAAATTTTAAAATTTGCGGCGTTGCGAGGCTTGCTTGAGCAAGATTTTTTGAATTTCGTTTTGAGACGGCTTTAAAATCGTTTTTATGGAATATTTTACAAGAATTTCAGAATTTTATTTTGAAAAATTCTGAAATTTGTTTTTCATACTAGCATAACAGAACCTAAAAATTTTACCTTGCGAGCTTTAGAATTTAACTCGGCAAAATTTAAAATTAACGCGCGAGCCTTAGAGCTTGATCGCAAAAGAATCTAAAATTTTACTCTTTTGGAATATAGAATAATTTACTTTTTAGATTTTCTCATGCGATTTTGCCTAAAATTCCAGATAAATTTAGTATAAAATTTCATTTAAATTTTGACTATACGGTATTTCATCCGAGGATTTTATAAGCAAAAGATAATCGACATATTAAGAGGTAGCGGATATAAAATTTATCTGCAAATTCCGTAAGGATGGAATTTCTGATTTAAAATTTAAACCCTCGAAATTTTATAGTTTGATTTGCTTTCAAATTCTCATCGCACCGTATTCGCCTTAAAATTAAAGACACAAAAGATTCTGCCACCAAAGTTTGCTGTGAAATTTACCGATGCGAAGCTTGCTTCGTAAACAGCGCAAGAATCATATAGAAATTTCCACTAAAAATTTAAAGAGATAAAATCATCGGCATGACTATTTTAGATTTATTTTACGACAGAAATCCCGCTCTTGCGAGCAGGATTTCATTTCTTAGGGGGATAAGAAAAGGAGTTTAGGCTAAATAAATTTAGCCCGAGATTTCGTCTAGCCACGGAGTCCCGCGGCAAAAAGGAGCAAAAAGACGAAATCTCGCGCAAAATTTTAAGCCAAGATTTAAGCGATCGGCTTGCGACAATAAACGAGATTTGCGACGGCTTCAAAAGCTATCGCAAAAACGCCGTGCCGCAAGCATCAAAATTAAACAAGCCTTTGTTTTTTGAAATACTCGCGCGGAGCCTTGCAGAGCGGACAGGCGCCTGGGGCTTTCTTGCCGCGATGAACGTGCCCGCAGACCTCGCACACCCAAACTTCTTCGTCGAAACTCTCGAAAAAGCCCTCTTCTAGCAGGATCTTTTGAAGCTCGTTGTATTCGCGCTCGTGCTCCTGCTCGACCTTGCCAATGGCGTTAAAAAGGCGCGCTACCTCTTTTTTGCCCTCTTCGGTCGCAATTTTAGCGAAGCTCGGATACATGCTCTCGTGCTCGTAGCGCTCGCCGGCAGCAGCATCAAGCAGATTTTTATCCATCTTATCAAGCGGAATGCCTGCGGCTGCATGATGCGCCTTTAGCTCAGCTCTGGCATGCCATTTTTCGTTTTCGGCAGCCTCGTAAAAATGTCGTGCAATGGCGTGAAAGCCAGCTTCTTTGGCTAAATCGCCGTAAAGATCGTATTTGTTGCGCGCCTGGGACTCGCCTGCGAACGCCTTCATCAAATTTACCTGCGTCAGATCCTCGGTTATACATTTCATCGGCTCGCCGCAGCAGCTAAGCGCGCCGCCGCCTACTTTTTGCACCTCGACCTCCGCGCCGCATTTGTCGCATCTGTAAGTTTCGTACTGTCTCATTTCAATTCCCTATCAAAATTTTTAGGGAATGATACCACGGTTACTATTAAATTTTACTTAATAAATTTTATTCTTCTCAATAATTTTATGTTTTTGAGAAAATTTCAGCATGAAATTTCCATCCGCAAAATCTAAACTTAAGATTTTCCAAAGCAAATGGAATTTCAAGCGAAAGTGCTAACACTCGATCATCTAAAAATATGAAATTTAGTTTTCTGACTCATTTAGTCTACGATTTCAAGGCGAGCCACATCATTGGAAATTTTTTAAAATTTAAAGTTATCTCAAAAATAATTTGCTATTTTGCCATATGGTCTTATTTTACGAGTATATGACAATGCTCGGCAAAAAGTAGCTTTAAATGCGCCAACGAGCCGCCCGATTGTAACTATGAAGCGTTAAAAGCGTAATTAAGGGCATTGCAGCATTACCATCTTGCCGCTATGATCGGTAATATCTAAGAATTTATGAATGTCAAATTCTAAGCCGCAAATCGAGCAAGGAGGAAATTTATCGATTTCCTTCTCGCCTAAAAGCGAGCAAATTCCGCCTATTGCCGGATTATGTCCAACGATAAATACGCATTCCGCGCTAGCTGCATTAAAATTTCGCATAACATCTGTGCTAGAAATTTCCACATCATTGCAAGATAGCGCATTATTTTCGCTAATGCTAGCGGGAATTTTAGCGCTCTTAAAAGCAGAATTTTCAGCGTTTGCGTCGCGATGTTTTTCGCTACTCAGACCAACCACATTGTATTTTTCAACATTCACACCGCACCCAAAAAATCGTTTCTCATCCAAGCCGCGAACAAACTTTGCCAAATCCCATAAGCTTGCGTCATATAACTCTCGCAATGACACTATCTTTTTTGTCGCGTCCAGCGCATTAGCGATAAGTTGCGCCGTATGGAGTGCGCGTATAGCCGAGCTTGTAATAATTAAATCAGGCACAAGCCTCAAGCTACGCAGCTTTTCTCCGAGTTTAATTGCGCAAAGTTCGCCCGCATAGCTTAATGTCCGCTCAAAATCGCTTCCGTTGTCTCTTTGCGCCTCGGCATGTCTTATAAAATATATCCGCTTCATCTGCATCCTTTCATAAAATTTTATGTATAATTTAGCGATAAATTCTACAAAATTCTAAATTTTTTCTGGATCATTCCAAAGCCATAACCGACCACGAATCCCGCTATGTGCGCAAACCATGCCACATTTACGCCCATTAACATCGGCGCAAAGCTCATTATCAAAATCGCGACAAAAATCCCGCCCGTATTGCGCTCATCAAAATAAGCAATCACGCCTAAAAGCACGCAAATAGCGCCACTAGCGCCTACGATATTGACGATTTCTCCCATACTCATGGCATAACGGATATAAATCAGACACAAAGCGCCGCTCAGCAGCCCGCCTACGATGTAAAGCAGCGTAAATTTTATCCCACCGAACGCTCGCTCTAAAATCCCACCAAATTGATACAAAACTGCCATATTCATCGCTAGATGCATCACTCCACCATGCATAAAAAATGAACTTAGTAGCTGCCACGGCATCCCCTCGAAAAAATATGGATTGAGCCCAAAAAACAGGTAGGACTTAAAGCCGAAAAAATATTCCAATGCGAATGAAATTACGAAAAATAGGATATTCACCGCGATGATCGCGAGAGTAAATTTGCCTGATTGCATGAAGCTCCTTAAATTTTTCACGCATAGTAGCAAAATTTTTATTAAATTAAAGGCGTAGTGTGATTTTATAGGCTAGAGATAAATTTATGGATAAGTGCTAGCATTAAAATTCGCTAATAGTTTTAATTGAAAGCGCCTTATCAAATAGCTGCGCTAAAATTTAAAATTTAGATATAAAGCTTTAAACTAAAATTTTCGTAACAAAATTTAGACCGTAAATCTTTTTTGAAAGCTTTACTGGAATTTATAAAGTTTATCTGACGTAAATTAAAAAACAAACATGCCGTTAAATTTAATAACGATGGAATTTCAACTATATGAAGCTATTTCGTAGAATTTTATGTATAATTATAAGTATAATTTCACCAAGAATAATAAAAATTTGAGTTTAAATTAATTTCAAAATAAATTTTTAGAGTAATATTTTATTAAATGCTTGTTATATATAATTACGCGTTAAAAATGCTAATTTGATTTGCCATAACAGCATCAAAATGAGTTTTTATTGGTAAGTTTTTGCTGCAGGAGTTTAAAAACCATAAAATTCTAAAATTTGATTGGAATTTTAGGAATTTAATAAATTCTACAAAGCTAGGTTACAGCTAAAATCCCAAGCTAAATTATCTGCAAAATTTTACTTGAAATTTTAGAGCATAAATCAAACCGCCGCGAATTTTTAAAAGGTCTAGCAAAATTCCATAAAATCTAATAAATTCCAAACGTTATAAGAAATTTTTCAAAAAATACGGAAAAAAATTTTCAAAATTCTAGTTATTTACTCGTCCATATCCTGCGAAGCGGTTCGATGCTAGGCAGCTTATGCGGTCTTTGCCGCAGCGTACGATATAGCTATTTTCCATCTTTTGTCCTGCTACATGGACGTTTTTCTTATTTAAATTTACGAAGTCCGCTTGATTTCTACCGCGAGTATTGTGGACAAATTTCACGCGACCATCAGCATAGATCTCGCGCACGATACCGATATGGCTGATCTCGTTATTGACCTTGCCTTTGTTAGAGCGCAAGGTGTTTTGAAAAAACACCAAATCCCCCACTCGCGGCGTATTGCTGAGTAAATTTCTACGGCTGTAATAATTATATATTGCTTGGGATTTACGTCCGTTAGTGAAGTATTTTGGCAGATCTTTTGAGTTAAAAAATAGATCATCGTATTTATCATTTAGCACGGTGATAAATCCGCTGCAGTCCCCTCCCGCGCGAGTGCCGGTGTAATCGTCTACAGATGCGATTAGCGGGCGGTTAAACTCGCTTCCCGGCACCGAAGTTATTCCTTCTTCATGATCGTTTAAGACATAAGCCTGCTGGCTGCCGGCAGACGGGGCTTTTGAGGAGCAACCGACCAGCAAAAACGCACCCAAAGCGCAAATAATTAGTTGTTTCATATAAAATCCTTATAAAATTATGTAACGGTTAAATTTAGGCGTAATTTTAGCGCTCAGTGGTAACAAAATGGTAACTTTAAAGCTAAATTCTGTATAATCGTCGAAATTTTACACGGAGAAATCATGCATTATCTACGAATTAACGGGGGCAAAAAACTAAGCGGTAGCGTCAAAATAAGTGGCGCAAAAAACGCCGCACTGCCGCTCATAGCTCTATCTATCCTTTCAAAAAACGAAGTCGTAATTAAAAATTTACCCGCAGTTTCCGATATCCACACGCTAATTCAGCTGCTTTCAAATTTAGGCGCAAAGTGCGAGTTTCTTGACGCCAACACCGCCAAAATCGATACGCGCGAGGTAAACTCGACCAAGGCGATCTACGACATAGTGCGCAAAATGCGAGCTTCGATCTTGGTGCTGGGGCCGCTTTTAGCGCGGTTTAGACACTGCGAGGTAAGTCTTCCCGGAGGCTGCGCGATCGGTGCCAGACCGATTGATCTGCATCTTAGCGCGCTTGAAAAGATGGGCGCGGAGGTTAAGATCGAGCAAGGCTATGTCGTTTGCACCGTAAAAAAGGGGCTTAAGGGCGCGACTATAAATTTTGACAAAATTACCGTCACTGGCACCGAAAACATCGTAATGGCGGCAGCCTTAGCAAGCGGCACCACTCATATCATAAACGCGGCAAAAGAGCCCGAAGTAATCGCCGTTTGCAACGCATTAAAAAGCGCAGGCATCGACATAGATGGCATCGGCACGAACGAGATTCTCATTAAAGGAAGCGGCGGCGAGCTTTTAGGCTTGGATGAAATTTCGATTATTCCCGATCGCATCGAGGCTGGCACCTATCTGTGCGCAGGCGCGATCACCGGCTCCCGTATCACGATCACGCACGCCTGCGCAGCTCATCTTGGCGCCGTACTTGCAAAATTTGAAGATATGGGCTTTAAATTTGAAATTTCAAACGGCGGCGACGAGATCACGATCTTACCCGCTTCAAAGATCAAACCTGTAGAGATTATAACGAGCGAATATCCGGGCTTTCCTACCGATATGCAGGCGCAGTTTATGGCGCTGGCGTGTGTAGCCACGGGCGTCAGCACCATCGACGAGAGGCTTTTTGAAAACCGCTTCATGCACGTTAGCGAACTTTCAAGAATGGGCGCAGATATCCGCTTAAACGGACACATCGCGACGATCAGCGGCGGCAAGCTAAACGGCGCGGACGTTATGGCAACCGATCTGCGAGCTAGTTCGGCACTCGTTTTAGCCGCCCTTGCGGCGCGCGGCGAGAGTAAAATACATAGAATTTACCACCTGGATCGCGGATATGAGAGACTAGAGGCTAAGCTTGGTGCGCTTGGCGCGGACATACAGAGACTGGAGGAATGAGGACTTCGGAATAAAAATCTTGTGCGAGCAAGTGATGCGGAATTTTATGCAAAACGCGTTTTAAAATGCCACGCTACGTAAGAGCCACGTAAATTCTATCAGCAGCAATGCATTTAAATCGCTAAAGCTAAGTGTGGCGAAATTTTAAAGGCAAATCTTGGTAGAATTTCGAAGGATGAACCCCTTAAGAATTTAAGTAGTGAGCTTTGGTAAAATTTAATGAACGAGCCGTGGTGGAATTTTTTAAGCAAATGTGGGTGGAATTCCTAGGGCAAAGCGGAATTTTACGAGCGAAATGTTTTGAAATTTTAAGCAACGCTCGCATTAAAACAAGACAAGTTTGAGCCCATAAAATTTCGCACATTTATTTGGGTAAATTTTGCTTTGCAAGCTTTGGCAAAACATAGAATTTAAGACTATGTGAGGTCTTAACTGCGCGAATTTAAAATGTAAAAAATGATAAAAAGGACTTAAAATGATAGGAATAAATGAGGCTATAGATTTGGCTACGGCCAGAATCACATCAAGCAGGCGGAGCGAAATGGTACCTCTTCCCGGCGCCCTAGGTCGTATCCTTTCTAGCGATATTTCTGCGATTAAAAACCTACCCTGCTTCGATAATTCGGCGCTTGACGGCTATGCCTACGCGGCGGAATTCAAAGACGAAGATCTAGAGATCGTAGAGCCTACGATTTTTGCAGGAGATGAGAAATTCTACGAAATCAAGGCTGCGCAAGCGCAAAAGATAATGACCGGCGCGCCAATGCCTGTAGGCGCGGACTCTGTCGCGAGGCTAGAGGATGTAGACGCGCAAGGCGGAACTCTAAAAATCCCTGCTTCCGTTCATGCTCACGACGGCTTTCGTAAAAAAGGCGAAGAAGTGCGCGCAGGCGAGCTTTTATTGCGCCGTGGTGAAATTTTAAACCCTGCTAAAATCATGCTTCTTGCCGCGCAAGGAATTTACGAAGTGGATGTTTACGCGCGGCCTAAAATCGCTCTATTTTCCAGTGGAAACGAACTAAAAGAGCCGTGGCAGAGCGCAAGTGAGCGCGAAATTTATAACGCCAACTCTAGCGGCATTGCTGCATTGCTGCAAAAATACGGCTTTGAAAATGAGTATTTAGGGATTTTAAAGGATGATTTTAGCGCGGTATGCGAGGCGCTAAACGCTGCTACGCGTAAATTTGACGTGCTAATTACCAGCGGTGGAGCAAGTGCTGGGGAGGCGGATTTTATGCAAAGCGCTATGAGTGAACTTGGATTTTTGCAGGCTTTCGATCACATTGATATCAAGCCCGGCCGCCCCAGCAAGTGCTTCGCAAAAGACGGCAAATTCATCTTTGCAATGGCAGGCAATCCAATGGCTGCTTTCGTGCTTACGCGCGCAGTCATACTGCCGATCCTATTTAAGCTTAGCGGCGCAAGCGAGGCTTTTAGCGCAGAAGCGGCGATCTATGCCAAGCTCGCAAGCGATCTGAAGCTAAAAAGCGGCAGAGTAAATTTAACCGTAGGCGCATATGAAGGCGGAGTTTTTACGCCTATGCCGTCGCCTTCTGGGCGCATCAGACCGCTGGCTGCGGCATCGCATTTTTTCTTGGCTGACCCCGAATGTGACAAAGTTCGCGCTGGAGAAATCGTAAAAATTTATGAAATTTAAGCGAGAAATTATTGACAAATGAAAATTTATAGGCTACAATCGCGCTTCATCTTTACCGCATGCGGGAATAGCTCAGTGGTAGAGCGCAACCTTGCCATGGTTGATGTCGCGAGTTCGACTCTCGTTTCCCGCTCCAT
>NZ_CALKZP010000045.1 GCF_938002845.1 uncultured Campylobacter sp.
GAGCCAAAATTTTAAAGCGGGCGCAGCTGAACACGACTCTAAATTTAACTCAAACGAGCCAACCGCCGATAAATCACAAAAAACGCCGGACGATGAAATTTGCTTTGGCGGCGAGAAATTCAGGCTCAAAAGATACTGCGGGCAGCGCGCGTATCACATAATCTTTCCGCGCGGCTACTTCGGCGCGTCCTACGCGCCGCATCTGGCGAAACACCATCCGACCTGGCGGCTTGAGAGCGGCGAGGCGGGCTATAAACTCGGCGGGGTCTTGGGCGAGCCGGACGGCGATGCGCAAAATCCGCTATTTCATCTCATCACGCTTGATCCGCTACCTCGCGACTTGCCCGTGCGATCGCTGCCGCGCCTAAGCCTAGCCGCGCATGTTAGAGAGATAAACGAAGGCGAGATAGTCTTTTGCGAGCACGACGCGCAGGGTATGCCACGACGTATCGGAAATAGGACGCAGGTGGAATACGCCTTTGACGAACCGATAAAGGAGTGCGAAGTAGCACTTGCGCCCACGCCGGCGCGCTGGGCGGTTCAGGACTGGGGGTTGTCAAACAGTAGGCAAAACCTCGCGCGCATCGGCGGCGAGCCTTCGTGGATACAGGGTGCCTTGGTGCCGACGTGTCCGATATGCGGCGAAAAGATGGAGTTTTTGATGCAGCTTGACAGCGAGCTTCCAAGCTGCGAGCAAGGCGGCGAGCTGTTGTTCGGCAGCGGCGGGATTTTATATGTGTTTTGGTGCGAGCGGACGCGGGTGAGCGCGTTTTTTATGCAGTGCACGTGAGTGAAATTTTGGAAAGATGCGCAAATGGACGGACGGATGATCACGGCGAAAATAAAAAGAAGGGGCAATGTTTGGTATTTTGACGATTATTTTAAGTCGCTTCGCGAGAATGAAAACGAAATAGCAAAGCCTATCAGGCAGTTTGTCTTGGATCCGAAAAGGTATCTGTTTAATGCGAAAGAGACCCTTCACGACGCCGTTTTGACTGAATTTAAATTTGGCATTTTAAAAAACGAAGATAGACTAGCAATGAAATTTTTATCGCCATATGGAGATAGAAATTTTAAATTTGTTTTCAAAAACGTCCTAGCCGTCCGCTTCAAAACGGATGATAAGAGCTTTAAAAATAACGATCTGATAGTTCATCAATTTTCGCTAAAGCCTAGAGGCGTTTGCGTGTATGATTTTATCTTTGCGAGCGGACAGAGGATAACCGTAAAATTTAAACAGCTCGAAATCATTGAGGAATTCTTATGAGCGCGCTGCTTTGCTGATGGCGGAGGGATTTTGCGTATTTTGGTGCGAATGGACGCGGACGAGCGCGTTTTTTATGCAGTGCGTGAGCTAAAATTTTGTAAAATTCTAAAACGAAAATCGTAAAATTCTAAGTAAAATTTATTCTAAGATAATAAAGCGGCAAAATTTGCCGAGCATTTCGGCGCGTAAATTTAAACTTCTTTGGCGAGAATATGAATATAAATTTACGCAGAGCCTAGGCGTAAATTCCCTCCACAAGCGTTTCTACGAACTCATCCGAGTTAAATTCCGCCAAATCCTCCATCCGCTCGCCCACGCCGACGAAAAGTATCGGTAGCCGAAGCTCGCGCGCTATGGCGAAAAGTGCGCCGCCTTTGGGCGTGCCGTCGAGCTTCGTGATGATGATGCCGTCGAGCTTTACGATCTCATTGAACGCCCTGGCTTGCGCGACGCTGTGATTGCCCTGAGTGGCATCGAGCACGATGATCTTGCGGTGCGGTGCGCCGCTTTTTGCGCGGTCACATATTCGCACGATCTTCTCTAACTCCGCGGCTAAATTTTTCTGGTTTTGCAGGCGTCCGGCGGTGTCGATCAGGACGCGATCGATGTTTTTGGCGCTTGCCGAGCTTACGGTGTCAAACGCCACGGCCGCGGGATCGTGCCCCTGCGCGGTCGCTACGATCGGTAAATTTAGAATCTGCGCCCATTTGCGCAGCTGCTCGACCGCGCCCGCGCGAAAGGTATCGCATGCGCCTAAAATCACGCTTTGGCCGCTGTTTTTATATAAATTTGCAAGCTTTGCGGTTGTCGTAGTTTTGCCCGCGCCGTTTACGCCGATGATGAGCTCTACGAACGGCTTCTCATCTGCGGCTTTAGCGATCTCGTAATCGAAATAGTTCTTCAAAACGCCCTTGAGATCATCTTTTGCGACTAGCTTTTTTTCGGGAAGTTTTTCTAAAATTTCTTCCACGAGCTCGTAGCCTACGTCGGCTTCAAGCAGCATCTCTTCTAGGATTTCTTTTGAAATTTTATCTTCGCTTTTCGCGCCTCGCATCGCGTCTATGGTCTTGCTAAGCCCTTTTTTAAAAAATTCGAACATCAAAAAATTTTCTCCAATTCGGTCATTAAAATTTCTTCCGGCATCAGCCCGAAATATTGCGCGCTAAACTCGCCCTTTTCGTCGTATATCGCCATATACGGCACTTCGTTTATGCCGCCTAGCGCTTTTGTAAAAAAGTCCGTTCCTTCGCCGTAAGCGATCGCGTAATTTACCTCGTGCGCGCTTGCATAGGTTTTTGCATCGTCTAAATTTGCGTCACCGATCATTACGCCGATTATGTCAAGCTTGCCGGAGTAGGCTTGTTTGGCGGCATTTAGCGCGCTTACCTGCACGGCGCAGGCGTCGCACCACGGCGTAAAAAACGCAAATAGCGTCACGGTGGAGTTATTATCGATTCGAAAACCCTGCTTTGTCTTTTGCATATTTAAAATTTTGCCGTTATTCAGTTGAAGAGAAAATGGTGCGGTGTAATCGACCTGGATCACGGCTTCGGTTTCGGGCTGCGGCTGCGTGGCGTTGGCCTCGGTCGGGGTATCGCTTGATTTTTTATCCTCATCATCGCCGCAACCCGCAAGAAACAAAACAGCCGTAAAAAGTGCTAGAAAAAAACGAAATTTCATAATAAACCTTAAAATTTAATCGCAAGATTATACAAAAACTAGCTAAAATAAGCGTTAAAATTTTATAAAAGGCTTAAGCTATGCAAAAGAATGAATTTAGAGCAATTTGCAAATCGCGTCTAAAATCTCACGCCGCGCGCGCGGCTAGATGCGAGCATTACGCACTTTTATGGCGGCTGGAGCGGCTGATAAAATTTTTAAAAGCGCGTAAAATTTTGATATTTTTGCCGATGAGCTACGAGCCGAACGTTTTGATTTTAAGAAAAAAGCTATCAAAAAGCTGCGAATTTTACGTTCCGTTTATGGTGGATATTAGTTTAAAAATGGTAAGATTGCGCCAGCCTTTTAAAATTTCGCGCTTTGGGTTGCGCCAGACGCTTCCGCAAAACGGGTATTTTAAAAAGGTCGATCTAGCCGTGGTTCCAGCTATCGGAGTGGATGGCGCAATGGCTAGAATAGGACATGGGAAAGGATTTTACGATATGTTTTTTTCAGGTCTGAAGCTTAAGCCCGCAATCGCGTTCGTGAGTATAAAAGACTGCTTTTGCAGCGAAATTTTATCGCTTGATCACGACGTAAAGGGTGATTTTTACATAACTCCGAGCCAAAATTACCTAAAAAGAGGAAAGTATGATAGAGATTTTAATCGCCTTGTGCGCTCTTGCGGTGGGCGCTGGCATAGGATACTTAGTAGCTAGAAAGATCAATAACGCCAATTACGATTTTTTCGTAGAACAAGCTAAAGCTAAAGCCAAAGCTATAGAATTTGAAGCCGAGGGCATCTTGCGAAATTCTAAAATTTCGGTGCAGGAAGCGGAGTTTGAAGCTAAGAAAAAATACGAAGATAAGGCAAGCAAACTGCAGAAAGAATTTAACGTTAAATTTGACGAGCTCGGCAAAAAGGAGCACGCGCTTCTAACCGAGCAAGAGATTTTAAAAGACAGCAAAAAAGAGCTCGAAAGCGCCAAAAAAGAGGCTAAATTCCTCTACGAAGAGGGCTCAAATTTAAAGAAAAGCTATGAAGAGAAGCTCTCCGAGGCGCTTAAGGTGCTTGAGCGCGTGGCGGGTTTTACTCAGGATGAGGCGCGCGCGCAGGTGCTTAAGAAGGTCGAGGAGCAAAGCCGCACCGACATCGCTCACATCGTGCGAAAATATGAAGAGGAGGCCAAAAAAGAGGCGCGAAAAAAAGCGAACTATATTTTGGCGCAGGCTACGTCGCGCTTTGCGGGCGAGTTTGCGGCAGAGCGGCTTATCAACGTCGTAAATATCAAAAACGACGAGCTCAAAGGCCGTATCATCGGCAAGGAGGGGCGCAATATAAAGGCGCTTGAGATGACTCTTGGCGTGGACGTCATCATCGACGATACCCCGAATGCGATCATCGTGAGCTCACATAATCTTTACCGCCGCGCCATCGCAGTTCGCGTCATCGAAACTCTTATCGAAGACGGCAGAATTCAACCTGCGCGCATCGAGGACATCTACAAAAAAGTAAGTGACGAATTTGAAGCTAGCATCGCCGAAGAGGGCGAAAATATCGTAATGGATCTAGGTCTTAGCAAAATTCATCCCGAAATTTTAAAACTCATCGGCAAGCTTAAATTTCGCGCCAGCTACGGGCAGAACGCCCTTGCGCACAGCCTTGAGGTCGCACATCTTGCGGGCATCATCGCCGCAGAAACGGGCGGAGATCAAAAGCTGGCCAAGCGAGCGGGCCTACTTCACGATATCGGCAAGGCGCTAACTCACGAATACGAGGGTTCGCACGTAGATCTTGGCGCCGAGGTTTGCCGCCGCTACAAAGAGCATCCGGTGGTGATAAACGCTATCTACGCCCACCACGGTCACGAGGAGGCTACCAGCGTGGAAAGCGCTGCAGTCTGTGCCGCAGACGCGCTAAGTGCTGCGCGCCCGGGCGCTAGACGAGAGGTGCTAGAGAGCTATCTAAAGCGCGTTAGCGACATCGAAGCGATCGCGATGAGTAAAACCGGCGTCAAGCAAGCCTACGCGATCAACGCAGGTCGCGAGATTCGCGTCATCGCAAACGCCAAGCTTATGAACGACGACGAGGCGGTTTTGGTCGCTAAAGAGATCGCCTCTGATATCCAAGACAAGGTTCAATTCCCAGGCGAGATCAAGGTTAACGTCATACGCGAGCTTCGCGCGGTCGAGATAGCCAAATAAGGAGTATGAAATGAAAAAATTTATAATCGCTTTATTTTTGCTTTTTAGCGCGGCATTTGCCGAGGATGAGCTCATCATTGATAGCGCGAGTGCCTATTCGTCGGTGATGCGCACGAACGCGCAATACAAATACCTAGCGCAGCAAGCCCGCGCGATAGTGATATTTCCGAGTGTCAAGAAGCTGGGCTTCATCATAGGCGGAATGTATGGCGAGGGGATCATCGTCTACAATAACGACGGCGCGCGTAGCGTAAGCGGCGCGGAGATCAGCAGCGCCAGCATCGGACTTCAGATCGGTTACGAGGATAATTATTTAGTCATTTTCGTGATGAATGACGACGTGATCGAAAAGATGCGAAAATCCCAAATCACGCTCTCGGGCGATGCGACGGCGGTTGCGGGCAATTACAGCGCGGATTCGGGCGCGCTGGACGTGCTAAATCAGGATATGTACGTTTTTACAAATAAAGGTGGGCTATTTGCGGGTGTGAGCCTGGGTGGTTCGGTGCTGGAGACCAAAAACGACCGCGCCTTTGATCCTAACGGCGACGACTATACGTTTTTGATGCGCGTAATCGGCGCAGATGAGTAAAATTTAGCTAAAGATGCTAAGGCGCATAGCTTAGCGAAAAATTTTGCTTTATGGGCGTTTTATTAACGGCTTGGAATTTTGCTCGCATAATTCCGCAGAATAATAGACTTAGGTGTGTAATTTTATTGCAATTCGCGGAGTGGGAGGCATTTGAGGATATCGCGTAAATCCTTCGTAATTCGCAAGTTACTTTGAATTCTAAAGAAGTCGAAATTTTGTCATTAAATTTATAGTCGCAAAATTTTACCGCTAAATTTTGCGGTGATTTTACTTGATGCTAGAAATTTTATTTTAGAATTTCGCTTGATATTTTGCGGCGAAATTTTATATTTCGCGACAGCCGTGCGGAATTTTAAATTTAATGTCGCAGCAAAATCAAGTGGCGTCGTGGGATGTTGGAGTGAAGTTTTCGCGCCGAATTTTAAAGCTGCTTTAGTCAAAATTTATAGAATTTTATACGATCTAATGAAAGGATTCGATGGAATCGATGTTTGCAAACCTTCATACGTGGGGGTATCTGATACTGTTTTTGTATTCGCTGGGCGGAGGATTTTTGGCGCTTGCAGCAGCGGGCGTGCTAAGCTCTGCTGGCGAGCTCAATATCGTCTTATGCATCGTAATCGCCTGCATATCGAACTTTATAGGCGATTCGGGGCTGTTTTTAGTAAGCCGCTACAATAAAAAAGAGATCATGCCATATCTGCGCAAACAGCGCCGTAACCTCGCTCTGGCGCAGATTTTGTTTCGTAAATACGGCGACCGCATAATTTTAATCAAAAAATTCATCTACGGCCTCAAAACCCTCGTACCGATCGCGATCGGTATCACAAAATATTCGTTTTTAAAATTTAGCGTCATCAATGCCGTAAGCTCGCTCATTTGGGCACTCGTGGTGGGGCTACTGAGCTACTACGCGGGCGATTTCGTGCGCGGGCTTTACGAGCGGATAAAAGAAGCTCCGTGGATCGCGCCGCTAATTTTGGCTGCAATCGCCGCGATAATCGTCGCGTATTTTCGCTTCGCCACGCGTAAAAGAGGCTAGCGGTGACAAAAAAGCTGATCCCGCTCGCAATTTTCGCAGCACTTCTTTTAGCGCTAAATTTTATCTCCAATTCGCGCAGCCCCGCAGCTAAAGATGAACGGATTTTTACCTCTAAAACCCTGGATGCCGCTTCTCGTAAAAGCGGCGTGCAAAATTCTGCAAGCGGCACCGATCGTAAAATTTCAAGCTCACAAAATCCTGCAAGTAGCGTCGGTGCAAAAGATGAGAGCGGTGCAAGAAGCGCAGACGGCGGGGCAGAGCGCGGAGCAGATCTAGGAGATTTAAAATCTCATCCGCAAGTAAATGAGCCTGCCGCGACAGATTCTAAAGACGAGGCGGATATCCACAGGCGGAGCAGCGCAGATTATGAAGCTTCGCACTCGCAAAATCCCGCCGTAAATTCTAAAAATCAGCCCTCAGACGAGCCCTGCATAAGCAGGGAGTGTGTGAGCGCTCATATCCGCCGTACGGGCGCTTTGCCGCAAAATTTTATCACGAAAAAGCAGGCCGGTGAGCTCGGCTGGCAGGGCGGCGATCTGTGGCGATACGCGCGCGGCAAGAGCATCGGCGGCGATCGCTTCGGCAATTTTGAGCGCAGGCTGCCTGATAAAAAGGGGCGGATTTGGCGCGAGTGCGACATCGAGTATCGCGGCGGCCCGCGCGGCGCGAAGCGGCTGATATTTTCAAACGACGGGCTGATCTTTTACACCGCCGATCATTATGAAAGCTTTGAGCGCGTGCAATGAGTTTAAATTTTAAAACGCGCAGCGCCGCAAAGATCATCGTCGACGGCGCAAAGATCAGACGCAAAGATCAAATTTTCGCGCTGTTTGCCGCAGCGCTAAATTTCGAGCCCGAATACGTCGCAAATTTAGACGCGCTCTATGACGCGCTGGGCGAGCGGGGCGGGCGGGTCTTCGTGATCATCAAAAGGGGCGGAATTTTAAAACTAAGGCTGGGCAAATTTTATGATATTTTGCTGGATGTTTTGCGTAGTGGCGAGGCGAAAATTTTAATCTTATGAGCTCGCGCGGCAGCCATTTCGCTTTAAAGCTAAATTTTGCCGAGGAAAAGGTAGGTTTGTTTCGGCGCAGTTTCGAGCATACCGTTAAATTTTGCCGAATTTTAGAGCTTATTAAAAGAGGCGATTTTAGAAATTTCACCCACAAAGCTCGCGCGGTCAAATTTAAACTCAAGCCCATACCGCCAATCTCTGCGGCGCGGGTTTGCAAAGTCGCTAAATTTAACCGCGTTCGCTTCAAATTTAATCTTAAGCGCGAGATACCAGCAGCTCCAGATCCCGCACGGACAGCCCAGTAGAACGACATCTCGCTCATCTTGCGCCAAATCGGCTTCAAGCGCCACACGTAAAAATAGCTCCTCAAAATCGATCAAGTTTAAGTAGGCGTAGCTTCCCGCGATGCTAGCTTGCCCGTCCTTTGCGGCAAAGCTTTGCTCACACCGCCTAATTAGCTCGAGCAGAGGCTCGCCGTTTATCGCAACGACGACTTCGGTAAAGCTTTCACCCTCAATTTCGTAATCGTTTAGGTAAAATTTAATGCTATCCATGCGGCAATCTCGCTAAATGATCTATTTTGCGCCGTATTTGCACCGGCCTACTAAAATTTCAGCGCAGTTTATCGAATTTGAAGTGAAATTCGGTTTAAAACTAAAAATTCGTAGGTAGAGCGCAAATTAAATGGAGATTTTTAAAATTTGAGGATTTCGAGCTTGCGGAGCTTGCTTTCAGTGAGCACAAACTTAAATTCGCAAAAAAGCTCAATTTGCGTAGATGAAAGAAGCGAAAATAAAAGGTTAAATTTCATCACAGATCAAAGAGACGGAAACGAGAGTTAAATTTTGCTAGGGATAAATAAGCCGAAATTAGAAACGAGGGGTTAAATTTAATTCGCTTTTCAGGGCGCTTAAATTTAACCCCGCCGTGGCTACATCATTTCGCCGCTTTTGTGCTCGTGCTCGGTGTAGGTTACCGGAATATCCTTCTTGCCTTTGCCCGGCGTATACACTCCCTCTCCGCGTTTGAAAAGAAGCTCGATGCCTTCGGCGTTCGTAAGCATTATACCGCTTGCGGAAGCCGCGCGTTTAAGATTATGCTTTTTACCTTTTTCGTCGGTTAGCACGCCCGTTGCGAACATATCGTTCGAGCTAAGGCTGATGCGCTTATCTCCGGTCTCTCCTAGCAGAAATACGATCGTGTGCGCTACAGACTCTTGCTTTTGCTGCGGAGCCGTATTGGCCTTAGGTTGGTTGCATCCGCTTAAAAGCGCGATTGCCGCTAATGACGAGAATACAATTCGTCTCATTTTTTCTCCTTTAAAAAAAAGTTCGCGAATTATATAGCCAAAAAGTAAATCCTAGATTTCGCGACTTTTTATTTAATCAAAGATTAACCCAAATTTAGTAAAATTCCAGCTGAAAACATCCCAAATAAGGAGAACCTTATGGCAGTAAAAATCGCAATTAACGGCTTTGGAAGGATCGGTAGGTGCGCGGCTAGAATTGCGCTAAGCAGGGACGATGTGGAGCTTGTAGCGATCAACGATACCGCTAAGCGCGAGCTTACGAGATACCTGCTTCAATACGACACCGTTCACGGCGAGTTTCGTAAAAAAGTAGAAATTCTAAGCGACGAATGCATAGCCGTAGACGGCAAAAAAATCCGCGTCTATTCCACCAGAGAGCCTGCGGAGCTTGATTTTGCGGGCGATGGTGCAGAAGTTGTGCTTGAATGTACTGGTGCGTTTTTAACGAGCGAAAAATGCAAGCCGTTCATAGATAACGATATCGGTGTAGTCGTAATGAGCGCGCCTGCCAAGGATGATACGCCTACTTTCGTAATCGGCGTTAATGAGGGCGCTTATGCAGGACAGCGCGTCATCTCAAATGCTAGCTGCACCACTAATGGCCTGGCTCCGATTGCAAAAATTTTAGACGATGAGCTTGGCATCGAAAAGGGCCTGATGACGACAATTCATGCTTATACGCATGGACAGAGTCTAGTCGATGTAAAAGCCAAGGACTTCCGCCGTTCACGCGCCGCGGCTCTTAATATCGCTCCGACTACGACGGGCGCGGCAAAAGCGATTAGTAAGGTACTTCCGCAGCTAAGCGGTAAGATGCACGGACAATCGGTGCGCGTGCCGGTGGCTAACGTTTCGATGGTTGATCTAACGGTGCTAACGCGTAAGCAGACGAGTGCTGAGGAGCTAAATGAAATTTTCCGCCGCTATGCTGCTAAAGAGATGAAAGGAATTTTGCTCGTAGACGACGATAGCCGTGTCAGCAGCGATTTTTGTACTTCAGAATACTCCAGTATCGTAGCTAGCGACTGCACGCAGGTAATTGACGGCAATCTGATAAAAGTGATGAGCTGGTATGACAACGAGTGGGGATATAGTGAGCGCCTCATCGATTTAGCCCTATATGCGGCAAAAAGAAGGAAATAAGATGGGCGAAATTCTTTCGATTAAAGATTTGAAATTTAAAGACGGCGCGCGCGTTTTTATCAGGTGCGATTTTAACGTGCCGATGGATGAGTTTTGCAATATTACGGACGATCGTCGCATTCGTTCGTCTATCCCTACGATTAAATATTGCTTAGACGAGGGCTGCGCGGTAATTTTAGCCAGTCATTTAGGGCGCCCGAAAAACGGATACGAAGAAAGACTTAGCCTAAAGCCTGTGGTAAAGAGGCTATCTAGGCTTTTGGAGCGCGAGATAAAATTTGTCTCCGACGTCGCGGGCGAGGAAGCTGGAGCTGCGGTAAATTCGCTTAAAAAGGGCGAAGTGCTTCTGCTGGATAATCTGCGCTTCGAAAAGGGCGAGAGCAAAAATGACGAAGCATTAGCTAAGAGGCTTGCGAGCTACGCGGAATTTTATATCAACGACGCTTTTGGTGTATGTCACCGCGCGCATGCTTCGGTAGAGGCGATTACGAAATTCTACGATGAGGCACACAAAGCGGCGGGATTTTTGCTGCTAAAAGAGATAAAATTTGCCAAAGACCTTATTAAAGATCCTGCGCGTCCTTTTGTAGCGGTAACGGGCGGCAGCAAAGTAAGCGGCAAGCTTCAGGCGCTTAAAAATTTACTTCCTAAAGTCGATAAGCTCATCATCGGAGGCGGCATGGCGTTTACGTTTTTAAAAGCCGTCGGATATGACATCGGCAAATCTTTGCTCGAAGAGGATCTAATCGAGGAAGCAAAAAATATTCTCCGCAATGCTCGCGAGCTTGGGGTCAAAATTTATATCCCCGTCGATGCCGTCGCAGCTCCGCAATGCTCGCAAGACGCCGTTACAAAAAAGGTTACCGTCCAAGAAATTCCAAGCGATTGGATGGGGCTAGATATCGGGCCTGCGACCGTAGCGCTTTTTAAAGAAGCCTTAGACGATGCACAAACGATCTGGTGGAACGGACCGATGGGGGTTTTTGAGATCGATAAATTCGCTCGCGGCAGCCTGCATATATCGCACGCGATCGCAGATAGCGACGCCACGACCGTAGTGGGCGGCGGCGATACTGCAGATGTCGTCGAACGCGCGGGCAACGCCGATGATATGACTTTTATTTCTACCGGAGGCGGTGCGAGCTTAGAACTCATCGAGGGCAAGGAGCTACCGGGCGTGCGAGTGCTTACTGCTAAAACGGAGCTGCGATGATACTGGCAGCGAATCTTAAATGCAACCATACTCGCGCTAGTTTTGAGCGGTACGCTAAAGCTTTAGATGAAGGCTTAGCGGGCGGAATTTCGCGCGAAGATGAAATTTTGGTTTTTCCTCCCGCTAGCGCATTTTGCGCGAGGGTGAAAAATTTTACTCAAGGCGCGCAAAATTTCTATCCTGCCGCACACGGCAGCTTTACGGGCGAGATCGGCGGCGATATGCTGGCGGAATTTGACGTCAAAACCGTTCTTATCGGTCACAGCGAGCGGCGCGCCATTTTGGGCGAGAGCGCGGAGCTGATAAGAGAGAAATTCAGTTTTGCCGCAGCGCAGGGCTGGCGCATCGTTTTTTGCGTCGGCGAGGATGAGGCGGCATTCGCGCAAGATCGCAGCGAGGAGTTTGTAGCGACACAGCTTGAGGGTATTGATCTGAAATACCGAAATTTAGTACTAGCCTACGAGCCCGTCTGGGCGATCGGCACGGGCAGAAGCGCGCAGTGCGAGCAGATCGAAAGAATGCTAAATTTCTTGCGTGCTAAAAGCCCCGCGCCGCTACTTTACGGAGGCAGCGTAAACGTCGCAAATATCGGCGGGATAGCGGGGATTAAAAATTGCGACGGAGTATTGGTAGGGACTGCGAGCTGGGACGCCTCTAGTTTCTTGGAACTTATTAGCGCGTCATCTCGCTGATGTCTTTAAATGATTTTGTAAATTTCGCCCTGCGACAGGCTATATGCCTAGTCTTGGGACGAAATTTACTTCAAAACATTTAAATCCGCCTAGCGATATTTCCGCTTGTCGATTTACGTTTAAAATTTGGCATTTCGCGAGATTTTGCAAATTTTAATTTATAGAATTTTAAGTCAAATTGCGCAGGATTTTGAGATGGATTTGAATGTTGTTGCAGATTTTGCGACCAAGACTAGGCATATAGCCTGTCGCAGGGAGCAAAATCAAAACTCATTCAAAGACGCTCAAAAGCCAAGCAAAAATAGAAAGGAGAAATAATGATTTTAAAAGGAAAAAAAGGC
>NZ_CALKZP010000046.1 GCF_938002845.1 uncultured Campylobacter sp.
AGCGCAACCTTGCCATGGTTGATGTCGCGAGTTCGACTCTCGTTTCCCGCTCCATTTTACATTCTGTTTTTGTATTAAACGTGCCCGGATGGCGGAATCGGTAGACGCAAGGGACTTAAAATCCCTCGGAATTTTTTCCGTGCCGGTTCAAGTCCGGCTCCGGGCACCACCTAATAAGCCGGCGTGGCGACATAGCCAAGTGGTAAGGCATGAGCCTGCAAAGCTTTGATCCCCGGTTCGAATCCGGGTGTCGCCTCCAGATCCTAAAAAGGAGTTATTATGAGATACATACTAGCGGCTCTTTTGGCATTGATGGTTTTTAGCGGGTGCTCTAATACTTGGCACGGCGTAAAAGAGGACTCACACAATGCGGCTCAATGGACCAAAGAAAAGGTTCACAACGGCGCCGAGTGGGTCGGAGAAAAAACCGAATAAATTCTACGCGTAGGTCCCAACCTGCGCGAACTTTCGGCGGGGTCCACCCGCCCTTAATCGGGAGATGGCTGAGCGGTCGAAAGCGGCGGTCTTGAAAACCGTTGAGGTGAAAGCCTCCTGGGGTTCGAATCCCTATCTCCCGGCCATTTTAATCTAATCTGAAACTCCCTTTTAACTTCAAAAAATTCACATTTTATTTATACTAATTTTCATTTAATGCTCTTTAGGCTAAAATTTTATCTTGCAGCAAACGGCAGTTTGCGGCGGTGCCTTTATAGATGAGAAACAGAATAGCATACGGCGAAGATGCCAAGATTGCGCGTTAGTGGCTTGTTTGATCGATACGCGCTAAAACAGCGCGTAGCGAGAATAGGGCGATGTAAAATTAAATGTTCGTCCGTCTCGCTATGAAAGCGTGTGGGCTCTGTTGCGGAATTTGGCTATAGAATTTCAAAGCTTAGTAGCCCGCCGCGCTTGGCGTAAAATTTTAAAATTTACCGATTCGCGCTTTTTAAATTTAGCCCTGGTGCAAGTAAATTTTAAAATTTGCGTCCGCGCCGCTATGCTGTCGCGCCGCCGCGCAGATAAATATCAATGCATTTGCCGATTTGGGCGATGCACAAAATGAGAGTAGCTGCTCGGTATGGGGCCAGAGCCGGTAAGCTTGCGAAGCGGACCGGGGTTGGCACAGCAAACAGGTGAGTAGCCAAGTTAAAAGTAAGCGAGCCTAAGAGATATCGCAGGCTGACGGGTCGAAGCGAGCAAATCTAAAAAATAGCGCAGAATAGCGCAGGCGGGCAGCTTGATAGGGCGAAAGAGAAAAATCTGTCGAAATATCTACGAGGCGGAATTTTACTAGAAATAAATGAAAGGCTTAAATGCGAAAAATTTTACTATTTTTACTGCTTTGTGCGGGAGCTTTTGCGCTTGAGTGGGACGGAGCCGTCCTGCGGGGGGCGCTGCCAAACGGGCTTAAATACTATATTTTAGAAAATTCCGTGCCTAAAAATTCCGCCGTTTTCTATCTAATCGTGGATGCGGGCTCGATCGACGAGGACCCTAATGAGCGCGGGCTTGTGCACTTTATCGAGCATATGTCCTTTAACGGAAGTCGCGATTTTAGCAAAAACGAGCTTATCAAAAAGCTACAGAGCCTGGGCGTGAAATTCGGCGCCGACGTAAATGCGCAGACGGGCTACGACAGCACGATCTACACGCTTAACATTGCCGTTAGCGAAGAAAATTTAAAGGACGTTTTTAAAATTTTTGCTTCAATTGCGGACGGAGTGGAGTTTAATCCGCTTGAGCTCGTAAAAGAAAGAGGCGTCATAATCGAGGAGGCGCGCAGTCGCGATACGCCTATCGCGAGGCTTTACGAGCGGATGGATGAGGAGCTTTACGGCGGCAGCGCGTATTTTGATCGCGCGCCGATCGGCGATATGGCGGTCGTAAAATCCGTAAGCGCGCAGCGGATCAAGGAGCTTTATCAAAAAATTTACCAGCCCAGGTCTATGAAATTTATAGCCGTGGGCGATTTTAAAAGGGATAAAATTTTAAAACTGCTAGAGCAAAATTTTTTGCCTCTTAAAAATACAAGCTCCTACGCCCGCCTGGATATGGGCATTCCGCCGAGACAGGGTTTGAAAATTTACAATTACGATACGAACGAAACGTCGCTAAATTCCGTTAAAATTTCATTTTGGGAGGAATTCGCGCCCCCAAATAGCGAGGCGAATGAGAGAAAAATTTTAAAAACCGAGCTTATCTCAAGCCTTATTTCTACGATTTATGAGCGAGCGAAGGCTAGCGAAGGCGCGCTTCTGCGCGTTAATTTTTCCAGATCGAATTTGCAGTTTCAAAAAACGATCTATAACTTCGACGTCGCCGTTTTGGGCGGAGATTTTGACGGTGCGATCTCGCAAGCGCTCGGGCTAATCAAAGGCTTGCGAGATAACGGCTTTGATGAGCGCGATTTCGCCCTTGCGAAGGATGCTTTGATCAGCTCGCGGCACAGCGCCTTCGAGCGCAAAAAAAGCGCAAATTCCGCGTTTTTTGCAAGAGAGATTCTTCATGCCGTAAAATCAGGAGCCGTCCTGCCTAGCGCCGCAAAACAGCGTGATTTGGAAATAAAGCTGCTCCGCGAGATCAGCCTGGAGGAGCTAAATTTAGAATTTAGGCGCCTTACGGATCTGGGCGAGGTGCATGCAAGCGTCTTTAGCGGCTCCGGATATAATCTTAATGAGGCTAAATTTAAAAAGCTGCAAAGCGGCGCTAAGGCGATAAATACGCATGCCGCGTATAAAAAGCTACCGGGTAGCTTGGTTTCTAAAAACCTACCTGAGGGCAAAATTTTAAGCAAAAGCTTTGAGCCGCGATTTAAATTTTATACCTACCTGCTTGAAAATAACGCGACCGTGATCTTAAAGCCGCTTAAGACGCGCAAGGATTTCATCTCGTTCGCCGCGGTAAGTAGAGGCGGAATGTCCAATCTGGCGCATCCGGGGCTTGGCAGTTTTGCCGCGATGCTTGCAAACGAAAGCGGCGCGGGCGAGTTTAACAATTATGAAATTTCGCAAATTTTAAGCGGGCGGCAGGTGAATTACCGCAAAAATATCTCCGCATTCTCGCACGGATTTTATGGAAGCTGCGGCTCGCAGGATCTAAAATGGCTGCTGGAAGCGATAAACTTAGAGCTTAGCTCTCCGCGCGTAGACGAGAAAGCGCTGCAAAATTTAAAGATCAAATCGCTCGACGAGCTTGCGCGAAACGAGAAGCTGCCCGGATATAAATTTAGCAGGGAATTTAGTGAGTTTTTTTATGGCGGCAATGCGCGAATGCGCCCGCTAAGCGCCGCGCAGATCAAAGCTCTTAACGCGGAGGAGTTAAAAAAGATTATCTATGATAAATTTAGCAACGCCGCATCCTACACTTTCGTACTTAGCGGCGATTTTGAGTTAAAAGACGCCGAAGCCCTCATAAAAAAATATCTGGCGAACCTGCCCGCTCGCGGCGAACGCGAGGATTTTAAAGATGACGGAATTCGCAGCTTAAGCGGGCGGCACGTTTTTATGCGCAACTATCAAAACTCTCCTAGAAGCGACGTCGCGCTTACCGCGATAAATAGATCCGCTCCGCATTCGCTTGAAAATGCGATAAAAATTTCCGCCCTAGCTTCGGTACTTCAGGAAGCACTTAGAGAGCGCATAAGAGAGGATGAGGGGCGCACTTACGGCTTTTCGGTCGCTTCGAGTCTAAGCCGCATCCCGTACGAGCACTCTAGCCTTCATATTTCGTTTTCCTGCGCGCCGCAAAATACGGATCAAATTCTATCCGCAATTAGAGAAATTTTTGCAGAAATCGCAGGTGGCGGATCGGACGTAGCGCGACATCTTGAAAATTTTAAAAAATCTCAGATCATCACGGCTCGCACCGCTCGCGAAAGCCCCGAGTTTTGGAACGATGCGCTCGTAAAATACGCGCTTTGGAATGAGGAGATCGCCGATTTTAAGACCTTTGAAACGATCGTAAATTCCATCTCGCCGAAGGATATCGCGGAGGCGGCGCAGACCTATATTTTTGACACCGATGAAACCGTGAGGATAAACGCGCCGAAATTTTAACAGGCTAGGCGCATCTAAATTTTGCTCGTTAAATTTACTAGCCGCGTTTAAATTTAACGGCGCTTGCACGGCAAATTTCGGCGCCGCAAATTTATGTGCTTTAAAAATATACCCAAGAATAAAACTCAATTAAGCCCATCTGTACCGTGCATAGATTTTAGATAAATTTTATTTTGGAATAGATTTATCTCGCCGATATACCGCTATTTTATTACATTTTTTCTATTGTTTGCATAAGTCGTATAATTGTTATCACTTTTATTGAAATTTAAAATATTATTGGCTAAATTTCCTCAGTCTTAATTTTTATTTTCAAAAAAGGAGAAAAAATGATTGTCGATTTTTGGGCCTGTAATCCATGTGAAAGCGGCGCAGGCCGCAATTATTCCGCTTCCATAAAAGGCGAGAAATCCACTCAAAATCGCTGCGGGGGGGGGCTTGCACGCTCCTTAATAGTCGCGGCGTGTCTTTGTGGTCTAAGCGTCGCGCAGGATTCGTCTGAAAATAACGCAACAAGAAGCGTTGCTACCAAAGAAAATCCAGGCGCGCAGAGTTCCACTGCGACGATAAATAGTTATAAATTCCCCGAAATAGTCGTCGTCGGTAACATCGACTCGAGCCTGACGAGCGTCGGCGATAGCTATGGCGGTACGCAAAAAATAAGCAGGACGATGATCGAGTCGATGCCTAGCGGCAACGGCGACTTCGTGCAGCTTTTGCGTACCAATCCAAATGTGCAATTCAGCTCCACAAACCGCCAGAGCACGACGCTAGGCGAGATCAGCCCCGCAAATATCAGTATCAACGGCGCGAAGTATTGGCAAAACAACTTTATGCTTGACGGCGCGAATATGAATAACGATCTTGATCCCGCTAGAAATCCGGGCGGCAATCCTACGCGCTTTTCGGCGTTTGATACGATGAATTCCGTCTCGCAAGGTATGGCGATCGATAGCGATTTTTTACGGAGCGTCGAGGTGCACGATAGCGGCGTCTCCGCCAAATACGGCGGATTTACCGGCGGCGTGGTGGAGGCTAAGACGCGAGATCCGCGTGCGGGCTTTCACGGCAAGTTTTCGATGCAGCACACCGAGGATAGTTGGACTAGATACCATATCTACGGCGATGAACAGAGCTTTGAAAACTCCGCTACTCCGTTAAATCAGCCGAGATTCGATAAGTGGATCACTAGGTTAAATTTAGAGGGCACCGTTACCGAGGATCTGGGCTTGATGTTCGGCTACACAAATACTAGAAGTAAAATTCCGCTCAAGGCCTACGACAGAAGATACAACGCCGATACGACCATCACCGAGCGAGTTCAGAGGCGAAATATAGACAACTACTTCCTAAAAGCGCTTTGGTATGCAAGCGACCGCCTAACTATCACGCCGAGCGTAACTTATGCGCCCGAGCGAAGCAAGATGTTTAACGACCACATCAAGGACTCCTACGCCGATATGAAATCTGGCGGTTTAAATTTAGCGCTTAAAACCGACTACGATGGCGATTTTGCTAGATTTAATCAAATTTTATCTTACAGCAAACTCGAGAGCTCTCGCGATGCGGAGAATGAATATTACAGGGCTTGGCAATACTCAAACGTAAAAAATTGGGGTAGTAAAATTTACGATGCTTCGGCGATAGAGGGCGGCTTTGGGGATCTCGATCAGACGCAAAAGAGCCTTTCATACAACGCAGATCTAGAGTTTAACGAATTTGATCTAGGCGGCAGCAGGCAT
Source organism: uncultured Campylobacter sp. (assembly GCF_938002845.1). Lineage (GTDB taxonomy): Bacteria > Campylobacterota > Campylobacteria > Campylobacterales > Campylobacteraceae > Campylobacter_B. The sequence continues at coordinate 5,798 of NZ_CALKZP010000046.1, forward strand.
AGATTTATCACGGGCTTTGAGTTTAAAAAGCAAGAGGCTAAATTTAACGTAAAAAAGGAGTTTATGACCGCCAGCGGAATAGCACCGCTACCTGCGGGCGTAAATGCTTGCGATCCGAATGACGAGCTCTGCTCTATAGATGATTCTTTTGCGAGGCGCGGTAGTAGCGGTCAGTTTTTTACGCGAAAAAGCTATTACAAGGGCAATACCAAGGTGGATATGAAGAGCTTGGCGGTTTATCTGGAGGATGAGATAAAAATCAATGATCTTACCTTGCGACCGGGCGTAAGATTAAGTAGGGACGATTATATGAAGCAAACGACCGTAGCGCCGAGATTTAATAGCTACTACGATATTTTTGGCGACGGCGATTCTATTCTTAGCTTCGGTGCAAACCGCTACTACGGGCGCAATCTCTTTACCTACAAATTAAGAGAGGGTCGAGAGGGCCTCGCCACTACCTACACGCGTCCGCGCAATGCCTATACTCAAAACTGGACGCAACTGCCAAAAGACCCATCTCTAACGAAATTTAACGAGCTAAGGGTGCCTTATGAGGATGAGCTGGTATTCGGGGCAAAGCAAAAGCTTGGGAATTTCGAGTTTTTCGGCAAATACGTAAGCCGCAAGGGCAGGGATCAGATCATCAAATCTACGCGAAGAGATCTAGGTCTAGCGCCGGATCCGAACTACCAAAGCAACTACCAGACCTTCACCAACGACGGCAGAAGCGAGAATAAAATTTTAACCTTCGGCGTTAAAACGATCGATGATTACGAGGCTTTCGGTACGCTAAACGGCTTTGAGCTGGGCTTTGAGCATATCAGGATGAAGACCAATAACACCATCTACGATGAGAAGCTTGATAGAGAAACGCTTGAAGATGAAAAAATCGTCGAATACGACGGGAAGTTGATGAGGTTATCGGAGCTTCCGGCGCAGGACTATGCGAGACCTTGGACAGCGAGCCTAAATATTATCACTAAAATTCCAAGCTACGGCATCAGCGTAAATAACTTCTTCTCGTTTAAAGGCTCGCAAGAGGCGATCGCCCGCACGGGCAAGACGCCCGCAGGCAAGTATCCGGCCAGATACGACAAATACGAAAAGGTCAATCTCGGCAAAAGCTACAGCTGGGATGCGCGCATCGGATACGCTAAAAAGATGGCGGGCGAGGTGGAATTTTTTACGAATTTAGATATCTACAACGTCCTAAATAGGCGCAACAAAGCAGGGCTTAGCAGCAATACTTCGCTCGATCTAGTCTATGAGGCGGGCAGGCAGTTTTGGCTGGAAGCGGGCATTCGGTGGTAGCGTAAGCTAAATTTGCGGAGCTTTTGAAATCCACGGCTCCGCAAAGTTTCGTGAAATTTTTTGAAATTCACGGCGTTTTGCGAAATTTCAAATTTCACGCCGTGCTCCTTAAAATTCCGCATCGCGCACTGTAAAATTTTAGCGTGCGCATCGTATGATTTAACATATGTGCCGCAAAATTTTAACGCACGCGAAATTATTAAATTTGCGCCCAAATTTAAGTTGAACCAATTTAGGAAGCCGAAACGGCGTTTTAAATTTTAACGCCGATATCGCTTAATAGGCTCTTTCATTGAAATATCACAAACTGCCTTTTAAATTTTGACGGGCTAATATGTCGATGATTTAAGAGATAATAGCAAACCCTTTCAAAGTCCTCCCCGCTCATCATAAAACTGATAAATTCGCCCTTGCCGTCATAGATGATCAAAGTATCGATCGCACGAAAGCTAAATTTCCCCTCCGTGATCTTTGAAAAAATCAGTTTGGCGATGAAAAACGGCAAAACCAATACCGCCGCGCTCATAATAAAAATTACAAATCCTCTAAAGCTCTGTAAAAATCCAGCGAACGCAACGCTTATCACGATGAACGAAAACACAATACCGATGGAATTTCTAGCGGGCACGATATGTCCGAATAGCGGCGTGGCGGTGAGCTTTATGAGCGATATCTCATCAAATTTTATAGATTTCGTGATTTTGCCTTTATTTACGTAGTTGATACTCCTGTTCGTCAAATGCACAAGGCGCGTATGGGCGCTGTTTAGATACGATATGACGGCGAATACTACAGGAACAAACGGCGTATAGTATGGAAAAATATCCCCTATATACAGAAACACCGGTACCGCCAAGGGAGCGAAGAATAGATTATAAATAAAGAATACTATTATGTTGTAGTCTTTGACGATGAGGGGTTTATTGTAAAATTGCGGTGAATTTTGGCGCTCGGCCCTGTTTTGTTCGGATTGCGATTTTTGCGGCTCATCGTTAAAATTTTTCATTAAATTTTTTGCTCCCGTTTTAAAATTTTATCGCTAGCGGCTCGGGCGCTTTGCGGCGCTAAATTTGCCGTTCGCGCCGCATGCTTTAGCGACGCTATTCCAAGCAGAGCCTGCTTGCGTCCTTTCAAAATTTTATTTCGTTGAAATTTATCAGCGCCGCGTATCGGTACCGCATGCGCTTACCGCGCCGCCGCATGAAATTTCGAGTTCTTACGGCTCGAAATCAAAGTAGTAAAAATCATTCGTCTCGCTCCAGAGCTCTTTTAACGAGCGCCCGTCTATCTGCGGCACGGCGTAGAGCTCCCGCAGCGTGGCGAAATACCGCTCGCCGCTTGCATTTGCACCCGCCTCGTCCGCGCATCTTTGAAACGAGCAGCGATCGGCGTAGACGATGATCAAGTATTGCGCGCCGCGCAGGCGAAAGCTAAGCTCGGGCTCGCCGCCCTCAAGGACGCATTTTAGCAGCATTTGCTCTATGGTTTCAAATGAGTATTTCGGCATTTCGCTCCGATCTTAAAATTTTATCGCCGCCGCCGCATATCGCGAGCGGTTTTACTCCGCCAAAAACCCGAAGCGCTCGATCATATCCAAAAGCATATCGGCTCTGCAAATTTCATCGTCCAGCAGATCGTCGTATTGATCTCGCAGTCGCTCGGCGTCCTGCGCCACGGGCTCTAAATACTTTCTAGCCTGCGCGGGTTCGCCCTTCATTACGTAGTATTCGCCCAAGATCACGCGAGCTCGCGTCTTGATAACCTCGTCGCCTTCGCTCTCAAGTGCCGCTTTTAGGCTCTGCACGCCGCCCTCCTCAAGCCCTCGCGAGAGCTGCGTTACCTTCTGTAAAGCTTCGCATCCATTTTCGCTCCTTTGCAAAATTTTATTTAAAATAATAGAACAAATTTCCGCCGTACTTAAGATCCACGAACTCCTTACTGTCAAAATAGAGCTTAAATTTCATGTGGCTCAGGTATTTGGCGTCCCGCGCTTTCTCTATAAAATTTCTTATCAGCCGCTCTATTTTTTCGCCACCTTCGCGGCGCGCCGCGTCCTGCCTCGTGAAATAAAAAACTACGGGCGCGTCGGAGACCGCCGCGATATACCAAATTTTAAGCGGCGCTAAAAGCTCGTTTCGGTTTCGCAGCAGCTCCTCTACCGCGCCTTGGATCAGATCGGTGCGGATCTGCGACTCGAAGGACTCGACCGAGATATAAAAATTCCTTAGCCCGTTTAGTTTCTCGAAAAGCGGCGTGCGGGCGAGGTAGCGCTCGATGCACTTTTTATCGGTGATTTTTGCGGCGTCTTTATCGAAGCGAAGCACGGATCTTAAGCCACGCCGAGTTCTTGCCCGCGCCGTAAAACGCGCTAATCGCTCGAGTTTTAAATTTAGCGTCTATGAACTCTATCAGACCCCTGACGTTTTCACTATTTTCGACTTTGCCCTCTATGATCTCTTTGCAGCGCCTGCTCTGATACGGGCTTAGATCGCAAAACATCGCGTGCCTTTAAATTTAAAGCTAAATTTACTCTGCGCTATAAGCCTGTAGCATATCGAAAGTCGGAGCGAAAAAGAGCGCGCCCGTCTTTGCCGTGCTAAAATCTAGCAGCCGGTCGTAGTTGCCCCGCGGACGACCGATAAACATACTCTCAAGCATCAGCTCCAGCGTGCTAAAGGTACTTGCGTAGGCGATGAAGTAGGTTCCCGTCTCGCCGCCTTGCACAAACGGCATATTGTCGCGCACGACCTTTTTATCGTCGCCGACATTGGCTGCGGCGGAGTGCGAGTTGCTGGGCTTTATCTCCTCGCTCATTTCGATGTCGTTTTGTTTGCTGCGCCCGATGACGCGCTCCTGCTCGGCGACGCCCGCGGCGTTCCATGCGCTCATATCGTGGATATATTTCTGCACGAAAAGGTAGCTGCCGCCCTTATACGCCGCATCCTCGTCGCCTACCTTGGCGAAAAAGTCGCGATCTGCGCCCTGCGGGTTTTCGGTGCCGTCCACAAAGCCGATGATGGCGCGCCCGTCGTAGTATTTAAAGCCGCAGATCTCCTCCTCGCACGTCGCGACGTCCTTTAGCGCGGCTCTGATCTCGCTTGCCATATCGTAGCAAATGGCTTGACTCCCCGCTCTGATGTGGATATGGATATCGCCTCCGGTAGCGGGCGCAGCGTGTTTATCGCCCCTAATCTCTTCGAAATTTTTTAGCTCCTTCGGCAAAGGCTTCGGCAAGCCGAGCATTTTCCACGCCTCAAAACCCACGCCGAGCACGCAGCTTGTTTCACTAGCCGCACCGAATCTCGTAACGGCGGTTTTGTTTAAATTTATCACCAGAGCGCAAAGACCCTCGAAAGCCTTTTTGCAGGCGGTTTTGCCTGCGTTAAAGCGCCAGATCATAAACACGGTGTTGTTGCCGGGCGCGTCGGTTACGTTTTGGGATTTGACATGCGCACAGGCGCAACTTTTTTCTTCACTCATTTTTCTCTCCTTCAAAGTAAAATTTAAAAGGAATTTTAGCGCAATATCGGTAAATATTGGGCGTAGAGATAGAATTTAGGCGGCTTTCGGGTTTGATTTTCGGCGGAGGAAATTTTGTCTTTGATCGTTAAATTTACGGCGCGATGGAATTTTGGCTTTAAATTTATAAAATTTACGCCGAGTTGAAAAGCGAAATTTCAGAGCTTTGCGGGGATGAAATTTTAAAGTAGTGGCAGATGGGAAGGGATTCGAACCCTCGAAAGCTTGCACTTTACACGCGTTCCAGGCGTGCTCCTTCAACCGCTCGGACACCCATCTAAATTAAAAGTCGCGATTATAGCGAAAATCTAAAATTTTGCCAAATTCCGTTTTGGCGCGCAATCCGTTTTGCCTTTAAATTTAAAACTCGGCGCTTGAAATTCTATCGCAATGCTTGGAATTTTTCTGCAGCGATTAGAATTCCGCCGTGCTGCTTGGAAATTTTACCGCAGCGCTTGAAATTCTACCGCGCCGCTAAGCCAAGCCGCTTTGCGCTTCTTAGCCGAGCGCGATTTTATCTTGCTGCGGCTATTTTAAAATTTAGATTATCTTTGAAATTGGAATTTGCCGTCCGCCGTAGCGCTAAATTTAAAAAGCGCAAGCAGATTTTTTCTTTCATACATCCGCTTGCGTCGTAAAAACCGGGCTGCGCTTTAAATTTACGGGTATTTTAAAATTTCGCGCCGTCCGTAAATTTATAAGCTAATTAAAAATTCTATCCTTCGGGAAGGCGGACATATCGGGCTGTACGTCCTTATCTGCGCCGATAAGCGCCTTGATTTCGCTATCCTCGATGCTAAAGCCGCCGCCGAGCGCCTTGTAGGCGTTTACCGTCGCGTTTAGCACGTCAAGATCGGTCTGCACTTTGTTTAGCTGCGCGCTAAGTAGGTTTCGCTGCGAATCCAAAAACTCCAGATGATCGCTGTAGCCCGCCTGATACCTGCTTGAGGCGTTTGAATAAATTTTGCTCTGCGAAGCGACGAGATCGGCGAGGCTTGCCTGCCTTAATTTGGCGTTTTGCACGCCTACAAGCGCGTCGCGAACGTCGCCGAAAGCGGTTTTAAGCGCCTTGTCGTATGCGATGAAGCTCGCGTTTTGCTCTAAATTTGCAAGTTCTACGCGTCTTTTTTGGCGTCCGAAGTCAAGCAACGGCCCTACGAGCGAGCCGCCGATATTCCACGTGCTCGCGTTTGCGGTAAACAGCCTGTCAAACTCGCCGCTTGCGTATCCCGCCGAGCCCGTAAGCGAGAAGGTAGGGAAGTAGCCCGCCTTGGCGACACCCACTAAGAAGTTGCTTGCGCGCAGATTTTCGAGCGAGCTTGCGACGTCCGGACGGTGCAGGATCACGTCGCTTGGGATTCCGCTTGGGATCTGCGGCGCGCTAGGCATTTTCGCGGCGATCTGCGGCGCGCCGCGTAAAATTTCATCGTAGCTCTTGCCCGTTAGGATATTTAGCGAAGTTTGAGCTGCGGAGAGCTGATTTTGCACGCTTATGAGGCTTGCCTCGGCACTTTGTACCGCAGCTTTGGCTTGATAAAATACGATCTCGCTAACCGCGCCCGCATCGAGCTGCTTTTTGCGGTAATTTTGCGTATCTTGATAGCTTTTTAGGCTATCTTTTAAAATTTTCTCCTGCTGCTTTAGTGCTAGTAGCGTAAAATAGGTCGTCGCAACCGTGCTAGTAATCGTATTTTTGGCGGTTTCGTAGTCGTATTTCGTCGCATTAAATTTCGATCGCGCCGAATCTACGCTGTTGCGCACGCGCCCCCAAAAATCGATCTCGTAGCTTAGCACGGCGCCGATCTGATACGAGCCATGGGAGTTGCGATCAGGCTGGTTGCCGAAATTATTTTGACGCACCGCGCTGCCGCTTAAATTTACGTTCGGCAGATATTCAAGCTTGTTCAGCCCTAAATTTACCCGCGCGTACTCGACGTTATTCAGCGCGGTTTGCAGGTCGGAATTTTGTTCCAGCGCGCTTTGGATCAGGGCGTTTAACTGCGGATCGTTAAAGCTTTTCCACCACTGCGTACTAACGTTCGTGCTCGCGTAATCCGCCTTAAAGCCGGTCTGCTTTTGCGGCGTAACGGGCTTGAAGTTGCAACCGCAGAGTAAAATTCCAAGCGTCAAGGCGCTTAAAAGAGCATTATTTATTTTCATCGTTCACCTCGTTAGTTTGGACTTTTTTACCGCGTCTATCAAGCCAAGCGTTGAAGCTTTCGAGCAGGTAGAAAAACAGCGGCACGAAAAAGATCGCGATCGTAGATGCCGCGAGCATTCCGCCTACTACGCCGGTTCCCAGCGCGTGGCGGCTAGCAGCGCCAGCGCCGGTGGCGATAACCATCGGAAGCACGCCAAGACCGAACGCAAGGCTCGTCATCACGATAGGGCGGAACCTCATCTTGGCGGCTTCTATGGCGGCATCGGCGATAGAGCGATGATTATTTAGGTGCTCGTTCATCGCAAATTCCACGATCAAAATCGCGTTTTTCGCCGCCAGACCGATTAGAAGCAAAAGTCCGATCTGAAAATATATGTCGTTATTCAGCCCGCGGAAATACGTAAATACGAGCGCGCCGAATACCGAAAACGGCACGGCGGTAAGCACGGCAAGCGGCATGAGCCACCTTTCGTATTGAGCCGCCAGGATCAAAAACACGAAGATCATTCCAAATACGAATGCCTGTGCGCCCTTGCCCGTCTCGCTGACCTCTTGATACGCGGAACCTGCCCAGCCGATCGAATATCCGCTAGGAAGCTCCTCTTTTATAACCTCTTGGATCGCTGCAATCGCCTGGCCCGAGGTATAACCCGTATTTGGCTCACCCATAATCTGCGCTGCTGGGAAGGCGTTAAATCTATTAACGGAATCAGGACCCAGCGAACGCTCAAGCCTCACTAAAGAATTTAACGCGATCAGATCGCCGCTGTCGCTGCGGACGTAGAGCGATTTTAGATCGTTAGGATCGTCTCTGTAGTTTTGCGTAGCGCGGATATAGACCTTAAACGTGCGACCCAAGAGGTTAAAGTCGTTGATGTAATACTGCCCGATGGTGGAATTTAGCACGGTGAAAATGTCGGCTATCTTAACGCCTAGCATCTTTATCTTCTCTTTATCGAGATAGAGCTTATACTGCGGGAAATCGGTATCCAGCGTCGTTCGCACGAGCTTTAAAGCGGGGTGTTGATTGGCTTTGGCAGTTACGCGATCCATATCTGCGCGAATTTCATCGTAGCTCTTGCCCGTCGTGCTTTGCGCGTAGAGCTCAAATCCACCCGTAAGCGAAAGCCCCATAATAGGCGGCGGCGTGACGACGTAAGTCATAGAGTTGCGATCCGCGCCGTAGAGCTGCCCGTTTAGCGCGGCGGCTAAGGCAAAGTTGGAATTTTCATCGCCCGGGCGATCTTTCCAGTCTTTTAGCTTCATAAAAAAAGCTCCCGCATTTTCTCTAAGCGCTCCGGCTAGCATATCGTATCCCGTGATTTGGGTTATATCTTTTACGTTTGGATACTTTTTAGCGATACTTGCGATGAAATCCTGATCTGCTTCCGTCCTAGGTAGAGTAGATGCCGATGGAAGCGTAGTCATCGCCATAATCGATCCTTTGTCTTCGTTAGGCACTAGGCCGCTCGGAGTAAGCTTAAGAAGCTCTATCATTGCATAGATGATGATGCCCACAAAAACGAGGCTGATTAGCACATGGCGCAAAACCATGCCGACGCCTGCGGCGTAAATTTTAGTTGAGATGCTAAAAAGATTATTAAACCATCTTATAAAGAAAAAAGGCTCAGATTCCTTTTTTTGCAAGATTAGAGCGCAAAGTGCGGGTGTTAGTGTAAGGGCTACGAAGCCTGAAAAACATACCGAGGCTACGAGCGTTAATGCAAATTGCCTCTGCATAACCCCGGTAAAGCCCTCCATAAACGCAACCGGCACGAAAACCGCTGAGAGCACGAGCACGATAGAGATGACGGGCGCTACGATCTCGCCCATCGCTTTTGTGGTAGCCTCTTTGACGCTAAGATCCGGCTCCTCGTGCAAAATTCTCTCTACGTTTTCGATCACGATAATGGCGTCATCCACGACGATACCGATAGCTAAGATGAGCGCGAAAAGGGTGATTAAATTTATCGAAAATCCGAAGGCGTAAATTCCGATAAACGCGCCGCAGATCGATACGGGCGCAGCAAGCGTCGGAATTATCGTCGCTCTAAGGTTGCCTAAGAACATATACATAACGATGATGACGAGGATTAACGCTTCAATGAAAGTATGAATGACCTCTTCGATCGATACTTTTACGAAGCTAGTCGTATCGTAGGCGACGTCGTAGGTCAGCTCGCCTGGGAAATTCGGTTTAAGCTCGTCTATGCGCTTATTTACCGCTTCGACTACGGCTAGAGCGTTGGCGCCACTTTGCATAAAGATAAGCACAGGCACCATTTCTTTACCGTTAAATTTCGCCGAGATATTGTAGCTTGCGCCGCCCAGTTTGACCTCGGCGACATCTTTTACGCGCAAGAAATTCCCATCTTTTTGCGCACGTATGATGATATTTTCAAACTCTTCGACGGTTTTTAAACGACCCTCAGGCTTGATCGCATATACGTAGGGATTGCCTAAGTTCATTGGCTGCTCGCCCATCTTACCCGCGGCGTATTGGCTATTTTGTTCGCTTATCGCGGCGATTATCTCGGCAGTCGTAACGTTAAATTTCTTAAGTAGCTCGGGCTTTACCCAGATCCTCATAGCATAGTCTTTCGTACCCAGCGCTTGAGCTTCGCCGACGCCCGGCACGCGCTTTAGCTCATCTACGACGTTGATAGCTACGTAGTTTTGCATCTCTACGACATCCATCTGTTCGCTAGGATCGTAAAACGCAAGCACTTCGAGCATCGTACTGCTGCGCTCGGTGACGGTTACGCCATAGCGGCGCACTTCGTCGGGAAGTAGCGTAAGAGCTGGCGTGACGCGGTTGTTTACATTGACTTTCGCATCTGCTGGATTTGTGCCGATTTGAAAATATACGTTGATACGAACGTCGCCGGAGGAGCTTGCTGAGCTTTCCATATAAATCATATTTTCAACGCCATTGATCGCATTTTCAAGAGGGGCTGCGACGACGTCGGCGATCGTTTGCGCGTCCGCGCCGCTATATGTAGCGCTTACGACGATTTGCGGCGGCGTGAGTTGCGGATACTCCTCGACGGAGGAATTTTTAAGAGCCAAAACGCCCGCGATTACGATGATGATCGAAACGACGCAGGCAAAGACGGGGCGGTTGATGAAAAATTTAGAAAACATTATTTCCCGCTTTCCGCATTGCTCTGAGACGGTTGCTCGTTAGGCTGCCCCGCTACGTAAGGATCGGTGCTTGCGGGTACGGGAGTGACCTTGGAGCCCACGTTGATCTTTTTAAAATTATCCAAAATGATCTGATCGCCGTCTTGCAGCCCGCTTGAAATCGTCGCTGTGCGGGTATCTTGCGCTGCGATTTTGACCATCTTTTTAGCGACCTTTCCGTCTTGCACGACATAGACTATGGTGTTGCTAAGATCTTGCTTGAGCGCAACTTGCGGAATTTTAAAGCCGTTTTTCTGATAAAAGCCATCGACGCTTATTTTGGTAAAAACGCCCGGACGAATTTCCAAGCTTGGATTTGGGATTTGAGCTTTGGCGCTGACTGACGCGGTATTTGTATTGATGACGCTATCGATGAAGCTTAGCGTGCCGTTGTAGTCCTTACCGCCGAGGTTTATGCTTACCTGACGACCCAGCTGCTTCCACTGCCCGTTTCTTAAATTTGCATCAAGCTCCAGTCTATCGACGTCCGCGATGCCGAATTCCACGTCGATCGGATCAAATTTAGAAAGCCTAACCAGATCCTCACCCACGTTTACGTATGCGCCTACGTCTTTTTGCGTATCGCCCGCCATGCCGTCAAAAGGTGCGGTCACGAGCGAGTGGTCAAGATCGATCTTTGCGCTTTTAAAATTTGCTTCGGCTACCATAAACGCGGCTTTTGCGGTGTCGAAGTCCTTTTGAGAGATCGTGTTGCTAGCTTTTAGCGCTTTAGCTCTTTTGTAGTCCGCCGAGGCATTTTGCAGATTAGCGTTTGCGCTGTCAAACGCCGCTTGGTAGCGAGAGCGGTCGATCTCGTAGAGCACGTCGCCCTTTTTGACGCTGTGACCCGGCTCGAAAAGCTGCTTTTCGATAGTGCCCGAAACCTGCGGCTTTAGCATTATCTCAAGCTCGCTCACGGTCTGTCCGTTAAATTTCAAAATTATCGGCACATCGGCGGATTTGGCGATAAATACGCCAACCGGTAGCGCAGAAGCCTCGCCGCTTTGTTTTGCGCCGCTTTCCTCCTTTTTTTCAAAATAGGAGCAGCCCGAAACCAAAAACGCTGCGAAAATCAAACTAGCGACTTTTTTCATGTAGTTTCCTCTGTTTGGGTTAAAATTTTGTATTTGTAATAGTTATTACGAATAAATTATAAATTATAATAAAAACTATATAAATAAAACTTAAATTTAGCCCGTAAAATAATATATCTGGGGAATTATAGCGGAATTTCGATATAATCGCGCTAAAATTTTAAAGGCTTTTTATGAGAAAAATTCTTACTATTGCGGGTTCGGATAGCGGCGGCGGTGCCGGCATCCAGGCCGATATCAAGACGATTAGCGCGCACAAGATGTTTGCAATGAGCGCTATTACGGCGCTTACGGCGCAAAATTCGCGCGGCGTATTCGGTGTGCTGGACGTTCCGCCAGATTTTGTAGAGGCGCAGCTGGACGCGGTTTTTAGCGACATCTTTCCGGACGCCGTTAAAATCGGAATGATCTCCAATGAGGGGGTTGCCGAGGCCATCGCAAAGAGCCTGGGCAAGCACGGCGCGAAAAACGTCGTCTTAGATCCCGTGATGGTCGCTACTAGCGGTGGAGTTTTGATGAAACAAAGCGCGCTGCATGCGCTAAAATACGAGCTCGCTCCCGCTGCGGAGATTATCACGCCTAACGTGCGCGAGGCCGAGGTCTTGGCGGAGATGAAAATTTTAAGTTTAGCAGGTATGCGCGCCGCAGCGGTTAAAATTTCGCAATTTTTTAGCGGCGCGATTTTGATCAAAGGCGGTGATCTTGCGGGTGCGAGCAGAGCTTGCGGCGCGGCGGATACGGCGCAAAATTTTAATGCTTCGCAGCGTGATACGGGCGAAAATGGCGCACGCGAAAATTTCGCCGGTTCGACGAAGAGCGCGGATTTCGCGGATGAAAATTTTACTAGCGGAGGCGGAAATTTAACGACGGGTGCGGAGCCTTCTTTTGGGCGAAATTTGTCCGCAGCGCCTTTAGATGCAGGTTTTGAATCAAATAGTGAGGACGCGGATTTGAGGAATTCCGCGGTTGATATTTTGTACGAAAACGGCAAATTTTATGAGTTTTCCGCGCCTAAAATTTCTACGCGCAACACCCACGGCACGGGCTGCACGCTCTCAAGCGCGATCGCGTGCGCGCTGGCGGCGGGGCTTAGCTTGCCTGTAGCCGTTGCCCATGCCAAGGGCTTCGTGCGCAGGGCGCTCGGGTGGGGTGAGCAGATCGGGCACGGATGCGGCGCGATAGATCATTATTTTACGGTGCGCGATCCCTTCGGCGCGGACTTTGGCGGATCTTGCGCGAACGAAATCAAAATCATCGCCCCGGATTAAAATTTCAAGCGCTCGTTGAAGTCCCTGCATTCGTTAAAATCCAAAACTCCGCTGCTAATTAAATTTAATCTAGCGGCACGAGATCGTCCAAATGGCTCGTCGCGACTTGTGATAAACGGCGGGATTACGTGGCTAAAAAGCGTGCGCTACGGGGATATGCGCACTTAAAATTTTAGTTGATTTTCAGGCATCATAATCCGCGTAGAATTTTAAAGAATTTTTGAATTTTATTGTAAGGTTCGCGTTGCAAGTTAGGGCTTTCCTTATTTGCCTTATGCTATAGCTTTGCTTCGTGGCATTGTTAAATTTGCGTTATTTCTTATAGGTCTTTATGCGCGAAAAAAGAGAGTTAGAAATATAAAACTAGTCATGCATTCACTGCTCACGTTGCTGCCTGCCTTCGCCTCTATAAGGTAGACGCATCATTGTATATCTGACCATTGCGCTATACTTGCTGCAGTATTGCGACACCGCTGCAAACTTGCGATCCATGCCTGTCGACTCATATTCGCTGAGCTTGCTAAAATTCCAAATTTTCTAGCAAAAGAGTTATAATGGCTAAAATTACGTAAATTTAGGAATTTAAAATGCGCTGCAAAAAAGGACTACTACTCTTAATCATCGCCTCGGGGACAATCTCTGCCGCAGATAACTGGATCGCATCGCTACTACTACCTAGCATCGCAGATACGTTTGGGGTGCAGGTAAGCGCAGCCTTGACAGTTTTGACGGCATATCTGATCCCCTTGGCTTACTTCAGCCGGTTTACGGACATCTTAGCGATCGCTACGGCAGAGGTAAAATTTTAATCTCGCTAATGCTCTTTTTGGCGATATTTACGCTTCTTTGCTCCACTGCAAAAAGTTTAGCGTGGCTTGTTTTATTTCGCTTTTGCACGGGATGCGCGGCAGCGGGTATAATCGCTGTCTGCCTCGGCGTTATAGGCGATGCATATGACGATAAGGATAGACAAAAAATCGTAGCGATATTTCTGGGCTCGGTATTTTTAGGGCAGGGGCTGAGTGCGGCTTTAGGTGGATGGGCGGTGGCTAGATTTTCTTGGAAGGAGATATTTTTAGCCTTTTCTGCGCTGTCTGCGGTATCTTTCGTATCACTATTTACGCTAAATTTCAAAGACGCTCCGAAAAGCGGAGGCGAAAGCTTCGTAAAATCCCTAGCCAGCTTGCGCGGCGATGCTGCGCTTTTGAGAAGCTATTTTTTGGCTTTATGTAACGGCGTAATCGTGCTTGGGGCGTATTCATTCATAGGCGCTTATCTACTTAAAAAGCTAGGCTTGAGCTCAAATTTTGCCGGAGCCTGCCTTATGCTTTACGGCGTCGCTTGCTTTTTGGCAGGAAACGCTGCCAGATATTTAAAAGAGAAGTTGCCGCCAAAAGAAATTCTATCCCTCGGCTTTTTGGCGTCCGCTTCGGCGCTGTGCCTTTTGGCGAGTTGCTTCGCTGCCACTGCATATGTAGGGACGTTTTTGCTGGGATTCGGCTATGTTTGAGCGCAGTCCGTCCTAGCAAGCGCGGCACTTCGTTGTGGCTCCGCCAAAGGTCTATCCTCCAGGATCATAGGCACGGCGATATTTTTCGGAGGCGGCATCGGTACTGCCGTAGGTGGCAAGGCGCTTGAATATTTAAGCTACCAAGGGCTATTTTGCGGCTTTGCTGCGTTAGCCGCCGCGCTGCTGATTTTTTACCGTGCAAGCTTTAAGGGCACGCGTGAAATTTAATGCTCCGCAACAATAGCAAAATTTAAAATTAGGCACACTTCGCTGCCGAGAAATTACCTAAAATTACGCTATTTCAGGGCGTCGCGTTCGGTATCGTCGTAAATATCGCAGTGCATTGCATCACGCTGCCGCTTTTAGGACTTACACCACCGCTTTTTCAGCTTCCGTGGTATGAGTTTGTTTCGGAATTTTTCGGGCACACGGTTTGGTTTTGGGCGATCGAAGTATTCCGCCGCGATCTACGAAATCGCGTAACGGGTGAGCCCGATCCCGCGGACCGCTCGGGCGCTTCGCTCTTCTAGCTAAATTTGGAATTCCGCCCCGTTTAGTGCGGAATTCCATCATTTTTTATAAACGCAGTAAAATCACGATAAATTTTTATGTTAAAATTATGATTAATAAAATTTCAAAAGGAGCGGCAATGAAATATAAAATTTTAGTTGCAACCTTTACGGCTGCTCTGGGCTTACAGGGAGCGCTTGCGAGCGATTTTGACGAGCAGGCTTGCGCGGCGCTAAAGGGCACGAAAATTTACGATACAAAGATCAGTGAAGCGATCTGGAATCAAAGCGGCGAAATCAGCGCCGATAGGATGTCTGCGCTAACCGGCGGAGCCAAAAAGACGCTAAAAGCCGCACCGCACTGCATAATTCACGGCGAGATAGCCTCGCGCACGGGCTCGGACGGCAAGCATTACGGCATAAAATTTGAGCTGCGCTTGCCAGGCGACTGGAACGGCAAGCTTCTATTTCAGGGCGGAGGCGGTTTGGACGGCTTTGTAGCACCGGCTCTTGGCGCCGTGCCTATCCGCACTAGCACCGCAACGCCCGCGCTTATGAGGGGCTATGCGGTCGTCACGACCGATTCGGGACATCCTACGCCTACGCCCGAGTTCGGACTTGAGCAACAGGCGCGGTTAGATTATGCATATCAGGCCATCGGCAAGGTCGCGAGCGTCTCAAAGCAGCTGATTTTTGCGGCGTATAAAAAAGCGCCAGCGCACAGCTACTTTATGGGCTGCTCAAACGGCGGACGCTCGGCTCTGATGGCGGCGCAGAGGTATCCGCTGGAATTTGACGGCGTAATCGCGGCAAATCCAGGCTTTAGGCTTTCGCGCGCGGCGATTGCGGAGCAGTGGGATAACCAGCAGCTTATAAAGATCGCTCCTAAAAACGCCGCGGGGGATAAAATTTTTGCAAACGCCCTTACGCAGGAGGATTTGGATAAGCTAAGCAAGGCGGTTTTGGATAAATGCGATGCGCTAGACAGGCTAAAAGACGGAATCATCGGCGCTTGGGAGCGTTGCGAGTTCGATCCCAGCGGACTTGATCTAGCTAAAGAAAAAATTTCTGCGATAAAGGCGATATTTGAGGGCGCAAAAAACAGCAAGGGCGAGCAAATTTACAGCGGCTGGTTTTACGATGCCGGAGTAAATCAGCCCGGCTGGCGCATGTGGAAGCTTGGCGACTCGCAAACGGCAGAGCCAAATGCTAGAAATATCGTGCTCTCGAAGGGCTCGATGAATTATTATTTCTTGACGCCGCCGCAACCGGAGTTTGATCTGATGAACTTTGATTTCGATAAGGACGTAGAGCGAACATTTGAAACCGCGGCGATAAACGATGCGATTTCGACCAAGCTAGATAGCTTCCGCGCTAACGGCGGTAAGCTCATCATTGTAACGGGCGTTTCCGATCCCGTATTTTCGGCGATGGATCAGCGCGATTGGTTTAAAAAGCTAGTGGAAATGAACGCGAATGCGGACGAATTTGCGCGATTTTTTGCACTGCCTGGGATGAATCACTGTGGCGGCGGTAACGGCATCGATGACGTCGATCCGCTAAGCGCGCTTGAAGCGTGGCGCGAGCAGGGAATGGCTCCATCTAGCCTGCTAGGCAAAAGCACGAGCCGCGCCGGCAAGCAGATCCCTATCTGCGCGTACCCAAAAGTCGCTACCTACGTAGGCGACGACGAAAATAGCGCGAGTAGCTTTGAGTGCAGATAAAATTTATTTAAAGGAGTAAAGATGAGAGGTAAAATTTTAATCGCGGCCTTTGCGGCGGCGTTTTTGTGTGGCTGCGCGGCGCATGATACAAAGCCAGGCAAGGAGGCAAGCGCAATGGATAAGAGGGGCGAAAGCGCGGCTGCAGACTGCGGTGCTAGTGAGGGCGTCTGCAAGGTGCCCGCGGTGCAGGGACCGATGATAGGTGGCGGCACGGATGAGCACGGCTGCTTGGTCGCCGCAGGGCAGAGCTTTTCAAAGATCAAAAATGAGTGCGTGCAGGTTTTTGACGTCGCGGATGTGAGGCTGGACGATCCGGATAACGCCGCGCTTGCGATCTACGGGATATTTTCCGCGGATAAAAGCAGGGTCGAAATTTTTTGGTCGAGCCTTCCTGAGAGCGTGATATTGCGCGCGAAGGGAAGCGGTTATGTCTCGAAGGACGGCAAAATTTCGCTGCTAAAAAGCGGCAATAGCTATAAGATCCGCAGAAAATAGCGGGTGAAATTTTAAGCCCGCTAAATTTCGCGCGCCGTGAAAGAATTTAATCCAAGCACGCCAAGGCTTGGGCCTGCTCAGTAGGCTAAGACGTAAATTTAGGGCATTAATACCGAGCCGATTCGGTTGTTCGCGGTATCTGCCGCCGATGAAATTTAATCAAAGGAGCAAAAATTGAGGTCATAAAAGTAGATCTACAAAAATCATATCCCAAACCCGGGCGCGACTACGCTCGTATCGGCCAAATACGATGGCGACGTCAACGCGATGGCGATAACGTGGGTGCAGGCGCTTGACTACGACAAGGTTACCATCGTGCCGCACAACGGCTCATACACGAGGACGCTCATCGAAAAGAGCGGGTATTTCGCCGTGCAGATCCCCACGGCAGCGCAGGCGGAGCTGGTTAGCGAGCTGGGCGCCGAAAACAACTCGCGCTTTGATAACGCGGACAAGATGAAAAACGTGGAAATTTTCTATCAAGATAACTTCGATGTTCCGCTGATCGCGGGCTGCGCCGCATGGCTAGTTTGCAAGCGTATCCCCGAGCCTCACAATGAGCAGAGTTATGGTCTTTTCATCGGCGAGGTCGTCGCGGCATACGCGGACGAGCGGATCTTTGACGGCGGGCACTGGCTGTTTGAAAAGATCCCTGACGAGCTAAAAACACTTCACTACGTCGCCGGCGGTCGGTATTATCTGGATAGCAAAGCGGTAGATACCAAGCGCACGCCGATAAGCGACGAATAAACCGCCCCGCAAAATGCTGGCAAATTTGTAAATTTAAGATGAAAGCGCACGTGAATACGTGGCTGGTTTTAGTAAAATTTCAAACTGAAAAATCCAAAAAAGGATAGAAAATGAAAAAATATATCGTCATCACCGGCTCAAGTTCGGGTATCGGAGCAGCCGCGGCAAAGGCGTTTGCGAGGCGCGGAGAAAATTTGATCCTAATCGCGCGCAGAGCGGAGCTACTGCAAAGCTTAAAGGACGAGATCGCTAAAATTTTGCCCAAACCAGACGTCGTCGTTAAAATTTGCGACCTTGCGCGCAGCAAGAACGTCCTAGCGCTTTGGGATGAGCTAAAAAGCTACGAGCTAAAGGCGCTAATTAATAGCGCGGGCTTCGGGGATTTTGGCTTAGTGGGAGAGCAGGATTTACAAAAAATGGTAAGAATGATAGACCTAAACGTAACCGCGCTCGCGATACTTTCGAGCTTATTTACGCGAGATTACAAACGCAAACAAACTCAGCTTATAAACATCTCCTCCGTGGGCGGCTATTTTCTGGCGCCCGGCGTCGTGCCGTATTGCGCTACAAAATTTTTCGTAAGCGCTTTCACCGAGGGTTTGAGCCACGAGCTGGCGCAGGATAAAGAGGCCAAAATGCAGGCTAAAGTTCTAGCTCCCGCCGCGACTAAAAGCGAGTTTTGCGACGTAGCTTCGGGAAAGCGCGGATTTGATTACGATGCGGCGTTTTCGCAATACCACAGCAGCGAACAAACGGCAGAATTTTTGCTCACGCTTTACGATAGCGATGCATGCATCGGAGAGGTGGATTTGGCTAGCTTCGAATTTAAACTTAGCGAACCGAAATTTAATTATATAGCAGCCGCCAAATAGCGGATCGGGTGAGGCGCAAGCTCACTTATAGCTTGCACTGTTAAGTTGCTTCTTTACGTGCGAGCAGGACTTGATTAGCTTCGTAGCGACAAGCTGCGCAGGCAGGCGCCTTTGAATTTACGCATTTATAGATCGCACGATGAGCCGTGCTGTGCAGATGATATGCGCGTAAAATTTAGAATAACGTAGCATCGGAGTTAAATTTGACTGCAAAGCGTGGTAAAATTTAAAGAAATTCAGGGAGCGAAAATGGGAAAATCCGCCTTGGTGCTTGGCGCTACGGGCGTCGTGGGCAGGGAGCTGGTACGCGAGCTTTGCGAGAGTCCCGGTTACGATGAGGTAGAGGCATGGACGCGCCGCGAGATAGGCTTTTGCCACCCTAAGCTTCGCGCGCGGATCATTGATTTTGAGGGTATCTCAGATATCGCACCGCATAAATTTGACGAGATTTTTTGCGCGCTTGGCACGACGATGAAGCAGGCGGGTTAGCGCGAGGCGTTTTTGCGCGTGGATGTGGACCATGTCTATGCAGCGGCGAAGTGGGGCAAAGCACCGGGCGTGCGGCGCTTCGTGCTCGTATCAGTTCCGGGTGCGAACGAGGGCTCGCTAAGCTTTTATCTGCGCGCTAAAGGACGTATTGAGCGGCGCGTGAGCGAGCTCGGCTTTGACAGCCTTCAGATCGTCCGTCCGCCAATAATCTTGGGCGAGAGACCTGATGCTCGCCTGCTAGAGCGGCTTGCGGCGGCGGTTTTTAAACTGCTGCCCGCCTCGCGTTCGGTAAATTTAGACCGCTTAGCGGCGCAAGTATCGCCCGCGCGATGATAAATACGGCTCGCAGCGACGCGCGCGGCGTGCAAATATACGAACCGCGGGAATTTCTATAAATAGCGGATGGAATTTCGGCGCAAAGGCGGGGCTTGGGTTAAATTTAAAACTAAAGTTTTAGGCAGTGTGGATAAAATTTTATAAATTGATCTACTTAAATTAAATTTTAAATTTAATATAATTTTATAGTAAAATTTCTCGCTTGAAATTTTCAGCGTGGAATCTTGAATACTGTGTTGTTGCAAAATTTTGTTATAAAACCCTATGCTAAAATTTTAGGACTAAATTTGCGGTGTATTTAGTTTAGCCGCGAATAAAGCCTCCTAGGGCTTCAAGCTCGCATGCGGTTATGGCAACTTCAAGCCCCGAAACGATCGTAAGTTTTTGCAAGTTTTATAAATCCGCGATATTAAATCCTAAAAATTATGAGCTACTTAGGAGGCGAAAACGTCTATTTTTTCGCTTCTTTCGGCGTAATCGGCGGATCGAGCTGCATGATCTTATCGCCTAGGCGCTGAAAATTTGCAAGGCTTTTTAGATGGAAATACGCTAGCTCCAGATATCCGCGGCGCGCAAAATCCGCAAGCTTTTTATCGCTTAGCTTCAAAAGCTTTTCGCGATTTACGACCGAAAAGCCGTTTAGCAGAGACGATTCCTTGCCGCTAGAGTTGATGCCAAGCTCCTTGGCTTCTAAAATCCCCGCCTTTTGAAATTCCGCCGCCGCAACGCGCGTGCGCATATCCAAATCGGCGTAATTTTTCATCACCTCTTTTAAATTTTCCAAAAACGGCGTCGGCTTGCCGTCTTTAAAAAGCGCCTCGCCGTCGCCCTTGATTTGCTGCGCGTCTTTGTCGAAGCAGATCGCGGTCTGCTCGCCGATCTGGGCTAGGAAAAACGGATAATTCTGTACCGAAGAAGGCACCGTTCCTTTATAATCCTTATCGATTAGAACGTTTTTGGTGCGCCCTAGCAGCGCCACCATTTTGGGCTCTTTTTCGATGGTAAATACGATAACGAGGTTGTCCGCGCAAAACGGGATCTCCGGTGCGATCACCGGCACGAAAGGCGCGGTAGGGAATGCATCCGCGTGATACTGCAAATCCGCGTGTTTAACGCTATCTAATACGACTGGGGTCATGTTGATCCTTTAAAAAATTTTAGCAATTATATAAAAAAGAATATTAAAATTCTAAAGATTTTTGAAATTTCGGCTGTTTTTGCTTGCGTAAATTTATAGATTTGGAATTTTAAATTTGATAGAATCACCGTTAAATTTAAGGAGCGAAAGTGGGCTTGGATGAGCTTTTGGCGCTTGCAATAGATGCCGCAAAAAAGGCAAACGCCGCGATAATGCAAAACTACGATAAATTTGATATCTTTGTCAAGGCGGACAAATCACCGCTTACGAATGCCGATCTTGCGGCAAATGATGTGATAATGAGCACTCTGGAGCCTAGCGGCATCGCGATCTGCTCGGAAGAGTGCGTGCTGGATAGCAAGCGGCGCATGAGCGAGGAGAGATTTTGGCTCATAGATCCGCTGGACGGCACGAAGGAGTTTATCGCGCGCAACGGCGAGTTTTGCGTCTGCATCGCGTTGATTGAGTATGGGCGTCCGATTTTAGCGGTAATTGGCATCCCTATAAGCGGCGATATATATAGCTCAAACGGCGGCGGAGTTTATAAAAACGGCGCGCTGCTCGCTCGCCCCACTAGCGCATCGCAAATCTTCTTGCAAGGGCACTATAGCAGATCCGCAAA
This sequence comes from uncultured Campylobacter sp., assembly GCF_938002845.1. Classification (GTDB taxonomy): domain Bacteria; phylum Campylobacterota; class Campylobacteria; order Campylobacterales; family Campylobacteraceae; genus Campylobacter_B. Next base: position 26,782 of record NZ_CALKZP010000046.1, read on the forward strand.
ATACGTGCAATTTGCGCAGAAATTTGGAATGCAACTAATGTGCAAAGGCTCTGCGATAAAATTTTGTATCTTAGCCGAGGGGGGCGCCAGCACGTATGCGAGATTTAGCGATTGTTCGCTTTGGGACATCGCCGCGGGGGATTTTTTGCTGCATCAAAGCGGCGGAACGGTAGTGGATTTAAAGACGATGAAAGCACCTCTTTATAATGGAAAAAGCTTGATAAATAACCATTATTTGGCGGTCGGCGCGAATGCTATGAAATTTTTACCTGAAATGTTGGAGTTTGCGAAGAATTTTTAAGCTAAATTTATAGTAAACGTCTTATAATATAAGTCCAAAAATTTTTTATCAAAGGATAAAAACATGAAGGGCTTTACTATGATCGAATTAATTTTCGTGATCGTGATTTTAGGTGTTTTGGCGGCAATTGCCATTCCAAGACTAGCAGCTACTAGAGACGATGCAGAGGTTGTTAGAGCAGCGCAGAATGTATCTACATCGCTGACTGATCTAATGGCTTATTATACTTCGCAAGGCGAGTATGATAATAGCACGACAGGTTTTAATAATATGACGAATGTTAAAAATCCTATTACCGTAAAAGGCAAGACTTGTGCTACATATACCGTCGATAGCAAAACCAAGGTTACTCTTACAAAAAAGATGGATGGTTTATGCGCTCAGGTATGGGATATGCCGGGGTTAAAGAATATAAATGCCGTCTATGCGTCTGACGCTTTATTGATTATTAAGCAGTAGCTTCTTTGGCGCAGGGACTATCTCTGCGCCTTTTTATTCAAAAATCCAAGTAAAATTCCAATCATCCAAATAATTGCGAAAAATATAAAGATAAAGCTCCAAAATTGCGCCAGATCTACGCTTTTGCTTGCCGGAAATAGATACCAGCCTCCGCTATAAAGCGCCGTCAGTTTAGCTTGCAGTCCCTCTAGCGCTGTATCGGTCGGCACCGCCGGTATGTCGAATGCGCAGCTGTTAAACGGCTTAAAAATCGGCACTGCGCTTATGTCAAAATTTAAAAATCTCACCGCTCCACCGCAGCCGCTCATCCCGCTCATATCTCCGCTCCCTCGCAGTACCGTGTGAATTTTAGCTAAATTTAGCGATGAGGCAAATCCTAGCGCCACGCCGTAAAACCACACCGCATATCCGCAGATCGCGCCGTAAACGTCCTTGCCACAAACCACTAAAATCACCGCTCCTAGCGCTATGGCGCAAAGCGCGAATCTCACGTGAATGCTAAAGCTTTCCGGATAGATAAAAAGGAATTTTTGCAAGAAAAAATATGAAAACGCTAGCCAAAAAAGCGCCCAGATAGCGCAAAAAGCGAGAAATTTTTTAGAGTATCTGTTTTGAAATTTTAAAATCATAAAAATCCTTTCCGCGCATAATTTTATAATAAATTGCAGATATTTTTGCTAAAATCCCAGCTTTTATAACAAAAATTTCAAGAAAAGGGTAAAATTTTGAAGGGTTTTTTACGCAGATTAGAAAGAGCTTTTGATGCGTTCGCAAATATCTTAGGCGTATTAAGTATCGTATTTTTGGCGCTTTTAGTTATAGTCGTTTTTTACGATGTTGTGGCGCGCTATCTTTTTCCAGCCGCAAATTCCGTCGCTATGCAAGAACTTACGTGGTGGCTATATTCGGCGATGTTTTTATTCGGTGTGACCTACGCGCTTAAAGAAAATGCCCATGTTCGCGTGGATATTTTTTACGAAAAATTTAATCCCACTGCAAAAGCGCTCATAAATATCTTAGGCACGATATTTTTCATTTTGCCTTTCGTGGCGCTCGTGGCGTTCTTTTCGATCGATTATGTAAGCGAGGCTTATACGAGCCATGAGGCCAGCGCCAATCCCGGCGGTATGCAGCATCTTTGGATCATCAAGTCCGCAATCACACTTAGCTACGCGTTTTTATTTATCTACGCATTTGGATTTTTGATTAAAAATATTAATGCCCTGCTTGATGTTAGGGAAAACAAAGGCTCGGAATTTCTTAGTGGGAATTCTTCGGGCGCACAGAGTGTGTGAGGGCAGAATGAGCTTAAATTTAAAATTCTATAAATTTTACGCTTTTTGCGCTTGGGCGGAATTTTACCGAGGCGAGATAAAAGGTGGCGAACTATGATAGGCATAGTGATGTTTGCGGCAGCGCTTTTTATGCTGCTACTCGGTTTTCCCGTTGCGTTTACATTTGGTGCTGTAGCGGTGATTTTCGGCTTTATCTACGGACTTAGTGAGGCGTGGGATTACGCGCAGGGCTTTGAAATTTTAACCGAAGCTTTCGAGGATATGAGCAGGCAGTTTTTCTCACTAATGCCTAATAGAATTTACTCGATTATGGAAAATCAGCTGCTAATTTCGGTGCCGCTTTTTATTTTGATGGGTATGATTTTGCAAAAGACTCGCCTTGCGGAGCGTTTATTAGAGTCAATGGCATTTTTATTCGGCGGCGTACGAGGCGGCGTGGCGATCAGCACTGTTTTGGTGGGCGCGTTACTTGCGGCTACGACGGGCATCGTGGGCGCGACTGTCATCGCTATGGGCGTCATCAGTCTGCCCGTGATGATGAAATATGGCTATGATAAGCCGCTGGCTACCGGCACTATCGCTGCTGCAGGCACGCTTGGGCAGATTATTCCGCCTTCTATCGTGCTGATTATTTTAGGCGATATACTTTCTGTTTCGGTGGGCGATCTTTTCTCTGCAGCAGTTATTCCGGGGCTCGTGCTAGTTGGTTTTTACGTGATTTATATTGCGATTATTTCATATATTTGCAAAGATTATGCGCCGCCTGTTCCGCCGCTAGAGGGGCTTAGCAAATCAAAGCAAATTTTTATCGCGCTTAAAAACGTCGTGCCGGTGCTCGTGCTGATTTTGCTCGTCTTGGGATCTATTTTTGCGGGCATCGCTACGCCTACGGAGAGCTCGTCGGTAGGCTGCTTGGGTGCGATAGCACTAGCTGTTTTATACCGCACTTTTTCATTTAGGCTGATCTATGACGCGCTAAAAAATACCGCTAAAATTTCGGGCATGGTTTTTATGATTTTGATGGGCGCCACGGCATTTTCGATGATTTTTTCTTACACGGGCGGAGATGAGGTCGTAAAAAATTTTATGGAGAATCTGCCCGGTCAAGCATGGGGATTTATCGCGCTTACGATGGTAGTTATCATAGTGCTTGGATTTTTTCTCGATTATGTCGAAATTTCATATATCATTTTACCGATACTTTTGCCGATAGTAGAGTCTTTGCATATCAATCCCGTGTGGTTTGCGATCTTAATCGCTGTAAATTTACAAACGTCGTTTATGACGCCGCCATTTGGATTTTCGATATTTTTTTTAAAGGGCGTGACGCCGCCGCAAATCCACACCACGGATATTTACAAGGGCGTACTGCCTTTTATTTTATTGCAAATTCTAGTGCTATTAACGCTCGCAATCTTTCCGGGGGTTTTTGGTTTAAAAGCTTTTTTAGGCTAGAAATATTAAAATTCACGCTAAATTTAACCTAGGAGCTAAAAATGGCTAAAAAGCTTATCGACGTTATGGATACGACCTTTCGCGACGGGTTTCAGTCGGTTTTTGGTGCGCGCGTGGCGATGGAGGACTTCCTGCCCGCCGTTAGCACGGCCAAAGACGCCGGCATCACGCACTTCGAGTTTGGCGGCGGCGCGCGGTTTCAGAGCCTGTATTTTTACCTAAACGAAGATGCCTTTGAGATGATGGATAAATTTAGAAGCATCGTGGGACCTGAGGCGAACCTGCAGACCCTTAGCCGCGGCGTAAATACCGTCACGCTCGATACCGGCAGCCGAGAGATCATCGATCTGCACGCCAAGCTTTTTGCCAAGCACGGCACGACGACGATTAGAAATTTCGACGCGCTAAACGACGTGGAAAATTTAAAATTTAGCGGCGAGTGCATACATCGCCACGGCCTTAAACACGAAGTCGTGGTTACGATGATGGATCTGCCGCCGGGATGTAGCGGCGCGCATGATGCGGCGTTTTATGAGAGAATTCTGCGTCAAATTTTAGACGCGCAGATTCCGTTTGACAGCGTCTGCTTCAAAGACGCAAGCGGCACCAGTAGCCCGCAGAAGGTCTATGAGACGATCAAGCGCGCGCGTAAAATTTTAGGCGACGGAGTGCATATCCGCTTGCACACTCACGAGACGGCTGGCGTTAGCGTCGCATGCTACCAGGCTGCGCTCGTTGCGGGCGTAGACGGCATCGACCTTGCCGCGCATCCCGTAAGCGGCGGCACCAGCCAGCCGGATATCCTGACGCTGCTGCACGCGACGAAGGGGCAAAATTTCGACCTAGGGCTAGACGCAGAGAAAATTTTAAAATACGAAGAGGTTTTGGGCGAGTGCTTGAAGGATTATTTTATGCCGCCTGAGGCCACGCAGGTAAGCCCGCTCATTCCGTTTTCGCCGATGCCCGGAGGCGCGCTTACCGCAAACACTCAGATGATGCGCGATAATAAAATTTTAGACAAATTCCCCGCCGTCATCAAGGCTATGCGCGAGGTCGTCGAAAAGGGCGGTTTCGGCACGAGCGTGACGCCGGTTAGTCAGTTTTATTTCCAGCAGGCGTTTAACAACGTAATGTTCGGCCCGTGGAAAAAGATCGCCGAGGGCTACGGCAAGATGGTGCTAGGCTATTTCGGCAAAACGCCCGTTAAGCCCGATGACGGCGTGATTAAGATGGCGGCAGAGCAGCTGGGCTTAGAGCCTACGACGAAGCATGCCGTAGATATTGCCGATGCCGACGAGAGCAAAAGCGTCGCGTATGCGCAGAAGATTCTACGCGAGCAGGGCATCGAGCCTAGCGAGGAGAACATATTTATCGCGCTTGCGTGCAAAGAAAAGGGCATCGCGTTTTTAAAAGGCGAGGGCAAGGTGATGAGCCGTAAAAAAGAGGACGTAGCACCCGCCGCAAGCCATCAAAGCGGTATTTCTAAAAACGGTAAATTTGACGTTAAGATTAACGGTAAAATTTACAGCGTAGAATTCGCAGGGCAAAACGTGCTCGTAAACGGCGATCGATACGACGTCAGCTTCGATACCTCAGCGCCCGCAAAGCCGCAAGTGCAAGCCGCTCCTGAAAGCAAGGCAAGCGGCGCGGACGGCAACGAAGTAAAAGCGACGCTTCCTAGCAACGTATTTAAAATTTTAGTCAAGCAAGACGATATCGTCGAGGCGGGGCAGACGATCATCGTGCTTGAAGCGATGAAGATGGAGATAAATATCGAAAGCCCCCGCAAAGGTATAATCGATAAAATTTTAGTCGCCCAGGGCGATACGGTCGATGCCGATCAAGTGCTTGCGATTTTAAGATAAGCTCTAAATTTAGGCGGCGCTCCCGCCTAAATTTCATGACGGCTATCCTCGGTGCTTAAGCGAGCTTACCTAAATTTTAAGCTATAATAGCGCAATCATTTATCAAAATTTAATTTAAAAAGGACGCAAAATGACAACTCCGAACGATCTGGATAAACTAGGTCTTAAAAATATCAAAAAAATCAACCACAACCTAAGCTACGACGAGCTTTTTGAACTCGAAAAGGCAATGAATGAAGGACGGGTGTCAAGCAACGGCACTTTTATGGTGGATACCGGCATATTTACGGGTCGCAGCCCAAAAGATAAATACTTCGTAAAACAAGATCCGAGCCAAAAATACATCGCCTGGGGAAAGGTAAATCAGCCTATCTCAAAAGAGCTTTTCGATAAGCTTTTAGCCAAAGCCAAAGCTCAACTAAGCGGCAAGGAAATCTTTATCCAAGACGCCTATTGCGGCGCTAGTAAATCCAGCCGCAAAAACGTGCGCTTCGTAACCGAAGTCGCGTGGCAGGCTCATTTCGTAAAAAATATGTTCATCCGCCCAAGCAAGAGCGAGCTAGCGGAATTTCATCCCGATTTTGTCGTTTACAACGCGTGCAAATGCAAAAACGAAGATTACGCGAGCGACGGGCTGCATTCCGACGTTTTCGTTATCTTTAACGTCGAGGAAAATGTCGCGGTTATCGGCGGCACGTGGTACGGCGGCGAGATGAAAAAGGGAATTTTTTCGATGATGAACTACTGGCTCCCGCTTGCGGGCAAGATGTCGATGCACTGCTCGGCAAACGTGGGTAAGGATGGCGATACGGCGCTGTTTTTCGGCCTAAGCGGTACGGGCAAAACTACGCTCTCAACCGATCCAAACCGCAAGCTGATCGGCGATGATGAGCACGGCTGGGACGATGAGGGGATATTTAACTTCGAGGGCGGCTGCTACGCGAAATGCATAAATTTAGATCCGAGTAGCGAGCCTGAAATTTACGCTGCGATCAAACGCGACGCATTGCTTGAAAACGTGGTTGCGGACGAGGCTGGCGTCGTGGACTACAAAGACGGTAGCAAGACCGAAAACACCCGCGTCAGCTACCCGATCTATCACATCGATAACTACGAGCCAAGCTCTGCGGGCGGCCATCCGAAAAATATAATATTCCTAACCGCCGACGCGTTCGGCGTTTTGCCCCCGGTCGCAAAGCTTACTAAAGAGCAGGCGATGTATTATTTCCTAAGCGGCTATACGGCAAAAGTCGCGGGCACCGAGCGCGGCATCACCGAGCCGGTGGCGACATTTAGCGCGTGCTTTGGCGAGCCGTTTATGCCGCTGCACCCGACCGTTTACGCTAAGCTTCTAGGCGAAAAGATCGACAAACATGGTGTCAGCGTCTATCTCGTAAATACGGGCTGGAGCGGCGGCGCGTACGGCGTGGGCAAGCGAATGAGCATCAAAGCCACGCGCGCATGCATAAACGCGATCCTTGACGGTAGCATCAAAAAGTGTGAATTTGAAAATTTCGAGAAATTTAACTTAGCGATCCCAAAAGAACTCGCAGGCGTCGAGACGAAGCTGCTAAATCCGATCAATACATGGACGCACCCGGCGGAATATAAGATCACGCGCGATAAGCTTGCAAAGATGTTTGAAGAGAATTTCAAACGCTACGAGGACGTAAAAGAGGGGGTCGAGTTTGCCAAAGCGGGCCCTACGGCTTAGGCTCCTGGGTCTTGGGGCGATCTGCGCGCTTTTTGCTGCATGCGAAGATACCCCCTCAAATTTAAAACAGCCGCTCGTTGCGATGAGCGGCTTTTCCTTTTACGACGATCCGTTAAGCTACATCAACAATGTGCGCGCAAAATCGGGGCTAAATCAGCTTGCGCAGAATGAAATTTTAAATACCTCCGCGCTTAATCACGCAAAATATGTCGTCGCAAACGAGGCGATGTCACACGACGAGACCCCGGGCAAGCCGAATTTTACGGGCGAAAATCCGTCAAAGCGCGCTTTTTACGCAGGCTATAATGCCGTCGTGAGTGAAAATTTATCCTATAATTCAAGCGATCTAAAAAGCGCGATTGATGGGCTACTCAGCGCGATTTATCATAGATTTGCATTTTTGGATTTTGCTTCGGATGAGATCGGCATCGGCTATTTTGAGCACGGCAAAAAAAGTAGCTACGTTTTTGAGATGGGAAATTCGCGCCTCAACGCCTTTTGCTCGCAAAATTTAAACGACGAAGGAAGCGGCAAATTTCTACTTGGGATGTGTAAAAACGAAACGCTACGCATGAGGGAGGATAAGTTCAAAAGCGCCACAGCGCTGAACTCGCGCCCTTACGTCTACTACCCGAACGACGAGCCTGCGCTTGCGTTTTTCAGCAATGAAATTCCAGACCCCATGCCCGAGTGCAAAATCACCGCAAATCCCGTAAGCGTGGAATTTAATTCCGCCCAGCCGCCCGTAGCGATGAAAAGTTTTAAAATTTACGAAGGCGGTAGGGAGCTTCAAAACGTTAAAATTTTAGATAAAAACTCCGATCCTAACGCCATTTTAAGCGATAGGCAGTTCGTGCTTTTCAGCAGAGAGGTTTTTAAATTTGACGCTAAATACGGCGCGGAGTTTAATTACGAGCAGGGCGGTAAGCAAAAGACGCTGCGGTGGGAGTTTATCACGCAAGCGCCTAAATTTAGATACTTCGTCGTGCAAGGCGGAGAAAATTTGAGCGTGAAAAATGGCGCGTTTTACGACATATTCGTAACCCCGAAAGACTGCAACGATTTGATGAAAAGCTACAAAACCAGCTACTCCTTTATGGATAAGCCCGAAATTTCAAGCCCCGCGGCAAATATGCTGCGCGTAAAGCTAAACGGCGCAAAGGGCGCAAAGCTTGAAATTTCGACAGACAACGGTGCGATAATAAATCTGTATCTAAGCGACAGCTCCAAAAGCTACGGCGGCATAGGTAAAATTTACGCCGCAATCGCGGCGATTTTAGCGGCGATCATTTTGTTTTATCTTTTGGCAAGGCGCAGAGGGCGATAGGCACGAGGCCTATTTCGCAACCTCTACTTTTGTCTGCGCGCACAGGGGCGCATAATGCCTGTTTAGCGTAAAATTTAATGTAGAGCTCGGCTTTTAAATTTCATCCCCGTTTATCTCATCCGCAAGTTTTAAAATTTTAGCCTGCACCGCCTCAGGAGCGTAGATATCCATCCACTCTATCCCATTCGAAGCACTAAAAAGCACGGCAATCTGTCCCTCGCTCATCGCGCGCTTAGCAAGCTTGGTCGCCGCGGGGCTGTTGCCCATATTGGGCGTCTCGTCTATGCTTATCTCGGCGCAGCGGCGCAAAATAGGCGCCGGATCAAACTCTCCCTCGAGCAAAATAATAACCGAGCCGCGCCTAAAACTGCAAGCGTTCCAAAAGATCTCGGCGCCGTTTACGTATTCGCGCGAGAGATCGAGGCGAAATTTGCCCCGCTCGCGTACGAGAAAACTAAACTCGCTCAAGTTTAGCGGGTGCTCTATGCTACCGAATGCCCCCACGATGCTATCTTTGCGGCCGTTATAGACATAGGCGGCGAGCGCATTTTGCAGTAGCGGCGCGATGATCTGATCGTGCGCGCTCGTGTGGTCGTCATCTCTGGCGCGGCCTGGGATCTTTACGAAAAACGGCTTGAAATACTCCATAAACGCTCCTTAAGCTTATAAAATTTGCTCGCTTTTGCTTTTAAATTTAGCGCTCGCGGCGGTTAAATTTAACTTTGAGCCAGCCGCATTTTAGGCTCGCTTCAAGCATTGTCGTTTTTAAATTTCACTCTTTTATCTGCTATTGCAGCTCCTTGCGCTTATGTATCGTTTTTATCTCTATCAAATACAACTTGGATGGCGGGTTTAGATTTTACACAAAATACTCGCGCGCAACATCCTTGCTCTCAAAGGGGCTTGCGCTCAGCTCGATGCCATCTATGAGCAGGGCGTAGCTGCGCGCGGCGTCCGTTTTGGCGTATGTTAGCGCCAGCCTCGCCGCAAGCTCTCTATCCGCCTCGCTCGCGCCCCTGCTTATCAGGCTTAGCGCGCCCACGACGTCATCTTTAAATTTTATCTCGCTAAATTTTGGATTTTGCGCGGCGGCAAGCTTTTTATTGTCGCTCTCATCTCGCCCGATTATGAGCTTAGCGCCCTCAGGCAGGCGCAGATGACGCCCGAATTTTAAAATTTCAGCGTCCGCGGGCGTTTCGATCTTTTCAAATTTTACCGCATCCTTGATCCGCTCGCTGAAGCTCTGCACGGTCAGCAGACAGCCTCCCGCAGGCGTTTCGTAATCCTCAAAGCCGAACTCTGCCGCGAGCTGCATCTGTCTAGCCCGTCCGCGCCCGCTGATATCAAGCAGCGCGCCCCTATCGACCCAGCCCTTGATCTCGGGCGTCGTAGGCGGCAGCAGCTTCGCGCATAGCGGACGCAGGATCAGCCCCTCCTCATCGCCGCTAAGCCCGCCGACCTGAGCTAGAGCCTGCGCGCGTTGGCTCATCGGGCGCTGTCCGAGCACCTCGCCCGTGATGATGAAGCTCGCCCCTTCGCTTTGCAGCATCGCAAGCGCGGTCTTAAACATATATCCGTGGCAGTCGATGCATGGGTTGAAGTGCTTGCCGTAGCCGTATTTGGGCTCGAAAAGCACCTGCCGCAGATATTCGCTTCTGATATCGACGCTTTTAAAATCCGCCCCCGCAGCTGCGGCTCTGCGGCGCATGATCTCGCTCTTATCGTCCTTGCCGCCAAATCCGATATCCATATTCAGCGCGAGCACCTCGATGCCTTGCGATGTGATGAGTTTGACCGCGAGCATAGAGTCAAGCCCGCCGCTAAAGAGCGCCAATGCCTTCATTTCGTTCCTTTACTTGAGTTGATTGATCTTTTTTTGATACTCCAAGATCCGCTCTATCTTGTCGGGCGCGTCGGAGCTTTTGAGCTTTTGCATCAGATCTTGCAGGGCGTTGCGGCGTAAAATTTTGCACGCGTCGTTAAAAAGAGCCACGCCGCCTATCGGCAAAATTTCATCGTCCAGCGCGAGCGCGCGCAGATTTTCGCGGGTTTCGCTTTCGGCGTTTTGAATATTTTGGCTATTTTGAGCACTTTGAACATTTTGAGCTGCGGCTTCCATCTCGCCTTGCTTTGCGACGTTGTTTACGTCTTGCTTCTCGCCGCCGTTTGCGCCCTGCTGCGCGGAGGAGTCTTTTAAATTTATGTCACCCGCAGAGCCTTGCCTGTTAAAATTTTGCCCGCTAGAATTCACGCCGCTTTTTAAATTTACGCTCTCGCCCTGGATAATTTCTCCCGCGTCGCCCGCGGTAAAATTTTCGGAGGCGCTGTCTACATTGCCGTCCTCGCCCGCGATGAAATTTTTAAAATTCCCGCCGCTGCGAGCGAAAGCCAAAAATGCCTCGAAAATATCGCCGTGCATGCGAAAATCGCGCCGCTGTAAGCAGCCGAGCCCGAGCTGTGCCATCTCGCCATCAAGCAGCATCGATTTTATGATCTGAAGCTCCGCGATCTCCTTGCGGCGCAGTAGCAAGCGCCCGGGCCTAGCCGAAGACGCAGGCGGCGCGGAGCTTTCGTAGCGCGCCGTGTTTTGCGAAAGATTAAAATTTCCGCCGTTTAAGCCCCTGCCGTCTGCGCCGTGCCCCCCGTAAGAACCTAAATCGCGAGAGTCGAAGCTCCCGCCCTCGTTAAAATTTCGCCCCTCAAAGCCCGCGCCGAAATTTTTACCGCCGTCAGCAAGATTGAACGAAGCGGGCGAGACATTTAAAATTTGCGCCACTAGGCTCTGATAGGACTCGGCTAGCACGGGGCCGAGCGCTGCGGTAAATTCTTTAATCTCATTTAGCGCCGCTTCTTTTTGCACGGGGCGAGCGAGGTCGTATTTTTTAGCGATTCTTCGGATCAGAAACTCCCCGCTCTCCATACCGCTAGCATAAATTTGCTCTAGCTCGCGCACCTTGCCGGCCGCAATCATATCCGCGGGATCGGCACCGCCGCCGATTATAGCGACGCTTGAGTCGATCTTGTTCAGACACAAAAGCCGCGCCGATTTTATCGCCGCATTGATGCCCGCGGCGTCGCCGTCGAAGCTAAGCACGACGTTAAGCTCCGCGCGCTTTATAAGCGGCAGATGAGCGGGCGTCAGCGCCGTGCCGAGCACCGCTACGGCGTTATCGATGCCCGCTTGATGCAGCATGATGACGTCCATGTAGCCCTCGGTGATGATGAGGGTTTTTTTAGCAATCGCGCTTTTTTTCGCAAGATCGAATGCGTAGAAAATTTTAGATTTATCAAACAGCGCACACTGCGGTGAATTGACGTATTTGGCTGGGTTGCCGCTTATCGTGCGGCCGCCGAAGCCCACGAGCTTGCTTGCGTGGTTGTAGATCGGAAAGGTAATGCGCTCGATGAAGCTAGCGTAAAGCCCGCGCTCGTTTTGCTTCACCGCGCCCGCATTTAGCGCGTCTTGCGGCGGAATTTCTTCGTTTTGCAAAACTCTGATCGTCTGCGCGCTAGCTCCTGCGTAGCCAAGGCCGAATTTGCGGATGCTCTGATCGCTTAGGCCGCGATCGTGCAGGTATTTTACGGCGGTAGGATTTTGATAAAGGCAGCTTTGGTAGTAGGCGTTTAAAATCCCAAGCACCTTCTTCTCTTCGCTGCGCTCCTGGACTTTAACACCGGTGTATTGCAGCGCGAAATTATACATCCCCGCAAGCTTTTCGACCGCTTCTGGAAAGCTTATCTTTTCGTAATCTTGGATAAATTTAATTGCATTGCCGCCAGCCTTGCACGAAAAGCAGTGAAAAATTCCAAGCTTGGAGCTCACGCTCATGCTCGGGTGCGAATCGTCGTGAAATGGGCAAACGCCCACGAAATTTGCGCCGCTGCGCTTAAGCGGGACATATTTTTCTACGACGTCTACGATATCTACGGTGGCCAGCAGATTTTCTATGCTTTCGTTTTTAATCATAAGCGAAATTATACCCGCACTTTGCTATAATTGCCCTTTATTTTTGCGACGAGGTTTGATTTGGATAATTTTTTCTTAGACGATCGCGACCCGATTTTCGGGCTTATCATGCTGATAAGCATAATCTTGCTAGTGTCGATTCTAAGCTACATCTGGGGAGTTTTTTCTAAAAAAAACGAGAGGCAGAGCTTAGAGAATTTCATCAAAAAATTTGACACCCTAGACGCGCTTAGCACCGAGCACAGACAGCTTTTGGCAAGCCCGCAAATAGACAGCCCGACGCTTGGAATTTTAGCTAGCTCTTTCGTTAAAAGCGGCGACTTCGAGCGCGCGATAGAAATTTATCTAATCGCGCTGGGCAAGGCTAACGGCGGCGTGCAGAGGGAGTTTATCCTCACCAATCTCGGTATCGTATATTTCAAAGCGGGCTTTTTGGGGCGCGCCGAAGAGGTATTTTTGCAAGCGCTGAAGCTGCGCCCGAGAAACAAAGAGGCCCTTACGCATCTTACGGTGATTTATGAGCGGCTCAAGCGCTTTAATGAAGCGCTTGAGGTGCTTGACGCGCTGCGCGAACAGGACGCCGAAGTATATGCTCAAAGCCAGTTCGAGCGCGCGCAAATTATCGCAAACGACGCCAATACGCCGTTTAATAAAAAGATCTCTAAAATTTCAAAGCTAAACTTCAAAGGCGCGGGGCGGTTTTGCATGGAGCTTTTTATCAAAAACAAAGAGCCTATGGAGGGTTTCGATCGCTTCCCGCCGATTGAGCAGGCGATCGATCTGATCTATGATTTCCCTGCGGCGGTAAATACGCAGGATGCGGAGTACAATGCGCTTTTTTACGCGCTCGGAAGAAGCGATCAAAAGCCTAAGAGCGCAAGTAAAATTTTTGAGATCAACGCGCTTATGGCTATGAAAGACGCGGGCTTTGAGGACGCGGGGCTTAGCTTTAGCTACACCTGCGCGAAGTGCAAAAGCTCGGTGGGGCTCTTCTCGCACCGCTGTCCGGTCTGCTACGAGCTAGGCAGCATGGAGATCAGGGCGCAAATTTCGGAGAAAACCGGTGAAATCGGTCAAACTTTTTAGCGACGGCAGCTGTCTCGGAAACCCAGGAGCGGGCGGTTGGGCTTATATCTTGCAGTACGGCGACGCGATAAAAAAGGCAAGCGGCGCAGAAGCGATGACGACTAATAATCAAATGGAGCTAACGGCCGCTATAATGGGGCTTAGCGCGCTTAAGCAGCCCTGCCGCGTCGAGCTTTTTACCGATAGCGAGTATGTCGTTAAAGCGATAAATTCCTGGCTTGCAAAGTGGGTCGTTACCGATTTTAAGGGCAAGAAAAACGCGGATCTGTGGCGCAGATACCTTGCGGCGGCGGCGCCTCACGAGATCAAGGCCTCGTGGGTCAAGGGGCATGCGGGTCATCCGCAAAACGAGGAGTGCGACGCTATGGCTCGTGCGGCGGCGGAAGCGATAAAGGGCTGAAATTCTATGGCGAAGCTCGCGGTTACGCGGATTTAGCATGGATTTGCCCGCGTTTGCTTTGTACGCAGAGCCGCTTCGGCGTAAATTTTATCGCCCGAAGCCGGTTTTAGCACATTCGTTCACGTAATTGGACTTCGGCGCGCTTTAGCTTTAATACGCTCTACTCGTTCGCGTTTGCTCGTACTTATTTGTGCGCGAATTGGGTCCGTGGCAGACGAGCTTTGGCGGAGATTTCGTTAGCAGCGAGCAGGCTTTAGTGCAACTTATATTCTCGGCGGGTCTGTTTTTAGTGTGGATTTCATTCGCGGCAAGCGAGCTTTGACGCGGTTTGCGTTAGAATTGGCGGGCTACGTTTAAATTTTATTCGTCGCAGATCGTAGCTGGCGCGCTTCATTCGCTGCGTTGGTGCAAATTTAGCGCAGATCCCGCTCTCGTTCGTTTCGCTTGCGCAGGTTTTGTTCGCGCCAGATGCCGTTTGCGTGCGAGCCGCCGCGGATTTCGTAGAATTTTATAAAAAGGTTAATAATGCAAAATTTAGAAAAATTACAAGAAAAACTGGGCTATAAATTTAAAAATTTAACCCACCTCAAGATCGCTCTTACGCACAAAAGCGCCAAAAACGGACACAATAACGAGAGGCTGGAATTTTTAGGCGATGCGGTGATGGATCTAATCGTGGGCGAGTATCTTTTCAAAAAATTTAGCAGCGACGAGGGCGATCTGAGCAAGCTGCGCGCCGCGCTCGTGAACGAAAGCAGCTTTTCTAAATTTGCAAAATTTTTGGGCATCGGCGAGAACCTGAATATGTCGCTGTCCGAGGAGCGCAACGGCGGGCGCGAGAAGCCCTCGCTGCTTTCGGACGCCTTTGAGGCGATAATGGGCGCCGTCTATCTCGAGAGCGGGTTGCAAAACACAGCGCGCATCGCGATTGCGATTTTAGAAATTCTCTATCCGCGCATCAGCTTTAACGAGCTCGTGCGAGACTACAAAACCGCGCTGCAAGAGCTCACGCAGGCAAAATTCGGCGTCACGCCCGAATATGTTCTTTTAGGCTCGAGCGGCCCCGATCACAAGAAAAACTTCGAAATGGCGGCGCTCGTAGGCGGCAAGCGGCTATCATCCGCCGTGGGAGCTAGCAAAAAGGAAGCCGAGCAAAAATGCGCACAAATCGCGCTCGAGCTTTTACAAAACGGCGCCTCGCACGGTGCTAACGCGACAGATGGCGAACAAACGGTATGCGGCGATGATAAGCAAAGTGGCGCAAGCCGCACACAGGACGGCAAAAAAGGCTCGCGAGGCGGCGGACGAGCGCGAAGCAGCGCAAAGAGCGACCATAATGATCGAGGCGACAAAAGAAGCGACCGCGCTGGCGCATCGGACGATACGTCGGGTGCTAAAAGAAGCAATGAGCGAAACAAAAACGCCGAACAAAACGGGCGCGATACGGACAAACAAGGCGGCGGCGACCAAGGAGGCGCACTATGAATACCTTCGGCGAGAGATTGCGCCTTAGCACCTTCGGCGAGAGCCACGGCGCGGCGATCGGCGGCGTTTTGGACGGCTTTCCGGCGAGCGTGGCGATCGAGATTTCAAATATCCAAAGCGAGCTTGAGCGACGCAAGCCGGGCGGCAGATACGCTACGCCGCGCAAAGAAGCTGATGAGATCGAAATTTTAAGCGGAATTTTTGACGGTCGCAGCACCGGTGCGCCGATCGGATTTATTATCCGCAACGCAAACCAGCACTCGAAAGACTACGAAAATCTCAAGGATATTTTCCGCCCCGCACACGCCGATTTTTCGTATTTTGCCAAATACGGACTACGCGATTACCGAGGCGGCGGACGGGCAAGCGCGCGCGAAACCGCCGTGCGCGTAGCTGCGGGAGCGTTTGCGCAGATCCTGCTGGATCACTTTAAAATTTCCGTAAAAAGCGGAATCTGCGGCGTGGGCGAAATTTACGCGGAAAATTTAGACTTCGACTTTGCGCAAAACAGCGAAATTTTCGCGCTCGATCCCGCTGCGGAAGGCGCGCAGAAGGAGTTAATTCTAAGCGTCAAAAATGCGGGCGATAGTATCGGCGGCTGCGTGCTAACGCGCATTACGGGCGTGCCTGCGGGACTCGGCGAGCCGCTGTATGGTAAGCTGGACGCGACGCTTGCGGGCGCGCTGATGGGCATAAACGGCGTAAAAGCCGTGCAGATCGGCGCCGGAGTGAGGGCAAGCACGCTAAAAGGCAGCGAGAACAACGATTTCATGGGCTCTAGCAAAAATTATATCCGCACCAACGGCGGCAAGATCGGCGCGAATTTCGCAAGCAACAACGCAGGCGGAATCCTAGGCGGCATAAGTAGCGGCGCGCCTATCGAGATCACGACCCATTTTAAGCCCACTCCGAGCATTTTCATGGCGCAGCACAGCGTGGACGTGCGCGGCGCAGACGTGGTCTGCGAGCTGCGCGGGCGACACGATCCGTGTATCGCCGTGCGAGGCAGCGTCGTAGCCACCGCAATGGCGCGGCTGGCGATCGCCGATGCGCTACTGCTAAACGCGAGCGCGACGCTGGGGAATTTAAAGCGAATTTACGGCGAGGATTAAATTTAGACGAGCGCCCTTCAAATTTTGCGAAATTTCATGAAATTTCAAGGGCCGAGTGATGAAATTCCCGCGAGCGAGGCGGGCAAACTTTAAATTTACGCGGTAGGCCTATCGCGACAAGGAGAGCGAAATGAGACTTGAGCGTATCGGCGAGGATTCGGCACTGATCGCGCGCATAGAGGCGATCAACGTCGCGGCGTTCCCCGAAATCGAGCGCATCAGCATAAAAAATTTCTTAAAAATGTCGCGCAAAGGACAGCTTGAAATCGCGGCGATTTTCGAGGATTTTGGCGCCATGGGCGCTACGGGTAAACATCACGCGGCGGCGAGCAAAAATTTAAACGCGCCGAAACAAGATTTTTGCGCGGTAAAGCAAGATTGCGGCGAAACGAGCCAAAATTGCGGCTCTGCGGGTAAAAATTCCGATGCGAGCGACTGCGGCGCGGCAGAATTCGCCTCTTTGAGTTCTGAAAATCGCAGCATGGTAGGTAAAAAATCTAATGTGATGTGTGAAAAATCCAGCTTGGAAAGTAAAAATCCCAGCGCGGCGACAGGCGAAAATTCAAGCGTAGCGGCGCAAAATTTAAGCGGCGAGGAGCTCGTTGGGTTTTGCGTCTATAGGACCGAGCAAACCTACAAGCGCGCGGTTTTACACCACAAACAACCGCCGCCTCGCCTAAATGCGGATAAAATTTTAAAATCCAAAGCCCATAGCGGCGCCGAATTTGAAGGCGAAAAGGATGAAATTCCAAGCGGTAAAGCGGAATTTTCAGAAGCAAAATTTTTTAGCGTTGCAAGCGGCGAAATCGCAAGTCAAAAAACGCAGTCTCTTGGCGGCAATAAAATTTTAAACGCGAGCGCAGATAGCAAAATTTCGATCGCCGCGGACTGCTCGACTTGCGGTGCGGGCGGCAAAATTTTATCAAGCGTCAGAAGGGATGAAATTTCATTAAGCGCCGCAGGGGGCAAAATTTTGCGCTACGATGAGAGCGGAATTTCAAGCGGCGGAGAAAGCGGGATTTTTTACGTGGCTTACCTCGGCATCGATGCGAAATTTCGCGGGCTGGGGATCGGCTCAAGGCTGCTCGCGCTCATCGTCACGCAAAATCCGCGTGCGCAGATCATCCTTGACGTCGAGCCGCCGCACGAGGATGCGCCCAATCTCGCGCAGCGCCTGCGCCGCATAGAATTCTACGGCAGGCACGGCTTTCGGCGCTGCGGCAAGTTTTTCAACTACGCAGGGCTAAGCTTCGAGATCCTTGCTAAGCCGCCGCTAACGGCGCCGCAGCAGGGATTTGACGTAGCGAGCTTCGTAAAATTTATCGGCGCGGGCAATAAATTTAGATTTAAAATCACTGACGCGCCGCTATATAAAAACTAATGCAAAAGCCCGAATTTAGCCTCATCTGTGACGATACGTTTTATAGAATTTTCTCCGCCTCTATCCTTGCGTTTTTTTGCATTTTTATCTCTTTGGACATCGGCGGATCGGGGGAGCTGTTTTACACGGACAGCCCGTTACGCTCGCAGCGAGCCAAGCCTAGTCTGACGATCGTTTTTGTGTTTTTAGCGTTACTTTATCTGCGAAGCGGTAGCAAAGAGGCGGCGCGCGTGGAATTTGACGGGCTTAAAATATCCTTTCGCAGAGGGTTAGACAAATACGATCTTATGCTTGGATGCGTCGATCTGATAGAGCCGTCGCTCGGCTTCGTGCGGACGTTTCGCGTACCATTTATAAGCTACGAACGGTTTTTGAAACTGCAAGAAATTTTAAAATTCTTACTCCTTTTCGCATACGTCGCGGGCGTGTTTTTGACGATCAAATTCGGCTTTGTCGAAGCTGCGATCTATGCAGCGGCGGGCATTTTTGCGATTTTGATCGCTTCAAAGCTCGTCGTCGCGCGAAGGCTAGACGGACGAGCGGGGCTACGACTGCGCGACTGCCTGCTACTGCGCGGGAGGGACGATACGGGCGCGGCGGTATTTTTTTGCATCCGTCCCAGCCGAGCCGAGCGCGAGGCTTTACGCATATATTTTTTGAAAAATTTCAGCTACGACATTAAGGCGTGAAATTTTTCGGTTTTCAGCGTAAAATTTAGACCCGCTGGATGTCTGGATAAAGCTAAACGTAAACGAAGCGCAAAGGCGGATGCTGCGCGAGTATTTCGCGGCGAGATTGGGGCTAGGTTTCGAGCAAAATTCCACTCACGGCAATCGCAGATGAGATCGCTAGGCGCTTAAAGCAGTTATTGAAGCGGTCGCAGATAAACCGCTAGCGCCCGCTTGGCTGAGACAGCCGCCGCTCGTTACAACTCGCCGCAAGAGCCTCCGCAAATATCCCGACCTTTAAACGCACCGAAAGCGAGGCGGTGATAAAATACGAAAGCCATACCGAAAAGGAATTTTATGAGGGACTACGACAAAGAGCCGATCAAAACCATAGACAGAGCGGTTTACTTTCAAAACAATATCGTTCTTTTTCTTTCACTCGGTTGCTTATATAAAATATTCAATTTAGAAGTTACTCCGTTAAACTTAGAATTTTACACGCATTTTAGTGCCGATTTAGTTATGTTTATCGTAGTGGTCTTTTTATTGTTGCCGGCTACGCTACTTTGGCCTATTAAAAGAAAGGGCAGTCCCGCGTATTTTTTATTGGAAAATAATAAAATCAGCTATATAAATGCTTTCGACGATAAGCCCGGATCACTAAATCAGGCGTTGAATGATTTTTATTTTGTCAAGAAAGAGGAAGTAATAAAAATTTGCAATGCCTGCGATATAGATAAGGTAAGTTTTTGCATTATATCAGAGCTATATGATAGCTACGGAAGATTTCACTATTTTTCGTCATACGAGCTGTATAAAAAGTCGTCCATAGGGGTACACATAGGAAAGGTTGTATTGTTTTTATATCATACGATAAATTTCATATTGTTCATCTTGCCGTTTAAAATTTATATGCTGATAAGAGCGGATGAGCCTTTGGGCTTAATCCGCAAAAATATCGTGCTAAGGTTCAAAAATAGAAATTACTTCCTTATAAATATATATTCTAGGCGAGATCTGGATGAGATATTAGAGTATTTTAAGCAAAAAGGCGTCCAAGTTACGGATAAAGTGGTCTTTATGCCGCAGGCGCAGAATAAAGGCTTGTTTACCGATAAAAATGAAATTTGGAGCGATGATTTTAGCGATACGCAAATTCCAAAGGATACGTTTAAGCGAAAGCTTAGGCGATTTTTTAGCTTGGATTAAAGAGCGATTACGCCCGTTTCAGCGTAAAATTTAGACCCGCGGGGTAGAATTACAAAAATTTTTACACGGAGCAAACAATGAAAAATTTCTTTCTAGCCGCAATAGTTTGCGCGCTTTTTAGCGGTTGCGCATACGAAGCGCAGTTTAATCAAAACGCCGATGTGGCGCCGTTTGACGACACTATAAGTGCGACCAACGCCATGCAAAGTGCGCTCATTTACATCCCTGGCGAGCTAATGGGGACAAAAAGCTACGTCGCAAGCTCGAAGTTAGGCAGAGACGATGAGCTTAAAATCGACGTCGGCGAGTTCGTCGCAGGCGAGGCAAAGCGCTTCTTCGGCACCTACCTAAGGCGCGTAAGCGTTACCGACGACGAAAAAGCGCTGCAAGGTAAAGGGCTTGTTATCGCGCCTGAGCTTAGCTCATTCGGCTTTGGCTTTTACAGCTCCGACGGCATCGACGTTTCGGCAAAGCCCTACGTGCGCTACAATTTACGTCTAAAAATGTTTAAAAACGGAAAGCCGATCTACAACCAAAATATCGCCGTAAACGAGCGCAACTTCGGCGAGGAGGAATTCTTCGGCGGCGGTCAGGGCTCATACGCGCAGATCGGCGGGATCTTTCAAAAATCGATGGCGAATGATTACGCCGTGCACGCTAGAGAAATTTTGGACGTAATCAACGATAACTAATCGTGCTTGCGCCTTTGTGCGTGGTAAGCGGCATCTGGTCGATTATTTTTGCCTGCCGTCTTGTGGTAAAATTTGTCGCGGCGATCTTACGGCACGCGCTTGCGGATCGTCGCGCCTAAGCTCTATCTAGCGATAGGCTTTAAAGCTCTCATAGGCGCGCTTGCTTGTAAGATTTATCCCGCCTGCGACATTAAATCCTTTTGATACCTAGTTTGCCAGCGCTCTAGGCATCAAATTTAATCCCGCAAGCTGGGTTAAATTCCGTAAAATGCGTTATGAAATTAACTTGGCAGCTTATATTTAAGTGCGGCAAGCCGATAAATTCCGCACCTTGACATACCGCCTAATTCCGTATTTTAGGGCCAAATCCTGCAAATAAATTTTTCGCGTTCGCTGCTACGCTTGCATAAAATTCCATATTCGCAGCACCAAAAATTCGCCCTAAATTTAAAGCACCGATTAATATTAATTTTTATATCATTACTAAATTTTTTAAGGAGAGAATTATGAAAAAGTTTTTATTGCTTCCGTTTGCTTTCGCGGCGCTTTTTGCGGCACCAAGCTGCGATAATGTCCAGCTCAAAGCGGCTGTGGAAGGTATCAATAAGAGTGCGCCGATGCGAGTCGACGAGATTACCACATTAACGGGTGCTGAGTGCAAGGATGGCAGCTTCATCTATAACTACGAGCTAAATGACGGCATGGGGATGAAATTTGACAGTGTCGGAAATGATCAAAAAACCGTGATACAAAATGTCATAGATAGCCAAAATAAGCAAATTTTTTGCAATCAGATGAAGGTAATGCATCCATTAATAAACAGCGCGATATGGAGCTATAAGATAAAAAGTGGCGAAGAATTTATAAGGGTAGAATTTAAGCCTAGCGACTGCAAGTAGCGCTTGCGCGAGATTTAAAATTTAGCGCGGCGTGAGCCTTTGCCTGCTCGCCCGCGCAGCATCCGTTTAAAATTTATCCGCTTCGCTTTTGATTTTGCCTGCGCAAAAGTAACATGTTAAAATCTCTGCTTGACTTTTACCGCGCCGCCGCGTATAGCATGACGCGGATCAGCGTGCATTTCGCCGTCACAGAGCGCTAAACGCGCGAGTCCTTTTTAAGCCGCGATCTAATGCGTTAGGTTCTGCCAGTGGCGTTTTTCATTAAAATTTTACTATTTCACGCGGAATTATATCTGTGTAGCAGCGCAAACACCGCGTAAAGCTTTCGCGCGAAATTCTATAAGTTACGGAATTTTATTTGAAACAGCATCGTAGATTTTGAGTCAGAATTTTATGATTTATTATGCTACACTTGCTGCGATGAGATCTTGCTAAATTTTATCCGCGACCTGCTCACATAAAATTCTGCGTAAAGCATACGCTCGCTTGCGAGCTTACAGAGGCACCAGCTGCCAACGCGCCGCCACACAAACGCGGCTAATCAAATGCCTCACTTGGGTTTTAAAATTCACCGTTCGCAGCTATTTTTATCAAGCTTTAGCCGTATTGGCGGCAAGCCCTTTATTTCATAGTTTAACACCATCGTTTTGCCGAGCTCCCGCAGGCGCTGCGAAAATTCCGTGCTGCAAAAGCTGACCTTCGCCTTGGCAAACAGCATCTCTTTTAAAATTTCCGCATCACTCGCATCCAGCGCGCTAAGATCTAAATTTGGCGAGCTATTTAGCGCGTAATCGTATATGAAGCTACCCTCTTCGCATGCGGCGCTTTTTAGGGTCGTAGCATCGTCGATTCTACGCGGCGCGCCCTCGTTTATCCGCGCTAGCGCATCTCGTACCTGCTTGCTTTCGCAGAAATTTCGCTCTAGCTCGCCGCGTTTTTTCTCTGCATAAAATTCCATCGCCACATTTGCCAAAATTCCGATTCCAAAAAGCACTAGCAAAATTTTAATCGGCTTATTTAGCCGCGCACTTAAGCTTCGCGCGTCCATCAGCGCGCCTTTTTGCAGCACAGCAGCGTGTGCCCGACGCCCAGCCCGTCGTGAATTTGCGAAATTTTAAGCCCTGCGTTCTGCGCAAATTTAATCATATCGTCCGAGTGATAAATTTTGCTATTGCCGTTTGCCATCGCGGCGAAATACACGCTGATCTGCGTCATGCTATACGCGGCGGTTTCGTAGCGCTGCCTGTCCCAAAACGGCTCCAAAATATAAAGCCGCGCCTGCTCGCTCATCGACTCCGCCGCGCGCGAGAGGATGCTTACGATCTGCTCCTCTGCAAAGCAGTCCAGAAACTGACTGAGCCAGATCGCGTCAAAGCCGCGCGGAAAGCGCGTAGCAGCATCTAGCAGATCGGCCGCAAGCCCCTCTATACGCTCAGTGCCCTGCGCGCCTGCGACGGCGTCTTTCATCATCGAAATTTGCCCAGCAAGATCCATTATTGTGACGCGCACATTTCTGTCGTAACCCACGCATCGCTTAGCAAAGCGCCCCGTGTTGCCGCCTACGTCTAAAATTTTATCCGTCTTGCGCGAGAAAATGATCTTTAGCGCGGGCTCAAACGCCAAATCCGAATAAAAATGATCAAACGCGAGCCAGCTTTTGCGCACGTGCGGCGGCAGATGCGAAAGCGCCTCATAGATCGTAGCCCACTGTCCAAAAACCTTTAGTCCCTCTGGTTTGCCTGATTTTAGCGTCTCTTCGAGCCTAAATAGCCCCTCGTAGCACACGTCGTGGATGAAGTCCATATCCACGCCGACGAGCTCGTCGGTAAGCAGAAAATACCCCGCCTTGCTGAGCCTAAATTTCTCGCCGCACAGAAGCACCGTGCCGATGCTAAGCGAACTTTCCAAAAGCAGCTTTACGGCGTATTCGCTAAGCGAGAGCTTCTGCGCGATCTCACTTATGCTTAGCCCGTCACGTGCCTCATTAAGCGCGCTTAAAATTCCAAATTTTTTCATCAGCCGCGAGACTTGAAAGACCACCGGCGCAAAGGCGATCTCATTCGCCGTCCGCTGCGCCTCGCCCGCGCTTTGACGCTCGGCGCCGTAGCGGTCTAAAAGCTGTTTGGGAAGTTTCATTTTTGATCCTACTTGCGTAAATTTCGTAAAATTTTAGCAAAAAATTCTAACTTTTCTTGCGCCCGCTAAGAATTTGCGCGTATCTTAGAATTTTGCGATGAAATTTTAAAATTCCGTCTTAAAATTTATGGAATTTTAGTTAAAATCTTTCTATCAAAATTTCGCGTAAAAGCTCTGCGAAAATGTCAAATTTAGGAGAATCCTTGAAGCTTCAAATGTCCTTGATATCGGTTGCCTGCGTCGTAATCATCCTGGCTGGTCTTAAAGCCGCGCAGGCTATCGTCGTGCCATTTTTGCTAGCTATTTTCATCACGGTGCTCGTATCACCGCTGGTGCTTTATGTCCAAAAGATCCGCGTCGGGCGCGTTTTTAGCTTCCTTATCATTACCTTTGCCTTCGTGGCGATTATAGTGTTTTTCGGCGCGGTCATCTTCGATGCGATCAAGGAATTTTCAGCGCGCCTGCCCGAGCTTCAAGCAAAATTTGAAGAGGTGCTAGGAGGCGTGAGCGCAAAGCTCTCTCGATTCGGCATAGAGCTTAACGCCGCAAGCCTGGGCATCGATCCGAGCGAAGCCGCCGCACAGCTATCTGCACTACTGCGCAAAACAGGCTCGATAGTCTCGACGGGATTTTTCATTTTTATAATGGTTTCATTTATGGTCTTTGAAAGCTCCGTGATCGACGAAAAAATCCGCTATTTTTCGCAAAGTAGCCGCGCGACACACACTTTCGTGAAGAAATTTGCCTCCAGCCTCAAAAAATATCTGCTAATCAAAACTATCGCTTCAGCTTGCACCGGTGCGCTCATCGGGCTCGGGCTGTGGGCTCTTGGTGTCCCATATGCCGCGCTGTGGGGGATTTTAGCTTTCGTGCTAAATTTCATTCCTACGATAGGCTCGATCGTAGCGGTCTTTCCGACGCTTTTCGTGACGCTAGCTACGATGGATATAAGCTCTAGCATCTGGACTATCGCAATCTATTTGGTCGTAAACGTAGCGATCGGAAATATCATCGAGCCACGATTTTTAGGGCAAGGGCTCGGGCTTTCAACGATCAGTGTGCTTGCAGGGCTGCTGCTGTGGGGCTTCGTGCTTGGTATCGGCGGGTTATTTTTGGCTGTACCGCTTACGATGAGCTTGCAAATCGCGCTTGCTTCAAACGACAAAACACGCTTCATCGCGACTCTATTAAGCAACAAGGTCGAAAGATAAAGCAAAATTCCGCGGAATTTTAAAATTCTATAAATTTTAGCTTGAGCGCGCTCAAGAGTATTTTTGTCTCTTTTAGATAAAATCTGCCCAAAGGATCAAATATGACGAGCGAAAAATTTATTTACGAAGTAAACACGGTGACGAAATTTATCCAAATTTACTGCGATGGCAAGCATGCGGATGCGCCTAAAAGAGATGGTGCCGTGCTTCATGACTACAAAGACGATAAGGGGCTAGTGCAGACGCACTTTCATCTCTGTAGCGACTGCGAGCGGATGCTGCGTTACGCCTACGCGCGACTAGGCGCCTGCCCGCATACCGAAAAGCCACGCTGTCACCACTGCCCGCATCCGTGCTACGAGCGCGAAATGTGGGTAAATATGGCTAAGATGATGAAATATAGCGGCATGAAGCTTGGGCTTACGAAGATCAAAAAGCTTTTTTCGTTTAAAAAAAGCTAACTTGTGCCGGCAATTTAGCTTGAGTTTGCGGGTAAAATTTATCTTTGCAAGCTCGCTTCATCTTTATGCAAAAAAGTATAAAAAAGCAGCGTGAGAACAAGCGCAAAAAAGATATAAAATAAATCAAAATGCTAAATCTTAGCGCCTAAAATTCTACCTTGCAAACGCAAATCCTCCGCAATCCTTGATAATAAATAATTAAATTTGAGTT
>NZ_CALKZP010000047.1 GCF_938002845.1 uncultured Campylobacter sp.
TTTTGGCAAATTTCGTGCGGTCCGTGGTGTAGTAGGCCTTCGCAAAGGCCTTGCCCGCGGTGTTTAGCTCGTCGCTGCCTAGCACGCCGTCCATGGCGTCGAAAAAATACTGACGGTAATCAAAGCTATCGACCATCCGCGCTATATCGTCCGCAAAGTCCGCCGCGAAGTCCTTGGAATAGAGCTTGCGCTTCATGCACCAGCGGAAGAAAAACGCGATGTGCGTCGCGCCGTTTTCCTGCGGGATATCTGTCGGCGCATTTTTCGCGCCCCAGTGCCATTTTGCCTTGTCGTAGGTCACGTAAGCCATTTTGTTCTCCTTTTTTTGGACTTTAAGTTGCATAAATTTTAGAAATTAAAAGCAAACGACGCTCGGTAAAGCTCTAAATTTTATCCGATGCAATCTGCGCCGTGAAATTTCAAATTTTATATCAGATCGCCCATTACCTCATAATCGCATTCGCTTCGTAAAATTTTGCCGCGACTAAAATTACGTTTAAATTCTATCGCATCTCGTAGAATTTCATGCACCCCGTCCTATGTCTTTCAGTCGCTGCTTTGCTGCCGCCGTTATGTCCTCTTCGTAATCATACCACGCAAACATCGCGCCGTGCTGCACCGAGCCGCCCAGCAGATCGCCTCCCTGGCGGTTTTTCAGATCGATATTTGCGACCTTGAATCCGTCCAGCGTCGCTGCGAACTCGCGCAGGCGCTGCGGCGGGGATTTGAGCTTGGTGTAGAGGTAGCAGCGCCCCGCCTGGCCTTTGCGACCGACGCGTCCGCGCAGCTGATGAAGCGACGCGAGCCCCATCCGCTCGGCGCCTACGATTAAAATGACGCTAAGCCGTGGCAGCGATATGCCCACTTCGACGATCGTCGTGGTTATCAGCAGTCGCCCCTCGTCTCGGAAGCGGCGCAGGATCTCCTCCTTGTCCTTGTCGCTGCCGTGAGTAATCATCACGTCCGCAAACTGAGCCTTCCAAAACGGCGCCGCCTCCTCAAGGCTTTGATAGACCGAGCTTTCGCTTTGCTGCACTAGCGGATAGACGATGATCGCTTGATTGCCCGCGGCGAGCTCGCGGCGCAGATCCTGCATAAAGCCCGCAAATCCATCGTTTTGCAGGATTTTGGTTTTGATCTGCTTTTCAAACGGCAGCTGTTTTAAAAAGCTGAAGCTCACGAGCTCGGATTGGATCATGCTTAGCGTACGCGGTATCGGCGTGGCGCTAAACTGAATGAAATGCGCTCTAAACTCGCCGCTCCCTGTGAGGCGCGCGATCTTTTCGCGCTGGTTGGAGCCGAAGCGGTGCTGCTCATCGACCATTATTAGATTTGACGGCGCAAGCTCATGGTAGAGCAGGGCGTGAGTGCCGATGATAAGGTGCGCGCCTGCGAAATCGGGCTCGCGATCGCCGCTTTTTACGAGCAGGACCTTAATCTGCGGCAGCAGCAGACGGCGCGCCTCGGCGTAAATCTGCTCGGCCAAGATGCTTGTAGGCGCCATCAGATAGCTGATGCGCGGATAGTTCATCGCCGCGCTCGCGAGAATGACGAGCGTCTTGCCGCTGCCTACGTCGCCCATGACGACGCGGCGGCGCGCTATAGGGCTTTGCAGATCGCTAGCGATATCCTTTATCGCGCTTAATTGATCGCGCGTAGGCTCAAAAGGAAGCGAAGCAAGCCAGTCTGAGATGTCGCGCAGCGGATAAATTTGCGCCGGGAAACTCGTTTTTTTCGCGCTTAGCTTTTGCAGGTAGTTTAGAATTTCGACAAATTTCAGCGTGCGTAAAATCATAGTACCGCTCATCTGCGTGACGGCTGCGGCTCGGACGGTCTCGGCGGCATGGACAGTTCCGGCGTCGCTTGCAATTTGAGCGGTTGTAGCTTGTGCGGCTGCGGTCTGGATAGTTTCAGTTTGATAATGCGTAGGTTGCGTGGCACAATCGCGCGAAGCGCTCATCGGTGCGGCGAGCGCGTTTTGAATAGCTTCGGCGGCGCTTGCGGTCTGAGCGATCGTGGGCTCTGCGGTTGCGGTCTGTGCAGCTATTACCGTCTGAAAATTTTCGGTTTGATCGCTTGTAGCCTGCGCGCCCGTAGCTTGTGCACTCAAAGTTTGGGTAGTCGCGGCTTGCGCGCTCGCTACTTGGCTTGAAGTTTGGATTGATGCGGGTTGCGCACCTGCGTCTTGAGTTTGGGGGGCTACGGGTTGCAAATCTGCGCTTCGAACATCTGAAGCTTGAACTGCTGTGGATTGCGTATCTACGTCTTGGATACTTAAATTTTGTTGTGCGGCTTGCTCGGCTATGGACTGCTCGGTCGCGACATGCTCTAGCATGGATTGCGCGGTCGCGGCTTGAGTGTCTGCTGGTCGTGCTGCTTGGACATCGGATACTAGGTCGTCCGAAATTTCATCGCCGCTTGTAGCTGTATTATTGTCGGTTTTAAAATCATCTGAAATTTCATCTCTGCGCGCCTTCGCGCCATATGCGGCAAGAAAATCCTCGTCGCTTTGGATATTAAAATTTTCGTCGTTATAAATCTTCGCGCCGCGCGCCTGAGGTTCCTCGCCGTCCAAAATTTTATCGCTCACAGCCTCTCCGCTGTGGATATTTTGGCTGGGCGAGGCTTCTGCGCCATTTGGAATTCCGTCGCTTAAAATTTCATTCGCCGCGCCGCGCCTTGCCTCGCAGGCAAGAGCTCCGCTGCTTTGAGGATAGTTTGAAATTTCGTTGCCCAAAATCTCATCATTTTGCGATCTGCCGTTTAAAATTTCAGCGGCGAAGCTTTGCGAGCTTGAAATTTCGCCGTTATCTAAAATTCCGTCGTCATTTAAAATTTTATCGCTGCTTGAAATTTCGCCTCTTAAAATTTCACTGCCGCTCGGAATTCTGTCGCTGTTTGAAATGTCGTCGCGCTCGCCGAAATTTTCCGCGCCGCCCTCCTTGAGCTGCCTATTTAGCGCGGCTAGCATTCGCACGCTGCGCGGCGAGCTCTCGTGTAGCGCAAGCAGTACCGCCGCCTCGTCCGCGCGCAGCCCACAGCCTAAAAGCGCGGACGCGCTTAGATATTTTTTGATCAGCTTTTGCGCCGCAGCGTCGCTCAGCGCGGCTTTGTATTTGGGCGCGATCCTGCCCGGCTCGCTTACGATTTTTGGGTTTACGAACTGCCACGAGCCGAAGCTTTCGTCGCATTTGCCGTGGATGAAAAATTTTTTGCCGCGCTTAAAGGCGCCGAAGTGCCAGCTTTTGGCGTTGAAGATGACGATTTTGATCTCGCGCTCCCAGCTGAGGCAGTGCGCCGTGACGATGAGCATCGAGCCGCGCCTGTGCTGGAAGAGGCACTCGACCTCCGCCGTGCTCTCGCCCGCGCAGGGCGCATCCCCCACGCTTAGATCGTCGAAGCTTTTGGGCAGAAGCAGCGCCAGATCCAAAAGCGTCGTAATGCCCGCCTTTTGCAGCGTCGCCGCGTCTTTTGCTTCAAAAATCAATTTTCATCCTTTAAATTTTAATAGGCGGTTAAGCCCTCGCGCTACGAAATTTTATGCGCCGTGCAGATCGCTCGCCGAAATTTGATCGAAATTCTATGCGCCGCATCGAACGCTTGCTTAAATTTGCTCGGAATTTCGCCCATTGCGGCAAATTTACTCGCCGGCTTCGCCCATAAATTTTACCCGCCTTGCGCGTATTTTGCTTGGCAGCCATGCCTTTGCGGCGCGCACCGGGTTTTGAAACATAGCGCGAGTGCTTGAAATTTCACGGCGCGATTTGCGAACCGCAAAAATTCAATTACGGCAGCCGCCACCGCGCGCCTTTTTAAATTTCACGGCGCGGCTGGAAAACGACGTACGCGAGGCCGAGCTTTAGCCGAGTGCGCGTTTTAAATTTCACGGCGCGGCTTACAGACGGCGTGCGAAATCGAGCTTTGATTTTGCGCGCTGAAATTTTACCGAGCCGTACACGGCGCCTTTAAATTTAGCCGCTCTTATAAGGCTCGCAAATTTAACCGCTTCTACAAAGCCCCGCAAATTTTAGCGCAACGCAGGCGCGGTTTTAAATTTAAACGCACAAGCTGTCCGCAAACGCAGCGCAAAAGTAAAATTTAGCGCCGCTCGCGCCTTAATATCGTCCGCGCCACTTTATAAATTTAAAATTTACTCATTTATGCCGATCGCGGATACGCGC
Organism: uncultured Campylobacter sp.; assembly: GCF_938002845.1. Taxonomy (GTDB): domain Bacteria; phylum Campylobacterota; class Campylobacteria; order Campylobacterales; family Campylobacteraceae; genus Campylobacter_B. The sequence goes on from NZ_CALKZP010000047.1 coordinate 4,182, forward strand.
CGCGACGGGCTAAATTTCAAGCCCCTTTTTCGCGGCGGCCTCGTCGCAAATGACGGAAAAGCTTAGGTTCATGATCTCGTCGTGCGACTTGATGAAATCGTTGAGCGCCCCGAGTTTTAGCGTCTCGATGCGCTTTAAATTTCGCTCGAACTCGCCGAATGCGTAGCCTTTGTAATACTCGCTCTGCGCGATCGCCGCGCGCTTAAACATCGTCTCTTTTTGCAGCACCGCGCTTCCGATTAGGAATTTTTTAGCGCTTTTTAGCTCCGCTTCGCTCACGCCCGAGGCGATAAATTTCGCGATCTCCTCTTTTACGAGCGCGGCGGCGTTTTGCAAATTTTCGTTTTTGGTCTGCAGATAGCCCCAAAACTCGCGGCGGCTAAGCTCGAAATCGCCGCGCGCATAGACCGAATACGCAAGCCCGTGCTTGACGCGGATGCGCTCCATCAGCCTGCTGCCGAAACCGCTGCTTCCGAGCACGAAAAGCGCGGTGTTTGCGATAAACTCCTGCTCCTTTGGCAGCGTAAAGGGCGCGCCGAAGTAGATGTATGCCTGCTGCGTCTGCTCTTTTTGGATCTTTATTTTTTTCGCATCGCTCGGCACGAAAAAAGGCAGCTCGCGCTTTTCTCCGCTTGCAAAGAGGCTTAGAATTTCCGCGATTTTCGGGTTTTTATCGCTCACGTCGCCGCATAAAACGACGTATAAATTCTCTAAACTCAGCGAGGAGAAAAACTCCCGCACATCCTTCATCGTGATCCGCTCTATGCTCGCCTCGTCGCCTATGAGCGGCTGAGCGAGCCTCGTGCGCGGATACAGAAGCGCTTTTAGGTTGCACGTCGCGATGTAATCAAACTCGCTTTTTAGCACAGCGATCTCGCCTATGGTTTGCATTTTTAGCTTTTCGAGCACCGAGGGTGTTAAATTTGGCTCACTAAGCAGTTCTCGTAGCATATCTAGGCCGAAATCGAAGTGCTCTTTTAGGCAGTTTAGCTGGATACCGAAAGTTTCAAAATTGCTCGCAGCGCTGATCTCGACCGCGCGGATATCGAGCTTGCGGTGGAATTCGCTCACCCCTAGCGTCTTTGAGCCCTCGCCCAAAACGCCCGCGCAGATGCGCGCAAGCCCCGCTATCTTCTCGCTCACCGCGCCGCTTGCTTTAAAAATTAACTTGAAGCTCGCCACCGGCAGCGAATCGTCGAATTGATACAAAAAGTCGATTTTAGCGCTCTTGCCGCCTTTGGTTCTAAGTGAAATCTCTTTTTTTTTCATCGTTTTCCTTTATAAAATTTTTAAATTTCATCGTTCTTTCAGGCGCGGTTTTAAAATTTTGACGCAGCCGCGCCGCTTTTGAAATTTACGCCGGGGCTCACTTTTAAAATTTCGCTAAAACAAGTTTTCAAAATTTAGTTCAAACTCGCTTCTAAAATTTCGCGCTAGGGCAGTTTTGCCCGTCCTGCTTAAAATTTTAAAATTTAATCGCGCCGCACGTTTTGTAAAATTTCAGCGCCCTAAACGGCTTCCCGCCGCAACGCATTCTAGTTACGAGGCGAAATGTATTCGCTAACGCCTAAACGGGGCGTATTGCTGCTCAAACACCACACAGCTCTGCGGCGTATCGAATCGCCACAGTATGTTTTGTCGCCGCAAACGCGGCAAGAGCATTCACGAGATGCCTTCTGTGCGCCGTCTTCGCCGCATTGATCTTGCGGCGTGAAATTTCGCGTCCAAAAAATTTTAAGGCGAAATTCCATAGCGAAATGAAATTTTACCGTGCAAATTCCGCTTGCGCCTGTAAATTTAAATCCATACCGATATCAAAATTTTAAATTCCGTTGCAAAATTCCACGCTCGCGATCGCAAAAATTCGCCATCTGTTTTAAGATAAAATTCTACCGCTAAATTCTAGCCGCAAGCGAACAAAATTCCCGCCGCAAACACGCAAAAGCTCACGCCCTAAGCGTAAGTCTCCAAAATATCGTAGTTGGTGTTGCGCTTGGCGGGTATTTCGTTCACGTCGCGGATCAGCGCTATCATCTCGTCCTTGCTCATCCGAAAGCTCGCGCCCGCCGCCTTTACGACGTTTTCCTCCATCATCGTACTTCCAAGATCGTTCGCGCCGAATTTCAGTGCCAGCTGCCCAATGTAGCTGCCCTGCGTAACCCAGCTGCTTTGGATGTTTTTGAAATTATCCAAAAATAGCCGCGAGACGGCGAGCAGGCGCAGGTAGCGGTTCGGGCTTTGCTTTTTGATCTCGGGATGCTCGCGCAAAAGGCGGGTGTTTTGTCCCTGAAAGCTCCATAAAATGAACGCTCGAAAGCCGCCCGTGCGGTCTTGCAGCTCGCGGATTTTATCCCAGTGCTCTACGATCTCGCGCGTGCTTTCAAGCGTGCCGAACATCATCGTGGCGGTCGTTTTCATGCCGATGCCGTGCGCCTCCTCGTGCACTCTAAGCCACGTGGCGCTGTCGCTTTTGCGCGGCGCTACTAGCTCTCGCACGCGGTCGCTTAAAATTTCAGCTCCAGCTCCAGGCATCGAGTAGAGCCCCTTACCTTGCAGCCTGCGAAGTACTTCAAGCGTGCTGATGCCGCTAAGACGCGCGATATAATCGATCTCGATCGCCGAGAAGCCGTGGATCGTGATGCTCGGGTACTTTTTGTGGATGAACTCCACCAGATCCTCGTACCATTCGATTTTCAGTTTCGGATGGACGCCGCCTTGAAATAAAATTTGTGTACCGCCCACGGCGATGAGCTCCTCGATCTTTTCGCTGATCTGCTCAAAGCTCAGCACATAGGCATCCGCGTCGCTTGCGTGGCGGTAAAATGCGCAAAATTTACAATCCACCATGCAGGCGTTGGTGTAGTTTATGTTTCGATCGATGATGAAGGTCGTGACGCGCTCCGGGTGCAACTCGCGCTTGCGCGCAAATGCCGCGCGCCCAAGCTCGTTTAGATCGGCGTGTTCAATTAAATTTAGGGCTTCATCTATACTTAGTCTTTTCAAATTTATCCTTCCGATTTGCCTTTGCGATACGGCTTTAGTGCGTCTATGATTTTTTGATTTAGCGTCGGCAGATAGTCCTTGATGGCTATCTCTATCAGCTCAAAATTTAGCCGTTCGTATTCGTGCGAAGCAATATTTCTCGTGGCGTTGATAGCTCTTATTTCATCTTTGCTAAAGATCGCCAAAGCCTGCAAATCGTTGCTTTCTTGCAGCCCTTTTAGCAGGGCGTGGATATTGATGAACTGCATCATTATCGCAGGCTGCAAAACGTCCTCGTCGGCAAGAGCCTGCGCTACGCCGCCCTCGCATTTTTTTAGGATGGATGAAATTTTATCAGATATCTTTTTTAATCGCTCGACGCTTGATCTTTCAAACATAAATCGCTCCTTGCAGCAGCTTTGTTTTTTCTTCGCGACTTAAAGAGGTAGTATCGCACAGATCGACATTTGCATTAAATTTACTGGATAGCTTTTTTTTAAAATCGTCTAAAAAAACCAGCGCTGAAAATGGGTTTCCTAAATTTTCTACCATTTTTGCCCCATCGGTTTCGATCGCGATGTCGATGTCCGAAAACGCGTCGGCGCTATCTTTGGCGTAGCTGCCGAAAAGCCCTAGCTCGGTAACGCCAACTGCAAAAAGCCTCTTTTTCTGTGACGATAAAAATTTTAAAATTTCATCTTTGCTGTTTATCGCTTTTTTCGGTGCGGTTTTAGCGCTCACTCTACGCCTCTTTCGGATCTTCGGGCGCTTCTTCTTTAGCGCCAGAGCTCCGCGCGTCTTTGCTCGTGTCGGCGTTAGAATTTTTATCGTCGGCACTCGTGCTGTCCGCGCCGCCTAAATTTGCATCGCCGTCATTTAAATTTACGTCGCCTGCGCCGCTAGAATTTCGACTGTTATCTTTTTTAACCACGATCTGGCCGTTTTTTACGCCTAAAATTTCGACGCGGTCGCCCTCGTTAAGATTTGAAATTTCATCGCTTTTCCAAAACGTGCCTTTGAAATAGACCATACCGTTTTTGACGGTGCCGGTGCCGCTCTCGTCTAAAAAGTTATCCTCATGCTTCTCTTCCGGTTTGAAAAAGCGCGATTTTAGCGGTCTTTTAAGTGCGATCAGAAGTACGAACGAAAGCACGAATGAAAGCAGAATTTGCACGTCCCAATCAAGATGAAAACCGAAGCTCAAAAGCCCCGTGATGAAAAATCCGGCGCTGAAAAATATAAAGGTAAAATCCATCACCAAAAGCTCGACGATCGCCAAAATCACGCCGATTATGATAAAAATCAGCGCGTTCATTTAGCATCCTTTGCGCCGTTTTTGCCGAGGAATTCTTTAAGCACGCTAAGAGAGCCGATAAGCTCGCTCGTTTCGTAAGGGATCAAAATTTTATCCTTGCTCGGGTTTTTGGACAGCTCGCTGAAGGCGTTTACGCGACCCTGCGCGAGCAGGTATTCCGCCGCAAAACTAGAAGCGCTCATCGCTAAATTTATGCTATCCATCGCGTCTTTTTGACCTTGCGCGAGCGCGATCTGCTCGTATTTTTTCGCATCCGCCATACGCTCGATCGCCTCGGCTTCGAGCACCTTCTCCTGCTTTAGCGCTTCGGCGTTTCGGATGAGAGCCGCTTTTTCGGCCTCAGCTTTAAGCTCGATCGCGCGCTTTTTGCGCTCAGCTTTCATCTGCATATTCATCGCCTCTTCGATGCCGTGCGGTACCGAAATTTCGGAAATCTCCACGCGCATGATCTTTACGCCCCAGTTATCCGCGGCGTCGCCCAGAGCGATTTGTAGCTTGGAATTTAGCTGATCGCGCGAGCTAAGTGTGCTGTCTAAGCTCATCTCGCCGATCGCGCTACGTAGCGTCGTCATCGCTAAATTTGAAATCGCGCGGCGATAATCCTCGACGTTGTAAAGCGCCATCTTGCCGTCGATGACTTTTAAAAACACGATACCGTCGACGCTTATGTTGACGTTATCTTTGGTGATGACTTGCTGCTTGCTGATGTCCACCAGCTGCTCGCGCACGCTCATCTTCGCGCGTACCGCGTCAAAAAACGGCACGATGATGTGAAAGCCGCCGTCGAGCACCTTGTGAAAGCGACCCAGCCGCTCGATGATTAAAATTTCCGATTGAGAGACGATCTTGACCCCCATCTTTAGAATTGCCGCGATGAGGACGCAAAATACTATTACCGTAGTTACGAACCCTTCCATTTTCACTCCTGAATTAAAATTTCGCAATTATAGCATTTTTAGCTTATTTTGGCTTTTAAGGCGCGCCGTGATACAATTTCGCTAGATTTTTTATATTAAATTTACGGGATAAAATTTTATGATCAGATACATCGTGCTGCTTCGCCATTCGCGCAACTACCGACTACTCTTTTCGGCGGGTTTTATATGTATGTTTGGCTTGTGGTTTTCGGTCGTCGGGGTCGCTACGCTGCTGATTGAACTTGGCGCGCCGGTATGGGCGATTACGGCGGTGGGCGTCGTTTCGTTCGTGCCGAATGTTTTTTTAGCGCCCATTAACGGTATCATCGTGGATAAATTTCAACCAAAGCCGCTGATGACGGCGATGTTTATAACCGAGATGATCAGTATTTTCATGCTGATTTTTATCGATAGTTTGGATTATTTGTGGCTGCTGCTTTTGATCGTGGTCGTGCGCAGCGTCGCAGGCACGCTGTTTTTTCAGACCGAATCCTCCACGCTGCCGAAATTTTTAAGCCGCCCCTATTTAAAGCTTGCTAACGAGATGACGGGCATTATTTGGACGATCACATATACTTTCGGCATGGCGAGTGCAGGCGTTTTTATCCACTATTTCGGCGTGCGAGCGGCGTTTATTTTGGATTTTTGCTTATACGTTTTTTCGTTTTTCATCCTGCTGCGGCTAAATTTTAAAGACCTTGCAAGAAACGCGCGAGAGCCCGTGTTTAAGATGCTAAAGGAGGGCTTTTCTTACCTGCGCTCGCACCCTTTGGTGGTGCATCTCATCGTCCTTCACGCCTTCGTCGCCGTCACCACCTACGACAATCTCATCGCGCTTCTTGCGAAGTACAAATACAAAGAAATTTTAAGCGCATCGCTAGTCATCGGGCTTATGAATATGTCGCGCTCGGCGGCTGCGTTTTTCGGACAGATATGGCTAAGCAAGATCGTGAATAAACATACGTTTTTTTGGCTATTGCTGGGGCAGTTTGCGGGCATCGGGCTGTGGGCGGTGCTAGAGTTTAACTACTGGCTTTCGTTTGCGGGCATGATCGCGGCGGGATTTTTCATCACGACGGTGTGGTCGTATTCTTTTACGCAGCTGCAAAGCCACGTCGATAGGGAGTTTTTTGGGCGCGTCATCGCTTACAACGATATGGCGTATTTCATCGTCGCGACGCTCGTGTCGGCTGCGATCGGATTTTTTTTCGAGCTTGGATTTTCGCTTTCGCAAATCACCTTCGACATGGGCTTTATGTTCGCAATCGCGGCGTTTTATTATAAATTTTTGATCTACGAAAAAATTTAAAATCAGGCCCGTTATCTTTTCGGCGCAATCTCGGGGCGGAAGATAGCAAATATAAATAAAAAGCTCATCGCCGCGAAAAATACCCAGATAAAGCCGTTTGCGCCTAAGAATTTCATCATCGCGCCGATGATCAAAGGCGAGCAGAGCGACGCGCTCGAATAGATAAAAAGCATCGCCGCCGAAATTTGCACGCGAGATGCACCCTCGCCGGTGATGGAGTCGTTTGCGCGCGCGATGGCGAGCGAATACAAAGGAAAGGCGCCAAATCCCAACATCAACGCAAGTGCGCACGTTAGGATGAAGCTTTTAGCAAAAAATAGCGCTGCGCAGGAAGTAAGGCCCACGACGCAAACTATCATTATGGCGCGTTTGCGACCAAACTTATCTGAAATAGTGCCACAGACGAGCTGCGCTAAGAAGCCTCCTGCCATCGCCGATCCCATAAATGCGCCCACCGAGCCCACTCCAAGCCCTGCGCTTAGCACGAAAACGCTCGCCATCGAAAAAAAGCCGTTAATCAAAATGCCCGCGCAAACCACCGTCGCAAATGCAAGCGGCGGCACGATCGAAATTTGCGGCATCGAGATGCGCATGCGAGCGGGAACTCTGGGAGGGTTGAAGCGGATTAAATTTACCGGCAGTAGTGCTAGGATGATGAAAAATGCGCTTAGCACGAAGACCTTCATCGTTCCGAAATTTAGCGCCAAAATTATAACTCCTATCGCAAACGCGCCGTAAAAAACCGCTTCGTAGATCGCCAGCACGCGGGAGCGGATGGAGTTTGTGATCTTTGAGTTGATCCAGCTTTCGATTATCATCAAAAGCGCGTAGTAGCAAAAGCCTAAAATAAAGCGCAAAATCGCCCAATACACGAGGTTTGAACCTAGATCGTGCAGCATTGCAGCAATTCCGAAAAGCGCCGTAAAGACAGCGTATGCCCGCACGTACGAGAGCGCGCCGATTATCGAAGGCACGAAAAAGCCGCTAAAGATCGCACCTAAAAAGAAAAACGCCGAAATCGCTCCGATCTCAAGCTCGCTGTGGCCGGATTCTTTTAGCATGATGCCCGCGCTTGCGATGACTAGCGCGTCGCCGATAAACATAAAGAAAATCCCCAGAAATAGGGGGCTTAGCGAGCGTGCTGCGCGCATAGATTCAAACAATGACTTTCCCTTGGAATTAAATTTGGCGTTATTGTAGCCTTTTATTGATTAAAGCTCGGTTTTTATAGCAAAATATTTGAAAAAATTTTGAAGGAGCGGGTATGAGATTAAAAATTTTAACCGCATTTTTACTGGCGGCGATATTTGGCGGATGCGCGGCGTTTCGAGGCAAGGTATATATATTGGAGGATCCCAAGGTAAAGGAAGCATATAGCGCGATAGAGTTACCGTATAGCATTAAGATAGATGGAGAAACTTTTACCAGAAAGTATAAAAATCTTGCGGCGGCATATTATTTTTTAAACGGTGAGGAAGGATTTGGCTGGAGTAAGCTCGTATCTATATCATATTTCAACGACGTAAAAAATATCGATGAGTATGCGTATGGGATATATCAAGCGATCGAAGAGGCCAATGCGGGAAAAAAACAAGAGGATCGACGTTCCTTCGGCATTTTAAAGACCAACCATACGCAAGCTATAATAGTACTCCTCAATCCGCCCGCCCCCGGAGATCCTAATTTCAATAAATATGAAGTCGATCTAATGGTTGCAGATATGCAAAGCTGCGGACTTGTACTTGTGCAATACGCGAAAAATTTCGATTCGGATAGGGATTTTAAAAAGATGCGAAAATTTATAAAGGAAAATAAAGCTAAAATTTTACCGCAGATGCCTAAGATCAAGTGCAGGTAGCGCCGAAAAGCCCAGTGTGCGATAAAATTTTACCGCAGCGGTTTTAAAACGGCGCGAGCGTTTAAATTTAGAGGCGGCTCGTAACGAAGCGCTGAAATTTTAAGATAAAATTTTAATCCAAACGTTAAAGCTCTAGTAGTCGTGCCTCGTCGCATCAAAGAGATGAGCTTTATTAAAAAGCACTGCAGCCGAAGCGGCGATCCGCGCGGCTAAATTTCAAGGCAAAATTTCAATCTTTGCGGATAAATTTATGCGACTTGCTTCAAAGATAAAATTTTAAAATTTCATAGAGCAAAACCGGGGCGTAAAACCGGGGCGTAAAAGGGGCAAAATTTTAAAGCTCTAGCCGTTTTGCATGATCCCCTTTAGGCTGCGATACTCCTCGCACTCGCCAGTTAGCTTCGCGTCGGTGCCGATAGCGAGGATGCGGCCGTTTTTCATCACGGCGATATTATCGGCGCGCTCGATCGTGGAGAGGCGGTGAGCGATTACAAAGACGATTTTGCTTTGTTTGATCTTTTCGATGACGTTTGAGATCTCCTTTTCGCTTGCGTTATCCAGCGCCGAAGTCGCCTCGTCGAATATTAAAATTTGCGGGTCTTTATACAGCGCGCGCGCGATGGCGATACGCTGGCGCTGCCCGCCGCTAAGATTTGCGCCGAACTCGCTAAGCACGGTGTAAATTCCATCCTTCATCGAGCTTACGAACTCATAGGCGTTGGCTAGCTTGAGCGCTTCTATGACGCGCTGCTCGTTAAATTCCGCGCCGTAGCTTACGTTTTGCGCGATCGTGTCGTTGAAAATATAGACGCGCTGGCTTACGAGGCCGATGTTTTCGCGCAGGCTAGGGATGCTAAACTCGCCGATCTCGTCGTTGCCGTTGAATAAAATTTTACCGCTGCTTGCGTCGTAAAAGCGCATCAGAAGGTTCACGACCGAGCTTTTGCCGCCGCCGCTGTTTCCGACGAGCGCTAAAATTTCGCCCTTTTTGACGCTGAAGCTTATATCTTTCAGCGCCGCCTTGTCGCCGTAGTTTAGCGACACGTCGCAAAAGCTCACCGAGCCGATCTCGCCCATCTGCTTTCCGCCTCCGACGATCGTAGGCTCCAAATCTATGAGCTCAAACGTCCGCTCGCTCGCTGCGATGGCGTCTTGCATGTTGTTGTAGAGCGATGAGACCTTTTTTATCGGGGTGTAGACCATAAAAAGCGCCGTAAGGAAGCTGAAAAAGCTGCCGATACTCATCTGGCCCGCGATGACCTCCTGTCCTCCGACGATGATCACCACGGCGATGCCCACTGCGCCTAGCATCTCCATGATCGGGCTTACCAGACACGTCGTTATGACCGCCTTTAAATTTAGACCGAAAAATTTCCTGTTTTCGGCGTTAAATTTCTCCACTTCAAAGCTCTCGGCGTTGCTTGCTTTAACGATTTCGATGTTGGAGTAAATTTGACTAAGCGCCGAGGAGATATCGGATGTTTTCTCTTGAGACTCGCGCGAAATTTTTTTCATCCGCTTTGCAAGGCGTGAGAGCGGATATATCGCGCACGGAAAGACCACGAGCGCGAAAAACGAAAGCTTTGGGCTCTGATAGATCACGACGCCTAAAAGCCCCAAAATCGTAATGATTTGCGTGAAAAAATCGGGGATCATATTCGAAACCACGACGCGGATACGCTCGATGTCGTTGATCGTGCGGCTGATGAGCTCGCCCGTGCGGAAGCGGTTGAAAAAATCCACGTCCAGCCGCACGAGGCTTGCGACGAGCCTATCACGGAAGCGGCGCACCGTGTCTTGACCGATGAAGGCGGTGAAGTAGTTTTGCATAAATGCGCCGCCGCTTTTCATCGCGAAAACCACGATGATCGCGATCGGAAGCGTGTAGAGATACGGCTCGTTTTTTTCGACGAAAATTTTATTTAAAACGGGCTCGACCAGCTTCGCGCTCGCAGCAGTCGCCACGCTCGTCATCACCATACCCAAAATCGCCAATGCAAACTGCGGCTTGTAATCCCTAAAATAGGGCTTAAAGCGCGATAGTAAAGTTTTAAAGCCGTTCAAATGCAATCCTTTTTTATAAAATTTTTAAAATTTAAAATCCTAAAATTTATGAAATTTCAAAATTCTTGAAATTTTAAAATTTAAAATCTCAAAAATTCTGAAATTTTAAAATTCCTTAAAATTTCAGAATTTCGGCTGCGAGGTGGCGCGAAATTTACGAGGTAGCGCAAGACCTATTTGCACTTCGCAAGCTCGCTAAATCTGCTGCTTGCATGCGGCGATCGTGCGAACGACGCCGAGATTTAGCTTTTTTGTTTGCCGCTTTTAAAGCGTTAAGCGCTTAAAGCGAGCGAGTTTTTATTTATCGCGATCTTTCGCTTTCGAAAGCCATTTTTAAAACATTGAGCTCTTTAAGGTGCCCATAAAGCGCTCACAAATGCCGTATCATAATATAACATCGCGTTTATCGCGACTTCGCATCGTCGCGCTGCATTGCTCTTTTGCACCACCGCACTAACTATAAAATCGCGACCTGCCTTGCGCATTCGCCACTATATCAGCAACATTACCGAATGAAATCGTGACTTTCGTTGCTGTGTGCACCCACGAATATCGCCGAATAAAAATCGCGCCAAAATTTGCACGTTACCACAGCATGTTCCACTGCACCTAGTCGCGTTAAAATTTACGCACAGGCTGCCGCAGCGCTGCTTTCACTGCGCTGCATCGCAACTTTGCATCGCCAATTGCCATAAAATCGCACTGAAATTTACGCACAGACGATCCGTAGTGCTACCGCTGTACCGCGCTATATCGCGCCGCCGTATCGTCCATTGCCGATAAAACGCGGTAAATACGCGCAGACGAGCCGTAGCGTTACTCCATTTTGCCACGGCTATATCGCGCCGCCGTATCAGCTGCGCCGACGAATGAAAATAGCGATCCGCCTCGCGCTTCTGTCGCCGCTCGCTCCTGCACTGTATCGCTAAATAAAATCACGCCGCGGTATAGCAATGCTTTAGATAAAAATCACGCTAAAATTTTCGCGCGGATTAGCGTCCTGATTTACGTTTTGTATCGTAAAATCATAAAATTTAACGTAAAATTTTGCGTTAAATTTTACGTTTTACTCTGCTGCGACCTCCCAAACGGTGCCGCCAGGCGTATCCATAACTTCGATTTTCATATCCGTAAGACGCGCTCTGATAGCATCTGCGCTCGCAAAATTCTTTTCCGCCTTCGCCTGCGCGCGCTGTTCTATCAGCTCCTCGATCTGCGCTCTTTGCTGCTCGCTCACGCCGAAGCGAAAGTATTCGGTCTCATCCTCGTATAAAATTCCGAGCGTCTGCTTCGCAAACTCCAAATTTGCAGCGATTCGAGCCTTTAGCGCCTTGTCTTTTGGCGCGCGATCTAGCGCTTCATTCGCGCTTGCTACGAAGTTACCTAGCACCGCGAGCGCGCCTGAGGTGTTGAGATCGTCGCTTAAAAACTCCATCATCTCCGATCTAAATTTAGCCTCCGCAGCAGGTAGCTCGGACGTGGAATTTTGCCCTGCAGCGGGAGCTAAAACGTCACGCACGCGCTTTTTAAGGCGGTAAATTTTATCTAGCCTCTTTTTGCTCGCAAGCAGATCGGTCACCGAATAATTAAAATTTGCCCTGTAATGCGAGCTTAAGAGATAAAATCTCAGCGCCTCGCCCGGTGCGATTTTTAGGGCGTCTTTTACGAAAAACGAGTTGCCCAGGCTCTTGCTCATCTTTTCGTTATTTACTTGCACGAAGCCATTGTGAAGCCAGTATTTGCTTAGCGCTCTATGGCGGGCGCAGCGGCACTGCGCGGCTTCGTTTTCGTGATGCGGGAAGAGCAGATCGGCGCCGCCTGCGTGAATGTCTATGCAAAATTTCGGATCGCCGCTATCAAGGTGCGCCAAAATCATCGCGACGCACTCGCTGTGCCAGCCTGGGCGCCCTTTGCCAAACGGGCTATCAAACCAATTCTCGTCAAATTTCCACAGCACGAAGTCCTTCTCGTCGTGCTTGGCATCGTTTGAGGCGACGCGGGCGATGTTTTTGCCGGCACCCTCTTTTTTGCCGCTAAGGCTTAGATAATCTCCGTCCTTGCGCGTGTCGAAGTAGATGCCGTCACCGGCGATCTCGTAGGCAAAGCCTTTTTGAAGAAGCGAGGATATGAGCTCGCAGATCGCGGCGATATTTTCGGTCGCCTTGGGCGAAATGCTCGCGTCCGCGACGTTTAGCGCGCTCATATCCTGCAAATATCTGCGGGTGTAAAGCTCCGTGATCTCCCCCAGACTCTTGCCGGTTTCCGCCATCTTTTTTAAAATTTTATCGTCGATGTCGGTGAAATTTCGCGCAAATTTTACCTCATAGCCCTCCGCTTGCAATACGCGGCGCAGCAGATCGAAGCTCACGGCGCTTTTTGCGTGCCCTAAATGCGCGTCGTCATAAACGGTCGGGCCGCAGGCGTAAATGCGCGCTAGCCCCTCGCTAATGGGCTTAAAAGGGAGCTTCTTTTTACTCAAACTATCATAAATTACCATAATACAAGCCTTTTAAAATGTATAAAATCGCCGCTTCGCCCGCACAAAGCGCCGCGATCGCAATAATTTTTTTTACGCGGATTATAGCCAAAAAGTTATTAAATCCAAAAAAATAGAGGTTGAAGCCGAACAGAAACGCTCCCGTTATCGTGCTTGCAAACGCAAGCCCCACGGCTCCGAAGGGTTTAAAAAACAGCGCGCACAAAGCGACGTTTATAAAGACGCACCAGATCGAAATTTTCGCGCTTAGCTTCTGCTTCATATTCGCATACAGCCAGTGCGAAAAAATCCTGGATAGCCCGAACGGCACGAGCCCTACCATATATGCGCCAAGAACCGCGGCGCATTCGATGGAATTTTGACGGGTAAATTCTCCGCGCTCAAATAGCAGCTGTGTGATCTCGTTTCGCAGCATCACGCCGCCTATCGCAGAGAGCCCGAGCAGCGCTAAAAGGAAGTAAAATCCGCGCTCCACGAGCGCCAGAGCCTGCGCGTCGTCGTGAGCTTTTACGAATTTGCTCATGCGCGGAAAGATCGCCGTGCTAAGCGCGATCGCAAAAAGCGCGAGCGGCAGCTGAAATATGCGGTTGGCGTAATAAAGATAGCTGATACTGCCGCTAGCAAGGAAGCTCGCAAAAAAGGTATCTATAAACGAGCTTAGCTGAAGCGCCGAAGCACCGAGCACGCCTGCGAAAAAATTTTTATAAAAGCCCTGCGTCTGCGGTTTATCGCCTCGTGCAAGCTGCGCAAAGCCACCGGCTAAGACGCGCAGCATACCGGTAAACTTCAGCGCATAAATATGCACCGCAAGCTGCAAAAGTCCGCCCGCTACGACGCCGAAGCTAAGATAAAGCACCGCCGTGGCACCGTCCTTGCCGCGAGCCAGTAGAAGCGCCGCGATCATCGCTAAATTTAAAAGCGCGGTCGAAAACGCCGTCGTAGCGAAGTGGTCGCGATACTGAAGCAGCGAGGCAAAGAGCGTAACGACGAAGATAAATGTGAGGTAGAAAAAATTTATCCGCACGTATGGCACGGCAAGACCGATCTGCTCGGCGCTAAATCCGTATGCCAAAACTTTAGTAAAAACGGGCGCAGCAAGCAGCACGAGCGCCGTTAGAAGCGCGATGAAAATACTAAATTTAATAAGCACCGCTGCGGCAAAAATTCCTTTTTTGCGCGCGGCGGTAAAGCTTGGCAAAAACGCCTGCGTAAAGGCTCCCTCGCCGAATAGTCTACGAAAAAGATTGGGTAGTTTAAACGCTACGAAAAACAGATCGCTGTAAATCCCTGCGCCCAAAACCGATGCGGTAAGCAGGTCGCGCACGAAACCCAAAACTCGCGAAACCAGCGTGCCTGCGCTATTTGTAAAAAAGCCTCTGAGCATAAATCTCCATTAAATTTTATAAAATGCCAAGGTTGATTATATTATAATTTCCCCTATTTTTTGATTTTGGAGAGAAATTTTTGCGGAATTTAGCCTTTTCGCTCGAAAGCTCGGGCGGGAAAAATACCTTATCGCTACGCGGGCAGTGGAACTACAAAAGCTCGCGCTCCCAGCTACTTGCACTAAAAAAAGCGGTAAAAAATCTAAACGAGCTGGAGCTAAGCTTAAGCGAAATTTCAAATTTAGACTATTTTATGGCGCTGATGATCAAAAACGCCCTTGCCGGCAAGCGGGTTAGCCTTGTGGAGGATGGCAGCAAAGCTGCCAAAATTTTAAGCTTTATGGATGATAAAACGATCGATTTTAGCTACGTACCCGAGTCTCGTAGGCTAAATTTTTTAGCGCAGATCGGACTTTATTGCCATCTTGGAATTCTAGGCTTGCTAAGCCTTGCAAGCTTTTTGGGCGAGTTTTTCTCCAAACTTACGGCTTTTGTAATTCATCCGATGAAATTCCGCTTCAAAGAAACCGTAAATTTCATCAAAGATAGCGGCATAGACGCGCTTTTCATAGTCTCATTGACGGCATTTTTGATAGGTATCGTGCTTGCTTACATAGGCTCTGATATGCTTTCTAAATTTGGTGCTAGCATCTATATCATCGATATAATGGGTGCTTTGACGCTCCGTGAAGTAGCGCCTCTAATCGCCGCCATTGTCATAGCGGGTCGCTCGGCTTCGAGCTTTACGGCGCAGATCGGCGTGATGAAGATCACAGAAGAGATCGATGCGATGAGGACGATGGGCTTTGATCCGTTTTATTTTCTTGCGATGCCGCGCATTATCGCAATGGTACTAATCATGCCGCTAGTCATTTTTATCGCAGATTCGGTAAGTATTTTTGCTCAGATGATCGTGTGTGACGCGTATTTAGACATAGCCTTTAGCGATTATTTGGATAGATTTAAGGCTTCTGTAGAGCTTAGGCATTTTTTAGTAGGTGTGATTAAAGCACCGTTTTTCGGGGCATTTATCGCTATCATCGGCTGCATGCGGGGTTTCGAAGTAAAAGGAAATACCCAAAGCATCGGCGAATACACCACGATCAGCGTCGTAAATGCGATATTTTGGGTCATCGCGATAGACGCGGTATTTGCGGTTTTGTTTTCGGAAATCGGGCTATGAAAGATCAGGCGCAATCCGGCGAAAGCGCTAAAATTATAGTCGCGCGCGATGTTACTACAGCGTACGGATCGCGCGTTATGCACGATTGCGTGAGCTTTAGCGTCAAAAGGGGCGAAATTTACGGCTTTTTAGGCGGCAGCGGCAGCGGAAAAACGACGCTGATGAAAACGCTCATATTTTTAAAGCGCCCGCAAAGCGGCGAGATTAAAATTTTCGGGCACGATATTTGGAGCGCGAGCGAGGCGGAGCAAAACGAGATCCGCCTAAAATGCGGCGTAATGTTTCAGTTCGGCGCGCTTTACAGCTCGATGAGCGTGCTTGAAAACGTAGGCGTGCTGCTGCGCGAATACTCTAAATTTAGCGAGCGCGAGATAGACGAGCTATCG
Organism: uncultured Campylobacter sp.; assembly: GCF_938002845.1. GTDB lineage: Bacteria > Campylobacterota > Campylobacteria > Campylobacterales > Campylobacteraceae > Campylobacter_B. The sequence continues at coordinate 20,078 of NZ_CALKZP010000047.1, forward strand.
ATGTTTTGGATCCAGAAGGTGGGGCTTAAGAAGGAAGCCGCCGCGCTTAGCCCAAACGAGCTTAGCGGCGGTATGAAAAAGCGCGTGGCACTGGCTCGCGCGCTAGCACTTAGCCCTGAAATTTTATTTTTGGACGAGCCAAACTCGGGGCTTGATCCGCTCAGCGCCAGAGCCCTTGATAGGCTTGTTTGCGAGCTTAGAGACAGTCTCGGCGTCACGGTCGTGATGGTCACGCATGACGTGGATAGCATCTTTGACATTTTGGATCGATTTTTGATCGTGGATAATCAAAAAATCGCTTTTGAAGGAAACATCGAGGAGATTTCAAGCCTAAAGAACAACCCGCTCGAAGAGCTATTTAAGATGCGGCAAAGAGATTGAGCTTTGAAATTTATCTAGCCGAAATACATGCCGCGATGGGTAAAATCGGGTAAAATTTAGATAGGTAGGAGCTGAAATTTTAAAATAGCAGCGGAAGAATTTTAAATTTTAAACCTAGCGAGGAATTCCAGGCTCCGCAGGGCTTAAATTTTAAAATTTAGACCTTAGCGGCTCAATCGAAATTTTAAAATTTAGGCGGGTCGTATTTAAGGGTGCATTTATTGGATAGTGCATAAATTTTAAAATTTTAACAAGCAAACGGCGTTAAATTTAAACCGGGGCGATAAAATTTTACGCTAAAATATGACGTGGCGATATTTTGAAATTTCAAAATGCACGCTAAGCTTTAAAATTTAAACTCAGATGATTCTGCAAATTTTGCGACTATTTGAGAAAGTGCTAAGTTTTAAAATTTAAGCTCAAACGGCTATTTTTAAGCCATATCGCAGGGCTTAAATTTTACGCTCTGAAATTAGGAGAAAAGATTGGAAAATAGAACTTCATACACGATAGTAGGCGCATTTGTTATGATTTGCGTCGCGGCTCTTACGGCATTTATGTGGTGGATGCTTACTAAGACCGACCGCGGCGAGAGCTACCGCTCCTACTATATCCACACAAAAGAGCTTCCCGTAGGCATTAAGGAGAATTCCGAGGTTAAATTTATCGGCGTAAATGCGGGCATCATCAAAAGTATCGACTTTGCCGATATCGAAAATGCGATTATTGAGATTGAAATTTCGGTAAAAAGCAAGCTACCGATCTCGCAAGATAGCGTCGCTAAGGTAGAATCTCAAGGCATCAGCGGAATCGCGTTTATAAATATCACGAAAGGAAGCGGCAAGCTTTTCCCGCCGAATGATAAAAAGCCGATAATTGCGCTGGACAAAACACTTCTTGACAAAATCGGCTCTAAAGCTGAAGTCATCACCGATAGCGTGAGTGAGATGGTCTTTAAAATTAATGGGCTGTTGTCGAAGCAAAATACCGATAAAGTGGATAGAATTCTATCTTCGATGGATAAATTTAGCGCCGAGCTAAGTGATGAGAAAAAATTCCAAAGCCTAGACGCGCTGCTTGCTAACGTAAATACTCTCATAGCGAATTTAAACGAGCGCGAGAAGGAGCTAGACGCGCTGCTAGATAATCTAAACACCTTTGCCGTGAGTGCTGCCAATCTATCGAATTCACTGGATAAAACCGCAGGCATCATCACTAAGCGTATCGATCGCGGCGAGTACAATCTAAAAGCGATCTTGGATCCTACACTTGAGGAGGCAAAAAACACTCTTGGTGAGCTAAAAAAATCGCTTAGAGAATTCCAAGGTGCGATGTTTAGGCTAGAGGACAATCCTTACGATTTCTTTTTCAAAGACACTTCTAAAGGCGCGGATCGCGACGATAAAAAGGAATAAAGATGAAAAATTTTATAAAGTTTACGCTTGCTGCGACGCTGGCGGCGATATTTTTAGGCGGCTGCTTAGCTAAGCAGGCTAAGCCATACACCTACTACGAGCTACGTTATGATCAAAAGCGTTGCGTAAATCCTAGCGGTACGCGCAAAAATATCTTTATCGACACCATCACGGCGACCGATCTTGTAGATAGGCGGGATATTTTAATAGTGGATTTTAGAAACCGAACGCGGTTCGCAAGCGACGCCAAATTTATCACGATGCCTAGCGAAATGGTATATAAAGCGCTGCTAGATGCGGCATTTTCCACCTGCTCGCTAAATCCGATCTTCGTGCCAAAAGAGCGGGATTTGCGCCTAAAAACCAGTATCGTAGCGCTTCAGGTCAATAACGATCAAGCAACCGTCACGATGGGGTATGAAATTTTGAATTCTTTAGAAAGCATAAAATCAGGCATCGTCACTAAGCGCGTTTTTGTACCTGATCCTAGCTCGCAAAGCATTTATAATGCCCTAAATGTAGCGCTTAATGAGAGCATAAACGAAATTTTAAAGGCTCTTAGATGATAGCGGCGATCGAAGGAATTATCACGCGCAAAGAGCCCACTGCTTGCGTCATTAAATGCGCCAGCGGCGTAAGCTACGCTCTTTCATTGTCATTAAATACCTCCGCGAAGCTCACGCAGGGCAGGCTGACCGAGCTTGCGTGCGTGCAAATTCTGCGCGAGGATGCCGATTTGCTGTATGGGTTTTTAGACGAGAGTGAAAAAAGGATGTTTGAAACCCTAATCAAGCTTAGCGGTGTAGGTGCAAGCACGGCGATGGCGGTTTGTTCGACGCTCGCTCCGCAGGATTTCGCGCGTTGCGTAGCTACGGGGGATGCTGCGACGCTAACTTCAGTTCCGGGCATCGGCCCAAAGACCGCTAGACGGATCATTGCCGAACTATGCGATGCAAAGCTAATGGAATTCGGTCCTAGCGAGACTTATAAAAATGAAGCGGCGTCCGCGCTACAAAGCCTTGGATTTAAGCGCGATAAGATCAATCAAATCTTAGCGGGATGCAGCAGCACGAATACGTCAGATCTTGTCAAAGAGGCGTTAAAAAAATTAGCGTAGAAAATAAAATTTGAAGGAAAGCAATGAAATTTGGCATAGTTTTTGGAGCTCAAAGCTACGAGCACGAAGTAAGTATCATCTCGGCAATTGCCGTTAAAAATGCCCTAAAAGGCTGGGACTTGGAGTTTGTATTTTGCGATAAAAATCGTAAATTTTACCGCATTGAGGATAAAAATATGCGCGCGGCATATTTTAAGCAGGGCGGCTATGCTAAAGCAAAAGAGCTTAGTATCGGTGCGGGCGGATTTTTTGAGAGCGGAATGTTTAGCAAAAGCATGCTAGAAGTCGGCACATATATCAATCTAATCCATGGCTGCGATGGCGAGGATGGCAAAATGGCAGCGCTATTTGAGTTTTTTGGCATCCCTTATATCGGACCTCGCATCGAAGCTAGTGTGCTAAGCTATAATAAAATTTTAACCAAGCACCTAGCCGCAATCGCAAATGTAAAAACCTTGCCGTATGAGATCGTAAATCGTACCAGCCTGCCTAATTTTAATTTTCCGATCATCGTTAAGCCCGCTCATTTGGGCTCTAGCATCGGAATTTCGATAGCCAAGAACGAAAGCGAGTTTAGCTACGCGCTGGATCAGGCTTTTGAGCTGGACGACAGCGCGATCGTAGAGCCATACTGGGAAAACGTAAAGGAATTCAACCTTGCAGGCGCTAAAATAGACGGCAAAATCGTATTTTCAAACATCGAAGAGCCAAAAAAAGAGGGCTATTTAAATTTCGATCGTAAATATTTGGATTTTTCGCGTAGTGACGCGATCGAGCCCGCTCGTCCTGGCGCTTTGCTAGAGGGTAAGATGAAAGATGCCTTTACGCGGCTTTATAACGCAGGATCATTCGATGGCGCGCTAATTCGCTGCGATTTTTTTGAAAAAGAGGGCGAAATTTATCTAAACGAGATAAATCCAAACCCAGGCAGCCTCGCAAACTACCTATTTGATGATTTCTCCGAGGTTTTAGCAGCTCTTGCTTCATCGCTGCCGCCGATGAGGCAGATCCCTGTAAGCTACGAGCTGATCACTAAAATCACCGCTAATAAGTAGCCAATCGTTTAAAATTTTACGCTAAATTTTGCGTAAAATTTTACTCTAAAAGGTCGAGTTATGATAAATCAAGACGAAATTTACACCGCTACCGAGATCGTGCGCAACTTCAGCACCGTTTTAAACAAGATTAAAAACCAAGAGATCAAAAAAGCCCTGATCGTCAAAAACAACAAATTCGAAGCCGTAATGATTAGTATGAGCGAGTTTGAGCGGCTCGAAAAGGCGGTTGAGTTACTCAAAGCCGTTTACGCCAAAAGGAGCGGCGGTGGCGAGTAAGGAGCTCGTCTGCGGCGGCGAAAGCTACAAAATCAGCTACGAAATTTCAAATCTGCAGCGTGAGCAATACATCCTGATTCTGCACGGCTGGGGCGCAAACAAGGCGCTTATGTCTCGGATTTTTGCGGACAAGTTCCGCCGTTATGCGTTAGTGTGCGTCGATCTGCCTGGATTCGGCGCCAGCTCGCAGCCCGCGCGCGCCCTTGGCAGCAAGGATTACGCAGAGATTATGCGCGCCTTTATCGCAGCCTTCGGCAAGCAGCCCGCAGCGATCATGGGGCACAGCTTCGGCGGCAAGATCGCTGCATTGCTAGCTCCGCGCAATCTCATACTGCTAAGCAGCGCTGGTATCATCGAACCCAAGCCCTTTGCCGTGCGCGCCAAAATCGTGATTTTTAAAATTTTAAAAAGATTTGGACTGGCGGGGCTTTGGCGCGCGTTTGCGAGCAAGGACGCCGCAGGTATGAGCAAGGCGATGTATGAGACGCTAAAAAACGTCGTAAATGAGGACTTCCGCGATATCTTTTCCGCGCTAAGCTCGCAAAATGCGCTCATCTTTTGGGGCAAGGACGATCGCGCCACTAGCCTAAAAAGCGGCGAGCTGATCCACTCGCTCGTCAAAAATAGCAAATTTTATCCGCTGGCAGGGGATCACTTTTTCTTTTTGCAAAGCGCGGATTTTATCGGCGAACAGATCGAAAAGGAGCTTGGCGGCAGCTAAATTTAACGATTCGGCGCCGCGCTAAATTTAAAGCAAAACGCGATTTGGTGTAAATTTTAAAATTTAGCCGCGAAATTTTAGCGCCGCACCGCGAAAATCGCGCTTTAGATGCAAAAACAGATCATGCGAAAGGCAAGAGCGAGTGCATTTTAAAAAGCGTTTCATTGCGGCGCTTTAATATGGCTCGCCCGCGTTATAAAATTTTGCAATCTGTTTGCGCAAAGATCGCGGACCTAAGCGTAAATTTAGATTATAAAGCCGCGAAGTATGCGGCACATATTTAAAATTTAGCAACGTAAAATCCGCTCTTTGGGCGCACAGTATAAAACGCAAAGCTCAAATTGCGGCGTGCCGCGTTAAATTTTAAAATTTTAATGCGGCAGCGGAGTTTCTGCTCCGCGCTTGCGGCAGCCATACAATAGACGACAAAACTGCGTGCGTGCACCGCAAAACGGACGATTAAATTTAGTCGCATAACCGCGCCATGTATTTGCCTCGAAAGGTCTATGTGCCACAAATGATGCAAATCATCGCGCGAGATAGGGCGCGATGTCGCAAGATACGCAGCGTGCGAAAATTTCAGGTCGCGAAAGATAGATACGGTGCGGTATCGAAAATGGGGGCGGCGCGCGGCAGCGTAAATTTATCTAGCGTGGCTCGTGCAGCTTTCGCGAGGGCGTGAATTTATGAGCGTGCAAGTTTGCAAAAATAGAATTTGCAAAGCGAAAATTCGTAAAATTTGCAAATGACGCCGAATGTCGGTTAGCTCGAGCTCGCCGCGTTTTTGCCCGCACAGGCTCGCAAAGCGGGCGCGCAAATTTATAAAAAGGAATTTTAAAAGATGAATATAATATTTTTGATCGCGCACGCGGCATTCGTCCTGCTGCTGGGCTTTTATCTGATCACCTGCCTGCAGTGGTTTTCGTACAAGCCCGCGCGCATCATCTTTCACTTCACCAAACCCGTGTGGCACCTTTATTTTTTGATTTTGCCGCTAGCGGCGTATTTTGGCTGCGAGATCGCGGCGAGCCTCTGTGCGGCTAAATTCGGCGCCGAGTGCCTTTATGCCTTGCACGCCGCTAAAATTCTAATCGTCGCGGCCTATGCGCTAGCGCTTTATTTTTGGCAAAGAAGGCTTGATAAAAAGCTTGTCTTTACGCCGCGCGTGAAGCGATTTTTTGCGATTTTGGCGCTCTGCGCGTTTGGCTTTAGCGTCGCGTTTTATGCCGCGGGAGGCCCGATTTTGCCGATCTTTTTACCGCTTGGTGCGGGCCTTACGGCGAGCTTTGCTTACGAGCGGGCGCAGGCTGCGAAATTTAAGGCCGACGCACGCAAAAAATTGGCCTCGATGCCATCCCTTACGATCATTCAGATCACCGCAAGCTACGGCAAGACGAGCATTAAAAACTTCTTGTATCAAATTTTAAAAAACGACTTTCGCTGCTATAAGACGCCGCGTTCGGTAAACACGCTAGCAGGGCTAGTGCGCGACGTAAACGAGGCGCTACCCGCAGATACGCAGATATACATCGCCGAAGCAGGCGCCAGGCTAAGCGGCGATATCGCCGAGATCACCGAGTTTTTGGCGCCGCAGATCGTCGTCGTGGGCGAGATCGGCGCGCAACACATCGAGTATTTCAAAAGCATCGAAAACATCCGTAAAACAAAGCTGGAAGCGCTAACAAGCGCGCGGCTAAAGCATGCGTTTTTGCACAGCTCCACGCAAAAAAGCGCGGACGAGCGCGTCACGATCTACGACGAGGGGCTGGAAATTTGCGGCGCAGATCTGGACGGAATAAAATTTAGCCTTGGCTTGAGCGAGAATGAGCCCCTCGCAAGCGGAGAGAATTCCATGCTGCATGCAGACACATCCGCCGCAGGTGGCGAAGGGCAGGGCGGTTTAAGCCTAGATGCAAGCAGTGCGGCATGCGCGAAAAAAGACAAAAATTCTAAAAATTACGGCGTCGATTTTGACGAAGCAAATTCCGTATCCTGCGCCGAACAAAGCGAGCAAGAATTTTACGAACAAACCGCCCGTGCCGCTAGCGACGATAAAATTTGTAACGTCAAAGAGTGGGGCGTGCAAGAGGCTTCAAACGAGCATAAAATTTCAAACGGGCAGAGAGAGCTATGCGAGAGACATGAGTTTTTCGCGCCGATTTTGGGTAAATTCAACGCTGCAAATCTCGCCGCATGCATAAAGATAGCGCGATTTTTAGGGCTTAGCACTGATAAGATCAAAAGCCGCGTCGCACACGTCGGCGCCGTCGAGCACCGCCTCGCGCGGCTCGATGCGGGCGGCAAGATCATCATCGACGATAGCTTCAACGGCAATCTAAGCGGCATGCTGCAAAGCTACGAGCTGATGCGAAGCTACGGCGGGCGCAAGGTCATCATCACGCCGGGCATCGTCGAGAGCACGCGCGAGGACAACGAGACGTTAGGCGCTAAGATCGATGAAATTTTTGATCTCGCGATCATTACGGGCGAACTAAATTCCGAGGTGCTGCAAAGCAGGATCGACCCCGCAAAGACTATCGTTTTGAAAGACAAGCGCGATTTGCAGCGGGTTTTGAGCGAAAATACGCACAGCGGCGATCTGATTTTGTTTTCAAACGACGCGCCGAGCTTCATTTAAGCGGCTTTGGCGATACGGCTTGTTTCGCCTGGAGCGGCATACGGCGCGATTTGGCAGGCGTATTTTTAGGCAAAAGACTTTGAGCAAGTGGGGCAAGCGACTTAAACGCGATCTATCGAGCGATTAGTTTAAGCGTGCGGCGCGATCTGTTTAAATAAAAGCCCTGTGTGGCGAAATTTTAGCGCGCCGTTATAAAATCGCAATCTTGCGCGCGATTAAATTTACGATGAAATTTAAAGGAAAGCCATGGATTTACGAGAAAAGATGCTAGGGCAGCTGCGGGCGCTAAGCGAGGAGAAGTTTGCACAATTTTCGCAGCGCCTAATACCGACGCCGCAGATTTTGGGCGTGCGCACTCCCGCACTGCGCGCACTTGCTCGCAAAAGCTTCGCCGCTTTGGGCGGAGCGGACGAGGCGCGGCGTGAGCTGCAAAATTATAAGCCCGTTTTTCACGAGGAGTTCGTGCTAAAAGGCTTTTTTATAATGCTTTTGAAGCAGGATGAGACGAAATTTGCGCTTGCGAGCAGTTTTATCAAAACGATGCCTAATTGGGCGGTTTGCGATATGTTCGCTCCGAAATTCAGAGATGCTGCTTTCGCGGACGCGCTACTAAAGCAGGCTAAAAGCGGCGTGAGCGAGTTTGAGAGGCGATTTTTCTACGTTTATTTTATGCAAAATATGGACGCGATCCCGCCCGAGAAGTTTTTTGAAATTTGCGCCGCCGAAAGCGATGAGCGGTACTACGTGCAAATGGGCGCGGCGTGGGCGATAGCCGAGATGTTTATCAAACAGCGCGAGATCACGCTTGCGTTTTTGGCGAGCAAGCGGGCGTTTAAATTTATCCAAAACAAGGCGATATCGAAGATCCGCGATAGCTTCCGCGTAAGCAAAGCCGATAAGGAGGCGCTTTTGAAGTATAAAATTTAACCGAGACGGAAAGTGGCAGAGGTAGTTAAAATTTCAGTTGCGCGCGGGGCTTGTCAGCCAAAATCGCGAGCTTTAAAATGTAAATTTAAGGAGAGAAAATGTTTAGCAAGGAATTTTTGGAGATTCTGAATTATGAATGCGCCGTGGGTATCGCTACCTGCGCGCAGGGCGAGGCTCATATCAGCAATACGTGGAACAGATATCTCGTCATTAAGGGTGATCGCATCCTCATCCCCGCTGCGGGTATGAAAAAGACGCAAAGCAACGTGGAGGCTAATCCAAATGTCGAGCTTAGCGCTACAAAGGAGCTAGCAGGTAGGTTTGGCGTAGGGCACGGCGCGCTTTATTGATAGTGGCGCGGAGTTTGAGGAAACGAAGGCGAAATTTCCGTTTGCTACGAGATTGCTTGAAATCACGGCTAGCAGCGTAAAACAGGTGCTGTAAGCCGAGCGGCGGGATTTTGGCGGATTTATGGATAGAATTTTGCCGCGAGCTTTACGATGAAATTTTGCCGTGAAATTTTATCGATGGAATTTTAAAGTTAGTAAAATTTTATCGACGAAACTTCGCTTCGCCGCAAAATTTTAAAGTGAGCAAAATTTTAAAACCTGCAAAATTTCGAAGTTTGCGAGATCCGTAAGTCTCGCTCAAATTTTTAGAGTATAAATTTACGCATTGAAAGGAAAAGTATGAAACGATTAGAGGGTAAAACCGCCGTAACTACGGGGGCGGCATAGGGCTTGGTATCGCAAAGTGTTTTGCCGAAGAGGGCGCAAATTTGATCCTGCTTGGCAGAAGCGTGGAGAAATTAAAAATCGCGCAGGAGGCCTTGGGCGGTTACGGCGTGAAAGCTTACGCGATAGAGGCGGATTTGGCGCAAAGTAAAACGATAAAAGGTCTTTGCGAGCGCATTTTAGCGCTATCTCTTAAGATAGATATTCTCGTAAATAACGCCGGACTGGGAAAATTCGTATCGTTTGAGGCGACCGATGAAGCGCTGCTGGACGCTCATCTAAACCTAAACGTCAAAGCGCCATATCTGCTTACTCAGGGGCTTTTGGGCGCGCTTGCGGCTAGCAAAGGCTGCGTGATCAATATCTCGTCGTATTTTGCGAACCGAATGCTCGTAGGGCGCACCACGACGGCATACTCAATCACCAAAGGCGCGCTAAATTCTTTCACCAAATCGCTTGCCTTCGAGGTCGGCAAACTAGGCATTCGCGTTAATGCCATAGCGCCCGGAAGCGTTCTAACGCCGCAGTTTGAGCGAAATTTAAGTGCGCTTAGCCCTCAGGGACGCGAGGCGCCCCTGCAAATGGTGCAAAATATCTATCCACTTGGCAAAATCGGCAGCGCGCAGGACATCGGCGAGGCGGCGGTGTTTTTGGCGTCGGACGGGGCGAAATAGGGGACGGCGCGATATTTGCGATAGACGGCGGGCTTACGACGAATTAGCCGCGATTGGGCGGAATTTTGGGCGCGGATTTTGAAATATAAAATTTTACGGCAGCAAATTCCGCCGCGAGAAATTTACTCCGTAGAATTCGCAGCGGCAAATTTTGCAATGAAAAATTTAACCGGGTAGAATTTTATAGCGATGAATACTGCGCGTGAAATTTCGCAGCGAAGAAAGCGCAGAATTCCGCAAGCTGTGCGAATTACAACGTAAATTTTAAAATTTATATTGTAAAATTTTGCGGCGTGCGGTTTGGTCGGAATCTCACAGCGCAAAATTTTAAGCTGCGGTAAAACGGTGCCTGCGGGGTTAAATTTAAAAAGCGGCGCCGGCAGCCGGCTTGAGATAATTAGAAATTAAACGAGATTGGAGAGGGTTTGAGAGTTTTGTTTCTAGCGATTTTAGCGGTGTTTTTGCTCTCTTGCGCGGCGCTATTTAGCTCGTGCGCGGCTCCGCTGGCGCCCGCTGGTAACGCGCTTAGCGTATACGACATCTACTCCGTAGCACGCGACCGCCGCAGCGTAAGCGAGGTCGCTAGCGACAAGCTCATCCAGACTAAAATCCAAAGCAAAATTCTATTTACCAAAGGCCTTAGCAGCTGGGATCTGGAGGTCGAGTGCTTCTACGGCGAGGTCTATCTCATCGGGCTGCTGGATAGCGAAGCGATGCGCGAGCCGCTGCTTGCTTTAGCTAGACAAACCGAAGGCGTGCGGCGCGTGCATACCTATCTGCGCGTCAAAAAGTCCGAATATCCGTGCAATTCGTTTGAAATTTTTACAAATTTAAAGAAAAATCTCTTTTCCGACACCGACGTTTCGGGCACTGCGGTGCGCGTGGCGATCGTGGGCTGCGACGTGGTATTTAGCGGCGTGGTGAGCGACATCGAGCACGAAAAGCACGCGATCTGGTATGCGACGCACGCGCCTGGGGTGCAGGACGTGTATTCGTTCCTGCGCGTGGTGAAGGAGTAGGGGCTTTGCGGTTAAATTTGATCGCTTCGGCAGGGCAAATTTAACCGCTTGCGGCGGGCTAAATTTGAGGATATGCCAGATTTATTTCAGCTCGTTTGCGGGGCAATCAGCGTGCATAAATTAAAATTTTATCGGCGCGCAAGATAACGTGGAATTTTAAAATTTGGCTCACGAGCGCGAGCATTAAGTAAATTTAAAGCCGCCTCAGACGATAATTTCGCAGATGAAATTTACGCCGCGAGCGCTCGCCGAAAAGTAGCGCCCGGCGTGCCGATAGAAAGCGCGCCCTGTTTAAATGGCGGCTAAATCAAAAGCGGCACGCGCGAGCTAAATTTAAAGCACTGCGTTTTTAAAAGCGCTAAATTTAAAGCGAGCCGCCGAGTTAAATTTAAACGTAACGCGCGCATTGTGAGCTAAAATGAGCTAAATTTAAAATCGCGTTGCCGTTATCGGCGAAATTTCAGCGAAATGACGCGAGCGCTCGCGCTAAAACATACGATCAAAATGCCTAAAAGGGCGCAAAATTCAGTAAATTTAAGGAGAGAAAATGAGCCAAAGCCAAAAATGTACGCACCAAACCGCGTGCGAGCTGCCCAACGTGAGGCTGATCAAGCACCCGCTGATCGAGCATAAGCTCACGATCCTGCGCGATCGGGAGACCGATCCATTTCAGTTCCGCATGCTCGTCGATGAGATCAGCTACCTGATGATGTTCGAAGCCACGCGCGATCTGGTGCTGCGCGAGGTGAGCGTGCATACGCCCGTGGCGCAAACTAGCGCGTATAAGCTCGCCACGAAGATCATGATCTGCCCGATTTTGCGCGCCGCGCTGGGGATGCTGGATAGCGTTTTCAAGCTCATACCGGATGCCAGCGTAGGATTTTTAGGCTTTCAGCGCGACGAAAAGACCGCACAGGCGGAGTTTTTTTACGCCAAACTGCCCGCAGATGCCGCAGAGCGCACCGCAATCATCATCGATCCGATGTTTGCGACCGGCGGCACGGCGATCGATGCGGTGAAATTCCTGCTGAAAAACGGCGTCAAAAAGATCAAATTTATCTCCATCATCGCAGCGCCCGAGGGGCTTCATAGATTTAGCGAGATCTACCCGCAGGTCGAGGTTTTTACCGCGGCGATCGACGAAAGACTAAACGAGCAAAAATATATCGTGCCGGGTCTCGGAGACGCGGGAGATAGAGTGTTTAATACGATGTGAAATTACGCGGCGAAGGACTTTGTGCTGCGTTAAATTTGCGCGGGATAGTGTTTTGCGCGGCGATAAATTGATCGGCAGCAAACTTTACCGGCAATGGAATTTTACGCGATGCGAAATCTATTTATCAAATATGCGGGTTGTGGCAGCTCGGAATTTCGCGCTGCGGTAAATTTGACAAGGCGCGTATTTTTTACAGCGCGCGCAATACGTAGTGAAATTTTAAATTTCGCAGCGCTGTAAATTTGAAGCGCTTTAAAATTTTAACTCGTCGTAGAATTTGCGGCATTTTGGAATTTATTAAATAAAATTTGAGCTCCGTGATGTATAAAACATGCAAATTTCAAAGTAATGAAAGGCGAAATAGGGCGGTGAAATTTCATTGTCGTCGAATTTTGCCGCAGAATTCGACCCGTGCGAGATTTCACAGAGAATTTACCGCGTCAAAACTCTACTCTCTGCAAAGCGGTAGCAAAATTTCAAAATTTAGCGCGCATTTACGGCGTGAAATTTTGCAACCGCCCGCACCGCAAATATTGCTATTTTCAGACCGCCCCTGATCGCGCTGCCACATAACCCGCGCGCAGCTCGCAAAAAAACTCCAAGCAGTCACGCTTTTCATAGCAGCTTAAAACTCAGCCACCACCTCCAGAATTTAGCGAGCCGCAAAATATCGCACAACGTCCGTGCCGCAAAAATTTACAAACCGCAAAATTTGCAAAAATCGTGCGGCGAAATTCTTACCCCAACGATCCGATAAAAAAGTCAGGGCGGCGCGCCAGGCGTATGCGAGGGGTGAAATTCTTACCCAAACGATCCACCCGCGCTAAAATGAAATTTCAAAATTTATCGAGCAAAATTTGCTTACTTCACCAGCCCCGCTTCCCTTAAAAAGCAGCTCGGCTCATAATTAATCTTTCTGATCTTATCAAATTTCGCGTAGCTTAGCACCAGCTCGTCGCGCGCTCTGGTGACCGCCACGTAAAATAGTCGCCGCTCCTCCTCCAGGCTGCCGCCCATCGCCATTAGCTTGAGGTTTGGGAAGCGGTTTTGCGCTAGATCGATGAGATAGACGCTGTAAAACTCAAGCCCCTTGCTTGCGTGCACGCTGAGCAGATTTACCCCCTCGCCCTCGCTCATCTCTTTTGCGCCCAGGGTTATGAAGTTATAAAAGCTCTGCGGATCCGCGTATTTGCCGGCGATCTGCTCTAAAATGCCGCATTTATCGTAGATGCGAGCGATCTCGTCCTTTTTGCGCTCGTCGTCTATCTTGCCGTTTTTCAGCGTCGCGCGTTTCGTCGCGATAAAGTCCGCCACGAGCGCGAAAAGGCGCGAGTCTTTGATCTGCGAGATCAGCGTGACGGATCTCGCAGCGGAGCCGCTTTTTTTAAAAATTTTATAAATTTCGTGCAAAAATACGGCGCCGCCCTCGGTAATTTTATTGTGTTTTAGCACCGGATGCGAGCGAAAAAACTCGTCAAATTCCAAAGCTTCAAAGCGCGATACCGAGCCGATTATATCGACATCGTCAAAAAGTCCTAGCTGATAGTTTTTCCTCTTTTTTTCAAAAATTTTAACGCTCTCGTCGGGGCGCAAAAGCCCTGCGTGAATGCTTCCGTGTCCAAGCGCGATTAGCGCGTCGAAAAGCTCCTTGCTCAGCGCGCTGCCGACGCCTCTTGCGTATTCGCACGTGCTCATAAATGCCATCATATCTTTTGGGTTTATTATCATCGCAAAGATGTCCGTAAAGGCCTTGATCTCGCGACTTTCAAAAAAGCTCACGCCGCCTTTTCGCTTCGCGCCGATGCCGAGCTCCTTAAGCGCGACCTCGACGCCGTCGGCGCTGGAGTTGTTGCGAAAGATGACGGCGATCTTTTCGCGCGGGGTGCCGCTTTGCGCGATCTGTGCGGCTACGTGGGCGTATTGCGCCGCCGTATCGTCGTAAACATGCAGCCTAGGCGCGCTAAATTTGCCCTCACGGCCCACGATCAGCTTCTTTTCGTAAAGGCGCGGATTATTCGCGATGACGCGATTTGCAAGCGCCAAAATCGCCGAGCTTGAGCGGTAGTTAATATTCAGCGCGTAAATTTGAGCGTCCGCAAAGCGCTTGCCGAAGCTGCCGATGATGTCGATGTTTGCGCCGTTGAAGGCGTATATGCTCTGATCGAAATCGCCGACGCAAAAAAGGCTTTTCGTCGCAAAGGCATCGATGAGACTTCCTTGCAGTGAGTTCGTGTCCTGATACTCGTCCACTAAAATTTCATCAAACCGCAGCGGCGCGCCCTTTCGTAGCTCATGGCGCATTTTTAGCAAAACGTCGTTGAAATCGGCGTAGTTAAATTTCGCCTTTTCCTCTTCGAACTCGCGCAAAATATCTGCGTAAATTTCGGCAAATTCCGCCTGATCCTCGTAGTTTTTGCTAAACCACGTCGCAAAATCCGCGCTCATCTCTTTGTTTTGATACAGCGAGTACACGTCGTACAAATATGCCCCGCCGTAGGGGCGCGCGTCGCTTACGTGATAAAATTTTCGCCTTTCTACGAGGCTTTTTAGCAGGGTTTTTAGCTCGGCGGGCTGCTTTAAGATCACGCCTTTGCCCAGCTCGCGAAGTAGGGCGTAGGATACGGCGTGAAAGGTGCCCGCGACGATTGCGGAGGTGATTTTTTTATCAAAATGCCGCTGCAGCCTCGCTATCATCTCGCTCGCGGCCTTATTCGTAAAAGTAAGAAGCAAAATTTTTCTAGGACTCGTGCCGAGATTTAGCAGATGAGCGATGCGCGCGACGATGGTGCTGGTTTTGCCCGTGCCTGCGCTTGCGATTACTAGATTGTGCCCCGCAGGAGCGGTTGCTGCGGCGTATTGTTCGGTGTTTAGCTTAGCTAGAGCGTCCAAGATTATTCCTTTGCAAAAAGGCGCCATTATAGCCTAAAATCATTAAAATTCTTTGATATAATTGCGCGATGAAATTTCTAAAATTTACGTTAAAAATCGCGCTATTTTGCGCATTTGCATTCGCTATGTTTTTGATCTTGGACGCGCTTTATCCGCTAAATTTGGATATGCTAAATAAGCAGAAGAGTAGAATTTTATATGACCGAAACGGAGAAATTTTAAATATGCAGATCAGCGACGATCAAATTTGGCGCTTCTACGCGAGCGCGGACGAGATACCGCCGCGGCTGAAACAAAGCGCGATCTACTTCGAAGATCGCTATTTTTACTACCATTTCGGCGTCAATCCAGCCTCGATCCTGCGCGCGGCTACGTATAATTTTACGCAAAATTTTACTAAAAAAAGCGAGGGTAACGTCGAGCGCGTCGGAGCCTCGACGATTACGATGCAGGTTGCGCGTATGATGCGCCCCAAACAGCGCAGCTACAAGAACAAAATCATCGAAATTTTCAACGCCTTTCAGCTGGAGTGGCACTTCAGCAAGGATGAAATTTTAGGAATGTATTTCAACCTCGCCCCATACGGCGGCAACATCGAGGGAGTCAAGACCGCGGCGTATTTTTACTTCAAAAAGGACCTGCGCGAGCTTAGCAACGCTCAAATCGCGCTTCTTAGCGTAATCCCGAAAAACCCGAACAAAAACCGCCTAGACCGCAGATCAAACATCAACGCGCTCAAAAACCGCCTAATTTCGCAGCTGCGAGAGGGCGGCGTGATCTCGCAGAGTGAGTACGAGCGCGCTCTTGCCGAGCCGTTTTCGCCCAGGCGCTACGCAGCGCCCAATTATGCGCCGCATTACGCGCTACTGGCGTTTAACAATTATAAAATGCAGAATTTTACCGCCAAAGATGACGTAAATTTCACTCAAAATTTAAAGCAGGGCGGCACGCCCGGCGCGACGACAGGGCAAGCAAGCTCGTCTACACGCCGAACCGCGGCGGGGGCAGAGTCAGATTTTTCGGACGCGGCGAGTGCCAAATCAGGCTTTACGGCTGCGACAAGGAGTGAGTCAAATTTATCAAATGCCGCAAACGCGAAGGCGGGAGCGGATTCGAAAGAAATGAATTCCAAAGAGGCGGATTTTAAAACAGACGCGCCAAAGAGTTTAAATTTTAGCGGACGAACGAGGCTAAATTTAAACGAGCGCGAAGGCGTAGAATCGCAGGAAGGCGCAAAACCGAATGAACCAAAAAGCGTAAAACCAAATGAACGAAAGAGCGCAAATTTAGATGAGCGGCGAGATTTAATTGATGTCGCACATCCGTCGCAAAACTCGCAAAGTCTAAATTTAAACGGGCAACGAGGCGCTGCGTATTCGCCGCAGAATTTTAGCGCAGATGCAAATTCAAATAAACGACAAACCGAGTATTTGCCGCAAAATCCGAGTGCGGATATAAATTTAAACAAGCGGCAGAATGTCGTCGGTACCGCACATCCGCATCAAAACTCGCAAAATCAGCAAAATCTAAATTTAAATAGTCGGCAAGATGCTGCGCATCCGCCGCAAAATCCGCAGGCAGATGCAAACTCTAGCGAGCGGCCGAGCGTAAATTTTGATCCGCAGGCAAATTCCATTTCAGACGCTAGTGCTCAGACGCATTTCGCTTCGTCGAACGCTAATGCTCAGACAGATTCTACTTCAGACGCCAAAATGCAGACGGATTCTGCTGCAAGCGCCGAATCGCGGGCAAATTCCGCTCCCAACGCCAAGGCGCGGGGAAATTTCGCAAATTCCGAAGCGAGCGCGCAGTCCAAAGAGCAAACTGCGCGAGCGCAGGAGCTTGCGCGTCTAAACGAGGGTAAAATTTATTCGAGCTTGGATCTAAAAACCCAGATCGCGCTTGAGGGTTTTTTGAAAAGCGAGATCCTCGCCCTACGCGACAAGGGCGTTAGAAACGGCGCCGCGGTGCTTATCGACAACGAAAGTATGAGCGTGATCGCCTATGTCGGCAGCCACGATTTTAGCGCCAATGATGGGCAAAACGACGGCGTGCGCTCACAAAAAAACGTAGGCTCGACGCTCAAGCCCTTCATCTACGCTAAAGCCCTTGAGCACGGGCTCATCACCCCTTCAAAGAAGCTGATCGACGCGCCGATAACCTTCGCGGGCTATGTGCCGCGCAACTACAACCAGGGGTTTTTGGGCGCGGTGAGTGCGACCGACGCGCTAAGTCTGAGCCTAAATATCCCCGCGGTGAAGCTAAATTTGATGCTGGGTGACGACGGGCTGTATGAGATGCTTAGCGGCGCGCATCTGGCGGAGTTTAGCAAGGATTATTACGGCGCAGGTATCGCGCTGGGCAGTATTTCGATGAGCCTAATGGATCTTGCTCGCCTTTACAGCGCGTTTGCAAATGGCGGCAAGCTGCGGAAGCTCGAAATAGCGGGCGCAGAGATCGGCGATGATGCCAAAATTTTAACCCCGCAGAGCGCCTACATCGTAACGCAGATGCTAAGAAACGCGCCGCGCTCCTATCTCGGCTCGGTGTGGCAAAATACCCTAAACGCGCCGCCGTTGATGTTTAAAACGGGTACGAGCGCCGATGCGCGCGATCTCTACACCGTCGCGCTCACGCCTAAATTTACACTCGGCGTCTGGCTGGGAAATTTCGACGGCTCCAAGACTAGAGATCTTAGCGGCGGTGTGAGTGCGGCGAAAGTGGCGTTTAATATGTTTGCCTTCCTCGATAAATCGGGCATGCTGGGCGAGGCGGAGTTTGCGCGTCCCACGGGCGTGAGCTTGCGGCGGGTATGCACCGACGCGTACCGCGAAAAGGAGTGCGCTCAAAGCGCCGATGATCTTACTATAGATGGGGTTGAGCCCAACGAGGAGTGCGAAATTTACGGCACGAGCGAGCTTTTTTATCTGCTAAAACACGGGCTGGTCGATCCGCAAAAGGTGCGCACAGGAAGGTGTGCGGCTAAATTTGCCGCCGTAAAGCCCGTACTAAACGACATCAACGCCAAAACCTACGAGACCGGCGCGGACGGCACGCTGCGGCTAAAGGTGCAGTGCACGGCGGTTTTCGGCGAGCGGGTATATATCAAGCTAAGCGGCGGTTCGCGGGAGTTTATAGCGCTAAATTCCACTGCGTTTACGGGGGAGAATTCCGCGGATTTGGATTCCAAGCATTCTAGCGCGGCGCAGCAAGATACTTTAAAGCAGAATTTAGCACAGCAAAATTTTGTAGAACAGAATTCTGCGGTACAAAATTCTATGCGACAAAATTTAGCGTTACAGAATGTAAAAACACAAAATCTTACGAAGCAAAATTCTGCGGGATGGAATTTTATAACTAAAAATCCAGCCACACGGAATTTGGCGTCGCAAAATTCTATCTTGCAAAATTCCACAGAGCAGAATTCGGAGGCTCAAAATTTCACAGAGAAAAATTTCACAGATCAAAATTCCTCGCAGCAAAATTCTGCGGCACGAGATTTTACCACGCAAAGCCTAGCGCCTGCAAATTCTAAAGTTAAAACGGGAGAATATTTTGCGCGCACTAACGGCGAGGCTTTTACGCTAAGTCTTGGAACAGGGGATTTTGAGCTTGGCTGTCTGGACGAAAATGCAAATTTCGCTAAAGCAAATTTTAGAGTAAATGAAAGAAAATAAAAGGTTAATTTGTATATAATTTCGTAAAATTTTTGCAAAGGAATTTTATGAAGACAAAACTACTAAGCGCAGCGCTATTTTGCGCTTTGGCTAGCTTTGCCGCGGGCGTAGAGATCAAATACGCTAGCGGGGCTTACGAGATTAGCGGGGTGGACGGCAGTGGATTTAGCGTCACGCAAAAGCAGATCTTAAAATGCACTCCCAAAATCACGGGCACCTACGAAAGCGTGAGCGAGAGCTCAATCAGGCTCTATCCAAAGCCGATGCTTAGCGCCGGGGTTAATTATTCGTGCGAGGCGCGCGGGGTGCGCTTTGAGTTCGAGACAGAGCCTTTTAGCACCGAGCATATCGCGATTCTGCGTCCGGGGCTAGTGGCAATTAAATTTAACGATGCGGTTAGCAAGGACGTGCTACAGCAAGCGACTAGAATTTACCGCGCGCAGAATTTAGCCCAAAACGACATATCCTACGAGCTTAGCTCGCACGATGATCGGAATTTTTTATTCAGCTTCGATCCTAAGGCGCAAAACGTCGTATTGCAAATAGAATCCCTCACCTCAAAAGCGGGCGCAAAGCTACAAAATCCGGTGGAGCTGCGCACGGACGAGGAGCCTTTTAATGATAGCATTAACGCTTCAAATTTAAGCGGCGTGCAGATCCGCCCTGCGGCTCTAAAAGACGGCTCGCTCGCGGCTAGAGTGTGTTTTCCTAACTATATGGACGAGCTGTCCGCCAAATACGTAAGAATCGCAGGCGTGAGTAAATTTAGCCTCACTCAGCCGCGATATTATTATTATGACGAAGATGAAGAGGATGGCGAAAGCGACGATCCTTCATGCTACTACTATGCAGATATAGTAAGCGACGAGTTTATGCCGAATAAAAGCTACGAGATTAGGCTGCTAAAGGGCTTCGGAGATAGCTCATATATTTTGCGTGACGAGATAAAACAAAGCGTAAAAATGGGCGACAGGCTGCCTTTCGTAGCCTTTAGCGACGAGAAAAATTTCATCCCAAAATCCGCTTCGTTAGCTTTTAAAAGCTCAAACGTAAATGAGGTTAAAATTTCGATTGCCAAAGTCCCTGAGCAAAATTTTAGGTATTTTTTAAACTTTGAAAGCAACGAAGATAGCGTAGGTGGGTTAGCTAGCGAGATCGCGGTTAAGAGCTTTGATATAGGAGGCGCTAAAAACGCCGTCGCGGAGCATAAAATCGCGATGGATTTTAAAGGCTATGAGGATGGAATTTATAAAATCACGGCGTTTTACAAAGTGGGCGAAAAGATGCAAGAGATTTCGCGCGTAGCTTATCTTAGCGACATTACGGCTCAAGTGGTGCTGCTTGAGCGCGGTGCGCTAATTTATACTTCTAGGCTTAGTAATGGCGAGGAGCTAAGTAGAGCGAAGGTTAAAATTTACAGTGATAAAAACGAGCTAATCGTAGAGGATAAAACGGACGGAGATGGAATTTTAAGATTAGAAAATATGGAAATTCTAGCCAAAAATCCGCGCTCTATCGAGATTAGTAAAGGCGATGAGCATGCGTTCGTGCTATTTAATAACGCCGTAGCAAGCGTCGAGAAAACGATTACTGCAAAGCGTCCGTTTGTTTATCTCGCGAGTGAGCTGATAAGCCCGAATGAGCGGCTTTTAGGCACGATCGTGATGAAAAATCGCGATTTTAGCTCTTTAAAAAATACGCCGATTAAATTTAAAATTTACGATCCTAGCGGCACTGCGGTCATCACGCGCGCGCAAAACACCGATGAGTTCGGCAGCGTTAAAATAGACGAGCTGATGGGTGAAAAAAGCGGCACTTACCGCCTGGATCTCATCTATGAGGATAAAATCATCGCTTCTAAAAACTTCAGCGTAGAAAATTTCGTCCCAAACCGCATTAAAAATGAAATTCTCACTGCCAAAGATGAATACGGCGCAGATGAGATCATAACTTTAAAGCTAAGCTCAAACTATCTTGCAGGCGCGCCGGCTGGAGATTTGAAAGGCTCGCTTGAAGCAAACGCCTATGAAAAAGAGCTGAAAATTAAAGGCTACGAGGGCTTTTCGTTTCTAAACGATCGCTTAAAGAAAAAGGGCGCTACGCAGCTTCGCAGGGCGGAATTTACACTAAGCCCCGCCGGTAAAAAGGAGCTTGCACTCTCGCCGGCAGCAGCTGATCTTAATGTCTCTAACGCCATAAATATTCTACTAAATTTCAGCGTAACCGAGGAGGGCAAAAACGTAAGTGCATATCGCAACCTGAGCTATCTGCCTTATGATCGTATCGTAGGAATTCGCGCGAGCAAGGATTTTATTTCAAGCGGAGATAGCGTAAAATTCGGCTTTGCGCTGCTAGATTCCAAAACCAAAACCGACGTTAAAGGCAAGATCGACGTTGAAATTTACCGCGACGATTTTACTTACGTTTATGACGGCAACAGATACGTCGAGCAAGAAAGCTTTAATCTCGTAAGCGCCGTTAGCACCGATGCGCGCGAGTTTGAGTACAAATTCCAAAACGGCGGCAATTATCTAATCGTCGCAAACGATTACTCAAGCGGCGCAAGTGCTGGCGTGCGCGTGGACGTAAGCGGCTGGGGATATTATGGACGGGTAAACGCTAAAGACGTTCAAAGCGCTAAAATCAAACTCGCAAGCGACAAGGTTAAAGCCGGAGATAAAATTAAAGGCGTCATCAATTCTCCGGTAGAAAGCGGCGTGCTAAATATCTCGCTCGTAGGCGAGCAGGTTTACGACTATAAAATTCTATCCATAAAAGGCGGTAGCGCGGAATTTGAGCTTAGCGTGCCGGAGAATTTCGTCGGCGGACACATCAACGCTGTAATCGCGCGCGCCGCGACACCCGCTGCAATGCCGCTTAGAGCCTATGCAAACGTGCCGATGGCGCTAGATGCGGGCTCGCACAAGGCTAACGTGCAAATCCTAGCCGAGAAAAGCTACAAAAATGGGCAAAACGCGCAGATCAGCGTAAAAAGCGAGCCAAATTCCAAAGTCATACTCTACGCGGTCGATCTTGGAATTTTAGATATCGTCTCACAAGAGGAACTTGATGCATTTAAGGCGTTTGACGTTAGCGCGTATTTTGCGTTGCGATACTTCGACATTTACGACGATCTTAGCGTGTATCAAACTACTGCTAAAGAGCTAAGCTTCGGCGGCGACGGCATTATGGCAAAAGCTAAACGAAATTTAAGCCCGGTCGAAAACAAAAAGCAGAAAAAATTTATCAAAATGCTGATCGCAAAAGCGGATGCAAACGGCGAGGCGAAATTTGAGCTTGCGATGCCGAAAAATTTCAACTCAACGATCCGACTAAGCGCCATGGCTATCGGAGAGACGGCTACGATTGGCTCGGCAAACGTCGAAGCCAAGGTCCGAGACGACGTGATCATAAAGCCCGCCGATCTAACCTACATGGTGCGCGGCGATGAAATTTCCGTGCCGCTTACGCTCATCAATACGACTGATAAAGAACAAAAGGCGGTCTTGAAGATCAGCTCATCTCCTTCGGTTGCTATAAGCGGCGGTGAGGCAAATTTCACGCTCAAACCGCTTGAGGTCAAGCATACGAACTTCACCGCGAGCGCGCTTGATATTGCAGATGCAAATATTAAATTTGATCTTGACGCAAATGGGCAGAAATTTAGCAACGATGTAGAATTTGACATAATCAGCCAGTTCCCGCGCTCAAAGATATTTCACGTAAGCTATGGCGATAAGCCGGTAACGCTCAAAATCGATCCGAGCTATAAAGAAATTTATACTCACATCAGCGCTACGCCTAATGCTTTTAGCCTAGCGGACGAGCTATATCTCTATCCTTACGGCTGCACCGAGCAGCTTACTTCAAAGATGGTAGCGGTTGATTATGTCGCACGCAAAGACTCCAATAAAACCTTAACCAACCGCGTAAACGAGTATGCAAGTAGAATTTTATCTCGTCTCAAACCTAGCGGCAGTTTCGGCTACTGGAGTGCTCACGGCGTTACTAATTACTACGCTTCGATTTACGCAAGCGACGTTTTACTAGAGCTTGACGCGCGCTATAAATTCCTTAGCAATAAGCAAAGATCGCTGATATTTAGCGCCTTAAAATCAGACTACGAAGATCAAGCGACGCTTCGAATATACGCGGATTTCGTGCTAGATCAATACGGCAAGCTGGATGATGATGAGATAAATTTCATTTACGACAACGGCCTTTATGATAACTCGCCGATGGCTCGCATTGCTATGGCTGCGATACTTAAAAAGCACAATATGACGACCGAGTTTAACTTCATGCGTGAAAAAATAAACCAAATGGATTATGATTACGCCGAAGACGGAGCGGGCTTGACCTTTGCCAGCGACATAAGAGACGCCGCCTTTAAGCTCTACGCATTCGGCAAGGTTGGCATCAAAGATGATAGCACGGCTCGCACGGTCGATGCGATCATTCGCGATCTAAAAAATATAAACAATACGCAGGAGCGAGCAAGCGTAATACGCGGATTCGATGCGTATTTTAAGGACGCGAAAAAAGATATTAGCTTTGCTTTGAAATACGACGGCGAGACGAAAAATTTTAATTCGCCGCTGGATACCAAGCTTGCGGTTAAAGACGGCTCGATAGAATTTACGCCGATGAGCGGCAACGGCGAGCTGTTTTTTACGGTGCTGGGATTTGGATATGAAAGCGCTGCGGTCAAACACAATCCGCTTAGCATAAATAGACCGTTTGATAACGACCGAGATAAGAAGGTTGAAATTTATCGCGAGTTTCTCGATGCTCGCGGCAACATAGTCGATCTAAACAAGCTTAAAGTAGGGCAGAAAATTTACTCTAAGATCAGCTGGCGAGCAAATTATTATCTTTATAATTTCGTAATCGATGAGGCTATGCCTAGCTGCTTTGAAGCGGTCAATGAGCGCCTGGGCTCGGCTGCGCAGACTAGAGTCGAGGGCATGCAAGATAGCGTGGCACTAGAACACACGGAGTATCTGTATGACCGAGTGCTTCGCTTCCCAAAAAGCGGCTATTTCTATTATGATCCGCGAGACGGAGAGAATAGCAGCGGCGTCATCTATACTCCGATAAACGTGATTATGGCTGGCTCGTGCGCGCTTCCTGCGATCTCTATCGAGGATATGCAATACGAGCAGGTAAATAACTACGATCTGCAAACGCTTAAATTTAAAGTCGCTCGCTAAGGGCTTAGCGATTTTAAGGCTCGGCGCGGATTTTGCATTAATTGCGATTTTCGCGCCGAGCTCTTTTATGCTCGACAGATATTTGTAAACGAACGCCTGATAAAATTTTAAAATTTCAATTCCGCTCGCCTGCCGAATTTCAAAATTTTATATCAACGCCCATATTTTATAGCTTTTTACTATCTATTTATAACGTTATTCTATTTGACTTACCTTTAAATTCGAGTTATCATTTCTTTTAAATATACACTTTTAATTAAAGGAGTTGCAAATGCAAGACGTATCAAGACGTAGTTTTTTAAAGATTGGCGCAGTGGGTGCGGGGGCACTTGCGCTGGGAGCTAGTAGCGCGTGCGCGGCACAAAACGCCAAGGATGTCAAATTTGACGAGGAATACGACATCGTCATCATCGGCACCGGTTTTGCGGGACTTGCCGCGGCGATTAAAGCCAGCGGACGCGGTAAAAAGGTGCTAGTGCTCGAAAAGATGGGTCGCGCGGGCGGAAATTCCGTCATCAACGGCGGAAATATGGCTGCTCCGATGAATAAATTTCAAGTAGCGCAGGGCATCAAAGATAGTAAGGAGCTTTTTATCGCCGATGCCGTAAAAGACGGGTTAGGGCTTAACCACACCGATCTTTTAGGCGTGATGTTTGATCGCAGCAACGATGCGGTGGATCTTTTGGTAGGCTGCGGAGCGGAGTTTAGCGATAAGTTGATCTTTGAAAGCGGCCACAGCGTCGCAAGAAGCTTGCAATCAACCAACGGCTCGGGCTCTGGCTACATCCAGCCGATGATGAACAAGCTTCAAAACGATTCCAATGTCACGATCAAGACCCGCACGAAATTTGACGATTTTATCGTAGACGATAGCGGCCGCGTCGTGGGCGTAGAAGCGCGCGAGGAGTATAAATTTGATCCAAAGCTCTTTAGCGACGATTTGGAAAATAAAAGCGGCGAGAAAAAGAGTTACAAAGCCAAAGACGGCGTTTTGCTAGCCTCGGGCGGATACGGGCGCGATCTATGGTACCGCCAGATCCAAGATCCGCGTGTAGTACCTACGATAGACAGTACCAACCATCCGGGAAGCTCGGCAGGAGCGATGCTTGCGGCAAATAGAATCGGCGCTTTTACCCTTCTAACATCGTGGATTCAGTTCCTTCCATATTGCTCGCCCGACGAAAAGGGCTTCGGCGCTGCAGTAAATTTCACCAACCACTGCTGCAACACCTACGGTCTAACCGTCGATCCAAAGACCGGCAAACGCTTTATGGACGAGCACGCAGGGCGCAAGATCAAGGCGGACGCCTGCTTTAAGGTTATCGGCGAGAGCGAGAAAAACGACAACTATCCGGTAAACGTCTGCGACTCTCAAGCCGTCGCCGCGCGTAATCCGGTCTATACATCAAGGCCTTTAGAAGCGGGCGTCGTGAAGAAATTTGACACGCTAGAGGAGCTTGCGAAGGCTTACAACCTGCCGCTGGAGCCGTTTTTAAAGACCGTCGCGGATTATAACTCTTACGTCAAAGCCGGTAAAGATCCGGAATTTGGCAAGGTTGTCGATAAGCTGGACGGCATCGACGTTTCCAAGCCGCCGTTTTACGCAAGCCGCACGATGCCGAAGGTGCACCACACGATGGGCGGACTTGAGATCAACACCAAAGCTCAAGTCATCTCAAGCCTTAATCACGAGCCGATCCCAGGGCTTTGGGCTGCGGGCGAGGTAACCGGCGGCGTGCACGGCGCGAGCAGGCTCGGAACCTACGCGATCCTTGATTGTATGGTTTTTGGAATGATCGCTGGCGAAACAATCGGGGCTTAAATTTAACGCCCGCGAAATTTCGGCACGAAGTAGCCATACATGCTTTGCGCCGAAACGCTTGATGTACGAAGGACTCACGCGAAGTAGGACACATCACAATCCGTAAATCCTACGTAGAGCGGCGGCAGGGTCTGTCGCGGTTTACAAGGCTAGGTACGTGAAGCAGTAAAATGCGTACAGCATAAAAGGCTTTGTTGCCCAAGTCGTAACGCCTAAGGACGAGAGTGCGTTCGCCGCCCGCGGCGGCGCGACGGTAAAATTTCAAATCATAAAATTTTAAAATTTCATAACGCGGGAGTTTTAAATTTTGTAGCGCCAAAACTCTGCGGCGTCGCCCGAGTCTGCGCTGCGTAAGCCCTGTTTTGTGCGTATCGCGCACACTAGGTAAAAGCTAAATTTAAACGCCGCTTTTATGACGCCGTAGCGGCATGAGTGCACGATCAAATTTTAAAATTTCATGCGCATTTTGCGTAAAATTTCATCTATTTAACAATCAACGACGCTAAATTTCGCTAAAATTCGTCACATAAAGTACGCTTGGGGGGCGGGCATGATAGCGATCTATTTTAGCGCCACGGGCAACACGAAGCACTGCGTGGATAGGCTCATCGCTCATCTTGGCGGCGTTTGCGTCTCGATCGAGAGCAAGGCTTGCAATGAGCTTTTAAAGCACCACAATGACGTTATCTTGGCATATCCCGTCTATTTTAGCGACCTGCCGCGTATCGTGCGCGACTTCCTCTACCGAAACGGCGCGAGCTTTAGCGGCAAAAACGTATTCATCCTCGCTACGATGGAGATCTTCAGCGGCGACGGGGCAGGGTGCGCGGCTAGAATTTTAAAACAATTCGGCGCAAACATAACGGGCGGCGCTCATATCAAAATGCCCGCGTTCATCCTCGACGTGGCGATTTTTGGCTACTCGCAAGCGAAAAACGAGCGCATAATCAAAGAGGCGGACGCTAAAGTCAGACGCGTTGTGGAGGCGCTTAGCGCAGGCCGTCCGCCGCAAGAGGGGCTGAGCGCGCTTTGTCGTATCGCAGGGTTTTTAGGACAGCGGCTTTGGATGAAAATTTGGGACAAAAGCCCCTTTGCTAAGCGCAAGCCGAGCCTCGATCCATCGCGATGCAGCGGCTGCGGGGCTTGCGTCAAGCCCTGCCCGATGCGTAACATAAAGCTCGCTTGCAAAAAGGCGCAATTCGGCGATGAGTGCACGCTTTGCTACAGGTGCGTAAATATATGCGAGCACAAGGCGATTACGATCCTAGGCAGGGCGAAAAATTTAGAAAAGTCCATTGCCGCAGACTTGTGAGGACGAGCTCATACCATGCAAGCTAGCAATCAAATGCGTAAAAACGGGCGAGGAAATTTTACTTTTTGATAGCACTGCGCACGGCTAAAGCGCGATGTCTTACAACGAATATGGCGCAGGAAAAGTAACTCGTCGCGAGCTAGTGAAATTTAACCTACCGCTGTGCAAGATCCGCGTAAAATTTGGCTATAGCACCCACTACGACTACGAGACCGACGAGCGCGGTAGTAGGGTCATACTAATAAACGGCGGGGCTGCCTCGCGTAACAGGAGGTTAAGGCAAACGGCTTTGATTATATCGCCGTAAGCTACGAGGACGAAGCAGGCAAAAATACAAAATTTCGCTTATGTAGGCGGCCTTAAATCTCAGTCCGTCTTTTTTTTGCTCCGTATTTAAATTTTTACTCGGTCGCTAGATACTCCTAAATTTAAATTCTCTAGAGCCGAATGTGGCGTCTTAGAATTTTAGCAAAGGTTTATTCTGTAATACTGCGCCGTGAAATTTCAGCGAAGGCTTATTTTGCCGCATACCTCAAAATTCTTAAATTACCCGCGCCGGCCCACTTAAGCTCTAAAGCGCTTGCCTTATCACTTCGCCCAAGGATAAAATGCTGCGCCTTGCCTTATTAATTCGCCGCGGAATTTCGCGGTAAAACTAAATTTTAAAATTTGGCCCATTTAAATTTAAAAGCGCACGACTATCGCAAAAATCATCCGATATTATTGGCGACGCCGGCCTAATTTTAAAATTACACCATCGCCCCTATATACGGCTATAGTCGTTAAATTTTAAGCAACAATAGGCGATAAAATTTTAAGAATTTCGCCGCCCAGCATTTCTTTACGCCACCAAGCCCACAAAACTGCCTAAACCTTCTTAAACTCCACGCTAAATTTGCTTCCGCGTCCTACTTCGCTACGCAGCGAAATCTGCGCATTATGGATCTTTGCGATTTGCGAGGCGATGGCTAGCCCGAGCCCCGCGCCACTATTTTGCTCGCGATTTCTGGAACGCTCGATTTGATAGAGCTTGTCCCAAATTTTATTTTGCAAAGCAGGCTCTATGCCCTCTCCATCGTCGCTTATGCTAAGTTCGCACGCGTCTGCACTGACGCAAAGCTCTAAAACGACGCTGCTGCGCGTAAATTTTAAAGCATTGCTTAAAAGATTGTTAATCAGCCTGATCAAAAGCAGCTCATCGCCGTTTACGCGCACGCCCTTAGCTATCTGCGAGCTAAAACTTAGCCCTTTTTGTGCGCACAAAAGTTGAAAGTCTTGCGCGCACTCGCTTGCGATCTTACTTAAGCTTGCGGGTACCAAACACACGCCGCGCTGCAAGCGGGCAAGCTCTAAAATCTGCTCTATTAGCGCCGAAATTTTACGCGCTTGATTGTTGATGACGACGAGACTCTCCTTTGCCTCGCTCGCGTCTTGCTCGTAGGCTAGGGCGTAGTCGCTTTGAGCCAGTATGACGGCAGCGGGCGTACGCAGCTCATGCGAAAGGTCGGCGCTTAGCTGCCGCTCGCGCTCAAACGCGCTTTGCAGCGATGCTAGCATTTCATTAAACGTAGCTGCGAGCGCGCTTAGCTCATCCTTGCCTCGCGGTAGTTCTATTCGCCGCGTAAAATCGCCGCTAGCTCCGATCTCGCTAGCTGTACACGACATAGTGCGCACGGGCTTAAACGCTCTTTTTATGATCGCGTAGCCGCCGTAGATGACTAGCACTACAAATAGCGGCGATAGGATAAGAGCTATCAGCATCACGCGCTTCATCGCAAGCTCAAACTCGCTAACTGCGATGACGCCGCGTATCCATGCACTGCGCCCTTTGATCTGCGCGTCGTAATAGAAAAACTCGTCGTCATCAAGCTCCACCTCGCGCGCGCCTTGAGGCGAAAGCGGCGACGCAGGATCGAAGCCTTTAGGCACAAACCCTGCGATCACGCCGCCTTTCCCGTCATGCTCGTAGAAAAATACACCGTCATCAAAGCTGTTAAATTTTCCCTCGCGCGCGGCTTTTTGCACTAGACGGGCAAGCTTTTTTTGGCTGACGGAGCTTCCTGATACTTCGTCTAAAATATATCCGCAAATGCCGATAATAGCGCCTGCAAGTGCCAAAATAAATACGCTGTAATAAAGCGTCACACGCAGGCTGATAGGTAGCGCGCGTGAGCTAAAATTCTCCTTAGCGGTTGTAAATACTCTAGATAAAACTTGAGCAAAATTTTGTATTGTGATTTTAGACGCGAAATTTTGTTCTTGACTTTGCGCGAGGACGCTATTAGAATTTTGCGCTAGATCAGGCGTTGCGCTTGTAACAGAAAAATTTGGCGCGGAATTTGATGCCGGATTTTGCGTGGAATTCCGTTTAAAATTTGACGCCTGGCTTTGAGTAGAATTTAGCGTCTGGTTTAACTCGATATTTTGCGTGGGATTTTTCTTGCGGCTTTTCTTTAAACACGCAAAATTATGCGTAAAATTCTGTTTAAAATTTCGCACGAATTTTAATATGAAAAGCGCCGTAGTGACAAAAATCTGCTTCGCAATCGCCGAAATTTTGATACAAATCTTGCTATTTTGCCACGACATAGCCAAGCCCTCGCTTCGTTTCTATTATATCGCCGTGCTCGCCTAGCTTTTTGCGGATATTTTTGATTAAAACATCGATAACATTTGAGCTTGCTTCGCCGCTAAAATCCCAAATGCTCTCGCCGATTTGTTCGCGGCTTAAAATCGCACCGCGATTTAGCATCAAAAGCTCTAAAATTCTATATTCCTTACCCGTTAGCTCCACTACCTCACCCGCGCAGACGACCGATTTTTTGCTTAGATTTAGGCACACTTGCCTTATGATAATTTCGTTATCCGCAGTAGCGTTTTTGCGCCTGATAATTGCGCGAAGCCGCGCCAAAAGCTCACGAAAATCAAAGGGCTTAACCATATAATCGTCTGCGCCCAGATCAAGCCCTGCGATGATATCTTCTTTGGCGTCCCGCGCAGTTAAAAATAAAACCGGCGTGCCCAGTCCGCGTGCCCGCGCCGCCTTCAAAAACTCAAAGCCGTCCATCACGGGCATCATCGCATCAAGCACGATAGCGTCATATTTCGCGACATCCAAAAACTCTAGCGCTTCCTTGCCGCAAAAGGCGCAATCTACGCTGTAGCCGTCCTTTTTCAGACATTTTGCGATGATTTGATTTAGATCTTTTTCATCCTCGACAAGTAAAATTCTCAAAGTGCTCCTTTAAAATTTTGCTAATTCTAATCCGCCATTTTAGCCAAAAACGTATAAATTTTGCGGCGCCTTGGATGTGTAAACCTGCTCGCTTTATGCACCACTAAATTTCAGTAGCGTTGGGAGCTGCGCTAATTCGCAGGCGCCTTTTGCCTAGCTCTAATCTCGCTTGCCTTTTTATCCGCTACGCTTCCTAACCGCCCTAAAAAATTTAGTGCGCCTGCTGCGATATTTAGCGCAAAAAGCCCAAATCCTACGCAGCCAAGCTTGAAATTTTGCTTAGCGATTTCGCGTTTGCAGTGGCTGCAAAGCACTGGCTTGCAAGAATTACAAACCTCCGCGCAGCTTGCTGCGCTGGCAGAATCTCGCGCGCTTGCGAAATTACTTGTATCAGAAAAATTTTGTGTATCGGCGAAATTTTGCTCGCTAGTGAAATTTCGTACACTTGATAAGTCTTGCGTCTGCAAAGAATTCCGCTCGTCCTTATAATCTTTCGCATCCGCAGAAATTTTTTGATTTTCGCAACATTCCACGCTGGAAAAATCTTTAGAATTTTGCTCGCAGGGCGCGAGATTCCGCTCGCTTGTTTCGCTTGCTAAATTTGCCGAAAAATCCTGCGCATTTTCATCTAAATTTTTAGCTGCGTCTGCATTTTGGGCACCATAGTCAACGTTTTCGTTTATGCTAAAATCCATAGCGTTCAAAGCCTCACTAGTTTGGGCGGAGTTATCTGCTCCACCCTTTAAGCTTTGATTTTTCATCTCACGCCTTTGCTTATTTTTGACGCTGCGAGATCTGCTCGCCCGTAGCAGCGTCGATTAGCACCTCTTTTTTGCTCATGCCTTGGCGCAGTTTCACTTCGTATGCAGGCTTACCGCCGTTACTTTTTAAATCAACCTCGCGAAAATCCCAGCCGGCGTTTGCGCTAAGTGCTTTGGCGCGAGCGTCTGCGGCACTGATTTTGACCTGCGAATAATCAATTTTACTAGGCTTTAGCTTCTTTTGCGTTTGAGTCTTTAAAATTTCGCCGCTTTGAGCGTCGATTTTGATCTCGTTTTCGCTACCTTCTTTATGCGACTCGATCTCATAGACGAGCCTTCCGTGCTCATCGTCGATTTCTACGCTTTTTATAGTCGCGTCACCAAAGTTTTGCTGTGCGATCCCTATCGCTTGATCGAATGAAACTTTAGCATCTTTTTCGCTAAAGTTTCCTGCGTTTAATGCGCCTACAAGGGCGAATGTAGCGGCGAGCGCGCCTAAAGCTTTAAGATTTTTCATCTTTAATCCTTTTGATTTTATTTCCAAATTTTATTTTGGATGGCGCAATTTTAAAATTCCAAGATGAAGCTAAGATGAATACGCGCGGAATTTTAAAATTTCACAAAAATTTTGCTGCGATTTGTGAGATACGAAGCGCGGAATTTCCGAGTATTTACCAAAACGCCGTAAAATTCCAACTTGAAATTTTATCTCAAGGAACGCTTCGTGCCTAGCTTTTTTAAAAATCCGTCGCAGCAGAAACTTATTTTTCTAAGCTCGCTTGCTTTTGTGGCGTTTTTTAACTTCTCGTTTTTTAAAAATATCATAAATGCCTACGGAATCTCGGGGCTAAATTTTATCTATCTTGTCTGCGACGCGGCGGCTTTGATCGCTTTTTTGACGCTATTTTTTACGATTTTTAGCTCGCGCTATACAACCAAGCCGATTTTGATGATCTGCTTTTTTATTTCGTCGTTTACGGCATATTTTATGGATAGCTATAACGTCGTAATCGATTCGGAGATGATCCGTAACGCAGCCCAAACGAACTTTGCCGAATCAGCGGATCTTTTCAGTCTGCGACTGGCGATTTACGTGCTGGTGCTGGGCGTCTTACCCTGCGTGCTGATTGTTCGCTCGCGCGTTAGCTACCGTCCGCTTAAATTTGAAATTTTAGCTAAGCTCAAAGTAGCGGGCATTTGCATAATAATCATCGCGGCGCTGCTTTTTGGATTTAGCAAATACTACGCGTCGTTTTTCAGAGAGCATAAAATTTTACGCAGCTACGCAAATCCCGGATATTGGATCTACAGCGGCGTTAAATTTGCCGCAAAATCTAAAAAGCAGGGCTCACAGCCTCTGATGCAAATCGCTACGGACGCGCATATCGATGAAAATTCTACAAGCTCAAAAAAGCTCGTCGTCGTAGTCGTGGGCGAAGCGGCAAGAGCGGATAGATTTTCGCTAAACGGCTACGAGCGAGATACTAATCCGCTACTAGCCAAAGAGCAGGGTGTCGTAAGCCTAAGCAATACCCATTCTTGCGGCACTTCGACGGCGCAAAGCGTGCCGTGCATGTTTTCGCTGCTAAATCGCGAGGAATTTAGCGTCGAAAAGGCTGCGGAGGAGCAAAACGTATTAGACATACTAAACCGCGCTGATGACATGGCGATTTTGTGGCGCGATAACAATTCCGATTCCAAAGGTGTGGCGCTGCGCGTGAAATATCAGGATTTTAAAATTCCGCAAAATAATCCGATCTGCGACGTAGAGTGCAGGGACGAGGGGATGCTTGCGGGGCTTGATAAATTTATCGCCGAAAACGCGGGCAAAGATGTATTAATCGTGCTGCATCAGATGGGCAATCACGGGCCTGCATATTTTAAGCGCTATAAGAAAGAATTTGAAAAATTTAGCCCCGTTTGCCGCGATAACGAGCTTGAGAACTGCTCGCAGCAAGAAATTTCAAATGCCTACGATAACGCGATTTTATACACGGATTATTTTTTAAGCAAGGTTGTAGAATTTTTAAAACCATATTCTAAGACGTACGAAACGGCGATGATCTATATGAGTGATCACGGCGAGAGCCTCGGCGAGGGCGGCGTTTATCTGCACGGCATGCCCTATCTTTTCGCTCCCGAGGCGCAAAAGCATATCGGTGCGATTGTTTGGCTAGGTGAGGGAAAAATGCGCGAAAGATACGATCTAAGCGCACTTAAATCGCATAAGGACGACGCTTTTTCGCACGATAATCTTTTTCACACGCTGCTTGGAATTTTTGAAGTAGATACCAAGGTGTATAACAAGGATTTGGATATTTTAAATGGAGTGAAAAATTAGAATTTCGCTCTAAATTCCGTCGTAAATTGTGAGTGAAATTTTAGCAATAAAAAATTCTATTGGCAAAATTCTAATTTAAGCTTAGTTTGAAATTTTACCTAAACTTGAGCAAAATCTGCTCTAAAATTTTTTATGCAAAAGCTAATGCAGAGGCAAAGTGCTGCAAAAACTCAATCTCTCATTTATCGTTGCGAGCTATGAATTTTAAATTTCATTAGAAATTTTACGTGCAGTTTTGATAAACGCCTGCGCTAGATGGTTTAGACGTTTGCCTTTTTTATAGGCAATTATCAGCGTATTATCAAGCTCGCGCGCGCCTACGTCAAAGAGCTTTATCCTGCTTGCCTTATCCTCTTTTATCATCTGCGGTATGCTAAAGCACGCTCCTGCGCCGCTTGCGACGATAGCATTGGCGATGTCGAAAGTCTCCGTGCGACACAGCACTTTCGGCACAAATCCCGCAGCGGTAAAGAACGCATCTATCTGCTCGGCACTTCTTAGGCTTTGATTAGGCAGGATGAATCTTTCCTCTTTTAAGCGCGAAATGTCAATTTTAGGAACAGATTCGTTTTTAAACTCAAGCGAGAGCGGATGGGTGGAGCTTAGAGCGACATAGGTTTTTTGCGTTAGAATTTTAACCCCGTCAAGCCCGCTCATATCGATAGGAAGTATCAGCATACCGACATCAAGATCGCCCTGAAGTAGCGTTTCACGAATGCTAAGCGCAGAAGAAAATTGCGTGATTTGTAGATCCGAATCCTTAAATTTCTTGCAAAACATCGGCAGTAGCGACGGTAGGAGATTATAGCCGTTTTGCGAAAAACCGATGCGAATTTTATCATTTTTTACGCCGCTTATTTCAGAGATATCGCTTTTTAGGTCGTTTATGGCGTCAAAAATGACTTTTGCTTTACTAGCATAAATTTTTCCCGCGTGCGTAAGCGAAATGGGATTACTCGTGCGGTTAAAAAGCTGCGTTCCAAGCTCGCGTTCCAGTGATAAAATGCTCTGCGATAGCGACGGCTGCGGGATTTTAAGTGCCTCGGCAGCCTTAGTAAAGCTACGGAATTCTGCTACTTTTAATACTAGCTCCATGCGATGCAAATTCATTTAGCCTCTCCAATTGATAATTTAATTCTTATGAAATGATACACTAAATAATATTTGACTTATGTTAAAAATGAAACTAAAATTACGCTTTTAGTTTAGAACTTTAAACTTAAGCTAAGAATTTCTCAAATGGAGAGGAAAATGAGCGAATCAAATTTCAACAGACGCGATTTCTTAAAATCGGCCTGTATCAGCGTCGGCGCGCTTAGCCTTAGCGGCTGTGAGGATACCGACAAGAGTAAAAGCGCAGACGGCGGCAACGAAGGCGGCCTTCCTAGTGTGGACGTACTCGTTATCGGATCGGGAGGCGCGGGTTTGCGCGCAGCCGTGGCGGTAAGAAAGAGTAATCCAAATCTCAGCGTCGTCGTGGCTACGAAGATGATGCCTTCGCGCAACGCGACCTGTATGGCGGAAGGCGGTATCAACGGCGTTACTAGTTTCAGTGGCGGCGATTCGTATAAACTCCACGCCTACGACACCGTAAAGGGCGGCGCATATCTCGTAGATCAGGACGCCGCGATTAAATTTTGTGAGCTTGCGGGCCCTACAATTGCCGAGATGGATTACATCGGCACGCTGTTTTCCAGAAACGCTAGCGGCGGCGTGGATGGCAAAGAAAGCGGCGTCCCGGGCGGCGTAGCACAGCGCTTTATGGGCGGCGCGTCTAAAAAACGATGCAACTACTCCGCCGATAAGACGGGTCATATCTTGATGCACGCCTGTTTTGACGATGCGGTCAGCAACGGCGTGAAATTTTTAATCGATCACGAGTTGCTTGAGATCAGCGCACCTGATGGCAGATGCGAGGGCGTCGTGCTTCGAAATATCCAAACCGGCGATTTTTATCCGGTGCTTTGCAAAGCCTTGGTGATCGCAACGGGCGGATATACGAGGATGTTTTACAACCGCACCTCGGTACCTTATATCGCTACCGGCGACGGTATCGCGGCGGCACTGCGCGCGGGTCTTGGATTTAGCGATCCGGAGATGGTGCAGTTTCATCCGACCGGTATCAAAAGCGGCGGCGCGCTCATTACCGAAGCTGCGCGCGGCGAGGGCGGATATCTGCTCAACAACAAAGGCGAGCGCTTTATGAAAAACTACCACGAAAAGATGGAGCTTGCGCCGCGCGATGTAGTAGCTCGCGCGATCGAAACCGAGATTCGCGAGGGTAGGGGATATGGCGAGGGACTCGGCGCATACGTGCTACTTGACGTAAGACATCTCGGAAAAGATAAAATTTTAAAAGCCCTTCCTAAGATTAGACACACCGCCATTTTGTTTGAGGGTATCGATCTTATTGAACAGCCGATTCCGATTCGTCCGACCGCACACTACTCGATGGGCGGCATCGAAGTGTCTAAATTTGACGATATGAGTACTAAAATTTCGGGGCTTTACACCGCGGGCGAAGCGTCTTGTATTTCGATCCACGGAGCAAACCGCTTGGGTGGAAATTCTTTAACCGATGCAGTCGTAACGGGCAAACTCGCAGGGCTCAGCGCAGCGGATTATGCCGCGAAGCAGGAGAGTTTCGGTGACGGCAAAAGAGCGAGCGAACTCGCGCAAAAATGGCAGGCTAAATTTAAGCAGATCGCAAACGGCTCGGGCAAGGCAAACGAGATGTATGAGTTACGCGAAGAGCTAGGCGCGCAGCTTTGGGACAATATGGGTATCTTTAGAACAGGCGAGAAGCTAGATCTGCTTTCGCAAAATTTAGAGGGCATTAAAGCGCGCTACGACGAGCTGCATGTTGCGGATGCAAATCCGGTTATGAATACCGCATTTACCGACTACGTCGAGCTTGGAAATTTGATCCTGCTTGCGCGCTGTGCGTGTTTGGCTGCACAAAAGAGGCTTGAAAGTCGCGGCGCGCATACCAGAGAGGACTATCCGAAGCGCGACGATAAAAATTTCTTAAAGCACAGTATCGTGACGATGAACGACGCAGGCGAGCTAAGCTTGGGCTACAAAGAGGTCGTCGTTACGGAATTCTCTCTTGACGGAAGGAAACCTCAATGAAATTTATTATAGACCGCTTCGACGGAAGCAAAAATTATAAGCAAGCCTACGAGCTTAGTTTAGAGCAGATCAAAGGAAAGACCCTGCTTGGAGTTTTGCAGTTTATAAAGCAAAATTTAGACATCACTTTAAATTTTACCGCAGCGTGTCGTATGGCGATATGCGGAGCCTGTGCCGTAAGGGTAAACGGACACTCATATCTTGCCTGCGATACCAAGATGGAAGCTCTGCTTGCGGAGTATGAAAACCCTGATAGTTTTACGATCTCGCCGCTAAATAATTTCCGAGTGATTTCGGATCTAGTGGTGGATTGGGAGCCTAGTATCGAGAATTTAAGAAAGATCAAGCCTACTATTACGCCTAAGAAAGAATTTAGCGCCGATAAGGGCTGTAAGCAAAGCCCGGAGCAGATGGAACGAATTAAAAAGCAGTGGGATTGCATACTTTGCGGATGTTGCGCTAGCGAATGCAATAAACTTGGAGCGGACGCGAGCGATTATATGCAGCCCTTTGTTTTCACGCATGCTAACCGCGCCGCGTTTGATTCAAGAAGCAGGGACGCTATGCCTCATCTAAAGCCTGCGGTTCTAAACGGATTATGGCTATGCGTACACTGCCAAGAGTGCGCCGATCGCTGCCCTAAAGGCATAAGCGCTCAAAGCGACATCACCGCACTTCGCGCCTTAGCGATGAAAAAAGGACTTACCGCAGGAAGCGGTCCAGCTCACGCAGAGG
Organism: uncultured Campylobacter sp.; assembly: GCF_938002845.1. GTDB lineage: Bacteria > Campylobacterota > Campylobacteria > Campylobacterales > Campylobacteraceae > Campylobacter_B. The sequence continues at coordinate 57,371 of NZ_CALKZP010000047.1, forward strand.
CATTCCTGCTAGACATCGTAGAGGGAAGCGGAAGGCTAAACGAGATCAAGCTTGCTTTAAGAAGCGAAGGCGTATTTGCAAATATGGGCAAGATGGACGTAGCGGCAAATTTAATGGCTGCGGGCAAGATGAATCCTCTTCATGCTTTCGGCGGCGAGGAGATCGAGGGACATGCAGGGCTCGTTAAGATGATAGAGGCCGCACGCAAAGCTCAAGCTAGCGGCGAGATAGAATAAGGAGGAGAGGATGAATAACGAATTTGCATTTTTCCCGGGTTGCGTTTTAAGTCAAGCCGCAAAGGAATCTAAAATTTCACTCGAAGCGATCGCTCCGGTGCTGGGTATTAAACTTCACGAGATAAAGGGCTGGAGCTGCTGCGGGGCTAGTCAAGCTCAATGCGTCGATCCTATGGCAAGCTTAGTGGCTAATGCCAGAAACATCGCGCTAGCCGAGGGTATGAATATGCCTCTGCTAACTACCTGCTCCACCTGTATGCTAACTCTAACTAAAGCAAAGCTAGCTTTGGATAAGGGAGCCAAAAGCTATATCAATACCTTTTTAAAAGAGGGCGGTATGCAGTATCAGGGAAGTACCGAGATAACAAGCCTGCTTTGGGTGCTATATCAAAACTTAGACACGTTAAAAGCTAAAGTCACGAGGCCGTTAACAAATTTAAAAGTAGCTCTATTTTACGGCTGTCACTCATTAAGACCGGAGCGCGAGCTTAAAAAAGAAAGCTCGACCAATCCGAAAAGCTTTGAAGCGGTAGTTAGCGCACTTGGTGCTCAGATCGTACCTTTTGAAAAACGCCTTGATTGCTGCGGCTTTCACGCTAGCTATCCTGCGGTAAAATCGGTTCAAAAGATGTCAAGCGAGATCGTAAATGACGCTGCCGAGCACGGAGCGGACGTCGTAGTTACTCCTTGTCCGCTATGTCAGATGCAGCTAGATATCTATCAGGAGCGATACCAAGAAGCGATGAACTCCAAGGCAAGAAAGCCGATCATCCACCTATCCCAGCTTGTGGGCCTTGCTCTTGGGCTAAGCAACGAGCAGCTTGGACTAAACATCAATATCCAAGATGCAACGAGATTGGTAAGCTAGTTTTTGAGAAATTTTTAGAATTTTCTAAAATTTAACGGATGATTTTGCAAAAATACTTCGCTGTGGCGCACACATAGTGCGCCTGGCGAGTATTTCACAAAATCATCCGATCTACGCTTACTTTATTCTAAAATACTTTCCGCTACTATAAAATTCTTGATAAAATTTCACTGCTTCGTAAATTTTAATGTTTCATTTGCTGCGCTAAATTTTAAATCGCCTTTTAAATTTTATAAATTTAAAAATGTCCGAATTTAAATCCTCCGTAACTATTTTATTTTTAAATCAAAAACTTTTTAAGCGGCGAATAAATATAAAATTTTAATTAAATCGGATCAAATTTAAGGTGCATGAATTCTAAATTTTGATAAAATGCTATTTAAAAATATCCTAAATTTCAGGAGGACATTATGGTTGATTTAGCTCAAATTTCGGCTAGACTTGATGCCGTTGAGCGTTTGCCGCGAATAAAAGCGGAGGAAAGCATACAAGAAAGGCTTAAAAGCAAGGGTTTTTCGCGCCGCGATTTTATGAAATGGAGCGGAGCGATGACCGCGATGCTAGGGCTTCCGGCCGCATTTGCGCCGAGCGTGGCGCGAGCGGCGGAGCTTGCGGATCGCTTGCCGGTGATCTGGCTTCATATGGCGGAGTGCACGGGCTGTAGCGAGAGCTTACTTCGCACCGATACGCCTACGATCGACAGTCTCATATTCGATTACATCAGCCTCGAATACCACGAGACGATAATGGCTGCCGCAGGCTGGCAAGCCGAGGAAAATTTAGAGGGCGCGATCGAAAAATATAAGGGGCGCTATATCTTAATGGTAGAGGGCGGAATTCCAAGCGGGAAAAATGAATTTTTCCTAACCGTCGGACCTGAGGGCAAAAGCGGAGCTCAGCACTGCAAAGATGCTGCCGAGGGCGCTGCGGCGATATTTGCTATCGGCACCTGTTCGAGCTTCGGCGGTATCCAAGCCGCGGCTCCGAATCCGACCGGCGCAGTAGGTTTGGACAAAATCATAAGCAAACCCGTCGTCAACATCCCGGGCTGTCCACCTAACGAAAAAAATATCGTAGGTAACGTGCTAAATTTCATCCTTTTCGGCACGCTTCCAAGCCTTGACGTTTACAACCGACCGAAATGGGCTTACGGGCTGCGAATACATGATCTGTGCGAGCGCCGCGGACATTTCGACGCGGGCGAGTTTGTAGAAAGCTTCGGCGATGCGGGCGCAAAGGACGGATATTGCCTTTATAAAGTAGGCTGCAAGGGCCCTTATACATTTAATAACTGCTCGCGCGAGCGCTTCAACTCCCACACTAGCTGGCCGGTACAGGCTGGTCACGGCTGCATAGGCTGCTCGGAACCTGATTTTTGGGATCATATGGGACCTTTTGAGGAGCCTTTGGCGGATCGCCTTTATGAAAGTGTTTTCGGCGGGCTCGGCGCTGATGCTACCGCAGATAAGATAGGTGTCGGAATTTTAGCGATCACGGGTGTTGCGGTAGCGGCACACGCGGCGATTGCGTCATTTAAGAAAGATAAAGGGGAATAATCATGTCGCAAAGAATCGTAATAGATCCGATAACCAGAATAGAGGGACATTTAAGAATAGAGGTCGTGGTAGACGACGAAAACATCGTACGTGAAGCCTATAGTAGCTCCACTTTATGGCGCGGGCTTGAGACCATAGTAAAAAATAGAGATCCGCGCGATGCGGGATTTTTTATGCAAAGAATTTGCGGCGTATGCACCTTCTCGCACTACAAAGCGGGTATCGTCGCGGTAGAAAACGCCCTCGGTATCACTCCGCCGCTAAATGCCTTGCTAACGCGCACACTGATGGCTAATGCGCTATTTTTGCACGATCATCCGGTGCATTTTTATCAACTCCACGGGCTTGATTTCGTAGATGTAGTAAGCGCGCTTAGCGCCGATCCTAAAAAAGCAAGCGAAGAGGCGTTTAAATACTGCGACACCCCTTATGCGTGCGGCGCGGATAAACTAAAAGAGGTGCAAGATCGCGTGGGCGCTTTCGTTAAGAAAGGTGCTTTGGGGCCTTTTGCCAACGCCTACTTCGGTCATCCAACATATAAGCTTAGCCCGGAGCAAAATTTAATCGCTCTTTCGCACTATCTTGAGTGTTTGCGCATTCAGCGCACGGCGGCTCAGATGATGGCGATATTCGGTGCGAAACAGCCTCATCCGCAAAGCCTCACCGTAGGCGGCGTAACCTGCGTGATGGATATCCTAAGCCCTGCAAGACTGGGCGAATATATGTCTAAATTTAAAGAGGTCGCGGACTTCGTAAATCGCGCCTACTATCCTGATCTCGTAATGGCCGCGAAGGCTTACGGCAACGAGCCTAGCGTGCTAAACGATATCGGCGTGGCAAATTTATGGACTCATCAAGAATTTCAGCTTTCAAAGAACGAATGGCTATTTCAAAGCGGCATGATCCTTGACGGCGATATTAGCAAGGTTTTAGAGCTTGATGAGAGCAAGATCACCGAGGAGGCAACGCACGCGTGGTATAAAAACGATGCGGCGCTTCATCCTTACGACGGCGAGCAGGAGCCGAATTATACAGGCCTTAAGGACGGACAGAGCATCGACGCGCACGGCAAAGAAGCGCATACGAAGGTGCTCGATACCCAGGGCAAGTACAGCTGGATCAAGGCTCCGCGCTACGACGGCAAGCCGCTTCAGGTAGGACCGCTTGCAAATATCATGGTAAATTACGCTAAGAAAAACGAGCGCGTCGTAAAGGTCGTGGATCAATTCCTAAAAGACGCCGGCTTGCCGCTTGAGGCGGTGTTTTCGACGCTTGGACGAACGGCGTGCCGTATGATCGAGGCTAAAGTCGTAGCCGATAACGGACTGATCGCACTAGAAAATTTGATCGCAAACATAAAAAGCGGCGATACCGAAACCTGCGCAAAATATGTAATCGATAACTCCAAAGAATACAAAGGTCGCTATATCGGTCATGTGCCACGCGGTGCGCTTAGCCACTGGTGCAGGATCGAAAAGGGCGTCATCAAAAACTGGCAGGCGGTCGTGCCATCTACTTGGAACGCCACTCCGAAGGATAAAGACGGCGCTATGGGTGCTTACGAATCCTGCTTGATCGGACTTAAACTTGCCGATCTTTCCAAGCCGCTAGAGATTATCCGCCGCATCCACTCTTTCGATCCTTGCATCGCCTGCGCCGTGCACGTAATGGACGCTAAAGGAGCGGAGCTCGGCTGCTATAGGGTAGATCCCAGCAAAGGATAAACGATGAAAAAAAGATTTGCGGAATACGAGTTCTCCATCGGTCTTAGGCTCACGCACTGGCTGCGCGCGCTTTGCATTACGATTTTGGTGATTACCGGATATTACATCGCCTTCGTTTTCACCGCGCCCGAGGTGAGTCCCGAGCCGGTGCTTTTTATGCAGGCTAAATTTAGATTCGTGCATCTGATCTTCGGCTTTGCGATGATCGGCGCGGCGATCTTTAAAACCTATCTTTTCTTCTTCGATAAAAAGAGCAGAAAAGAGCTTTTAAGCATCAAGGATTTTTTTAGCCCGCGCGTCTGGATCGCTCAGATCAAATACTATATCTTTTTGGGCGAGCACCCGCATCTTCGCGGCGTTTATAACCCATTGCAGTTCATATCATATCTGGGCTTTTATCTAGTGCTATTCGTGATCTGCCTAACCGGAATGATTCTATACGTTCACGTCTATCACGAAGGGTTAGGCGGCGCGCTATACGGTCTCTTACGCCCGCTGGAAGCTGCGATGGGCGGTCTAAGCGAAGTTCGAATGATTCACCATCTTTGCATGAATATCATCATAATCTTCGTGCCGATCCACGTCTATATGGCGGTCTTTAACGCCGTTAAGGGCAGGGACGGTGCGATGGATGCGATCGTAAGCGGCTATAAATTTAAAAAGGAAGAGCACGCTTGAGGGTGCTGGTACTGGGTATCGGCAACGTCATCTACGCGGACGAGGGCATAGGCGTGCACTTCGTCCGCGCGCTCGCGCAGAACTATAAATTTTATCCTAAAACCGCCGCACGAAATTCTATGGCGGGCGAGGATTTCGCGGCGCAGAATTTCATGCAAAATTCCGCCCAAGTCTCTGCAATACAAAATTCTACCTCGCAAAATTCCACAGAGCGCGACCCCTTGCAAAATTCTGCGAATGAAAATTTTATCTCCGAGCGGAATTCCGCGGCAGTGAATTCTCTCCGAAATTCTACGGCGGTAAATTTAGATCGAAATTCCGCCGCACAAATTTCCACGGCGCAAAATTTCGCTTTAAATTCTACTTCGCAAAATTCCATCATAAATTCCGCAGCGCAAAGCTCTATCAATGCGGACTTTATCGCCGTAAATTCAGCCACGCCGAGCAGTAGCACGGATCAGATCCGATTTATCGACGGCGGGACTCTGGCTAGCTTTTTGATGCCTACGATGGCGGAATTTGATGAAATTTTGCTCGTAGATTGTATAGACGCGGACGGCGCAAAGGGCGGCGAAGTGTATTTTTTCGACTACGAGGCGATGCCTAAGCAGATCAGCTGGAGCGGTTCGGTACACGAGGTCGAAATGCTTCAAACCCTGCAAATGATGGATCTTTGCGGCGATCTGCCTCACGTTAAAATTCTAGCTGTCGTGCCGCGGCGCATCGAGGAAGCAAGCTTTAAGCTAAGTTCCGTGATTTTAGAGTCCTCAAAAATCATGGAAAAAACGGCGCTTAAGTACCTATCGGATCTTGGCTTCGCGCATGAAAAAATCGCCAATCTTAGCGCCCAAGACATCGCGGATCGATTTGCAAAAAGGGGGCGAGATGATAATAGCATATGAGTTTAATTACCTTAATGAAAACGCGCTCATAGCGCACTTCTTGCTGTTTTATGCTCGCAAAAGCGCACTTGAGTTTTGCCTAAAAAAAGAGGCGAGCTTAATAAGCCTTTTCGTGCGTGGCGGCGAGGATGAAATTTTAAAATTTAGCGATGAGGCGATGCCGCTGATTCCAAACTCCATATTTTTGGCAAAATCCTCCGTGCGCGTGGTGGACGAGGGCAGCGCCGAAGCGAAAGCGCTGAAATTTAACGGCACATTTGAAGATACCTCCTCGGGCGATATAAGCAAATTTTTTGAGGATGAAATTTCAAATGCCCATAGCGCGGCTAAATTTAATAATTTTACCCCGCGAGTGATGAAGGAATACCTCGCTCACGCCGAGCCCTCTCAAAACGAATTCGAAATAATAAGCGGCGCCAGCGTACTTCATGACGGCAAATTTAAAGCGGTAAACAGGGAGAATTTTGCTCGCTTACTGGAGTTTTGCCGCATAAACTTATTTCATGCTCAGAAGGTGCAGATTAAGCGCGGCGGCGCAACTTTCACGCTCAAGGCGGACGTGGATTTTAGCGCCGATTTTTTGATAGCCGCGGGGGTGGGCGCGCTGGATGGGATTTTTGTGAGCGACGAAAAGAGTAAAATCGCGCTCGCAGCCTTCGAAAAGCCACTCATAAGCCTAAAAACCAATGCGATCTTTAGAAAAAACCACGAGGACGCGCCTAAATTTTTTGACGTAAAGCTTGCGGGCGACATATTCGTGTTTGCGCTGGGACGCGCTTTGGCAAGCGACGGGATCTATTTTTTAAGCGCAAAATGCGAAAGCGCGGCGCAGAAAGATAAAATTTTTAAGGTCGCGCCGCTGCAAAACGGCTTTTTGATCGTGCAAAACGAGGATTTTTTAAGCGACGCCGCAAGCTCTTATCTGAAAAACTCAAACGACAAAAACTCCGCTCTTTTTGCGCTTACGTGCCGCGAGAAGGGGGTTTTGAATGATTCCAAAAAACGCGTTTTGCGCTGCTTTTTGGGCGTGGGCACGGACGACGAGATCGCAATTTACGGCGAAAGCTCTAAAAAAATTCTGCTTAAATTTAATCTGCCGCGCAGCTTCGACGAGCTTAAGGCGCAAATTTGCGCGGACGAAACGGGCGCGAAGCTGCTTGAAAATTTCAGCGCCAAATTTAGCGTAAACGTCGCAAAAATCGATGAAATTTTAAAAAGTGCAAACGCGGGATTTCACACCATCTTTAGCGTCGCCGCACAGCTTATCTGGGGGCGCGATGCGGCGTTTTTGATAGCGGCTGCGGAGGATTTTGCGGGCGGCAAAGGGGTGCGACTCGATTTTTGCACTGATGAGCGCGGCTGCGTGCAAGCGGATAAAATTTTGCGCTCGGCGATGAGCTATGCACTCGCAGGCGCCAATGAAAAGCTGTTTGCGTTCGGATTTTTCGATAGTTTGGGCTATTTTTTAAGCGATCTGGCGGATGAGCGCAAAGAGGATTTTGACGTTTTGATCTTCGGTGGCGCGATGTTTAGCGGGCGCAAGTTCGCAGATTTAATGCTTAAGCTTTGCAAAAATTTTGACGCGAGCTTTAGCGACAGCTTCGCGCTTCAAGCTCGCTAGATCGGGTGTATATGCGAATTTTCGGCAAAGTTTCAAAACCTTATCCGCAAAACAGCAAGTTGCGCGGGCATTGCAGTGCCGATAGCCGCGCCATACGGGCTAAATTTAACGCAGATGAGATCGCGCGAAATTTTAAAAAAGCGGCAAGGGGCGCGAGCGTGAAGGAACGAATTTTATTAAATTTAGAGCACATTTTGCAGCGTCCGGAACGCTTTGTCCGCCCGCCGCGAGCGCAACTTGCTTGCAAAATAGCTCCTGCGGCGCGCAATTTATGAAAGCATGTGTATGAAAGCGGCTAAATTTGAGGTTTTCGGAGCGGTGCAGGGGGTCGGGTTTCGCCCGTTCGTCTACAAGCTCGCCGTGGATTTGGGGCTAAAAGGCGAAGTTTATAACGACGGCGAGGGCGTTAAAATCATCGTTTGCACAGACCTTTCCGAGCCGCAAAAAGGCTCGATTGATAAAAATTCCGCCCCTTTAAATTTAGATGAGACGAATTCTAACGAAATTCAAGCGCAGAAAATATCGCCATCGGCTGCTCGGTCTTTCAATTCTGCCGAGTCGGATACTAACAAGGCCGCGAACTCATCACAAAATTTTGCAAGTCCAAATTTAAACGAGAGCTCCTTCTCGCCGCAGAGTACGCCGAGCTTGCCGCATAATTTGACGAGCGATTCGCAAGCCACAGCGAGCGAGAAATTTTTACCAAACTTATTCGAGACCAATCTAAACGAGCAGGGCTCCATTTTTCCCGCTTCGTCGGATCAAAATTCCGTCGTGCAAAATTCGTCGCAGCAGCGTGGTATATCACAGAATGAATCGTTGCAAGGCTTGCAAAATATTAAGCGCGACTTGCAAGGCGCGAAGGGGAATTTGCAGGACTTTAAACACGATTCACAAAGTGTCGAGCAATATCTGCGCGAAGAAGAAATTTTAAAAATTTTCGAACAACGCCTTCACAGCGAGACGCCGCCGCTTTGTCGTATCGATAAAATTATCCGCACCGATCTAAATACGCAAGATTTTACGCAGAATTTTACTGATTTTAAGATCACGCAATCCAAGGAGGGGCGTAAATTTAACCCAATTTTGCCCGATTTTGCGATCTGCGATCAGTGTAAAAAAGAGTTTTACGACCCGCAAAATCCACGCTTCCACTATCCTTTTATCAACTGCACCGATTGCGGCCCGCGCCTTAGCATCATCGCCGCGCTGCCGTATGACCGCGCAAACACCACGATGAGGGAGTTTGAGATGTGCGAGTTCTGCCGCGGCGAATACACGGACCCGCTTACGCGCCGCTATCACGCCGAGCCGATCTCCTGCCCGCACTGCGGCCCGCAGCTGTTTTTATGCGGCGCGCGCGGTGAAATTTTATCAAGCGGCGAGGATGCGGTAGCGCGCACGGCAGAGTTTTTGCAGCGCGGGCAGATCGGCGCGATCAAGGGGATGGGCGGCTTTCACATCGTCTGCGATGCGACGAATGAGCGCACAGTACGGATGCTGCGAACGCTCAAAAAACGCCCGAGCAAGCCTTTTGCAATCATGTGTCGTGATGCAGCGCAAGTAGGGCGCGCAGCAATTTTAAGCGCGGAGGAAGAGGCGCTGATAGACTGTAACGTCAAGCCGATCGTGATTTTAAAAAAGCGTGAGTTTGTTTGGCGCACAGAGGCGGGCTTTGCGGCGGATTTCGGTACGCAAAATTTAAAGGCGCAAAGCAAAAATCCTATGTCGCCGAAATTTACTGGCGAGCAAGAGAATTCGGCGCAAGGGCGGGGCTCTGCGTTACAAAATTTACGCAATTCCTCGGCGCAAAATTTTAGCACGCAAGGCGCTGAGAATTACACGGAGCAGGGCGAATTACAGAGTGCACAAATTTTCAGTAAAACGACGCACCGTAATTTCGCCTGCGATACGCTAGCAGCAGACGATTTGCAGAGCGCTACAAACGAGCTAGAGCGCGCATACGATGGGTCTGATTTGCAGTGCGCGGCTAAAAATTTGAGCTCGCTGCAAGCAGAAGGTGGGCTAGAGCTACGACATACAACCAATAATTTAAATTTGCAACCCGCAGTGGATAGCCAAGACTCGCGATGCGCGGCGAATGAGCCTGATTCTCGGCTTGCGCCGGACGAGTCTATTTCGCAAAATTCGGCGAATATTCAGGGTTTGCGACATGTTGAGGATGGAGTAGACTTGCAGCGTGCGACGTGCGAGCCGAGTCCGGAACAGACGATAAATTCGGAAGGCTCATGCTCTGCGCAGGCGTGTGTGGCGGAGGCGCATGGCGCATGTTCCGCTAACAGGGGCAATTTCGTGCGTTTACCTGCGAGCTTTTCGGCGATTTTTAAGGCGGGTGCGATTTTTATCGCTCCAAGCGTGGCGCCAAATCTTAATAAAATCGGCATTTTCCTAGCCAACACCGGCGTGCATCTACTGCTTTTTGAATATTTTGCTCGCCCGATCGTCGCCACAAGCGCGAATATTAGCGGCGAGCCCATTATTTTCAGCAGCGAGGAACTGCGCGCGAAGCTGGGCGGCGTCATCTCGTTTTACCTGGATAACGACCGCGAAATTTTAACGCCGAGCGACGATAGTATCACGTTTTTACAGGAAATTAAAAAAGAAGCTGCAAGCGCGAATGCAAACGATCACACGCACGATATATACACGCTTGAGACCCAGGCTCACAGCGAGAATATGGCGCAAGATTTTGAAGCACCGCATGCTATGTCGCTTCCTTCGATCGATACGAAGTCCGATTTGAACGTGATTATAAAGCGGCAGCTGAATGAAAATACGTCAAACTCGAAAAGCGATGATCTGAAACGGGCAAATTCCAAGCAAGGCTCGAAGCGTGATCCGAGTGAAGGTCTGCAAAGCTCGCAAGTAGCCGTTTGCGAGCTAAAAAATTCGCAGAATTTATCCAAAAAAGCAAAAAACGAGCAAGAAAGCGCCGCACTAGGTAGCATCTGCGATGCGGCGGCAGCCGATGAAAGCGCCGATGCGGCGATAGATAGTTGTGACACGCTCTCGGATGACGGGCACAACGTCGTGGCATCAAACGATGAACGCGACGGTGCATCTTTAAATTTTAAAAACGGCGTGGCATTGATTGATATGAAGCGCCGCAGCCCCGAGAACGCGAAAAATTTCAAAAAAGCAAAAGGCGAGCAGGGCGCGTCAACATTGAGCGATAAATTTGGCGCCGCACCTTCAAATTTAAAAAGCGACGTAGCGGCGTCAAGCGAAGTCATGCATAATATCGCAGTCCTGGATAGCGAGCGCTTTGCGACTTCAAATAGTAAGCGAGGCGCGACCCTAGGCAGCCAGGACACAACATTAAATTTTAAAAACGGCGTCGCAGCGTTAAATTTCAAAAGCGCGAACGATCAAGCGAGCGGAATTTTAAATCGCGCGCTGTTTTTGCGAACATCTCGCGGAATGAATCCAAAAATTTTCCCTAGCAAATTCCACGCGAAAGGCACTTTCCTGGCGCTCGGAGCGGAGCTTAAAAATCAGTTTGCGATCTATAAAGACGGGCAAATTTTCATCTCGCCCTACATCGGCGATCTTAAAAATGTCGCCACGAATGAGCGATTTTTCGCGCTTTTGGATATGTTCGTGCGCGCCTACGAGCTGAAATTCGACGCCGTCATCGCGGATCTGCACCCGCAGTTTTCGCATACGCGATTTTTCGAGCAGCGCGGATACCCAGTGGTGCGCTACCAGCACCATTTCGCGCATCTGGTGTCGAATCTGGCGCAAAATGAGCTGCTAAGCAGCGGCAAAAAATACCTCGGCTTTTGCTTTGACGGCACCGGCTACGGTACGGACGGCACGATCTGGGGCGGCGAGGTGATGGTCTTTGATCCGCGCGGCTACCGTCGCGTGGCGAAATTTGACGAGATCGCGCTTATAGGCGGCGAAAATGCGATCAAAAATATCTACAAACTTGCGCTTGCGCTCGTGTTTAAATTTAACGCAAAGGGCACCGCGCGCGAGTTTTTGACAAAATTTAGCGCGAGCGAAGTGGCAAATTTGGAAAAAATCGCGCCGCGTGCCGTCCGCTCAAGCTCGCTAGGGCGGCTATTCGACGCGTTTGCAGCGGTTATTTGCGATCTACGAGCCGTAAGCTTCGACGGCGAGGCTGGTATGCGGCTAGAAAACCTCTATATCGAAGGTTGCGAGCAGAGCTATAAATTTAGGCTGAAAAAAGCAGGCGAAAATTTTATCCAAAATGCGCCGTATTCCGCTTCGCAGCAGCGCAGCGCCGATTATTTGCGGTATAAAACAGGGTGCGAAGCGGAGCAGGGCGGTTTGAATGCGCAAAATAATAGCGGCGCCAAAAACAGCTGCGTGTTACGAGGCGATTTTAAAAAGCTCGCGGACGATGCGGCAAGCAAAGACTGGCCTGAGCGGGCGGCTCGAAACATCGCAGGCAGCGGTGAAAAGAATGCAAACGCCGCCGCAAATTCTATAAAGCAAGCATCCGCCCTAAATTTAATAAATTCTGAAAGCAAAAACGTCGTCGATGCGGATCATAATCCGCAAAACGAAGCTTGCGCGCCAAGCCTTGAGGGCGAATGCTACGTGATTGATTACGAAGAGGCGTTTTTGCAGGCTTTGAGCGATGAGCCGCGCTTGGCCGCGACGAAATTTATAAACGGCTTGGCAAACTTCATCGCGGAGTTTGCAGAGAGCTTTGGGCTCGAGGTCGTGCTAAGCGGCGGAGTCTTTCAAAACGCGACGCTTCTAAATCTCACGTGCGAAAAGCTGCGCGAACGAGGGGTAAAATTTCATCTAAACCGTGCCGTTTCTTGCAACGACAGCGGTATCGCATACGGGCAGCTCGCGGCGTATCTAAGCGAGATTTCGCGCTAAGCTCGTCCATAAAAAACGCGACTATCGCGCTAAGCCGACTCGGTAAAATTTTATCAGTATCATCTCGCCGATAAATTTGATTGAGCTCTGCGCTATGCTCGCACTTTGCGATACGCTACGGGCGATAAATACGCCGCAGATAGCTTCTCGAAAATCGCAAAATCAGCAAAAATTTACGTCTTGTCGCCTGATATCACATCCGAAACGTTAAATTTTGAAATTTAAACAATGCGCTTCCGCCGCCGCTTGAGCGTCACGGCGCGCCGCCGTGGCGATCGATGTAAAATTCCATCGCAGCGCGTGGCTAGATACTGCATAAATCCTAAGCCAAGGCGCTATTTGGCGCCCGCCTCTTTAAAATTTGGACACAAAATCGCGATGCGATAGAATTTAAAACAATATAGCGCCGATAAAATTTCATCGCGCTAGCACTAAAATATAACGCGAAATCGCGAGCAAAATTTCAAAATACGCACGATGCCTTGGAGCTTTAAATTTTAAAGAATAAGCCAAATTAGCGCGAAATTCTTACTATTTGAGCGGAATTTCGGTAAAATTACGTTCAAAATACGCGAAATAGGGGGAGCTATGAAAAAAGAGGAAAAAGAAAGCGCCGTAAGATTTAGCATTTCGCTGCCGACGAAGCTTTTTGAGGATCTCGATGAGATGGTGCGCGCCAAGCAATACCTAAGCCGTAGCGAGTTTATCCGCGATCTCATACGCGAAAAGATGGTCGAGGGCGTACTTCACGGAGATGGCGAGGATGACTGCGTGGGCGTGCTTTGCATCGCTTACGATCATCACCAAAGCGATCTGATCGAGCAGCTCGTAGAGATCGAGCACCACGCAAATGTCACCATCATCAGCACCAGCCACTTTCACATCGACGAGCGCCACTGCTTCGAGGAGATCACGATGCGGGATAAAATTTCAAAAATCGAGCGGCTCAGCGCCAAAATCGGCGCGCTAAAAGGGGTGAAATTTTCCAAGCTCGTAAATGCGGTCATCACCGAAGCGTAGGGCTTTTGCACGTTTTTAAAAAACAGCGCGTCGTGCTAAATTTATGCGCCTTTAAATTTAAACGCAGCTGCGGCACGACTTTTGCGAGTTGTGCATCGCGATTCTCGATCGAGTAGCGAATTCGGGCGGCGCGGCTGCGCGGCGCGACAAATAAAATTTGTTTAAATTTTATGCGGCATTACGCGGCAAACGAAAGCGCAAATTTTATAAATTTTAATCAAAAGCGCTCTTGTCGCGGGTTGAAATTTACGCACTGGCGCGAGATCGGTACAGCTAGCGACTAAATTTTATAAGGAGCCGCGCTTTCATGCCGTATTTGTAAAGCCGAGCTAGTGTAAAATCGATATGAAAACGGCTGCCGCGATGATGTTCGCCACGCCGTAGAGCACGCGCGAGATTGTAGAGCGCCGGTAAAATCAGCTCGCAAGCCCTGAATTTCGCGCTTCTATCTACGGCGACTTTTTATTGTTTTGAGCCGCTGCAAAGCCGCGCAAGCCCTAAATTTACGCCGTGCGACTTGCAGTCTGCGAGCAGGCGATAAAATTTAGAAGCAGCGTCTTTGCTCGCTAGCTTTAAAATTTGCGGCAGCCTTCATAAACAACGCATGAAATTTAGATAAAACTAAAGCACGTAAATTTCAAGCCCGTTAAATTTCATAAAATTTCGCGCTTCGATATAAAATTTATCAAATTTACGCCATTTAAAGCAAAAACGTGGTATTTTACGCGCAAAATTTATTTTCCAAGGATAAAAAATGTGTAAAGATTGCGGCTGTTCAGTAGGCCATACTCATGACGCTCATTCACACGAGCATGTCCACACCCACGCGAACGGCACCGTCCACTCCCACGCTCATATGCACGAGGCGGGGATCGATCATGAGCACGACGCGCACGATCACATCCACGCAAATGCGGCTATTAGCGACGCCAAGACGATTGAGGTGATGAGTAAAATTTTAAGCGCCAACGACGAGGAGGCCGCTCACAACAGAGCTCATTTTGACGAGGATAAAATTTTATGCTTAAATTTGATGAGTAGCCCCGGTAGCGGCAAGACGACGCTGCTTGAGGCGACTATTAAAAGCGGCAAATTTAAAATCGGCGTCATCGAGGGCGACCTGGAGACTAACCGCGATGCCGATCGTATCATAAAAGCGGGCGCGCAGGCCCATCAGATCAGCACCGGCGAGACCTGCCATCTGGACGCCTTTATGGTTCACGAGGGGCTTCATCATATCGATACTAAAAATTTGGATCTGGTTTTCATAGAAAACGTCGGAAACCTCGTCTGCCCTGCGGCATTCGACGTAGGCGCGCACCTGAACGTAGTGCTTCTAAGCGTGCCCGAGGGCAGCGACAAAATCGCAAAATACCCGGTAATATTTCGCCGCGCAGACTGCGTCGTAATCACTAAAACCGCGCTGCTACCGCATTTTGACTTCGATATGGAGGAGGTGGTGCGCGAAGTGCACAAACTCAATCCGAAAGCCGACGTCATCGCGCTTGATAGCAAAAGCGGAGAGGGCGTGGAGAAATGGCTGAAATTCCTACAATACAAGAAGGAATTTCGTTAATGTGTCTTTCAATCCCTTCAAAAATCATCTCGATCGACGAAAATAATTTCGCGACCGTGGAGACTCTGGGCGTGCGCCGCGGCGTGAGCTTGGATCTGCTTCCCGAGCCAGCGACCGTCGGAGAGTATGTGCTGATTCACGTGGGCTTTGCGATGGAAAAGATCGATACGCAGCGAGCAAAGGAAAGTATCGAAATTTACGAGCAGATCGCAAAGCAGATGAGGACGGAAGAGGGCTCCGTGTACGAAAGCATAGAGCCGCGAGCGGGCACAGAGAATTAAAGCGGCTTGTAAACCCGTAAAATTTAAGGTAAATAATGGATCTAATCAAGGATTTTAGGGATAAAGAGCTGATTTTAGCACTTAGCAAGCTTATAATTTCTAAAAGCAAAAAGCCGCTAAACATTATGGAGATTTGCGGCGGACACACGCACTCGATCATGAAATTCGGCCTTCCGAGCCTGGTCGGCAAAAATATAAAATTTATCCACGGCCCAGGCTGTCCGGTGTGCGTGATGCCGCGCAGTCGCATCGATGAGGCGATCAAGCTCGCCGCGATGCCGCAGAGTATTTTTTGCACTCTAGCAGACATGCTGCGCGTGCCGGGCTCTCGCACCAGCTTGCAAAAATTGCGCGGAGAAGGACACGACATCAGAGCGCTTTATAGCCCGCTTGATTGCATAAAGATCGCGCAGGAAAATCCGGAAAAAACGGTGATATTTTTTGCGATCGGCTTTGAGACGACGACGCCGATGAGCGCCGTGCTGATCGATAAAGCGCTAAGCTTGGGGCTAAAAAATCTCTTTTTTCACATCAACCACGTTACGGTGCCCGCGCCCGTGCGAGCGATCTTAGACGACGCCGACGTGCAGATAGACGCGTTTTTGGGGCCTAGCCACGTAAGCGTGATCACCGGCGCGAAGGTCTACGAGAGCATCGCGCGAGGTTACAAAAAACCGATCGCCGTAAGCGGGTTTGAGCCGCTTGATATAATGGCGGGCGTGTTAAATTTGGTGGAACAGCAAAACGCCGGCACATACGAGGTTTTCAACGAATATGAGCGCGTCGTAAAAGAGGGCGGCAACCAAAAAGCGCAAAATTTGATAGATAAATATTTTGAAATTTGCGATTTTCCGTGGCGAGGGCTCGGCGAAATTCCAAAAAGCGGCATGAAGTTGCGTCCCGAGTACGCGGCGCTGGATGCCAGGGTGCAGTTTGATTGCAGCGTACAGAGCGCTCCCGAGAGCAAGGCCTGTATCTGCGGCGAAATTTTACGCGGCAAAAAAAGCCCATATGATTGCAAGGTCTTCGGCAAGCACTGCACGCCGCAAAACCCGATAGGATCGTGCATGGTCTCAAGCGAAGGCGCATGCGCGGCGTATTTTAAATATGGCGACATCAAAAACGCGGGCTAAAATTTTGCGCGCGGTATCCGGCTAGCAGAGCGTAAATTTTAAAAACAAGTCGTACTTTAAAATTTTAACCGAAGCGGAATCGTTGCACTAAATTTGCTTTAAAATTTTGCGCGGCACCGTAGCGGCACGGCTTGTTCGGCTGCAAAAATACGGGCTTATAAATTTAAAACCGAGTGAAAAGGAAAAATTTGAACGAAACTATACTTTTAAGCCACGGCGGCGGCGGCGAGGAGATGAATAGGCTCATCAACGAGACGATCTTTGCGGCGTTTGATAATGAAATTTTACGCGCGAACAACGACAGCGCGATACTAAATTTAAATTTAGACGATTTAAATTTAGACGCCAGGGCGGGTTTTGATCGCGCGGCGAACTCTGCTTTGAATTCGGCGGCTAGTTTCGGCGGCGAGCTGGCTTTCAGCACCGATAGTTTCGTCGTCACACCGCTGTTTTTTAACGGCGGCGACATCGGCAAGATCGCCGTTTGCGGCACCGTCAACGACCTTGCGATGGTGGGCGCCAAGCCGCTGTTTTTAAGCTGCGCACTCATCATCGAGGAGGGGCTTAGCTTAAGCGAGCTGCGACGCATCCTGGACTCGATGGCGAGCACCGCGCGAAGCTGCGGCGTTCGTATCGTTTGCGGAGATACGAAGGTCGTGCCGCGCGGCAAATGCGATAAAATTTTCATCAACACTAGCGGCATCGGCCGTGTTTTGCGATCTGCGCGCATACAAAACATCAAAGCGGGCGCAAAAATCCTTCTTAGCGGCGACATCGGGCGGCACGGGGCGGTGATACTCGCGGCGCGCGACGAGATCGCGCTAAGTAGCGAGCTGCAAAGCGACTGCAAACCGCTTTGCGCTGCGGTCGAAAAGCTGATCTTGCAAGGCGTGAAAATCCAGGCGATGCGAGATGCGACGCGCGGCGGGCTTAGCGCGGTTTTGAACGAATTTGCAAGCTCTAGCAGGCTTGAATTTTTAGTGCGCGAAGAGGATATTAAAATCAGTGACGAAGTGGTGGGCGTGTGCGAGCTGCTGGGTTTTGAGCCTTACGAGCTCGCAAACGAAGGCACGTTCGTAGCAATCGTAGAAGATGATGCCGAGGCGGATAGGGCGCTTGAGATACTGCGCGAATTTGACGCAAATGCCGCAATCATCGGTGAGGTGCGCGAAGTAGGGCGCGGCGGAGGCGAATTTGAGGGTACTTTGACGCCGAAGCTTAGCGCACAGGGCGAATTTACGGGCGCGAGCAACGCGGGCGCGGTATCAGAAAATAGGGCGGAGCAATTTCAAACTCCGCATGCGGCAAAAGGGCGAGTGATTTTGCAAAATGCCTACGGCTCTCAGCGATTTTTGGAACTTCCGAAAGGCGAACTGCTGCCGCGGATTTGTTAAATTTGCGTGCAAATTTGGCAAATTTAAGCCTAAATTTTAGGCGTATTTTTAAATTTACAACAAAATTTCGTATAAAATACGGCGCGGCCGTAAAATTTAGAGGGAAAAATGCATGAACTATCGATCGTAGCGGATCTTGTGGCGCTATGTGAAAAGGCGCTAAACGCCGAAATAGCAAAGAAAAAAGGCGCGGCCGAGCAGGGCGATAAAAATCGCTGTAACATCGCCAATACCGCCAATGAAAATACGGATTTCGCAAATACCGATATAGGCGCTAAGAATACCAAAAATACGAGTATTGCGGATACGGACTCGAACGACAAAAACGGCGATTTTGCTGAAAACTTTGATGCAAATCCGCAGGCACCTTACGATACATTTATTTCTAAAAGTCCGCAGATAAGGGAACTACACGTAAAAATAGGGCGACTAAGCGGCGTGGAAGCGCATTATTTGCAAAACTGCTACGAAGTCTTTCGCGCAGGCACCGTCTGCGAAAATGCGGATCTCATCATCCATACCCAAGAAATCGTCGTAAAATGCAAAAACTGCGGTTTTAGCGGAGATTTGGCGCAGAACGACTTTTCTTGCCCGCGCTGCAAAAGCTCCGAAATCAGCGTAATCGACGGCGAGGATATGTATCTAATGCGCCTGGTTATTGAATAGAAGAGAGCGTTTTCTGGGCGCAAAACTTTCCATATTTTAAATTTAACTCCTTGCTATAAGCAAAATTTTATTTCTGACCAATTTAGATATTTATCTCCTATTTCATTCTTGCAAAAACATATCTCGTCCTGTTGATTTCATTTGAAGTCACGCTAAATCTATATTTATAAAAAGTTCTTCCAAATAAGCGCCGAATGAATCAAAAATACATGAAATTATTCATATAATTATACGTGAATTTCGTATTGAATTTTTACTTGAAAATTATAGTTTTCAATATAAAATATCTAAAACTATGGGGATTTTGGCGCTTTTCAACACTAATTATCGTATATCGTCTAAAGAACCCAAAAGATTAAATGTAAATTTTCTATCATTAGGTTTTATATTCTGCCTTACTTATCGTTCCATTTAGCTTTTAAATTTAAAGTCAATTGTTCTAGATATAGACACATTGTGCGGGATAAAATAAAAATTTCATAATTTAACTAGCGCAAAAGCTAAATTGCCCTGCTTACTCGCAGATTCCTGATTTGCCCTCTTTTAGAATTTAATCTTTTAGGCAAAATAGATTAATTCCATTGAAATTTTACTTACGCCCTCCCCTTGTATTGCTCTTAGCAAATTTTTTCTTGCGCTCGATGCGAATTTCAAAATTTAGCAATACGCAGTTTCTAAATTTATCTAAATTTCAAACCCCGCAAGTATAATCCGCCATAAAATTTTAAAAATCCAAAGGCAAAAAATGAAGCGTGATACTTTAAACGCCATAAAATTTCGCGGTATAACCTCTAGCGTTTTATCGATTTGCTGTTACCTGATCATTTGGGCTTGTTGCGAGTTCTGGCATGACGTTGAAATAAGCAAATTTTTAGGCGTTGCCGCCGTAATTATTGTCATAATTTTCGCTTCGATGATTTTTAAACTCTCGGCAACCAAAATTATCTCTGATATCTCCGATAGTAAGGTCTTTAGGACGTATTTAATTACCTTTATTGCCCGAGTGCTTTGGACTATCATGGTTATCGCATTTTTATTGTATGCTATAAATATCGCGAGCTCGGAAACTCTCAATTACTTCTTTCATAGCCACAGAGAATCTTTTGTAGATACATTCTATTCTGTTATTAGAACAACTCAAAATATAGGGTTTAGTTATCAAAACGAAGCGATGCTGATTGCCATATGGAGCAATATCTTTCTTGTTGTAATTCCAGTACTTAAAACTATTAATTACGTAGTGTTGATACTAGTGTATTATAAACTAGGCAAAGCTGCTACAAATAAGATTTTTTACTTCTGTGGAGGATTATATTTTATGTATTGGATACTTCTAAATATTATGAATGTATTCGTTAATCTTCCGAAAATAAGCAATGTAACAGCGGTATGTATCATACTTATAGCGATTTTTTTATCTGAAATTTTAGAGCTTATCGCTTGGATTAGGATTAAAGGAATTTCAGGCGCGGAGCTTTGGAATAAAACCTTATGGACGACGCCTACAAAATAAATCAAAAAACCAATCTGAAATTACGCACAAGCCATTTAAAATTTCATAAATTTACTTACGAATTCCATATCGCACCGCGAAATTCTACATGAAATTTATATGCACGATGTAAAATTTTTAAATTCGCCCTACTTTAAAATTTCATCTTTTACCTAAAATTTATCATTAAAAATCTATAATATTTTAAAGTATATTTTCTAAATGCAATCGCTTATAAAGCACGCACGAACGGGCGTATTAAAAAGTATATAATCTAAATTAAAGGATAGAAAAATGAGTAAGCCTCACTCTTTCGCGCTAGCCCTTGCGCTGTGCGCGAGTTCGCTTTTTGCAGACCACGTCGTAACCGATCAGCTAGGCCGAGACGTTACGCTGCCTGATCAGGTTAAGCGCATAGTCGTGCTTCAGCACCAAAGCCTAAACGCGCTCAACGAGCTAAACGCGCTGGATAAGGTTGCCCTCGTGCAGGAGTCGTGGGAAAAGTCGCTCGGCAAAAACTACATCCGCCTAGCGCCGAGCCTAAAAGACATGCCGACCCCGGGCGATCTAAAGGTCATCAACTACGAGGCGGTGCTTTGCTAAAGCCGGGCGTCGTGATCGTCACGAACTACATCCCGCAAGAGTACATCGATAAAATGACGGAACTCAAAATTCCCGTGATCGCCGTTAGCTTTCAGCGCAGCGACGCCGCCGATAAAGGCAAGCTAAATCCGACCTTCAAAGACGACGAGGCGGCCTACACCGAGGGCTTTT
>NZ_CALKZP010000048.1 GCF_938002845.1 uncultured Campylobacter sp.
CGATGAGATGGTGCGCCGCATCTGCGAGGTAAAAAGCCTCGTAAATATGGGCTTTATAGCTACGGCGATTACGGACGCGGCGCTGCAGCATCTAGCCACGCTACCGAAGCTTGCGTATCTGTTTTTGCAAGATAGCGATAAGATAAGCGGCGAGGGGTTTAGATATTTTGCGGGGGACGCCAAGCTCGAACACATCGGTATCGAAAACGTTAGCATCACGGACGAGGGTCTAAAGGCGATCGTGCAAATCCCGAAGCTAAAATCGCTGCGCCTGGTCAATTCGCACGTGAGCTTTGCGGGGCTGCTAGCCGCGGCGGATACGAAAATCCAGTTTTATCTTGGCGGCGGGCGCTTCAGCAAGGAGCAGATCGCGGAATTCGAACAGGCGCAAAGAGACGCCGCAAAGAACAAAAAGAAGCTTGATCCGCGGGACGCTGCGGCAGCGCAGAGTGCGCTTTTAGAATTTTTCGCGGCGATGAGCGAGTGGGAGAAATTTGCCACATCGCGAATCGATGACGCAGACGACAGCGAGGTGCAGCGTAGGTGCGACGAGCTCTTTGCGCGCTACTGCACGCCCGTTAGACGCAGCGGCTTCCGCCCCGAGGGCATTTCGTTTTCGATGATGGAGGGCGGCACCTACGGCGGGTACGAGCTAACGGACGCCGAATGCGAGAGTAAAAATAAAATTTACATCTACGCCAAGGACGAACATGGCTTTGCGCGCCGCTTTCTGCTCGTGCGTAAGGACGGGCGCTGGCTCGTAGACAGATGCCAAGGCATGGACGGCAAAAACCGCGGGCTGTAAAATTTGAGTGCGAAACGGAGCTCAAATTTCATCTGTGGCGCGATCACAGGATGAAATTTTTCCTGCCGCGGGCACTGTGATAAAATTTCATCGGCGCTGCGAAAACAAATATAAAGGGGGCAAATGGACGGTAAAATTTCTGCGTACGACGCGCACGGCGATCAAAGAAAGGCGCGAATGAAAAGGCGAATTTTCTCCGAGCTGGGCGGCTTCGTGTTATACGAGCCTGCACTACTAGCGCGCTATCTGGATGAGCATGGACTTGTAGGCGACGACGTTCTTGCCTATTTTACGCAGACCGAGCACGGGGGCGCGGTCACAGAAGAGGGTATCGCCGTGCCGATATTGGGCGTTCGCAGCTTTAAAATTTCACAGCACTTATAATCCATAATATATAATGACGCTGGAATTTAGCGGCACTAATGTATTTTTTTAGAAGCCAATGTTTAATCAAAATTTTATAATTTTAGATGTGGAATTTGCGTTTAAATCAATTAAATTTAAGCTGCAAAGGCGGTTTAAATTTCACAAAACCCATCCAAACCGATGATCGCCTGATTTCGTCCGCTTTTTAGTCTCGAAGCGTCTGCGCGTGAGCTTTAGGCAGCATGCCGAACATCCTCGCGTACTCCCTGCTGAATTGCGACGGACTTTGGTATCCGACGTCAAAGACCGCTTGAGAAGCCGTGCCACCTTTGTTTTGCAAGATATATCTAGCTTCCTGCAGTCTAATGCGCTTTTGAAAATCAAGCGGGCTTAGCGCGGTAATTTTTTTGAAATTATGATAAAACGACGACGGACTAATGCCGAGCTCGGCCGCCAACTCGCGCATGTTGATCGGCTCTTTAAAGCGGCTTTTAATCTCTCTCATTGCGCGCGCGATGGAGTTTTCCGCCGTGCCCTGCATGACGAAGCGGCTGAGAAATCCCCCAACGCCGCTTAAGATCAGCGTATATAAAATTTCTTTTATCGCCAAACGCCCGAGGTGCTTTAGGCTCGCAGGCTCTCGCCGTAGCAAAGATATGAGCCTAGAAACGGCGTCCGCGATCTCGTAGCTCATATCGCCGAAGTATAGGCTGCTTTCAAGTCTGCCCGCGCGGCTCTGCCTCTCTATCACCTTTAGCGCTTCAAGAATGTCCTCGCTTTGAAATTTAATGCTTACCGATAGAAACGGGTAGTGCTCTACTCGCCCCAAAATCGGCAAGTCGCTTGCGCAAAGTAGGAATTTTTGCGTATCGTAGCGATGCTGTTTGCCGCTAAATTCCACCATTTTGCCGCCGCGCAGGCATAAGTACGCGCTGGGCTTATAGATCGTCGCGTGAAGTCCGAGGGTTAGTTTGGCGATAGAGGCTAAACGCTTGTATGGGCGTCTGAACGTATCTATGGGCGAGATACAGCTCGCCGGTGATCTTTGCGGCATCTTTTAAAATTTTATCTGCTTCGTTCATCTAAGCTCCTTTAAATTTACGCGGGTTATACTTAAATTTGCACGATTAGGCAATGAATTTGGAGTATCGTGCTACCGCAAAATTTTAAAAAAGGCTATAATTTAGCAACTTTATTTAAAGGAGAAAAGATGACAAATTTTAGTTTTTGCAACCCCGTGAGGATAGAATTTGGCAAGGGTAAAGAGGAGCATATCGGGCAGTATATGAAGGAAGCGGGCGCGAAAAAAGCTCTCGTACTATACGGCAGCGAGCGCGTACGAAAGAGCGGTCTGATGGGCGTCGTGGAGAGCAGCTTAAAGGCAAGCGGTATAGAATTTACGCAGCTTGGCGGCATAAAATCAAATCCCGTGTTAAGTAAAGTAAATGAAGCGATCAAGCTCGCTAAAGAATTCGGCGCCGATAGCGTGCTTGCTGTGGGCGGCGGAAGCGTGCTGGACTCGGCGAAAGCCGTAGCCGCGGGCGCTTGCTACGAGGGCGACGTGTGGGATTTTTTCACCGGCAAAAGCCCGAGCGTCGCGCTTAAAATTTTTGATATCATCACCCTTGCCGCGACGGGCTCGGAGATGAACTGCGGCGGAGTGGTGACTAAGGAGCAGACCAAGCAAAAATACCCGATCAGCGCGCCGTGTCTATACCCGAAGGTCTCGGTCATAAACCCGCAGCTGCAAGCAACCGTCAGCCGCGAGTATCTCGTATATAGCGCGAGCGACATCATCGCGCACAGCATCGAGGGGTATTTTACCGCTAGCGTCCACCCGGACATCGTTCGAGCCTATATCGAAGCTAACATCAAAACCGTCATCCGCACGACTGAAATCCTGCTCGCAGATCCGAGCGATTACGATGCGCGCGCCGAGTTTGCGTGGGCTGCGACGATGGCGCTAAACGGGTTAACCTACGTGGGCGTGGGCGGCTTCGGCTATCCGAACCATATGATAGAGCATGCGATGAGCGCGGTCGTGGACTGCGCGCACGGAGCCGGTCTTAGCGTGGTAATGCCTGCGTGGATGAAGTGGTATAAGGATAGGAATTTAAGCGCGTTTGAGCGTTTCGCGCGTGAAATTTTCGGTCTTAAAAGCGCAGATGAGGGTGCCCTGGCGCTTAAGGCGTGGTTTGATAAGATCGGCACGCCGACTAGTCTCGCGCAGCTCGGTATCGAAGGCAAGATCCTGGACGAGGTTATAGACGTAGCCGCGACAAACGCTAAAGCGTGGAATATGGCGGAGCTCTACAGCCGCGAAAATATCGCTAAAATTCTTGAGCTGGCAAGATAAATTTAAATGGAGTAAATTGGTTTATGGCTTTAGCCTCTTGCTTTGACTTTTGATTTTCGGACGGTCGTTAAACCGTCCGAATTTATCATTTTGGATTGAGTTCTTTTAAATATTTGGCTAGCCGACTTTGCCTATTTGCTTGCTAAATTTGAGAAAGCGGGCCGGTGGATATTCGCAGCTTGCTATTTTATAAATTTTGCTAAAATTCAAAAAATCAAGGAGGCACAATGAGCAAGATAGATGAAATTTGCAAGTATTTGGACGCTAAATTTAGCTCAGACGGCAAGATACAAAGCGATATAAAGGAGCTATTTGTCTACCGAGCAAGCGTGCCGACCGAGTTTTTAAGCGGCGTTTACGAGCCGGCGCTTTGTATGGTTTTTAAAGGCTCGAAGCTAGCCAAAGTAGGCAATGCTTTTTACGAGTACGACGAGCAGCGCTATCTGCTAACCGCTACGCACATCCCCGCCGTTGCAAAGATCAAGGGTTGTCCGTATCTAGCTATAAAGATCAACTTCGAGTTAGAAGATATCTTAAGCGTGATCGATGGTATAGGCGGTGCCGAGAGCAAAAAGGGCGAGTTTGCCGGGTTGGCTATCGGAGCGGTAGACGATGAACTACTTGAAGCCGTATTTAAATTCATCCGTTTGCTAGACCGTCCTAACGATGCTAAATTTTTAGCCAATCTCGCGATAAAGGAAATTTTATACATACTCTTAAAGGGCAAAAACGGCGATTTCTTGCGTCAATACGCAATGCTAGAAACCATAGAAAACCGCATCGCGCGCGCCGCTAAAGAGATAAAATTAAACTACGCCGAAGCGATAAATATCGAAAATTTAGCTAGAAAGCTCGGCATTAGCGCATCGTCGCTCTATCATAACTTTAAGCGTATCACGGCGCTTAGTCCGCTTCAATTTCAAAAAAAGATCCGTCTCGAAGAAGCAAAAAAACTATTATTAAATCAAAATTTAGATGCCGCAGAGGCTGCATTTGCCGTCGGTTATGCGAGTCCGTCGCAGTTTAATAGAAGAGTACTCCAGGATGTTTGGACTACCGCCCAAAGCGCACGTTTTAGCCATAACGGGCGCTTAAATTTAGTGCGAGCAGACCTTCTGTTTCTTTCGTTGATTTTATCTTCCAAGCCTCTTTTATCTAAAATTTACATTTTTGACCCACCACAACTACAAATTTTGATCTAAATTTTGTATTTTTATGAAATTTGCAGAAATAGGCAATGATTTTGCAGGATCGTTCTACCTCATTTTTTTAAAACCGTTATAATCATTTCAGTTTAAAAATTAAAATTATAAGGAGCAAAAATGGAATTTGTAAGCTTAAACGACGGCAATAAGATGCCGATTTTAGGATTTGGCGTATTTCAGGTAGATCCGAAAGAGACGCAAAGATGCGTTGAGGATGCGATCTCGGTCGGTTACCGCAGCATTGATACGGCAAAGGCGTATTTTAATGAAGAAAGCGTTGGCGCAGCAATTAAGACGGCTCTTGCAGGCGGGCTAAAGCGCGAGGAGCTGTTTATCACTACTAAGCTTTGGATCGGCGACGCAGGTGAGGAGCGCGCGCTAAAAGCCTTTGATGCGTCGATGAAAAAGCTAGGGCTTGACTATCTTGATCTTTATCTCATTCATCAGCCATATGGCGATATTTATGGCTCGTGGCGAGCGATGAAACGTTTGCGCGATGAGGGCCTTGTTCGCTCTATCGGCGTTAGCAACTTCTACGCTGATCGAATCGTCGATCTGTGCGAAAACAGCGGCGTCATCCCTGCGGTAAATCAGCTTGAGTGTCATCCATTTTTTCAGCGTGAAGCGCTAAAGTGCGTGCTTGATGGCTACGGCATAGCGTTTGAGTCGTGGGCTAGCTTCGCCGAGGGTAAAAACAATATATTTAAAAACGCCGTACTAAGCGGTATCGGTGAAAAATACGGCAAAAGCTCGGCTCAAGTTATTTTGCGCTGGTTAATTCAGCGCGGCATCGTCGTCATTCCAAAAAGCGTTAAAATCGAGCGAATGAGGCAAAATTTCGACATTTTTGATTTTACGCTTGCGCCTGATGATATGGCTGCTATCGCTGCACTTGATACCGATAAGACGCTATTTTTCGACCACAGAGACGACGACAGGGTAAAGTGGCTCGTAAACTGGATGAAGGATAATACCCCAAAACAATAAAAACAAGCCTATTTTTCGATTACGGCGATCCGTAATTGGCCAAAAGACGGCAATTAAGAGACGAGAATTTATAAAACGCGATATTAGCTAGCGTAAATTTAAACGCGAAAGAAAATTTAATAAAGGAGAAAAACATGGAAAATCAAATCTGGCTTATCACAGCCGCTACGGGCGGCTTTGGAGAGAGTCTGGCAAAATACGCTCTAAGTAGAGGCGATAAGGTCGTCGCCACGTCAAGAACGATGAAAAAACTAAATGAGAAATTCGGCGGCGAGAGCGAGAATTCTTTGCCGTTCGAGTTAAAATTCGAAGGCGATCTGCAAGTTAAATTTAAGGCGCTGGTGGAGGCGACGCAGAAAAAATTCGGTCGCATCGATAACCTCGTGAATAACGCCGGATATGGGCTTTTGCATAGTCGAGGAGACAAGCGAGGCTGATTTAAGGACGCAGTTTGAGGTAAACGTCTTTGCGCCGTTTTTACTAACGCAGGCCGCGCTTAAACTAATGCGTCCGCAAGCGATAAAAGACGGCGGTAGCGTAGACAAAGTTGTCGCTCGTATCTTTAATCTAAGCTCGATCGGCGGCTTTCGCACGAGCGGGGCTAGCACGCCTTATTGTATGAGTAAATTTGCCGTTTCCGCGCTTAGCGAGGGGCTAAATTTGGAGTTAAATCAGTTCGGTATCCGCGCGATAAACGTCATGCCGACGGGCTTTAGGACGGAATTTTTAGGCGATAGCCTTAAAACCGGTGCGAATGCGATCAGAGATTACGATGAGTTTAGAAGCGCTACTATCGAGAAATTTAAGGCTTACAACGGCAAACAGCCGGGTGATCCGACGACCTTTGGGCCCGTGATGTTTGAGATCTCGCGCCAGGCTATGCCTGCACAGTATCTTTTTATGGGCTCGAGCGCCTTTAAAAACGCCGAGCAAAAAATGGCGCTCGTGATGGCGGATATGAAGGACACAAGAAGCATCGCAGGAGAGGCGATGGACTTTAAGGACGCGACGGCGTCGGCGTTTGATAAGCCCATGAGAAATAAATAGTTTTACGTTTCGTTAAGCGACCTACTTTGCGAGTGCCTTTGAGTGACTTTTACTTTTTGGCGCTCGTCTGCAAGTTGCAAGACAAGCCTTGCCAAAAAAGGAGCAAAGATGAAATTTTTGGATTATTCCAGTAGTTCACGCCGCTTTAAATTTAAACACGGCAAAGGAGCAAACGATGGTGAATTTTAACGAGCTTCCGCACGCGGCAAAGCTTAGCGGGGCACTAAGTGATAAGCAGCTAGCGCTAGTTAGCGTGGCTGCTTATGCGGCAGCGGCAGATGCGGACAAACTAAAAGGCGCGCTGCAACGCTCTAAAAGCAGAGCTTAGCGTGAGCGAGATCAGAGAGGCGCTGTCGCATCAAAGCGCCTATATCGGCTTTCCGATGGGATTAAACGGGCTCATACTTTTTAACGACCTCGTAAAAGAGCGCGAGGCGGCGGGCATAAAGGACGTTGCCGGCAAAGACGCGAGCCCGGTTACTGTGGACAGCGATTTTTACGTGCTTGGAGAGCAGACGCAAAAATACATCTTCGGGAGCGATTATTCTGGTACGGTACTTTTTGACGCGCCTGCGGTCGATCACGGACTGAAGACCTATCTTTTCGGCTATCTTTTTAGCAGGGATAATTTAGGCTTTTTAGACGTGAGATTATCACCGTCTCAACACTGGCGGCGCTAAATAACGTCAATATGCAGCTAAAATCGCACCTGGGTGGAGCTAGAAATTTAGGCGTCACAGACGAGCAATTCGAGAGAATTTTTAAAATTTTAGGTGAATGCGTAGGCGAAGCAAAGGCGCAAAACGCAAGGGAAGTCCTAAAAAGCATTTAGCGACCTCTTTTATGCGGCGTTTTATCTTATGACACTTCGCCTCGAAATTTAGCGGTCAAATTTTGGCAAGAACAGATGAGATGAAAGAGAAAGGAAAGCAAAATGAAAGAACTAAGCAAAATAATGGCTGGAGCGCTTGCTATGTGCTCCTTTGCGGCTGGTCAAAGCGCGGCGGGAAATATAAAATTTGAGCCGCAAAAGACGCTCGTAGTCTATTTCTCCGCAGGCGGCAATACGGCCAGAGTGGCAAATTTAATAGCACAAAATTTAGGTGCCGAGATAGTCGAGCTAAAGCCCGTGCAGCCCTACACGAACGCGGATCTAAACTACAACGATCCAAAAAGTCGCGTTAGCCGCGAGCATGATGATACGTCGCTTAGGAAAGTGTCTTTAGCTAACGCCAAAATCGAAGGCTGGGAGAACTACGATGTCGTTTTCGTAGGTTATCCGATCTGGTGGTATGATGCGGCGTGGCCGATCTTTGAGTTTATAAAGAACAACGATTTTAGCGGTAAAAAGGTGATCCCGTTTTGTACCGTCTATAGCTCGGGGCTCGGAAATAGCGATAAAAATTTAGCCCAAATGGCCGGAAGCGGCGAGTGGCTAGCGGGGAAGTGCTTCGGCGAGAGAGCAAGCGAAAAAGAGATAAAAGAGTGGCTTACGAAATTTTAGGCGACTTTTGCACTTTGGCTTTAAATTTGTGATTAAATTTAAAGCCAACATAATGAAGATTTCTTAAAATTTTAAGTACGGTAGCGATACTGCGTGCATTAAATTTAAACACACGGGAAAACATCGCGAAAAGTATAAACAAAGGAGAAAGGATGCAGGAAAAGCAAGTTTTAGTTAAAAAGGAAAATCTCGCCGTCTATGACAAGGTTAGCGATAAAATTTTTGCAGGCGGGCTGCCGAAAGTCACGCTGCTTTTCGGCGCAACGCCTTATGCAAACGCAGGAGCAGCGCTGGTGCATTTTCCACGCGGAGTACGCACGGCGTGGCACACGCATCCCGCGGGGCAAAATTTAATCGTAACGCAGGGTAAAATTTACACCGGTACGGCGGACGGCGTCGTACAAATCGCTCGTGCTGGCGACGTAGTGCTCTGTCCGCCTGGCGTCAAACACTGGCACGGAGCCGGACTGCAAGAAGACGGCGAGCATATCGCGGTAACCTTTGAAAAGGAGGATAAAAGCGTAATGTGGCTGGAGCATCTAAGCGAAGACGAGTATAAAAGTCTCATCGAAAAAGCGGACGCAAAGGGCGCGGAGTAGTATCCTCCAGATAGAATTTACGGCAGTTGCAGGTAAATTTTTACGTGCCGCTGCGTATTTAAATTTACCCCTCGATGCTAAGCAGATCGCCGAAAATTTCTTTGCAATACTGAATGAAGCGCTTGGGAATTTTGACGCCGCAGATATCCACGGTGATGACGCTGTCTTAGATCTCAAAAACGATAAGCTCGCTAGTGATTTTCACCGCCTTGCAGCCGTTATAGCATACGTCGCCATTGCCTCTGCGTATAAGCCGTTGTGCGGCACGTCTGCGTCCTCGTACCGCCCGAGCTTGATCGGTCTTTGGAAAAGCAGATAGTTCTTATAGTCGTACTTGTCGTCCGCAAGGCCTATCATATAATAATTCTCGGCGCTGTTTTTGGAAGCTGTCGCAATACCTGCTTTAAAATTTAGTCTAAACATAAATTCTGCTTTGGCAAAAAACGGCAAATTTTACCGCTTAAAATTTACACGAGCTGCGCGCCCCTGCCTTTTACGATCTCGCCGATGACGTAGCCGTCGGTGTTAGCGAGCACAAAGTCCGCGTTTTGCTTCGGGGCTACGACGATCATACCTACGCCCATGTTAAACGTCCTCATCATCTCTGCAGGCTCGACCTTTTGCGCGATGATTTTAAAGATCTCAGGCGTGCGGATCGCGGCATGCTCGATCTTCGCGCCCAGCCCCTGTGGAAATACGCGCGGCAGATTTTCCACGATACCCCCGCCCGTGATGTGCGCGAGTGCGTGGATCTTGTCTTTTAAATTTAAAAAGTCGCCGACGTAAATCCTGGTCGGTTCCAAAAGCACGTCGATGAGCGCGCGACCGCCGATTTTCTCGTCAAATTTCAGCCCTAGCTCGGCAACTACTTTTCGTGCAAGCGAGAAGCCGTTTGAGTGCAGGCCGCTGCTAGGAAGCGCGATGAGCACGTCGCTCTCACGTACGAATTTTGAGCGGTCGATCTCATCTTCCTCGGCGATGCCCACGGCAAAGCCTGCAAGGTCGAAGTCACCTTTCTCATACATCGAGGGCATCTCCGCCGTCTCGCCGCCGATCAGCGCGCAGCGGGCGAGCTTGCAGCCCTCGGCGATGCTTTTTACGACCTCTTTTGCATCGCTGATCTCGAGCTTTGCCGTCGCGTAATAGTCGAGAAAAAACAGCGGCTCGGCGAAGTTGCAGATGAGGTCGTTTACGCACATCGCGACAAGGTCTTGGCCGACGCCGTCAAATTTGCGCGCATCGATCGCGAGTCGCAGCTTTGTGCCCACGCCGTCGGTGGCGCCTAGGATCGCAGGTTTTTTGTAGCCTGCAGGCAGCCTCACCGCGCCGCTAAACGAGCCGATGCCGCCTAAAACGTGCGGAGTTTGCGTCACTTTGACGAATGGTTTTATCGCCTCTACGAAGTCATTTCCCGCGTCTATATCGACGCCAGCGTCTTTGTAGCTTATCAAATTTTATCCTCCAAGATGGTATAATTTCGCAGATTTTAGCTAAAATCGAATAAAAACGCTATAAAGGCTCACCTTGAAATTTAGACACGCCGTCGTCATCACTGGCAGTATCGGAAGCGGCAAGAGCGCGGTTTGCGAGCTACTTGCCGAGCGCGGATTTGAGATCATCGATGCCGATCAAATTTCGCATCGCGTTTTAGATCGCTGCGCTGCGCAGGTGGCTGAAATTTTCGGCGCGCAATATGTCGTGCAAAAGGACGCGCAGGCTAGAAATTTGAGTTCGCATGTGGAATTTGACGCTAGCGGCGATGAGGAAAATTTGACCAATTCGTGCGCCTCGGTAGATCGCAAAAAGCTAGGAGAGCTGGTGTTTAAAAGCCCCGCAGAGCTTGCAAAGCTCGAAGCGTTGCTGCATCCAAAGATAACGGCTGAAATTTTATTGCAGGCGCAGGCTTTGGAGGCGAAAGGAAAGCTCTATTTCGTCGATATTCCGCTTTTTTTCGAGGGCAAGAGGTATGAGTTTTTTGATAAAGTAGCGGTCGTTTATGCGCCTAAAGATACGCTGATCGCGCGCGTGATGAAGCGAAACAGACTGGATCGCGCCGCCGCAAAACACCGCGTGGAACTGCAAACGGATATCGAGCAAAAGCGCGCTATGGCGGATTTTGTGATAGATAATGGAGGCGATCTTATCGCGCTTGAGGCCGCGGTGGAGAGATTTTTAAAAGAGCTAAAAGATAAAATTTAGCCCTTTGCGCAAGAGCTCGTAAAATTTCTACGCGAATTAAGATGAATTTTAAAATAAAGGATAAAACAATGAGAATCAGCAGTCGCGCCCAAAGCGGCGCTAAATTTCAAAAATTTAAAAGCGCACCGCTTAAAGAGCGGTTGAAATTTGCGGCGCGAGCGGTTTTGCTCTCCGCGCTGTTTGCGACGGGCGCTGCGGCGGAGATCGACGATCTAAGGAAGGGCTGCGCCGCGGGGAGCGAGATGGATTGTAAAAAACTAAACCGCGTGATAAATGAGCTACAGCGCAACTGCGACACCGGCGGCGAGGAAAACGCGCTAGACTGCGCAAATTTGGGCTATGCATACGACTCAAATAGAAGCTTCAGGCAGGCCGCACGCTATTACGACAGGGCGTGCAAGCTCGGCGAGCAGAAGGGCTGCGTCTATTTGGGACTACTATACAACGACGGGCAGGGGGTGGCGCAGGATCGCAAAAGAGCGAATGAGCTTTTTAGCGATGCTTGCAAGAAAAACAGCAGCGAGGGGTGCGCGAGCCTTGCATACAACTATAAAAAGGGGCTCGGCGTCTATCCAGACACGAAAAAGGCGATCGAGCTTTTGATCAAGGCTTGCAAGATGGGGCAGGTCGAGGCGTGCCATAACCTAGGGCTTAGCTACGCTCTCGGCGAAGGCGTTAAAAAGGACGCGGACAGGGCTAGGACATTTTTTACGAGGGCTTGCGAGCAAGGACACGCGGATTCGTGCGTAAATTTGGGCGTTACGTATTTTAAGGGCGACGGCGGGCAAAAGGATCACGCGCTTGCTGCGAAGTATTTTAGCGAGGCGTGCGAAAAAAGCGACGAACCGCTAGCCTGCTCAAATTTAGCATATCAATACGAAAAGGGCTGGGGCGTAGCGAAAGATAAAAAGAAGGCGCGCGAGTTTTATGAAAAGGCTTGTAAGCTCGGAAGATTTGATGCTTGCGAGCATTTAAAAACTATGAGGTAGGTTCTAACATCCATTGCGAAAGGCGCGTAACAAAATGGGCTTACGAAAGAAGACACGTTAGTAAATTGAGCCTTAGTAAAGCCTAGGAATAAGCGATACGCTTAAATTTAGATATAAGTAAAATTTTAATAAAGCGTTAGTGAACGTTAGTAATTTTAAAAATTTGCGAGGTAGATGATGAAAATTTCAAAATATAATGCGAGCGGAAATGATTTTGTAATATTTACGGATTCAGTTAAGGCGGATAGATCCAAGCTAGCGCGCGAGCTATGCGACAGGCGCGATGGAGTAGGCGCCGACGGGCTCATCGTCGTGTTGCCGAAATTTAACGGTATCGAGGGGATAAACTTTGAGTGGGAATTTTACAATAGCGACGGCAGTAGCGCCGATATGTGCGGCAACGGCTCGCGAGCGGTATGCATGTATGCGTATGAGAATTTTTTGGCCGCGCAGAGTATGAAATTCCTAAGCGGCGCAGGTGTAATTAGCGGCGAAATTTTCGGTATTTTCGGCGGAAATTTGAGCGAGAGTATGCGCGGCGAGCTACGCAATGTAAGCTTCGGTGAGATTTTCAATCTGCGTCCTAACGCTCACGCGTTAGTAGCTAACGTCGAGGTAATGTTAACTCGTCCTAAACGCCTTGGCGAGAGCTTTGAAGAAGCAGGGTTAACGTGGTATTTTTATAACACAGGAGTGCCGCATTTGGTAACTTTTGTTAGAGATTTAAATGAGTTCGACGCCGCACTAGCCCGCGATCTGCGCGAAAAGTATAACGCTAACGTTAATTATGCGTTAGTTCAAAGTCGCCTCGCAAGCAAAATTTTAAAAGTGCGCACCTTTGAGCGCGGCGTAGAGGCAGAAACTCTCGCATGCGGTACAGGGATGGCGGCATGCTTCATCGCAGGCGTCGAAAATATGGGGCTAGCTCCCGACATCCGCGTGATACCTGCAAGCGGCGAAACGCTAAATTTGCGCTTAGGAGATGGAGGTAAAATTTACTTTCGCGGCGACGTTAGGCATACTTTCGATGGCGAATTTATCGGATACGTGGAGTAGACAAGGCGGAATTTCGAGCCGGTTTGCGCGAGAATCCGTAAAATTTTTGAGTGTAATTTATACAAAATTTCGCTTTTCGCTCCGTTTTATAAAATAATAAATTCACAATATGGCATTGGAATTTTAAAATTTTATGATGATGAAATTTTAGAATTTTCGGGGATGGTTTGCGTGATAATTTTAATTTTGAGGTAAAATTTGTCGCTTCACTGCAAAATTTAATTCCTAAATCTCGGAATTTTATGAAATAAAATTTTAAGATTTCAGCGTGCGGAATTTTGCTACTAAATTTAAAATTTTTGCTTGAATTTCACATTTGTATCGCATTAATTTGGGCTTCTGCGGAATTTAGCGTTATAAAATTTACGCTCTAACCCGCTCATTTGGTTTATAATTTTTGCTGCCACCGCAAAAAATCCGCCGTGTTAGCACGAGCGAAATCCGCCACTGATAGCAGAAAGCGCGACGTCAAGCGCAAATCATCGCCGCGGGTAAAATCTGTCATTGACGATAAAAGCTAGATTTATCGATACGGTAATTCTTGAAGCGTGGTAGAATTCGCTAACGACGATAAAAGCATAGTGTGGTTACGGCAAAATTTAAAATTTGCGCCCGCCGAATTTCGCCGCGCCGTCATTTTGTCGTTTAAATTTTAAATTCCATCCGCGTCGGTTTCGTCGAAACTAGGTATAAAGCCTGATGATTAACTCTCTGGCGAGCGCTAAAATCACGACGAAGATTGTAAATTTTAATAAAGATTTTTGTCGTATCGCGACAAGCATGACGATGCCAAATAAAACGAGCGCAATATCTAAAAATGTATCTTTCATACGCTTAATTGAAATTTAATCAAAATACTAAGTATGATAAGAAGTATTATAAAGCGCAAGATTGAGCGCATGGAGGATAGATCACCAAATTCTTTGTCATATTCCTTTTTTACTTCCCACTCAGCTTTCCATGCGAACATTTTTACTATAAAATCCAGCATTTTCATCTCCTTTTTTAAGGCGAGTCGCATAAAAAATGAAATTCTGTCGCTCTACGTGAAATTAAAGAATTCTATCTAATTGGCGCTTAAAATTTTTAATTTTGAACTATTTGTCGGCGTTTTGAACGAGCGTTTTTTCGTATTTTTCAATAAAGCTTCGCCCTGCCTCGCATAGGCGGTAGATGAAAATCTTCGACGCCTTGCCCGCATCAAGCCCCGTGTCCTTAATGCTTTCGCGCTGCAGATAGCCCCAGTTTTTATGAATTATATCAAGAGTCGATTTGACCGAGGTGTAGTTGCGCCCACTCGCAGCTGCGAATTCGTTTACGGGACTCATAAACTCCGCATCGCTTTGCTTATTGCGACATAAAAGTCCCCCTTTACCTTGTGATTCGACCAGTTTTAGCGTTTCATAAATGAGTTTGTCTTTTAATTTGATCATCGGCTTTTCCTTGCGTAATTGATATGGGTTTGCCAAAATTATATCATAAAATTTATATTTTTATGATATGAGATGTCAATAAATCAGAAGCTAAGCGCGAATTCGTGAAAGGGTATGACGTCGCAGCGGATGCCCTCAATCTCGAGCCTGCCGGAGTTTGCCATAGAAACGACTTTTAGGCTCGTGATACCGAGCTTCTTGAGCACGCCTAAAATTTTGCGGAATTTTAAAAAGATAATGTCCGCGTCGCTGAATGGGATGACGAGAACCCCCATCTTTAGAGCAGGCAGGTAAAAATCCAGCTCTTTTGTGTAAAAAATCGGCGTATTTAACCCCAAAAGCTCGCAGAAAAGGACGTTGGCAAATTTTTTCGAGAAGTCCTTTTTACTCGTTAAAATTTCGCGCATATTAAAATGCGAAAAATATAGCTTTTTTGCGCGCGCAGGCTCGCCCGCCTTGCTTAAAAATCTGATGAAATTTTCTCGCTCAAGCTTGGCGATAGTGCCGTATACGGCGTCTTTAGAGATCTTAATGCGCGGCTTTAGCGCGGTGTAAATTTTATTTGCGCTAAATGCGGCGTGTACGAAGCTTAAGCACTCTTTGAGGATTAAAATTTCCGTGCGGCTAAAGTTTGCCGCAAGCAGTATCTGCTCGAATTCTAAAATTTCGGCAGGCGCTATGAAGGGATTTTTTGCGCTACCGCCTTGAGCCAAAAATGCCGAAATCATCGAGTTTATCTCGTTGTGGCGCTTATCGAAGGCGATAAATTCCTCAAACGAAAGCGGCAAAAGCTCAAGCCGTTCAAAGCCCGGCAGTATCAACTCTCTATCGCGAGTAGAGATGATGAAGCGCTTTAAATTTAGCCCCTCGGCGAAGCTTTGGAGCGATGAAATTTCAAAATCGGCGCTACTAAAATTATCTAAAAAAAGCGATGAAATTTGCTCGTTGACCGCCAAAAACTTCTTGATCTCGCGAAAGAAATTCTCGCTCCTGTTTTTTATGCCGCCCGACTCCGCATTTTTTGCGTTGTTTAAGCCGTTTGCGCTTTCATTTTTTGTATCTGTATTTTTTATGGCGGCGCAGTAAAATTCGCCCGTATCCGAAATTTCCGCGTCTAACGTAGCTTCTCTACTTATTTCATATTCATTTGCTGCGCTAGCCTTTGTATTGCCCGCACTATTTCTAGCCACAAAAATTCCATCATTCGCTACTGCCCCCTCAAGGCGTAGATCGGCTAAATTTAGGTACAAAATTTCATCTTTTTTAAGTTCCGAAATTTCATTTTTCAGCACGGCGCTTTTGCCGGAATTTAGCACTCCGTAGATTATGGTTTTGGCAGAGCCGATACCTCTTTTGCGCGGGATAAAGCCCGCAAATTCCGGCGGATTTTCGTAAAAAAATTTTAGATCATTCATGGCGAGTATTTTAAAATTTTCCTTATTAAAAGGAAATAAATCTGAAAAATCCTATGAAATTTTTATATCTATTTCAAATTTATCTAAAATTTTTGTATTGAAAATTTCCG
This sequence comes from uncultured Campylobacter sp., assembly GCF_938002845.1. Classification (GTDB taxonomy): domain Bacteria; phylum Campylobacterota; class Campylobacteria; order Campylobacterales; family Campylobacteraceae; genus Campylobacter_B. The sequence goes on from NZ_CALKZP010000048.1 coordinate 16,072, forward strand.
ACACTCTAAAAAATTTTCGAAATTCTATATATTTTTCCTTATTAAAAGGAAATATTTCCATAAAATTTGGCTATTTTCTTGACAAAACCGGAGCGCTTTTATATAATGTGCGTCTTTTGTTTGAAACAAAGGGTCGCGCGTTGCGACAAGTTCTTTATTAAGGAAAAGTGATGCAAAAAATTAGGTTAAAACTCAAGGCTTATGACCATCGAGTTTTAGATCGCACAGTTTCGGCTATCGTTGAAGCCGTAAAAAGAACAGGTGCGGACGTCAGAGGTCCCGTGCCGATGCCTACGAAGATTAAACGCTACACCGTTTTAAGATCTCCGCACGTAAATAAAGACTCCAGAGAGCAGTTTGAGATGAAAATTCACGCTCGTATGCTAGATATCGTAGCGGCTACGCCAGATACGGTTGATTCGCTAACTAAGCTTGATTTGGCTCCGGAAGTCAACGTCGAAGTTCATGCGATGGGCAAATAAGGGGTAAAACAATGGAATATATCGTAGAAAAAATAGGTATGAGTATGACGATCGACACGAGCAGCACGCCCGTGACGCTTCTGCGACTTATCAATACCAAAATTTGCGAAGTTTGCGATGAGAAATGCGATGAGAAAAAAGCTATCGTAGCCTACGCAGACGGCAAGGCATATAACAAAGCTATCGCCGGCATTCAAAAGAAATATAGTCTAAGCAAGGAATTTAATAAATTTGCGACTCTAAGCTTAAAAAATGCCGAGCTTGGCGATCAAAATTTAGATGTTTTGAGCGAAGCCAAGATCGTCAAAGTAAGCTTCAGATCAAAGGGAAAAGGCTATCAAGGAGTTATTAAGCGCCATGGCTTTGCGGGCGGTCCTGCAGCGCACGGTAGCCGCTTTCACCGAAGACCAGGCTCGATCGGCAACTGCGAGTGGCCCGGTCGCGTTCAGCCTGGTATGAGGATGGCGGGACACACTGGAAACGAAACGATCACTGCCAAAAACGAAGTCGTGAGCTTCGACGCCGAGAACAAAATTTTAGTGCTTAAAGGCTCGGTTCCTGGATTTAACGGCGCAATGGGCAGAATAAGGATAGTAAAATGAGTAAAGTAAGCGTGCTTAACGAAAAACTAGAAAAAGCAAGCGAAATTGAAATTCCTGCGAAATTTTCGGAGGTCAATTCGCACAATCTATATTTGTACGTCAAATCTTACCTTGCTTCGCTTCGTGCAAATACGGCTAACGCTAAAACTCGCGCCGAGGTTAGCGGCGGCGGCAAAAAACCATGGCGACAAAAGGGTCGCGGCGGCGCACGTGCGGGCTCAACCAGAACTAACGTCTGGGTAGGCGGCGCGGTCGCATTCGGTCCGACTAACGAGCGAAATTACGAGCAGAAGGTCAATAAAAAGCAAAAACGCCTTGCGCTGGAATTTGCTATCAATGAGAAAGCAAACGAGAGTAAAATTTTTATCTTCGATGATTTGGAGCTAAAAAGCGGCAAAACTAAAGACGCGGCAAATTTTATTAAGAAATTAGGCGTTAGAGATGCGCTAATCGTTAAAAACGAGCTGGACGCGCAAACTCTTTTGGCCTATAGAAATCTTAAGAATTGCTATGTCATAGATGTAAGCGAGGTCAATGCTTACCTAATCGCAGTTTACGGCTCAGTCGTATTCGAAAAAGCGGCATTTGAATCAATAGTGAAAGAGGACTAAAATGGCAGATATAACAGATATCAAAACGATCCTTTATACGGAAAAATCTCTCGGTCTTCAAGAAAATGGCGTGGTCGTTATCCAAACTAGCCCGTCGGTTACGAAAAACGGACTAAAGAGCGTTTTGAAGAACTATTTCGGGATTACTCCGCTAAAGATAAATTCTTTAAGACAGGACGGCAAATTAAAAAGATTTAAAGGCAGAACTGGCGTTAGAAACGATGTGAAAAAATTCTACGTCAAACTACCTGAGGGCGCAAGCTTAGAAAGCGTGGAGGCGTAAAATGGCGATTAAAACTTATAAACCGTATACTCCAAGTAGAAGATTTATGACCGGTCTTAGTAGCGAGGATATCACTGCAAAAGCTAGCGTTAGAGGCTTGCTCGTTAAAATTCCTGCCGCAGCCGGAAGAAACAATAATGGTCGCATTACCAGCCGCCATAAACAAGCAGGAGCTGCTAAACTTTATAGAATTATCGATTTTAAGCGAAATAAATTCGGCGTTGCTGGCAAGGTCGAGGCGATCGAATACGATCCGAATCGCAACTGCCGTATCGCATTGATCTCATACGCAGACGGTGAGAAGCGCTACATCATCAAGCCTAACGATCTTAAAGTGGGCGACATAGTAGCCGCTGCCGAGGGCGGATTAGATATTAAACCTGGTAACGCGATGAAGATGAAAAATATCCCTGTGGGAACTATCTTGCATAATATCGAGTTAAAACCGGGCAAAGGCGCTCAAATGGCGCGTAGCGCCGGAGGCTATGCTCAGCTTATGGGTAAAGAGGAAAAATACGTCATTTTACGTCTGCCTAGCGGCGAGATGAGAAGAGTGCTCGCAGAGTGCATGGCTAGTATCGGCGTAGTAGGTAACGAAGAGTGGGCAAACGTCGTCATCGGTAAAGCCGGACGTAATCGCCACAGAGGTATCCGTCCTCAAACCAGAGGTTCTGCGATGAATCCAGTCGATCACCCACACGGCGGTGGCGAGGGTAAGAAAAACTCTGGCCGCCATCCGGTAACTCCGTGGGGTAAACCGACGAAGGGCTATAAAACTCGCCATAAAAAAGCGAGCGATAAGCTTATAATTTCAAGAAGGAAAGGAAAATAAAAATGGCTAGATCGCTAAAAAAAGGTCCTTTCGTAGATGATCACGTAATGAAAAAAGTCGTTGCGGCAAAGAAAGCCAGCGATAACAAACCGATCAAGACTTGGTCGAGACGAAGCACGATCGTGCCTGAGATGATCGGACTTACGTTTAACGTTCATAACGGAAAGAATTTTATCCCGGTTTACGTCACCGAGCATCATATCGGTTATAAATTAGGCGAGTTCGCTCCTACGCGCACTTTCAAGGGCCACAAAGGCTCCGTGCAGAAAAAGATCGGCAAGTAAGGATAGAATATGAGTAAATCAACTATTAAATTTGTTCGCCTTTCGCCGACAAAAGCAAGACTTATCGCAAAACAAATTCAAGGCATGAATGCGGAATTTGCCCTTGCTACCTTGGAATTTACGCCTAATCGCGGCGCGAAATATATCGCTACGGCGATTTCAAGTGCGGTCGCAAACGGCGGCTTTGAGCCTGAAGAGGTCGTAGTTACGAGCTGCCGAGTGGATGCGGGTCCTGTGCTTAAAAGATTTCGTCCGCGCGCCAGAGGTACGGCTAGCCGTATCCGCAAGCCTACTTCGCACATCATCGTCGAAGTAGCAAAACCAAGTAAGAAGGAAGCGTAAATGGGACAGAAAGTAAATCCGATCGGTTTAAGATTAGGAATTAATCGAAATTGGGAGTCTAGATGGTTTCCTTCCAAAGCGACGCTCTCCGAGAGTATCGGCGAGGATTACAAGATCCGCAAATTTTTAAAAGCTAAGCTTTATTATGCGGGAATTAGTCAAATTTTGATCGAAAGAACGGCTAAGAAAATTCGCGTAACGATCGTAGCCGCAAGACCGGGCATCATCATCGGCAAAAAAGGCGGCGAGGTTGAAAATTTAAGAAGCGAAGTCGTTAAGCTAGTCAATAAAGACATAGCCATCAATATCAAAGAGGAGCGCAAAGTAGGCTCGAACGCGCTTTTGGCTGCGGAAAACGTAGCTATGCAGTTAGAGCGCCGCGTTGCATTCCGCCGCGCTATGAAAAAGGTCATCCAAGGCGCTCAAAAAGCAGGTGCAAAGGGAATTAAAATTTGCGTCGCAGGTCGCTTAGGCGGCGCCGAGATGGCTAGAACCGAATGGTATTTGGAGGGACGCGTTCCGCTTCATACTCTAAGGGCTAGGATCGATTACGGCTTTGCCGAAGCGCATACGACTTACGGTAATATCGGCATTAAGGTTTGGATCTTTAAGGGTGAAATTTTACAAAAAGGCATCCAGGCTGAAAAGACCGATGATGCGCCTAAAAAAACACGCAGACCAAGAAGAGGTAAATAGTTATGTTGATGCCAAAAAGAACAAAATACCGCAAGATGATGAAAGGTCGCAATCGCGGCTATGCGACGAGAGGAAATTCCTTGACGTTCGGCGATTTCGGTATCAAAGCGGTAGAGGCGGGTAGGGTAAATTCTCGCCAGATCGAAGCGGCTCGTGTCGCGATGACGCGCTTCGTGAATCGTCAAGCTAAAATTTGGATTAAGGTATTCCCAGATAAACCGCTTACCAAAAAGCCTCTACAAACTCGTATGGGTAAAGGTAAGAGCGGCGTAGAAGAGTGGGTAATGAATATAAAACCGGGCAGGATCATTTTCGAGATGACCGGCGTTAGCGAAGAGGTTGCTAAAGAGGCGCTTATGCTTTCGATTCATAAACTACCTTTTAAAACGAAAATCGTAAGTAGGGAAAGCGAAAATGAAATATACTGATTTGAAAGATAAAGATTTAGCTGAGCTAAATTCTATGTTGAAACAAAGTAAGTTGCTTTTATTTACGGCTAGACAAAAGCTAAAAACTATGCAGCTAAGCAATCCTAACGAGATTCGCGCTATCAAAAAAGATATCGCTAGAATCAACACCGCTATTAAAGCTAAATAAGGATAGGTTATGGCATTTAAAAGAGAAATTCAAGGCGTAGTCGTAAAGAAGGCGGGCGATAAAACAGCTACCGTTTTGGTAGAGCGAAGGGTTATGCACCCTAGATATAGAAAGATCGTAAAAAGATTTAAAAAATATCTGATCCACGATGAGAACAACGTCGTAAAGATCGGCGATACCATATCTGCGATCGAGTGCAGACCGCTAAGCGCTAGAAAATCGTTTCGCTTAAAAGCGGTTTTGAAAACAGGAGTTGAATAATGATACAGAGTTTTACCAGACTTGCGGTAGCTGATAATAGCGGCGCAAAAGAACTTATGTGTATTAAAGTTTTGGGCGGCAGCAAAAGAAGATACGCCACAATCGGCGATATTATCGTTTGCTCTGTAAAAAAAGCGCTCCCTAACGGCAAGATTAAGCGCGGTCAAGTAGTAAAAGCCGTAGTCGTTCGTACGACTAAAGAGTTGCACAGAGGCAACGGCTCGCTAATTAGATTCGATGAGAACGCAGCCGTTATTTTGGATTCAAAAAAAGAGCCGATCGGCACTCGTATTTTCGGTCCTATCGGTAGAGAGGTCAGATACGGCGGTTTTATGAAGATCGTTTCGCTGGCTCCGGAGGTTTTATAATGGCAGTAAAATTTAAGATTAAAAAAGGCGATCAAGTAAAGATCATCGCAGGTGACGATAAGGGCAAAACAGGCACCGTCAAGGCAGTGTTTCCTAAAAAGGCTCAAGTTATCGTCGAGGGTTGTAAAATGGCTAAAAAGGCTATCAAACCAACCGAGCAAAATCCGCAAGGCGGCTTTACGAGCAAAGAGATGCCTATGGATATTTCAAACGTTGCGTTGGTAGAGGGTTGATTATGAGCAGACTAAAAGATAAATATGTAAATTCCATCAGAGCTGCTTTGCAGAAAGAATTTGATATAAAAAATCCTATGCTTATCCCGGCGCTTGAAAAGATCGTTATCAGCGTAGGAACTGGCGAATCGAGCAAAGATCAAAAGGTGCTTCAAAATATGGCCGATACTATCTCGCTGATCGCAGGCCAAAAAGCGCTTATCGTTAATGCAAAAAAATCGGTCGCCGGCTTTAAAGTACGCGAAGGTTTTCCAGTAGGCATAATGGTTACGTTACGAAAAGAGCAGATGTTTGCCTTCCTAGACAAACTGATCTCTATCGCGCTTCCTAGGGTTAAGGATTTCCGAGGACTACCTAGAGCGGGCTTTGACGGACGCGGCAATTACAACTTCGGCTTGCAAGAGCAGCTGATGTTCCCTGAGGTCGAATACGATCAAATTTTAAGAACTCACGGTATGAATATAACCGTCGTAACGACTACAAATAACGATAAAGAGGCATTTAAATTGCTAGAGTTATTCGGCATGCCTTTTGCAAAAGGAAAATGATATGGCAAAAAAATCAATGGTAGCCAAGGCGAAACGCCCCGCTAAATTTAGCACTCGCGCATATACCAGATGTCAAATTTGCGGTCGTCCGCACTCCGTTTATAAGGATTTTGGAATTTGTCGCGTTTGCCTTCGCAAGATGGCAAATGAGGGCTTGATCCCGGGTCTAAAAAAAGCAAGCTGGTAAGGAGAAGAGATGATTAACGATCTTATTTCAGATGGACTAACTCGCATCAGAAATGCTGCGATGCGAAGGCTAGATACGACTAAGCTTTTTCACTCAAACGTAGTCGAGGCTATGCTTAAAATTTTAGCCGAGAAGGGCTATATCGAGAGCTACAACGTAGTAGAGGAAAACAATAAAAAGATCATCAACGTGGTGCTTAAATACGACGAAAAGGGTAGGAGCGTGATAAACGAAGTTAAAAGAATTTCAACTCCGGGTCGCCGCGTATATCAGGGCAAAGACGAGATCAAGCGCTTCAAGAACGGCTATGGAACCGTCGTCGTTAGCACAAGCAAAGGCGTTATGAGCGGTATCGACGCGCACAAAGCGGGCGTCGGCGGCGAAGTGCTTTGCACGATCTGGTAAGAAGTTTCTACTTTTTATGGCATTGTGGTATCCATTCGTAAAAGTAGACATACCCTAGACAAATAAAAAGGAAAATTATGTCAAGAATTGGTAAAAAACCGATCTCTATTCCAAACGGCTTAGAGGTCAAAATCGACGGCTCGTCGTTAAAATTTAAAAAATCAAATAACGAAAAAGAGCTTGATTTAAAAGGTCATGTCGATGTAAAAATCGAAGACGGAAAGATAGAATTCTCACCTAAGGGCGAGGATAGACAGAGCAGGGCGTATTGGGGAACATACCGCGCTTTAGCTAACAATATCGTTCTCGGTCTTACAGAGGGCTTTTCAAAGCAGCTTGAAATCAACGGCGTCGGCTATAGAGCTGCGATGAAGGGCAAGGTGCTTGAGCTAAATTTAGGTTTTTCGCATCCGATAAATTTTGAATCTCCAAAGGGGATTGAAATTTCCGTAGATAAAAACGTCGTAACCATCAAAGGCGACGACAAGCAGCAAGTAGGTCAAGTAGCAGCCGAGATCAGAGGATTCAGACCGCCTGAGCCGTATAAGGGTAAAGGCATCAAGTATCTTGAAGAGCATATCATCCGCAAAGCCGGAAAAACAGCTAAGAAATAAGGGTTGAGAAATGACACAGAACGTATTAAAAAGAAAGATCTCTTTACGAATCAAGAGAAAAAGAAGAATTCGCGCTAAAATTTCAGGCGTCGCATCTTGCCCTAGAATTTCTATTTTCAAATCCAATAGGACAGTTTACGCTCAGGCTATCGACGACGCGGCGAGCGCGACTTTGTGTGCCAGCAGCGGTAAGGTTTTAAATTTAAAGGCAAACAAAGAGGGTGCGGCTAGCTTAGCTAAAGATTTAGCCTCCAAGCTAAAAGATAAAGGCATTTCTGAAGCGATTTTCGATCGCAATGGCTATTTGTATCACGGCGTAATCGCAAGCTTTGCCGAGTCGCTACGCCAAAACGGCATCAAACTATAACCCAAAGGAATGATTGTGGAAAAGTATAATAGAGAAGAATTCGAAGAGGTAATCGTCAATATCGGTAGGGTTACGAAGGTCGTTAAAGGCGGTAGAAGGTTTAGGTTTACGGCTCTTATCGTAGTAGGCAATAGAAATGGCTTGGTAGGCTTTGGCTTTGGTAAGTCCAAAGAGGTTCCCGATGCGATTAAAAAAGCGGTAGACGATGCGTTTAAAAATATTATCAAGGTAAATTTAAATGGTTCTACCATCACTCACGATATTGAAGTTAAATACAATGCGAGCAAAATTTTACTTAAGCCAGCGAGCGAAGGTACTGGCGTTATCGCAGGCGGTTCAGTCCGCCCGGTTTTAGAGCTTGCGGGTGTTAAAGATATCCTCACCAAATCGCTAGGTTCAAACAACTCCTCAAATGTCGTAAGAGCTACGATGAAAGCTCTTAGTATGTTAAAACACTAACAAGGATAAAAGATGGGATTAGAAAATCTTAAAAAAGCCCCAGGCTCGACTCACGCTACTAAGCGCTTGGGTCGTGGTCAAGGAAGTGGCCTAGGTAAAACTGCGGGTCGCGGCGGTAAGGGCCAGACTGCGCGTACCGGCTCTCATGAAAAAAGAGGCTTCGAGGGCGGTCAGCAGCCGATTCAACGAAGGCTTCCGAAGGTAGGTTTTACTTCTAAATTTGAAAAGCCTTACGTGATCAATGTCGATAAAATCGAAGCTATCAAAGATCTTAGTGAGATTACGATCGAAAGCATCAAATCCGTTCATAAAATTTCAAATTCCGTTAAAAAGATCAAGCTGATCGGCGTAGGCGCAAAAGCGCTCGCTAGCAAGATCAAAGACGAGAATGTAAAGTCTAGCGGACAAAAATAATGAATAAATCGCTACGCAACAAAATTCTCATTACTTTGGGCTTTCTTTTTGCCTATAGGTTGCTAGCTTACGTGCCGGTTCCGGGAGTGGACGTTGAGGTTATAAAGCAATTTTTTCAAAACAATAGCAACAACGCTTTTGGAATGTTTAATATGTTTAGCGGTAACGCGGCGGAGCGATTCAGCGTTATCTCGCTAGGCATTATGCCTTATATTACCGCTTCGATCATTATGGAGCTGCTTGCCGCAACCTTTCCAAATTTAGGCAAACTCAAAAAAGAGCGCGACGGTATGCAGAAATATATGCAGATCATCCGATATGCTACAATCGCAATCGCTATGGTTCAATCCATCGGCGTTAGCATTGGCTTACAGGGCATCCACGGACAGACCGGAGCGCCTGCGATAATGGCCGAAAATACCAACGAGTTTGTTTTTATCTCGTGCATTTCGATGCTAGCAGGCACCATGCTTTTGATGTGGATCGGCGAGCAGATTACGCAACGCGGCGTTGGTAACGGCACCAGCCTTATTATCTTTGCGGGTATCGTAAGCGCCATCCCTAGAGCGATCGGAAGTACCGTAAATTTAGTAAATACCGGCGAAATGAACGTTTTAAAGCTAATTGCGATCGTGCTAATTATCCTGGCTACTATCGGAGCAATTTTATATGTGGAGCTAGGTGAACGTAGAATTCCGGTATCGTTTTCGCGCAAGGTATTGATGGCGAATCAAAACAAGCGCATTATGAATTACGTGCCGATCAAGCTAAATTTAAGTGGCGTCATTCCGCCTATTTTTGCAAGCGCGATTTTGATGTTTCCGACTACAATTTTACAGGCAAGCACCAATCCGATCATCCAAAAGATCCACGATTTCCTAAGCCCTAGCAATTACTTCTTTAACTTTTTGACCTTTGTGTTGGTTATATTTTTTGCGTATTTTTATGCGTCAATTGCTTTTAATTCCAAGGATATTAGCGAAAATCTAAAGAAGCAGGGCGGATTTATCCCGGGCATTCGTCCGGGCGAGGGAACGGCGAGCTTTTTAAACGAAGTTGCTAGCCGTCTTACATTTTGGGGCTCGATCTATCTCGGGCTAGTAACCGTCATCCCGTGGCTGCTCGTTAAATTTATGGGTGTGCCGTTTTATTTCGGCGGTACCAGCGTGCTGATCGTCGTCTCCGTCGCTCTTGATACGATGAGGCGCATCGAAGCGCAGATCTATATGAACAAATATCAGACCCTAAGTGCGGTCGGGCTATAAATGGCGATTTTGCTTAAAACAAAAAAAGATTTAGAGGGGCTTCGCGCGGCGAACAGGATCGTCGCGCAAGCCCTTGATTACGCAGCTTCATTCATAAAGCCGGGTCTTAGTTTGCTCGAAGTCGATAAAAAGATCGACGATTTCATCACTTCAAAGGGCGCGTATCCCGCTTTTAAAGGGTTATACGGCTTTCCAAACGCCGCCTGCCTCTCGCTAAACGAGGTCATCATCCACGGCATCCCAGACGAAACGATCCTGCAAGAGGGCGATATCTTAGGCGTCGATCTGGGCTCGAAACTAAATGGATATTTCGGCGACAGCGCACGCACTCTGCCCGTCGGTAAAATTTCAAAAGCCGACGAGGAACTTATCGCATGCAGTAAGGATACGCTGGAGTTTGCCATCAAAACGATCAGGGTAGGGATGCACTTCAAAGAGCTAAGCTTCGAGATCGAGAAATTTATCCGTGCGCGCGGCTTCGTGCCGCTATACGGCTTCTGCGGTCACGGCATCGGCAAGCACCCACACGAAGAGCCTGAGATCCCAAACTATCTGGAGGGCAACAATCCAAAATCAGGCCCCAAAATCAAAAACGGCATGGTCTTTTGCATCGAGCCGATGATCTGCCAAAAGGACGGCACGCCGGTTATCGCCGAGGATAAGTGGAGTACGAGAAGCAAGGATGGGCTCCGCACTAGCCACTATGAGCACTGCATGGCTGTTTTCGACGACAAGGTAGAAGTCCTAAGCATCGCATAGATTTTCGCACAAAAGGCGACTTGAGCTAGTTAAAATTTTTCACTTTGTCGGTGCGAAATTCCGCCTGCGCTTAGCTTTCGACAATTTTACATCGCTCGCGTCTTGGAATTTTACCTCAGCCGCTTCATGCATAAATTTTTATCCAAAAGCCTTTTGAAACCTATCGCACTAGAAATTTTAAAAGCCGAGATTTTAGCTCATGCTTTCTGTTTTTAAAGCCTCGTTTTGTAGTTTCGCTCATAGATTCGCTTTCAATTAAAATTTAGCCTTAAAATTCCGTCGCCCAATTCTACTACCCCCCCCTCCCCCGTATCTTTAAAATTTAGCTGTAAAATTTGAAGCGTAAAGGCGCGCAAGTAAGCAAGCTCAAAGCTTTAAGCGGCTAAGATTGCGCCTTGATTTTAAAGCGAAAACATGTCGCGCTACGCAGAGTGCGCGCCGTCGCATCTCTTCGTACAAGGCAGGAAATATAAAATGAGAGAAAAATTTTATGTAGCGCTAGCAAATATAGGCGGACTTATGGAGAGGACGAAAGCGGGTAGGCTTATAGTGCGCTTGCTTATGAAAATCGACCGCGGCTTTTTTGCCGCGCTGCGAGAGCGTCCCGTATGGAGGGTGTTTTGGCTTAGCACGGCGCTATGCTTGCTTGCGTGCTGGGCTAAGATACATTATCAGATCAATGGGTATCATTTTTCGCATGTATTTAAAGGCTTTTCTGCGGTGCTCATCATAAATTTGCTCATCTTTCACCTCTGCTATCTGCTTGGCGGCCGGTTTTTTAAGTTCGTTTCGTTCGTGTTACTAGCGCTAATTGCGCTAATTGCGAGCGTGGCTTTATTTTTGATCGTAAATTTCGACTCAAGCTTCAACGTCGTGGCGATCGACGCGCTTGTGCATACCGATGCAGCCGAGACGCGCGAGTTCGTTTTGCAGTTTCTTAACCCCGCAACGATTTTATATTTAGCAGTGCTGCTTGGCTGCATCTTTGCGGCGCTAAGAGCAGGGCGGAGAAAGAGGGAGCAAACGCATAGCCGCCTAGGATTGCTGTTAGCGGCGATTTATCTCATTTACGGAACGATCTTTTGCGCGGATATCGCCGTTAAAGCTTCCCAGGGCAAGCAAGGCTATATAACCAAGCTATCGCAATACGTCCCGCTGGAGTTTGCCTTTACGATAAAAGACTACCTGAGCGATAAAAATTTCATCACCGATATGCGCGAAGTGCAGCTCGGATATGACGAGGCCAAGCGCGCGAACGAAAGCGTTTTAAAAGGCAGCGCAAATTCAGATCCGCAAGGCGTCGCCTCGGGCTCCGCGTCTGAAAATTCCACGCCCGCATCAAGCGCACAGGCGCAAAATTACGGCGCAAATTTAAATTCTACGCTCGCCCCAGGCGCTGAGCCGCAGAGTTGGAGCAAGACTTTAAATTCTGCGCCGCAAAGCCCCAGCGTGATTTCAAATTCTAAAAACCCTGAGGCCGCTACAAACCCCGCCTTGCAAAAGTCTCGCGTCAAAAATATCATCCTAATAATCGGTGAGAGCTTGCAGCGCGGGCATATGTCGCTCTACGGCTACGGCATTAAAAATACACCGCTTTTGGAGGGTCTCGAGGCGAGCGGCAATCTGATAAAATTTGGCGATACAATCTCGCCTTACGGCACGACTAATCAGGTGCTGATGCGGCTTTTAAATTTCAGCGATTACGAAAGCGAGCGCAAAAGGGCGTGGTTTCGCAACCTTAGCATCATTGATATGTTTAAGCTAAGTGGCTACCGCACCTTTTGGATTAGCAATCAAGAGGCTTTCGGCGCACATGCGTTAAGTGCTAAAAGCGCTGCCGATCGCGCGGACGCGGAATCCTTCCTCTCAAAGAGCAATCTTTACGAAACCGTCCGCATCAAGCCTGATGGAGTGCTGCTTCCACTCATAAATCAGGCGAAAGCGGGGCAGAGCGAGCGAAATTTCTACGTGATCCATCTCATCGGTAGCCATATGGATTACAGCCTGCGCTATCCCGAGGGATTTGGCAAGTTTAGCGCGGCGGATGTAAAGGCAAAACTTACTTCCAAGCAGAAAGATGTCGTCGCATATTATGATAACAGCGTGCTTTACAACGATTTTGTCATAAATGAAATTTTTAAAATTTTTTCGGGTGATGACAGTCTCATCGTCTATCTTAGCGATCACGGAGAGAATTTATACGAAAACGGACGCCTTGGGCACGGCATGGAGAGCCGCTTTACTTACGAAATCCCGCTGATTTTCATAGCTTCGCGCGAGTTTTTGAGCGATCACGCTAAACTATGGCAGAGGCTAGCTGTGGCGAAAGATAAGCCTTTTATGAGCGATGATTTGGCACATCTGCTAGCAGATATCATCGGTGTCGCGCCACTTGAGTTTGACGAGCGCAAAAGCCCGATACGAGCGGATTTTAATGCTTCACGCAAGCGAATTGCTAACGGAGTCGATTATGACGAGAAATTAAAGAATACGAAGGGCTACGAGTTCGAGTAATAGATGAGTTTTGCTTTTATTGCACTACAAGCCGCATGAACTAGGAATTGGCACATCCCACTTTTGATCGATTCATCAAATTCAGATTAAATTTGCGTCACTCCAATGGCTACGCTGATAATAAGGCGCGCAACGCTTATTAAATTTGAGATCAAATTTATGCACCGCGGCTAGCTCTCCTTCTTTACCTCATCCATATACGAGTAAATCGTGACTTTCTGCGTCTTGAGAGCCTTTGCGACGAGCTCTACCGCACCTTTTACCTCAAAAATTCCTTTTTGCGCGAGGAATTTTACGATACGCTTTCGATCCTCTTTCTTCATCCCCTCTACATCCAGATCGTGCGTAGCCGATGCGATCAGGTCTTGGACGATGTCAAGGATATTTTGCTGCAAATCGTTAGAGCTTTGCGTTTCTAAATTTACGCCGTCATTTAAGCTCACTTCATCTAATGCCGCGCTATTGCAGCTTCCGTCGATAAAATTTGCGCCTTGCAGCTGCTTGCTATCGAGCTTTGCGTTCGGCAGAAGATTTTTTATTGCTTTGTATGCGGCCATGGCGCTTGAGGTATCGATATTTACGCATAGCGCGCCTACTACTTTGCCGTCTGCGCCGCGGATCAGCGAAGTCGAGGAGCGTATGAGCTTGCCGTTTTGCGCGGTGAAGTAGTAGTTTGCGGTGCAGTCGTTTTCAAAATTTTTACTTAGCAACACGTCCTTTACCAGATGATCGAAGCTTTGACCGATCCTCCTGCCCGTTACGTCGCCAAGGACAAAAACGACAGAGTTTTGCGGCGTGCTCATATCGTGGATAACCACCTCGCAATCGCCGATCGTATTTTTAATAAGGTGCGCAGTCGGCATAAAGGTCTGTAAAAGTTGGTTCAATTCGGGCTCCTGAAATTTCATATAAAAAAATCTATAAATTTAGATTAAATTTTAAAATTTCTGCAAATTTATAGAAATATTTATATATTTTTAATAAATCTTAGAGTAAAATTATATAGAATTTTATATACAAAGGAGCTTAAATGAAAGAGATTTATCCAAGCGGTTTTGCGCCGAAAAAGGCGCATTATGCGCCGGGCATCTTAGACGACGACGGCACGCTCTACGTCTCGGGGCAGCTAAGCGTGGATCCGCGCACGGGAGCCGCTCCAGAGGGTCTTGCTGCGCAGACCGCACAGGCTCTAAGCAACGTCGCGGCAGTGCTGGCCGCCGCGGGCGCAGATAAAAACGACGTGCGGATGTGCCGCGTTTATACGCCTGACGTCGCGAACTGGGACGTGATCGACGAGCAATACGCGCTGTTTTTCGGCGCGCACAAACCCGCTCGCGTCGTGGTGCCGACTACGGCTCTACATTTCGGCTGCCTCGTAGAGATCGAGGCCGTCGCAAAAATAAAAGAGAAAAAATAGGAGCGAAAATGAGCGATTTCATCTGCACGGGCTGCGGCAAGCACGCGCCCATCGATACTTTGAGCTATAAATGCGACTGCGGCGGGCTGTATAAGCTAAACTCCGATGCGCCTAAATTTAACCCCGCGCTCGTAGATCAAAGCGAGTTTAACATCTTTAGATACCGCCGGTTTATGGGTATCGACACGGCTAAATTTAGAGAAATTTCGATGGGCGAGGGGCTCACGGCGAGCGTGAAATTCGGCGAAGAACTTTACCTCAAGCTCGATTACGCGATGCCTACGCTTTCGTTCAAAGACCGCGGCGCGGCGGTTTTGGTGCTGCACGCCAAAAATATCGGCGTAAAAAAGGTACTGCAAGACTCCAGCGGCAACGCAGGCAATGCCGTGGCGGCGTATTGCGCTCGCGCGGGCATCGAGTGCGAAATTTATGTCCCTAAAGGCACGTCGCCTAAAAAGATCGATATGATCAAAAGCCACGGCGCGCACGTCACGGTGTTTGACGGTAGCCGCGACGAGACGGCAGATGCGTGCCGCAAAAAGGCCGCGCAGGAACAGATCTATTACGCCAATCACGTTTATAATCCGATCTTTTATGAGGGCACGAAGAGCTACATTTATGAGATCTACGAGCAGCTGGGCAGGGTGCCGCGCAATATCTTCATCCCCGTGGGCAACGGCACGCTACTGCTGGGCGCTCAAGCGGCGCTGGGCGAGCTATATGAGGGCGGCTTTATCGAAGCGCTGCCAAAAATTTTCATCGTTCAGGGCGAGCGTTGCGCTCCGCTTTTTGACGCCAAAGGTGCGGCGCGCGAGATAGAGCCACAGCCGACGCTAGCGGAGGGTATCGCGATCGCAAGACCGATGCGCGCGGGCGAAATTCTTGGCTCTAGCTACGCTGGCGAGCGCGAGGTGATCTTGGCGAGCGAGGGCGACATATTGCCTGCCAGAGCGGCGCTTGCGCGCGGCGGATTTTACGTCGAGCACACGACCGCAGCTACCTACGCGGCATATCTGCGCTACAAAGAAAGTCGCGATCTGCAAGGAGATAGCATCATTCCGCTTTGCGGCGCGGGGCTGAAGAGTGATCATTAAATTTAAGCGCTCGTCGTGGAATTCGCGCGACTAGCTGGCGTCGAGGAATTTTAAAATTTTTGTAGCTTTAAATTTAGCGGATTTATGAGCCCGTGTTTCAGCGGGATGTTTAAAATTTACGGTGCATAAGTTTTAAATTTAAACCCGTAGCGAAGCGCGGGGATGCCTTTGCTTGAATATGATGTGGGTGATACGGTTCGTTTTATGAGCGACTTTGCTGCTGGCTGGATTTGTAAAATTTTATCTGTCGATAGCCGGGCGGTCGCCTTTTAAATTTGAAATTACGGTTAAAATTTTATGAAAACTAATCTGCAATGTGCGGCACTATCTATCAGTTTTTGTTTATAAAATTTAGCCATTTTTTATCGCTTTTAACGAGCGAGCTTCTACGCAGAGGATAAATTTACGCGGCTATTTCGAATTTTCTTTAGCGATGCGCGTAAGCTTAAGCACAAATTCGCTTTTTGCCGCAGTATAGCCGTCGCGGTTAAACTTAAAGCGCTTGCAAAGCTCTAATTTAAGCGCCTCGTACCGCTCGGCGATATCCGCATTCGCCCGCAAAAAATCTCTAAAAAATATCTCATCCGTATCGCCGAAATTTCGCAAATGCATGTGAAAAACGCGCTCGGCAAATCCCGCTTCAGTGTAGCCCTTATTTAGGCTGCAGCGGCTCTCGTTTTCGCTCATTAGCAGATAGCCCGCGTCTATCAGGCGCTGTTTGGCGGCGGCTATATCCGAGCACTCGATCAAAATATCTACGATCGGCTTCGCCCAGATCCCGCTTACCGCGGTGCTGCCGATATGGTGGATCTTGATCTTGCCATGATCTTGCAGCAGGCCGCTCAGAATTTCGCGCTCCTGCCTAAAGTATTCGCCCCAGCGCGGATCGTGCGGCACGAGATGTATCGGAAAGAGCCGCCACAGTTCCTGCAGGCTCATCGAAAGGAGTTTATTGCTCATCTCAACTCCAAAGTATTGGGTGAAATTTGAATGGATGGCGGGTAGATAGGGATTCGAACCCTAGAAGGCTGACGCCTTACGCGCTTTCGAGGCGCGCTCCTTCGACCGCTCGGACATCTACCCGAATGAAAATGTAATTTAAGCCAAAAATGGCTTAATAACAGATTTAAAAATGAAATTCCGCGTGAAATTTTGCCTGATTTTGCGGGCGGGGGTTGAAATTTAACGGCGCAAATTTAGATTTCGATTTAAATCTACGGCTTAAGGTACGGCCCGGTGCGGCTTTTGGTATAAAATTTATTTCGTGCGCGTAGTTTTGGGCACGGAATTTTACCGATTTATGGATGAAATTTTACGCAAAAGCTCATCGTCGCGGCGGCGAAAAATCACTCGCCGTTTATAAATTTCATGCGCCGCCCTACAAAACCGAGATAAAAATTTTGATCTCGTCTCCGCCGTAAAACTCAAAATCCGTTTCAAACGCTCTTTTTAGTTCGCCGGACTCAAAAAAGCTCCAAATTTTGCTCCAAAACTTTGCTACGTTTTGCGGCTCATTCGGGAAGCTAAAAACCGCGTATTTGCCGCTTTTGATCTCCAAGGCTTCGTCGCTGCGGGGCGCTTTGGTGCCGATAAAGATATCGTAAAGCCCGTCGGCGCCGTCCTCGTAATCGTAATAGACGCCGTAAATCTCGCTCTGCCCGTCATAACACTCTTTCATAAATTTCGCCCACAGCGCGGGAATTTTGCCGCTTCCGCCTAGCTCGTCCGCGTTTTTCGTGCGGGCTTTTAATCCGTAAATTTTAAATCTGTCTAAATATGAAATTTTGATTTTTCCGCTCAAATTTCGCCTTTGCTGTTATTGCTCTAAAAGCTCTCTCGCCTGCTTTGCGATCGCGACGTCGGTGAAGCCGAAAAGCTTAAATAGCTCGCTCGCATTGCCGCTTTCGCCGAAGCTTTGCATGCCGTGTACCGCGTCTGCAAATTTATACCACTCAAGCGCGCTTGCGGCTTCGACGGCCAAAATTTTAGTTTGCGGCTCTAGAATTTGCGCCAGATAGTCTGCGTCCTGCTCGCACAGAAGCTCGAAGCACGGCGCGCTTACAACGTTTGCGCCGATGCCTTGCTCTTGCAGGATCGCCGCCGCTTTTAAGCAGAGCGAGACCTCGCTGCCGCTTGCGATGAGCGTTATTTGCGCCTCTTTGCTCTGCCTTAGCAGATACGCGCCGTTTTGCACGTCGCCCAAGACTGCCTTAGGCAGCGGCTCAAGCCCTTGGCGCGAGCAGACGAATGCCGCGGGGGCATTCAGAGCAAGCGCCGCGCGCCAGCATTTTACGTTTTCGTTGCCGTCTGCGGGGCGGAAGGTGTAGAAGCCGGGCATTGCGCGGAAGGTGCTAAGCTGCTCGATAGGCTCGTGCGTCGGCCCATCCTCGCCCACGCCGATACTGTCGTGCGTAAAGACGAAATAGTGGCGCAAGCCCATCAGTGCCGCAAGTCTAGCGCCCGTTTTGAGATAGTCGCTGAAGATAAAAAACGTCGCGCTGAACGGGATGAAAAGCCCGTATCTCGCAAAGGCGTTGCCGATCGCCGCCATCGCGTGCTCGCGGATGCCGAAGTGTAAATTTTTGCCGCACGGAAAGTCGCCGCCGCCTTTTAGCTCGGTCTTGTTCGATGCTGCCAAATCCGCGCTTCCGCCCAAAAAGCCGGGCACCGCGTTTGCGATGGCGTTTAAAATTTTACCGTTGCTATCGCGCGTGGCGACCTTAAGCCCGCTAAAATCGGGAAATTCTATTTTGCTAAAATCGGGATTTAAAAGCTCATTTAAAAGCGCTCTTTTTTCATCGCTTAGCTTCGCGAGCTTCTCCTTCCAAAGCCGCTCTTCCAAATCACCCTTTTCGACTGCGGCGCGCGTTTCAAAAAGCACGTCCTCGCTTACTACGAAGCTTTGGGCGGGATCAAAGCCCAGGCTTTGCTTAGCGCGCGCAAGCAGCTCCTCTCCAAGCGGCGCGCCGTGCGTCTTGGCCGTGCCTTCAAGCTCGAGCGCGCCCTTGCCGATCGTGGTGTTTGCGATGATGAGGTAGGGTTTGGTTTTGTTTTTAACCTCGTCAAGGACGAATTCTATCTGATCGAAATTATGCCCGTCGATGCGCGCGACCTCAAAGCCTTGCGCTTCAAATCGTACCTTTACGTCCTCAAACCACGCGATATCGGTGCTGCCGTCGATCGTGATGCCGTTAGAATCATAAATTATCGTAAGATTGTCGAGGTTGTGTCTGCCCGCAAGCGCGCACGCTTCGTAGCTGATGCCCTCCTGTAGATCGCCGTCGCCGCAGAAGCAATAGACGCGGTGATCGATGATCTCGTTGCCCTCCTCGTTGAGCAGATATGCGGCGTATTTTGCGGCCATCGCAAATCCGACTGCGTTTGCGACGCCCTGTCCGAGCGGTCCGGTAGCGATCTCGACGCCCGGGGTAGTGATCTCCGGATGGCCGGGGGTTTTGGATTGCAGGCGCCTGAAGCTTTTCAGATCGTCCATGCTCAAATCATATCCGCTAAGATAGAGGTAGTTATACACGAGCGCGCTTGCGTGCCCGCCCGAAAATACGACGCGGTCGCGGTTCAGCCACGCGGGATTTTTGGGGTTGTGGCGGACCTTGTTCATAAAGACGCTCATTACGTCGCTTAGCCCCATCGGCGTACCGGGATGGCCCGAGTTGGCGCTTTGGATCATATCCGCGCTTAGAAATTTTATCGTGTTTGAAATTTTACTTAGCTGCTCGCTCGACATTTTTCATCCTTTCAGGTATTTTTCTATCAAATTTAAAACCAAATCGCGTAGGCTCGCATCATAGCCGTTCATCGCGCCGCTTACTTCGTCTATCAGGCGCTGCTTGTAGCTTCTAGCGCCCGCAAGACCTAGTAAATTTACAAAGGAATTTTTCGCGCCGTCCGCTCCTACCGGTTTGCCTGCGCTTGCCTCGTCGCCCGTGGCATCAATGATATCATCCTCGATCTGAAATATAAGCCCTAGCTTCAGCCCGATCTTATAAAGCTCATGCGCGAGCTCATCCTTTAGCCCGCCGATTATGGCGCCTAGCTCAAACGCCGCGGCGATGAGCGCGCCCGTTTTGTGCAGATGCAAAAACTCAAGCTCGCTTTGCTTTAGAGGGATGTTTTCAAAACGGCAATCGATCGCCTGACCGAGCACCATGCCGCTGCTGCCTGCATTTCGCGCTAGAGTTTTAATGCATTTTATCTTAATCTCGTCGCTTAGGCTTGC
This sequence comes from uncultured Campylobacter sp., assembly GCF_938002845.1. Lineage (GTDB taxonomy): Bacteria > Campylobacterota > Campylobacteria > Campylobacterales > Campylobacteraceae > Campylobacter_B. The sequence continues at coordinate 35,943 of NZ_CALKZP010000048.1, forward strand.
GCTCGCGGCGATCAAAAATGCGTCTGTATTTAGCGCATCGCCCACCAAAATCGCTGTGACCTCGTCGTATTTTTTATGCAGGCTCGGCCGTCCTCGGCGCAGATCCGCATCGTCCATCGCGGGCAGATCGTCGTGTATGAGCGAGTAGGTGTGGATCATCTCAAGCGCCATCGCGATCGCCAGCGCGCCTTCAAAGCGCCGCTCATCCACCGCCGAAACGACGCCTAGTAGCAGCTGCGCGCGAAAATGCTTGCCGCCCGCTTGCAGCATGTAATTGAGCGCCTCCTCAAAGTACGGATGAAAGCTAGACGCCTTCAGCTCGTTGCGCTTCAAGTAATCTTTAAATTTTTCTAAAATATCCATCGATCCTGCCTTACGGTTTTGATTTGCTCTGCTTGGGCGCGCCCTTGACGAATGCAAATTCGCGCCCTTCGAATGCCTTTTCGTCGCGCAGCTTAGACTTTGCTGTCGCGAGCCGTTTGTACGTCGCGTAGAAGTAATCATGCCGCTTAAAATTTTAAATTTTAATTTCCCTAGCTTTACGCAGTGCGCGAGGCGAAGGATGCTCCGCTTTTTTGAGCCGCATCTTACGCTCGATTTGCTCGCGGATGTCGCGCAATGGCTCGCCCGCTTCGCATTTAAGCTGCGCTAGCTAAATTTTACTTTGCGCCGCAGCGTAGCAGCTCGCCGAAATTTTAGAATTTGCCCTCACGCCACCCGTTAAATTTGACCGATTTGCTAAGGTTAAAATTTAATAACCTAGCGTCAAATCAAACAAGTTTCACTTTATGTAAGCTACACCGCCACAAAAATCTAAATTTAACTTGTCGCCTTATAAAATAGGGCTTCATTTAGTTCGCTACAGAAGCCGCTTGCTTCGTAAAATCCAAACCGCTCGCCAGGCGGGAAGTAGTCACCCTCTCTAAAAAGCCTATTTTCACCATTTTTGAACTACGCTTAGCCCTTATTGCCAAGCAGATCACCCAATCCGCCGAGCCCTCCTAGCATGGATGCTGCAGCGCCTTTCTTTTCATTTTCGACGAGTTTTATCGCGTCATTGATCGCCGAGATCAGTAGGATCTGCAAGCTTTCCTTGTCGCTAAAAAGGCTATCGTCGATACTTAGATCGAGCACCTCGCCCGCGCCGTTTAGCCTGATGGCGACCATGCCCGCGCCCGATTTTACAGTAAATTCCTTGCGCGCATTCTCCTCCTCGATCTGCTTAGCCTTGGCCTGCATCTGATCGAGCATTTGCCCCATTTTCGAAAAATCCATTCCTTCAAACATCTTTACTCCGTTATTTCGTTTTTTTCGTTTACCTGCACGATTTTAGGCTTGAAGCTTCTTGCTTTTTTGGCGCTCATCTGTGCGTAGGCCACGATGATGACGACGTCGCCGACACAGACTTTGCGCGCGGCCGCGCCGTTTAGGCAGATCTCGCCCTTTTTATCGCCGCGGATCACGTATGTAGCGAACCGCTCGCCGTTATTGACGTTTAGGATCTCGACTTTTTGGTATTCGCAAAGCCCCGCAGCCTCGATGAGCTCGGGCCCGATCGTGATCGAGCCCACGTAGTTTAGGTTGGCGTCCGTCACGCGCGCGCGGTGGATTTTGCTTGATAAAATTTCGATTTTCATCGACCGTCCTTTAAATTTAGTCTAGATTTGACTCGCCTCGCGCCGCGACGAGCTCGCTCACGACCTGCTTGTCGCTGAAGGGGTGCTTCACGCCCTTGATCTCCTGGTAGGTCTCGTCGCCCTTGCCCAAAATAGCGATTATCTCGCCGTTTTTGGCAAGATCTAGCGCGCGCGCGATCGCCTCTTTGCGATCCGCGATCTTTAAAATTTTATCCTTTCGGCGCATACCGGCGCAAATCTGCTCGATGATTTCGCTCGGCTCTTCGCTGCGTGGATTATCGCTCGTGACGATGCAAATTTTGGCAAAGTGCTCGGCGATAGCGCCCATTTTCGGACGCTTGCCGTGGTCGCGATCGCCTCCCGCGCCAAAAACCGCGATGATCTCGCCGCTTGCGCGCAGCGCGTTTAGCACCTTTTCAATACCGTCTGGGGTATGGGCGAAATCGACGATCACAAGCGGGTTTTTATTTACGATCTGCACGCGACCCTCGACGCCGCCGAAGTTTGCCAGGGCTTTTGCGATCTTTTCGTTCGGCAGCTTGGTCAGAATTTTAACCGCCGCAAACGCTGCGGTAAGGTTGTAGAGATTAAACTCGCCGATGAGATCGCTTTGCAGCTGCGCATTATCGCCGTTTGGAGTGCGCACGAGCGCGTCGATGCCGCCCTTTAGCCCATATCCGCTCACGCCGAAGCTCGCGGGGTTTTTTATGCCGTAGGTAAGGGCGTTTGCGGGGTTAAATTTAATATGTCCGTCATCGGCGTTTATGAGCTTTGGCGCGTCGTCTGCGAAAAACGAGCTCTTGACTGCCGCGTATTCTTGCATGCTACCGTGATAATCGAGATGATCTTGACTTAAATTCGTAAAAATTTTAAGCGCAAATTCTAATCCTTCGATACGATTTTGCGCTATCGCATGCGAGCTAACCTCCATAACGAAGTATTCGCAGCCCTGCTTGCTAGCTTCGTAAAGATAGCTCATCGTCTTAAAAACCGAGCTCGTCGTAAGTCCCTTTTCGTCGATCCTGCGCTCATTTATAAAGGCGCCGCGCGTGCCGCTTAGACCGCAGCTAAAGCCTAGATCCAGCAGCGTCGAGTAGATCGCCGCCGCAGTCGTCGTTTTACCGTTCGTACCGGTGATGCCTACGATTTTGATGCGCGGATCGATCTTTAAAAGTTCCTTTGCTTGCGCGATAGAGATGATCTGCGCGCCTTTTTGCGCCGCTTCAGGTTCAAATTTAGCGTTCGCGCTCGTGCGCATAAAAAAGCAGCCCGCCTCGCACTCGGCGGAGTTATCGGTGATAAAGCTATTTTCGAGTCGTATTTTCATGATTTTTGATTTTTTGCATTAGCGCCTCGAAGCGCTGGTCTCCTGCATATGCTGCGGCCGAACTCTCGACGTAATTAAGCCCCATTTCGTAGTAGCCGTTTTCTATCAAATTTTCTAAAAATTCTATCATCTCGGTTTTGTCCGAAATGGCGATTTTGGATGAAAAAATGATCGATTCGAAGGCGTCTTTAAAGCCTCTTTGGCCTACCGCGCGCATAAAATCGGCATAAGCTATAACAGCGATCTCGTCCTCGGCGCCAGGTTCGGAGGCTGCTTCGTTCGCGATCTTTTCGTTGATGGAGTTTAAAATTTTAAAAAGCTCCGCGGTTTGAGTTTTGGGGCTGAGGTTGTAAAAATCAAAGAGCATAAGCGCCTCTTCGCGGTCTGCCAGCGCGGTCTGGCAAAGCTCGAGCAAAAATAGAATTTCCTCCTCGCCGCTTTTTTCGTAGGCGAGTGAAAAATACAGCTTCGCAAGTTCGAATTCTCCGCGCGAAAAGGCCTTTAGCCCCAGTTTTTTATAGTTCAAACTCTTCGCCTTCGGGGATGTTTACGACGCTAAGCTCGGGGTGAATATCCATGCGAAGCTGGCGCTCGACGCCGTATTTTAGGGTCTGCGCACTTGCGGCGCAGCCGTGGCAATGCCCGGTAAGGCGGACATAGACGATGCCGTCTTTTATGCCTAAAAGTTTCATATCGCCGCCGTCGTTTTGCAGCATCGGTCGGATTAGCTCCAAGCTATCCTGTACCGGGGCTAGAAGCTCTTCGTCTGTAAATGGTATCATTAAAATTCCTTGTTTTTATTTTGGCGCATTATATCCAAAAGCGATAAAAAAAGGCTTATCGGGGATGAAATTTAATCTGAAATTTTGCGCTAGGGCGCGGATTTTGCGTAATGGCTCGCAAAGAATTTTATACGGCGCGGGCGCCGGAACTATGATTTTAAAATTTTATCGATTCGGTAAGGATGAAGCCTGCGAATTATCGGGCCTGCATATATTTAAATTTAGACTATTTGCGTTATAAATTTGGGATGAAATTTCAGCCCGGTCGGGGGCTAAATTTGGGATGAAATTTTGCTTGAGCGGGAGAGAATTTCGAAGGCGATTTTGTCTAAATTTATTGAGATAAAGGCCGATACGATTAAATTTTTAGAAAAACAATTCTGCTTTTAATCGCAAATTTTGCGACTACAAAAGTCTGGACGAGGAATATTATTTTAAAGCTCGTAGATGGAATTTACGCTATGTTTATATCGATCGCGACTGTGAAATTTTAGCGCGGGCGTGTGCAATCACGGCAAAATTTCTATCGGCGTGCCGATTTTTACGTGCTCGAAAAGCTCGTCCATATCGTCGTTGACGAGCGCTATGCAGCCCTCCGTCCAGTCGCCGAACGCCGCTATACTCTGCCCTAGGTAGCTAAATTTATTCGGTAGCCCGTGGATTTTGATATCGCCGCCTGCGCTCTTACCGAGGGATTTTGCGTGCGCTACGTCGGCTTTGTTCGGATAGGAGATGCCTAAATTTAGATGATACGCCGAGTTTGGATTTTTGCCGTTTATGGTGTAGTTGCCCTCCGGGGTTTTGCCGTCGCCTTGAACCTCTTTATGTCCTTCAGGCTCGCGTCCGAGGGCGATTTTGTAGCTTTTCGCGATGCCTTTTGAGGTCAAAATTTCAAGAATTCGTTTGGATTTATAGACGCGAATTTTAGAGATTTGCTCGCCGTCCAATGCCTGCTTTAGCGGAATTTCGGAGTTGATCGTTTCGATATTTTTATAGCTAAGATAATTGTCCAATGCCCACGCTAGGCCCGCAGCGACGATAACAAGCGGAAGTAAAATTTTAAATTTCATAGAAGAAATTTCGGGAGTTATCCCGAAATTTTATTTGCTGATTAGCTCGATATAAGCCATCTCTGCGGCATCGCCCTTGCGAAGGCGGGTTTTGATGATGCGAGTGTAGCCGCCGTTTACGCCTACGTATTTTGAAGCGATCTCGGTGACTAGTTTATTTGTCGCAGCCTTATCCTGAAGCGCCGCGAAAACAAATCTATGCGCCTCGCTGTCGCCTTTTCGCGCGCGAGTGATCAGCTTCTCGGCATAGCTTCTTAGCTCTTTTGCCTTAGGAAGTGTGGTTTCGATCTTGCCGCTAGTAACTAAAGCGATGGTTAAATTTTTAAGCAGGGCGGCACGGTGAGACGAAGTACGCCCTAGCTTTCTATATCCGTGATTATGTCTCATTTATTGTCCTTCATTCTTTTGTCTTTGAGCCTTCAGCTCGTCAAGCTTGCGTTTTAGCTGCTCTTTTTTATCGCCGAGCTCTTGGTTGCCGATAGGATAACCGATCTCCTCCATAACGGCCTTGATCTCCTCGAGCGATTTTTTGCCTAAATTCTTAAGGTCTTTAAGCTCACTCTCTTCCATAATCGCTAGCTCGCCGATAAATCTAATATCGGCGCGATCCAGGCAGTTAAAGCTTCGCGCGCTTAAGCTTAGATTGCTAACGCTCTCAAAAAGCTTTGCAAACTCGGAATTTGCAGGGATCGCTCTACCGAAAGTATCTGCTGCGCTGATGTTTACGATGCCTTTGAAAACCGCCAGCTGCTGATACATCGCTTCAAGCGCATTTTTAAACGCATCTATCGCGCTGATCTGACCGTCGGTAGTGATCGTAAAGACTACCTTTTCGTAGTCGGGATTATCCTCTACGAATACGTTTTCGATATCGTAAACGGCCTTGGTTACCGGGGTAAAAAACGCATCCAACGCGATAAAATCAGCGTCTAAATTTTCTCTGATCTCTTCGCTTGGGACGTAGCCGATACCCTTTTCGATGATGAGCGTAAATTTAAGATCGGCATCCTCGTTTATCGTAGCTAGATAAGCGCTTGGATTTACGATCTCTACGGCGTCGTTGTTTAGGTCGCTGCCGTAAATTTCTTTAGGTCCTTTGAAGCTGTATTCTACGACCTCGCGTAGGGAATCGCCCTTGATTTTAAACCTTAAGCCCTTTAAATTTATGATAAAAGCCGCCATATCCTCGAGCATGCCGCGCATGCTGTCGAATTCGTGGCTTACGCCTTCGATTTTAACCGCAGTCGGCGCGAAACCGACCGTGCTCGTATAAAGTAACCTTCGTAAAGGATGAGCTAGAGTGACGGCATATCCCGTTTCAAAGGGATATGCTATGATTTTAGCAACATTTTCGCTGACATTCTCAACCTTTATTTCAGTTGGCATATGAGCTGATGTTGTGATTTTTCTCATATTAGCACCTACTATTTCGAGTAAAGCTCTACGATAAATCTTTCCTCTACAGGAATAACAACTTCTTCTCTCTCCGGAACTCTAGAAAAAATTCCGTATCTTTTCTCTTTTTCTACGTCGACCCACGCTACGATGCCGGTCTGTGCAGTAAGATCCAGCGCTCTTGAAATTTGCGGGTTATTTTTGCTCTTCTCGATCACTTCGATCTTTTGTCCTGCGCGAACGCTGTATGAAGGGATATCGACGCGCTTGCCGTCTACCAAGATATGTCCGTGCGTAACGAGCTGGCGCGCAAATCGTCTAGTCGTAGCAAAGCCCATGCGGTAAACGACATTATCTAGCCTCTGCTCTAAAAGCTGAACCAAAATCGCTCCGGTGTTACCCTCTCTGCGAGCCGCTTCGGCAAATAGCCTGCGGAACTGCTTCTCGCTTACGCCGTACATAAATTTAGCCTTTTGTTTCTCGCGAAGCTGTGAGCCGTATTCGCTTAGTTTGGCGCGTCTTTGTCCGTGCTGACCCGGAGCATAAGGGCGTTTTAAAAGCGCGCTCTTGCCCGCAAGCCTTCTTTCGCCTTTCATAAATAGATCGACGCCGAGTCTTCTTTCTAATTTTTCAACCGGTCCTGTATATCTAGCCATAAATTTCTCCTTTTATAATTACACGCGACGTCGTTTAGGCGGTCTGCAACCGTTGTGCGCAAGAGGAGTGATATCTTTGAAATACGTAACTTTAATCCCTTCTACGCTACCTACGCTTTTAACGGCGGTCTCGCGTCCGCTTCCCGGACCCTGAACCTTGACGCCTACCTCTTTGATGCCGTGCTCTTTGGCTTTGTTTAGCGCGTCCTCGACGGCTTGCTGCGCCGCATAAGGGGTGGATTTTTTGCTGCCTTTAAAATTTAAAGCGCCCGCACTGCTCCACGCGATCGCGTTGCCCATCTCATCCGTTACGGTTATCATAGTGTTGTTAAACGTAGCGGAGATGTAAACTATGCCTTTGGCGATATTTTTTCTGACGGTTTTTTTCTTAACTACTTTTTTTTGTGCCATATCTCAATCCTTATTTAGCTGCCGCGCCGACGGTTTTGCGTTTGCCTTTTCTGGTTCTAGCGTTCGTTTTTGTTTTTTGACCGCGAACAGGAAGGCCCTTTCTGTGTCTTAAGCCGCGATAGCCGCCCAAGTCCATAAGCGCTTTTATATCCATAGCCACTTGTTTGCGAAGATCGCCTTCGACCATATAGTGCTCTTGGATCTCTTTTCTGATAGCGGCGGCTTCATCTTCGCTCAGATCGGCGACTCTTTTATCGTAAGAAATTCCTGCCGCATCGAGAATTTTTCTCGACGTAAATAAACCTATACCGTAGATATAAGTTAGTCCGTATTCAATCCTTTTTTTCTTTGGTAGATCTACACCTGCGATACGAGCCATAACTTATCCTTGTCTTTGTTTATGTTTTGGATTTTCACAAATAACGTGAACAACACCTTTGCGCTTGACAATTTTGCATTTGTCGCACATTTTCTTGACGGATGGACGAACTTTCATTCCACTCTCCTAAAATTTTCTCCACTTTAAATGCAAACTGCACCTAGGTTTAATGAAATTTCAAAAGCGAAAGTATCAAACCAACTGTTTTCAAAATAGTGGGGATTTTGAAAACACTTCTTCCTACAGTTTAGTCGCAAAATCGCGAGTATATCTAAATTTAACTTTATCCTTACTTATAGCGGTAGGTGATCCTGCCTTTATCGAGGCTGTAAGGGGTCAGCTCGACTTTTACGCGATCGCCGGGCATTATCTTGATGTAGTGCATCCGCATCTTGCCAGCGATATGACATAAAATCACGTGTTTGTTATCGAGCTCGACCTTAAAAGTCGCGTTCGGCAGCGCTTCTATGACGTTGCCGTCGATCTCTATTACGTCGTCTTTTGCCACAAATTCTCCTTTCTTTTAAATTTAAAAAGGGCGATTATATAGAATTTAAAATTTTAAACAGCTTAAAAGAAATTTAAAATAAGCAAAATTTCAGATTTATTTCGCTACGCGCGAAGTATTTTACAAAAGCAAGGCGGCGCTCTTTTTAAAATTTTAGTATAATGGCTCAAAAATTTTAAAGGAAAAACATGAAATGGCAAGATGGCAGGCGAAGCTCAAACGTGGAGGATGACCGCGCAAGCAGCATGCGCACGAGCTCCAGCTCGCTTGGGATGCTGATCCCGATCATCAGGTTTTTGCTCGGCTCAAAGATCGGGCGCATAGTGCTTGTAATCGGCGTGGTGGCGTATTTTATGGGTTACAACCCTTTGGCGCTTTTAGACGGGGGCGCTAGCACGCAGAGAGAGCCGACGGACAGCCCGCAGGAGCAAGAAAAGCTCGCCTTCGTCTCGGCGGTGCTAGCCCAAACCGAGGACGTTTGGGGCGAGATATTTAAAAGCGTGGGCGCGCACTACGAGGAGCCCGGACTTCGGCTCTTCCGCGATCAGATCGCAAGCGGCTGCGGCTTTGCAAGCGCGCAGACGGGACCTTTTTATTGTCCGAGAGACCATAAAATTTATCTCGATCTCGGCTTTTTTGACGAGCTTGCAAACAAATACAAAGCGGGCGGAGACTTCGCGCAGGCCTATGTCATCGCGCACGAAGTGGGGCATCACGTTCAAAATTTAATCGGCACGCTAGAGCAGATCAATGCTCTTAAAAGGCGTGCTCGCAGCGAAGCTGAGCAAAACGCGCTTCAGGTCAAAGTCGAGCTGCAAGCGGACTGCTATGCTGGGGTCTGGGCGCATTATCTCGCAAAAACAGGGCGCGTGCTGGAGGCGGGCGACATCGACGAGGCGCTAAATGCCGCCAGCGCGATCGGCGACGATACGCTGCAGCGCAAATTTAGCGGTCGCGTCGTGCCCGATTCCTTCACGCACGGCACCTCGGCGCAGCGCAAAGAGTGGTTTAAAAAGGGCTTAGCAGGCGGAAACCTAAAGGCTTGCTCGTTTGAGCCGTAAAGCGCGGACTTTGAGCTAGCTTGCGGGCTAGATAAAGGCGGCTTAAATTTTAAAATTTAACGCCGAGCTTGGAAGCGAAATTTTAAAATTTTAATGGTCGGCGATTAAAAAGTTCGGACGGCGCGCTCGGCTAGCGCGACGACGGCTTGTTTGAGCGCAGGCTTGGCTATGGCATAAGAAACCAAAATAGATACGTTAAATTTATGGAGGCAAAAATGAACAAAATAACCTGCATCTGCCTAGACGTGCGAAGCATGCAAAGGGCGCTGAAATTTTATCGCGACGGCCTAGGTTACGAGACGGATTGCAAAGAGGACAACCCGCCCGTGTGTTTTTTCAATACGCCGGGGAGCAAATTTGAGCTCTACCCGCTAGACGCGCTGGCGCGAGATACCAGCGAAAACGATCCGCCGAAGGGTAGCGGATTTGGCGGCATCACGCTAGCCTACAACGTAAAAAACAAAGAGGACGTAGCTAGCGTCATAGAGCTAGTAAAAAAAGCGGGCGGAACCATCGTCAAGGAGCCTCAAGATACGTTTTGGGGCGTATACCACGCGTATTTTGCCGATCCGGACGGATACTACTGGGAGGTGACTTGGGGGCCCGGTTTTAAATTTGACGAGGACGGGTTGCTCAAATTTTAGATCAAAATTTTTGCGGATGAGGCTTGTTCGGAGGGCCGAAGCCTTTGGCCTAAGCGTGTAAAATTTTAAACTTAAAATTTTATTGCAAATCATCGGGCGGAGCTTTTGTAGCTCGTATAATTTGCGGCGCCGTTTTTTTCGCGCTTTTCTCTAAACATCAAGCGAAATTTTACTCTCCGATATTATCCGCGGCGTAGATTTTGTGTGAGGCTAAAATTTGTGTCCTGCACCGCGTACCTCGCTGCACTGCTTTACCTCCGCTCAGCAGCCTTATCAGCATCGCATGCCGCTACACAAAGCAAGAAAGCGGATATTTCGCGGCGCTTTTGTCCGTGAGCGCGGCGAGGAAAAAGCGATAAGCTCCTAGAAGCTTTGCGCGGCGGTCTCTTTCAAAAACCGTTTGTTTATGACCGAATTCTTAATGTCGGAGTGAGCTAGAATGATTAAATTTTTCATATTTTTCCTTTAAAATTTTATTTTTGGGCGATAAATTTCGCCGCTAAAATCGCAGATAGAGCTCCGCTTTGAAATTTTATTTTCAAATTAGCGGCGGAATTCTAAGGCAAAATTTTAAGACCGAATTTTAATGCCGAAGCTTCGGCGCTTAAATTTGACGCCGAATTCCATAGCGAATTTCAGTGCATAAATTTTATAATTAAAGCTTAGCGCCCAAATACGCCGGAGCTCTATTTCAAAACACTAGTTTGGCGCTTTATTTCCCCACAGCTAGCAGATCCGCGAGTACCTTTGCGGCGTGATCCTTTGCCTTGACGCTTTTATAGACCTTTAAAATTTTGCCGTCCGCGCCGATCAGAAAGGTCGAGCGCACGATGCCCAGATACTCGCGCCCGTAGTTTTTGCGCACCTGCCACGCGCCGTATAGCTTGGCTACCTCGTGCTGCAGATCGCTCAGCAGGATGTGCTTTAGGCTTTGCTTGGCGATGAAGCCCGCGTGGGATTTGGCGCTGTCGGGGCTGATGCCTACGATCACGCAGTCTGCGGCGATGAAATCATCGTACGCGGCGCTAAATTCGCACGCTTCGGTCGTGCAGCCGGGGGTGTTATCCTTGGGGTAAAAATACAGCGCGACCCTCTTGCCCGCGAAGTCCTTTAGCGCGACGCTCGCTCCGTCGGCGTTTTGCAGCGTAAAAGCGGGCGCTACGTCTCCAGCTTGCAGCGTGATTTTGCGCTCGCGATCCTCTGCGCTAAACTCGTCTTCGATCTGTGTTTTTCTCTGCATATCGTGTCCTTTTTTTGAAATTTTCGGGCTCGTAGCCCAAATCGCGGCTAAATTTTAATCTTTTTTCATAAATTTATCCTTGCTTGGACGAAATTTTGTCCTGCACCGCAGCTGCACGCGATCGGGTGGATCGCAAGCGAGATCGTTCCAGACAAGAGCGGGCTAGGGGCTTGCTTTGCGGCACGCGTAAAAACATTTTGTTGCACATGCCTTGAGGTAGTATGGTACGAGAGCGCCTCGTATCTATCGTGCCACGCAAATCCAGGTTCCTCACAAGCAAAATAACGCTCGTTTTCACAACCCTTCTTAATCTACTTTTAGCTTTTTAACGATATGATTCTACAAATTTTAACAAAGGATACAACATGAAAACGCTCGTGATCTTATCGCATCCCAATTTCGCCGCCTCGCGCGTGAACAAAGCCCTATCGCAGGTCGCAAAGGGCGCTGCCGGCGTAGAGGTGCGCCATTTGGAAGGGCTTTACGGCACCGATACTGCGCGCATTGACGCCCGCGCAGAGCAAGACGCGCTATTGGGCGCTGAGCGCATCGTATTTTTGTACCCGATGTACTGGCTAAACGTGCCGCCTATGCTAAAAGCCTATATCGACATCGTCTTTTCGCACGAGCTGGTGGGCTCCGGCGCGCTTAAGGGCAAGGTCCTGCAGCTTGCGCTAAGTGCTAGTACGCCGCTTAGCGAGTACTCCAAACAGGGCGCGATCGGCTTTAGCATGGACGAAATTTTAACGCCGCTTAAGATCGCGGCAAACTACTGCGGGATGGACTTTGCCGTGCCGTTTATCAGTAGTGGGTTTGAGCCCGGCGAGTTTGGCGGCGATGCCGTAGATGCCGCAGCCGCACGCTTTGGCAAACTTTTACGAGGCGAACTAAGCTCCGACGAGTATCAAATTTAGCAAAGCAAATGCCCGCTACCCGCGGCGATGAGCTGAAATTTTACAAGAGTGATTTTATTCGCGGAATCTACGCCTTTTAACGAGCCGATCGACAAAAGCTTAAAGTGAATCAAAACACGCTATGGACTGTTGCGACTAACTAATACGTGTATGCACTCGTTGTAGCCAGTGTTGATTGCTTAACAAGGTATAAGCGTATTTAAACACGCGCATCGGCTAGCTAATGTTGTCATCTATGGAGGCACGAATGGCGTTCGGCTCGAAGCCATCGGCGTAAAACTCATCGTGTCTTATTTGCGCAATAGTGGTTAAATTTCGTAGCAAGCGGCAAAGTAGGGGGGTGACGTGATCTTTGGATCAGGTCTGGGTTTTGCGAAGCAGTCTATGTCGCGCTTGGAGAGTTTAAATTTTAAAATTTACCGCATCGCGTAGTATTTTGCAAAACATCGCACCGCCACCGCGAAAAGATATGCTGAGCCTGCCGCTGTAAAAGTGTGGTGATCGGTCATTACCGAGCAAAGTAGCGTAGCGAGTGCGCAAATAAAGTCGTTATAACCTAGCGAGGTAGGGCAAGGGCGGGTCTGCATTTCATAAATATATCGCGCGTGGGCTTACCTGCTGCATAGATGCAAAGCCTGCGCAAAATTCGCACTGCGGTAAAATAGGGTAAGACCGCTCTTGGTGTGATTGGGGCTGGATGTCGCGCGGGGTGCATCTGCGCGCATGAGAGAAAAGAGCACTTATAGCGCGATTTGAGTTGCTACGAAATTTGATTTATCAAAAGAGATTTTTGAAGAAGGAGCAGAATTTATAAAATTTTGCTCCTTGATTTTGTGATGTTTAAAACGCGCGCATCGCTATCGCACGCACCGTTATGCCTGATTATTTCACGCCGACGATGATTTGAGTAGCTTTGATGATTGCGGTTACTTCATCATCTTTTTTAAGAGCTAAATTTTTAACCGATTCGTTTGTGACGGTTGCGCTTAAATTCTCGCCGCCTGCGCTTCTGACGCTGATTTCGGAATTTACCGCGCCCTCTTTAACGGCGGTGATTTTGCCCTTTATTTGGTTGGTCGCGCTTAAGCGTAGATCGTTCTCGCCTTTGGAGATGATGACGCTTGGGGCTTTGAATAAAAATACCGCCTCTTTTCCTGCTTTTAAATCCAAAGTTTTTTCAGAATCAACCGTCACGGTCGCTTTTAGCACGTCGCCGCCTCTGGTTTTAGCTGTGATTAGCGAATTTACCGCACCTGTTTTTACATCGCTTATCACGACATGAAGCTGATTTCTAGCACTGATTGCCATTGTTTCTCCTTGTGAAAAATTACGAGCAATGTTAGCGGTAAATCCTTAAATGAAATTTAAAAGTGCTGCGTGTAAGAAATTAATTTGATTTGTTGCGAATTTATATTAAGCCCACTTTTTAAATTCCTAGCTTGCATTATTAAAAGTAGCGTTAAAAAATAGATGAAATTCTAAATTTGCATATATTAAATCGAGTTATTTTCCTTGAAATTTTATTCGCTTTTTATAAAATTATGCGTTTTTTAAAGCTCTGACGCAAAATTTAGCGTTTGTTTTGCACATCTGCGAAGTGTACATCCGGATAGAAAATTTATCTCAAATCGCGCCCGATAAGGCTTTAAGAGCGCTCCGCTCACGCCTATTCGCTGAATTTTGCGCCTTACACATCGGTTTTTACGAGTGGATTTTGGGCGATCGAGGCGGTTTTACATTTGCTTTAAAATATGGCGAGCAATGCGCTTTGAGCGCAAAATTTTAGTGCACCTTGCTTTGCAAGAAATCGCGCAAAATCATCGCGTGGTTGCACTGCTCGTCCTTTGCGGCGTATAGTAGAGTAACTAGCGGCTCATCTTTGACCGCTTTCAAAAACTCCTCCACGGCGGGATTTTGCGAAAGCTCGGCTAGATAAAGCTCCTTAAAATGGGCGAAATTCTCAGGCTTATGTGCGAAAAGCTTACGTATTTCGGTACTAGGCGTTATATCTTTTGCCCACATATCAAGCTCGAGCGCATCTTTTTTTACGCCGCGCGGCCATAGCCTATCGCAAAGCACGCGAAATCCATCCTCTTTCTCTGCGCTCTCATAGACGCGCTTAATCTTAAATTTTGTCATAGTTTACTCCTTTAAATTCGCTAATCTTTGATAAAATAATCGCCGTCGAAGCTTACGAGCGAGTACTTGCGCTCGCCCCCAAGCGCCTCTACGAGCTCAGGCACGCTAAGAAACGTGAGGCTATCGGCGCCTATAAATTTGCAAATTTCATCCGTGCTCATATTTGCGGCGATCAGCTCGCGCACGCTCGGCGTATCGATGCCGTAGCGCTCGGGATACTTTAGCTCGGGGCTTGCGATGCACATATGCACGCGCGCTGCGCCCGCATGGCGCAGAAGCTCGACAATCTTTTTGCTCGTGGTGCCGCGCACGATGCTGTCATCGATCACCGCGACGCTCTTACCGTGCAGTGCCGCGCCTATCGGATTTAGCTTGAGTTTGACCTTTAAATTTCGCACCTCTTGCGTCGGCTCAATGAAGGTGCGGCCGATGTAGTGGTTGCGCACGATCGCCATCTCAAAAGGGATTTTGCTCTCTTGCGCGAAACCCAGCGCCGCCGGCACGCCGCTATCGGGCACGGGCACGACGAAATCAGCTTTTAAACTCCCGCATTTTCGCGCGAGCGCAGCGCCCAGTTTTTTTCTGACCTCATATACGTTTTTGCCCTCTACGACGCTGTCGGGGCGCGCGAAGTAGATGTATTCAAACGCGCAAATTCTAGCCTCCGCAGCTTTTAAAATTTGAACCGAGCTAAACTCATCCTTGCCCTCTTCGAAGATCACCATCTCGCCGGGTTTTACGTCGCGGACGAACTCGGCTCCTACGAGATCAAACGCGCAAGTCTCGCTCGCGACGATGTAGCCGCCGTCTTTAAGCCTGCCGATGCTGAGCGGACGCACGCCGTAGCGATCGCGCACGGCAAACATCTTCGAGCGGCTCAGGATCAGAAGCGAATACGCGCCCACGCACTGATTCAGAGCTTCGACGATGCGGTCTTTTAGATGCTCCTGCTTGCTACGGGCGATGAGGTGCAGTATATTTTCGGTGTCCATACCGGACTGAAAGATCGCACCCTCGCTTACGAGCTTACGGCGAATTTCGTCTTTGTTGATCAAATTTCCGTTATGAACGATAGAGATCTCCCCAAGAGCGTAATTGCCCGCAACGGGCTGCGCGTCCTTTAGGCTATCTGCACCCGCGGTGCCGTAGCGGTTGTGACCGATCGCGATGTTGCCCTTTAAAATTTCAAAGCTTGCGGGGCTAAAAACCTCCGTCACGAGCCCTGTGGCTTTGATAGTTTTGATATGATGGTTGAAGCTCGAGCTGATACCGCTTGCCTCCTGGCCGCGGTGCTGCATGGCAAAAAGCCCGTAATACGCGGTTTTAGCCGCACCTTCGGAATTTATGACTCCCACGATTGCGCACATTTTCTAACCTCTTAAATTTTATTTTTTAGAAATTTATCTATATTTTGTTTTATCATTGACGGCTTGCCGTCCGTCATGTTGCCGGCGCCTCATCAAATAGATCGGCTGAAATTTTAAACCTCTCGGCGATATTCGCTCCGCCTTTGGCGTAGCTACCAAATAGTCCGACTTTGTAAATTCCAAAGCTTTCAAGCTCGGGCTTTAGCTCGCGCAAAAAATTTAAAATTTCATCTTTGGTTGGCATTTTTTCCTCTTAAATTTAGCCGCAAAGGTCTAGATTCCTAAGCAGTCGTCTATGCCGTAAAGCCCGCTATTTTGGGGCGCTAGCCAAACTGCGGCCCTTATCGCGCCTCTGGCAAAGGTCGCGCGCGAAGTTGCCGTATGATTTAGCTCGATGAACTCGCCCTCGCCGTAAAATCCCACCGTGTGGCGCCCGACTATATCGCCTCCGCGCAGCGACATCACGGCGATCTCGTCCTTGCCGCGCTCGCCGATGAGCCCGTCGCGACCACTTACGCGCACGTCTTTTAAGCTTAGCTCGCGCTCGCTCGCGGCGCTTTCCGCAAGGCTCATCGCCGTGCCGCTCGGGGCGTCTTTTTTGTGGCGGTGGTGCATCTCTAAAATTTCGCAGTCAAAATCGCGCAGGCTCCTACTAGCAAGCGCTACGAGTTTGTTTAGCACCGCAACGCCCAGGCTCATATTCGTAGCGTGTAGTACGGGCATTTTTGCGCTGCATTCGCGCAGTAGCCGCTCGCCCTCATCGCCCAGAGCCGTTGTGCCGATGCAAAGCGGCTTTGGATGCGAAAGCGCAAATTCCATTAAATTTATTGCGCCGTCTCGGATCGTGAAGTCTATCACGACGTCGCAGCCGCTAAAAAGCTCGTCGTAGCTGCTCGTTACGGCGCAGCTGGGCGTATAATCAAGCGGCGCAATCGTGTAGATTACGCTTGCTCGCGCCTGATCGAAATTTTTCAGGCATTCGTAGATCATCGTGCCCATTCTGCCGCTTCCGCCGTGAATTCCTATATTTATCATCGCCGTTCCTTTAAATTTAGTCCGCTTAGTATAGCCAAATTTTGCTTACACTACCTCTCTACGCCGAGATTTAGCGGGATGAAGCTGTTTTGTTTGAGCTCGGCTTCGCTTGGTTTTTTGATCTCTATGCGAGAGGCGCTTACGCCGCGCTGCACGAGTGCCGCTTGCACGGCAGTCGCCCTGGCAAGGGCTAACTCATCAAGACGCGAACGGGTAAATTTCTGCGCTGCTATCAGCTCCTCCATCGCCTCATCGCCGCTAGCTTTGATGCCGTATTTGACCTTAAGCGCCGCTATGGCTTCATCCGTGGAGAGACCTTGTTTATTAGACATCAGCGTGAGGGTATTTTGCAGCGAGCGCCTTTTAAACTCGTGAGTATCGAGCTTTTCGTTATACGCAGAGTTTAGAATGATCTTGAGTTCAGGCTTGGCTTTTGCGACCTTGGCCAAATCATCGATTTTAGAGTTTTCGCTTATTAAAATTTCACTACTTGCCGCCTCAAAATCGATACTTTCGAGCTTTTTCGTATCTACGCCCGCGATCTTTCCCATAAATCTAAACGGACTTAACACGATATCCGAGAGCAGCTTTTTGACCGCACCCCAAACCAGCGCGCCGTAGCTAAATTTCGGATCGCTCAGCGTGCCGCTTAGAGGCAGGCTAATATCGATCTGATCGTCGCTGTCCTTTAGAATCGATACCACTAGACCGATCGGAAGGCTCAGCGCATCCTTGCTCTGCACCTCTTTGCCGAGCTCGAAGCGGTCTAAATTTAGATCATTGCTTGCGTTTAGCTTGCCATCGTCGATTTTGTAGGCAAGTTTTAAATTTAACTTGCCGCCCGCGATTTCATTGCCGATATATTTGGCGGTATAGGGCGATGCGGGCACAAGCGGAATCTCCTTTAAAACGACGTTTATGTCGCTTTTGCGTTTAAAGTCCAGCGGATAGGCGCGCGCCGTGATGCTCGCTAACCCGCTTCCGCTTACGAGCGAGCTAAGCTTGATATCCGCCGCTCGCTTCGGGCTGATCTCGCTGATGCTTGCTTTCATATCGCTGATGCGCAGTTTAAAGGGTGTTGCTAGACTATCATCAGTGAAATTTAAACTTCCGCCGCTAAGCGAGATATTTTTTACGCTCCAGGCAAAGTTTGCCTTGCTTTTTGCGGATCTGCCAGGTGCCGCTTCGGCGGGCTTTACGGCCTGCTTTGCCTGCGAGGCGGGCTTTATTAGCGAAGTTAAATTTAAACGCCTGTCTTTATTTAGCGAGATATTTGCCGCAGGTGAGCCAAGAACGATCTTATTTAATGCGAGAGAGTTTGGGCTCAGCGCTATTTGCGCGACATTCAGCGACGCAAGGGAGAAAATTTTATCCCTGCCCGAGCTTAACGCCAAGCCCTTGCCCGATAGCTTTGCTTCGAGCGAGAATGTGTTTGAAAGCTTCAGCTGCCCTTGCGTAGCGAGCTCGCCCGCGATGGAGCCTGCGATAAATTCTGCCATATATTTGTTAAAAACGCTCAAGTTCGGCGCCTTTAAGCTAAAGTTCACGCCCACGTTAAGCGGCGCGATACTAGCCTTGCCGTCCGCGTTAGCGGTGATCTCGCCCGTGATAAGGCTTGCTTTGATACCGAAAGGCTCGGCGAAATTCGAGCTTAGCCCGCTTAGCGTGGCGCTAAAATCCTTGATCTCGTGCACGTTGTTTTTAACGATAAAGCTCTCGCCGATCTTAGCCTGTGCGCCCGTTACGGAGGCTTCGCCGATCTTAAATTTTAAAGCGGGACTTTTGGAGGGCTTTTTAGAATTTAAATTTGTGCCGCTTGCCGTAGAATTTGCTTCCGCTTGGCTTACGGCACTAGAGCTCGCCGTTTTTTTAAAGCTCGCGTGATTTTTAGAGATCGCGCTTAAAATCGCCAGATCGTTTATGCTTTTGGCGCCGTTAACGCCCACTTCCGAGTTGAAAAACGGCTCGTTTAGTAAAATTTTATCCACGCCCAGATCGAGATCCGCGACGTTAAATTTCACCCCTTGCACGCCGAAGCTTTCAAATCCGCTAAAAATTCCGTTTTTGTTTGCGATTTTGGAGTTTGAAATTTTAGCAAACTCCAGGCTTACGCCGTTTTGCGCGCCCTCTTTGTCGTAGCTAAACGCGCCCAGCTCGGTTGCGGCGACCGAAATTTTATCGCTGCGCGCTAGCGTAATCTGCGTATCCGCGATATTAAAGGCGCTAAA
Source organism: uncultured Campylobacter sp. (assembly GCF_938002845.1). Classification (GTDB taxonomy): domain Bacteria; phylum Campylobacterota; class Campylobacteria; order Campylobacterales; family Campylobacteraceae; genus Campylobacter_B. The sequence goes on from NZ_CALKZP010000048.1 coordinate 54,736, forward strand.
ACCCGTATGAAGGGCCGTATCGTTACCTTCGGCGTTAAATTTCAAAAAATTTTCGGTGATTTTAGTGTCGTTTGAGACGACCGAAATTTGCGGGTTTGCAAAGCTTGAACGGTTTAGATCTACGCTTTTTACGGCGGAGTTTAGCCGCAAGTTCGCACCCGTTTTATTAAAATCCAACGCAAAATCTGCGACCCGCGCGCCATCAAAGCCCGTGGAAATTTTAGTTTCGTTCATATCGTATTTTGCGCCTGAAACTAGCACTTGCGGAATCATCACTTTGCCTGAAATTTCATTCGAAACGTCCGTATTTAGGCTAAAGCTCGGGATTTTTAGCGAGCCTAGCGAAATTAAATTTTGATCTTGCAAAATTTCTAGGCTTTGCAGTTCGAGCTTTGAGTTTTCAAGCGCAAATTTTATATTTTCATCGAGGCTCAATCGGTAATTTAGAGTAGCGGAAAGGAAGCCGTTCCTAAACCGCACGCCGCTAGGATCAAGGTATGATAGCCAAAACGGATCGATTTTCAGCCGCGAGATATCTACCTTGCCGTGCAGACGAAGAGGCGCCAGGTCGATGGCTCCATCGAAGCTCAGCGCGTCGTATGTACGCGAAACGGCGCTTAAATCGTGCTCGCCGATCGTTTCGTTCTTTAAATTTAGCCCGTTGATCTCATAATTTAGCTCGGTCGAGATGAGCGAAAACGGCCTTTTTAGGGAGTTATCTACGTAGCCCAGAGAGCCGCGCTCGATCTTAAAATTATTCAGCGTGACGTTGAAGCTGGAGTTTTCATCCTTGTTTTCGCTATTTTGCTCCGAAAGTAGCGGCTCAAAATTGAAAGTGCCGTTTTGCTCGCGCTCGACGTGAAATTTAGGGGATTTAAGATGCAAAATTTCTACCGCGAGAGTCTTTTTAAAAAGCTTCGAAAAACCGATTTTTAAATTTATCTCATCTGCGCTAAACAGCGGCTTAAAGGTGCTAAGTTCGGGGCGCGTAATATTTAACTCGTAGGTAAAGGGGTTAAATTTGGCGTCCTGCACGCTAAAGCTTGCTCTGCCCTCTAAAATTTTAGGCAGCGCTTTTTCGATAAAAAGCGGCACGCCGAAAAAGCCCGCGAGCACGTAAAATAGCGCAAATCCGCCCAAGCCGCAAGCAAACTTACGTCGGTGTTTTATAAAAAATTTTTTCATTTTTCCGCTCATTAATTTTGATAGCGTAAAATTATATCCAAAAATTTCGTGCAAAGGGTTAAATTTTGCTGGTTCACATCTGCTGCTCGGTCGATTGCGATTATTTTTTGCGCCGCCTAAAAGAGCTCACGCAAGAGCCGTTAATAGGCTATTTCTACGATCCAAACATCCACCCCTATGGCGAATATGTTCTTAGAATGCACGATGCAAAGCGGGTTTGCGAGAATTTAGGGATTAAAATTATCCCGGGCGAGTATGATTTTCAGGGCTGGCTAGACGGTGCGCGCGGGCTTGAAAACGAGCCCGAAAAAGGCGCGCGCTGCGAGTTTTGCTTTGATTTTCGCATGCAAAAAACAGCCGAGCTCGCGCTAAGTTTGGGCGAGCGCAAAATCACCACGACGCTTCTTATGAGTCCCAAAAAATCGCACTCTCAGCTGTGCGCCTCATTGCAGCGTATTTGTGAGCGCTGCGGACTGGAATTCATCGCGCCCGATTTTCGCAAAAACGGCGGCACGAACGAGCAGTTTGCGCTTGCGAAAAAAGACGCGCTCTATCATCAAAACTACTGCGGCTGCATCTATGCGCTTACGGCGCAGCGGAATGATCAGCGAAAGGCTGAGCGAAATTCGGGCGGAAGTCTGACGGCGGATTTGAAGCAAAATTTAGCCCAAGGCGCCGAAATTTACGAGCTAATGTCGTCTATCGATCGGCAAATCCTGCCCGCTTCGGTAGAGGAGAAGTTGAAATTTTACAAAAAGCTTTGCTCGCTCGAAAGAAAAGGGGTTAAATTTAGCGTGCTGCGCGATCGGTTTTTAAATTACCGCCTGCTCCGTGCATGGATTAAATTTGACGGGCGTGCAGTGCCCTCGTTTGTGCTGTTTGGCTCGCATTTTACGCGCGAAAACGTGAAGCTTAGCATAGAGCGGAAGTGCGAAATTTTTTGTAGCGATAAGGGGGAGATTAAAATTTTAAACCTGGCGAAATTTAACGAAATTTCAAGATCAAATTTCAAAAGCGTATCTGAGATGCTAAAAAATCCGCCGAGTCTCGCGCGCCAAAATAAAGCTCGCACCGCCCTGTGCGTCGCGGGCTCGCTCTCGCCGATCATCGTCACGGACGAGATAAGAGCCGCCAAAGTTCAAATTTACGGGCTCTCGCGCATATTTTTAGACGTTAGGGAAATTTTAGTAAGAATTTGATAAAATTCCAAGATTTTTAAATAAAGGCAGATAATGATAGACATAAACGAAATTCTCTCCATCCTACCTCATCGTTTTCCGTTTTTGCTGATAGATCGCGTCGAAGAGCTCAGCATAGGCGAAAGCATCAAGGCCTATAAAAACGTAACCTACAATGAGCAGATCTTTCAGGGCCACTTCCCGGGGCACCCGATCTATCCGGGCGTAATGATTATCGAGGGCTTAGCGCAGGCAGGCGGCGTGTTGGCGTTTAAGAGCATGGAGAAAGACGGCGCCAATTTAAGCGACAAGGTCGTGTATTTTATGAGTATCGATAACGCTAAATTTAGAAACCCGGTCCGCCCCGGCGACAAGCTTGAGTATCGTATCAGCGTAATCAAACACCGCGGACGTATCTGGGTGCTAAAGGGTGAAGCCTACATCAACGACGGCGCCACACTGGCCGCACAGGCTGAACTTCAAGCGATGATAATGGATAAATGATGGCTAAAGTTCACCACACGGCGATCATCGAGGACGGCGCGCAGATCGGAGCCGAGGTTGTGATCGAGCCGTATGCTTTCATAAGCGCGCAGGCTAAAATCGGTGACGGCTGCACGATCAAGCAGGGGGCGCGCATCATCGGCGATACGCAAATCGGCGAGGGCTCCAAAATTTTTTCATACGCGATCGTGGGTGAAATCCCGCAGGATATGAGCTTTGAAGATGGCGAGCGAACGGGGCTAATCATCGGCAAAAACGCTACGATTCACGAGTTTTGCACGATCAGCTCGGGCTCGCATAAGGGCGACGGATTTACGCGCATCGGCGATAATCTCTTTATGATGGCGTATTGCCACATCGCGCACGATTGCGTGCTGGGAAGTAACATAATCCTAGCCAACAACGCCACGCTCGCAGGTCACGTCGTAATGGGCGATTATGCCGTTATCGGCGGGCTTACCCCCGTGCATCAGTTCGTCCAAATCGGCGAGAGCTGCATGATCGCAGGGGCTAGCGCGCTTAGTCAGGACGTGGTGCCGTTTTGCCTAGCCGAGGGCAACCGCGCCTATATCCGCGGGCTAAATTTAACGGGCATCCGCCGCCGCTTCGATAAAGAGACGGTCGAGACGATAAATCGGGCGTATAAATTTTTATTTAACCAAAGCGGGGGTTTAAAGGAGCAGGCGCAAATTTTATTAAACGAAACGAGCGATCAAAACGTGCGCAAGATGTGCGAGTTTATAATCAACACAAAACGCGGAATTCCGCTAGATAAAGGTAAAATTTAATGGCAAATAAGTGCAGTTTTTGCGGTGAGACGGGCGCGGACGGGCGTCGTATCTATCCTAACGACGACGGTACGGCGGCTATCTGCAGCTATTGTATCGATATGGCATACGCCGCTATCCACGGCAGCGAAGGTCAAAATGAGGCGATACAAAATCAAAACAAAGAGATCGATTTCGAGGCCATAAAACCCAAAGCGCTGATGGAGGTTCTAAACCGCTACGTCATCGGACAGGAGCGTGCTAAGAAAATTTTTAGCGTCGGCGTTTACAACCACTATAAAAGAATTTTCAGGCAGACCGACGCGAAGGGCGACGATACCGAAATTTCAAAATCAAATATCTTGCTCATCGGCCCTACCGGCAGCGGCAAGACGCTTATGGCGCAGACCTTGGCGCGATTTTTGGACGTGCCGATCGCCATTAGCGACGCTACGAGTCTAACGGAAGCGGGCTACGTCGGCGAGGACGTAGAAAATATCCTCACCCGCCTTTTGCAAGCCGCGGACGGCGATGTAGAAAAGGCACAGCGCGGTATCGTATTCGTAGATGAGATCGATAAGATCGCGCGAATGAGCGAAAACCGCAGCATCACGCGCGACGTAAGCGGCGAGGGGGTGCAGCAAGCGCTTCTTAAGATCATCGAAGGAAGCGTCGTAAATATCCCTCCAAAGGGTGGCCGCAAGCATCCTAATCAGGACTTCATCCAGATCGATACGACAAATATTTTGTTCGTCTGCGGCGGCGCGTTCGACGGGCTAAACGAGATCATAAACCGCCGCATCGGGCAGAACGTGCTGGGATTTAATCAAACCAAGCGCAGTAAAAAAGAGAGTTTAAATTTACTAAACATGGTCGAGGCCGACGATCTGGTGCATTACGGCATAATCCCCGAGCTCATCGGGCGATTGCACGTAGTGGCTACTCTAAATGAGATCGACGAAAAGGCTATGGTTAGAATTTTAACCGAGCCGAAAAACGCGATCTTAAAGCAATATCAAAAGCTCTTTGCGATAGACGGCGCAAATTTAAAATTTGACGACGACGCACTAAGGGAGGTCGCGAGCCTTGCGATCAAGCGCAAAACCGGTGCGCGCGGGCTTCGAAGCATAATTGAGGAGATCATGATCGATATTATGTTTGATCTGCCTGAGCTTAAGGGCTATGACGTCATCATCTCGAAAGAGGTCGTAGACGGCGTCTCTAAGCCGATACTTGTAAAACAAAATTTAACTGCATAAAGGGGATAAATGTTACTTGATTCGATTCTAGGATTATTTTCAAGGGATATGGGCATCGATTTAGGCACGGCAAACACGCTGGTGCTACTAAAAGATAAAGGCATCATCATCAACGAGCCGAGCGTCGTAGCGGTACAAAATGAGCGCTACGGCAAGCAAAGAATCATCGCCGTGGGCGCCGAAGCCAAAGAGATGCTCGGACGAACTCCGGGCGACATCGAAGCGGTGCGCCCGATGAAGGACGGCGTTATCGCGGATTTTGATATGACGGAGAAGATGATTAGGTATTTTATCGAAAAGACCCACAAGCGCCGCTTTTTCGTAAGCCCGCGCATCATCATCTCGGTTCCTTACGGGCTAACTCAGGTCGAGCGCAAAGCCGTGCGAGAAAGCGCGATGATAGCGGGTGCGCGCGAGGTTTATCTAATCGAAGAGCCGATGGCTGCGGCGATCGGTGCGGGGCTTCCGGTGAATGAAGCGCGCGGCTCGCTGGTCGTAGATATCGGCGGCGGTACCACCGAGATCGGCGTCATCTCGCTAGGCGGTATCATCAGTGCCAAATCTGTCCGCGTTGCAGGCGATAAGATCGACGCTAGCATCGTTAATTACGTCAAAGAAAAATATAGCCTGCTTATTTCGGAGCGCGCCGCCGAGGAGATCAAGATCAAGATCGGCACGGCGGTACAACAGCAAAAAGATCTTACATACACGGTCAAAGGAAAAGACCAAATTAGCGGGCTTTTAAGCTCGGTCGATCTTACGAGCGAGGACGTTAGAGAGGCGATCAAAGACTCAATCAGAGAGATTGCCGATGCGTTAAAATTTGTCCTTGAGAGCATTCAGCCCGAAGTCGCCGCCGACATCGTCGAAAACGGCGTCGTGCTAACGGGCGGCGGCGCGCTCATTCGCGGATTGGATAAGTATCTAAGCGACACCGTAAAGCTTCCGGTTTTCGTCGCGGACGAGCCGCTGCTTTGCGTCGCAAACGGCACGGGAAAAGCCCTAGAAGAGATCAAATCGCTAAAACAAGCGGCAAATGACTAATCTCAAACTCCTCCTCGTCGCGGTTTTGCTGGTAGCCGTTTCTCTTACGTTCGGCTCGTATATCCACGGCAAATTTATCGGATTTGCAGGAGGAATTTTAGAGGTTTATTACGGCGTAAGCGATCGGGTAAAAAGCGCTGTAAACGAGCATTTTAACCAAGCAGAGACGATCAAGGCTCTACGAGAAGAAAATGCCGAGTTAAAAAAATCGGCGATGCTGCTTAGTACGTTCGCGGGCGAGCTGAATAAAATTTTGATCGATAAAAACAGCTCCGTCTACGAGCCCAAAGTCCAGCTCGTAAAGGCGCTGAGCTACGCGAATCTAAACGACTACAACAAATTCTTTGTAAATTTTGAAAATTTTAACCCAAACAAAATTTACGGCCTCATCAGTGAGGGCAAGACCGCAGGAATTTTAGTAAATAAAGATGGGCGCCCGCTTGCGATCTTGCAGCGCGACGAAAAGAGCAACTTCTCCGTTTTCATAGGAGATGCTCAAATTCCTGGCGTCGCAGGCGGTGAAAATAACGAGCTCGTAGTTAGATACATCCCGCAATGGCTCGATCCCAAGGTAGGCGATGAGGTTTTTACGAGTGGCAAAGATGAAATTTTCTTTGCCGGCGTGCCTGTGGGGAAGGTCAAAGAAATTCAAAACGGGAAGCTATACAAAAGCGCCGTCGTAGAGCCCTATGTGAGCTCCGAGATGCCGGCGTTTTTGTATGTCGTTACAAAGGAAAATTGATGCCCAAAAGAGATGATATTAAGACGATTTTATTGATCGGCAGCGGTCCGATCGTAATCGGCCAGGCGTGTGAGTTCGATTACAGCGGCACGCAGGCTGCCAAGACGCTAAAGAGCCTCGGATACCGCGTAGTGCTAATAAACTCCAATCCCGCTACCATTATGACCGATCCCGATTTTGCCGACGCTACCTATATCGAGCCGATCACCAAAGAGAGCATTTTGCGTATCATAAAGCGCGAGGGCGTCGATGCGATCCTGCCTACGATGGGCGGACAGGTCGCGCTAAACGTCGCGATGGAAGCTTACGAAAGCGGCGAGCTAGCTGGGGTGAAATTTCTAGGCGCCAAGCCTGAAGCGATCAAAAAGGGCGAGGATAGGGTAAAATTTAAAGAGGCGATGATTAAGATCGGAATGGATCTGCCTAAATCCAAATACGCCTACAATATCGAAGAGGCGATGGCCGCTGCAAATGAGATCGGCTTTCCGCTCATTATCCGCGCCAGCTACACCCTAGGCGGTGCGGGCAGCGGCGTGGCGTACAATATCGACGAGTTTAAAGAGGTCGCGCAAAATGGGCTAGATGTAAGCCCGATAAATGAAATTTTGATCGAAGAGAGCCTGCTTGGATGGAAAGAGTTCGAAATGGAGGTGATCCGCGATCACAAGGACAACTGCATCATCGTCTGCTCGATCGAAAATTTCGACCCGATGGGGGTGCATACGGGAGATTCCATCACGGTTGCGCCCGCTCTGACGCTTACCGATAAAGAATATCAGAGAATGCGCGACGCGAGCTTTAAAATTTTACGCGAGATCGGCGTGGATACGGGCGGCTCAAACGTGCAGTTTGCGGTAAATCCGCAAACGGGGCGGATGATCGTCATCGAGATGAACCCGCGCGTAAGCCGCAGCTCGGCTCTTGCGTCCAAAGCCACGGGCTATCCGATCGCCAAGGTCGCTACGATGTTAGCTGTGGGATTTAGCCTGGATGAGATCAAAAACGACATCACCGGCACGCCTGCGAGCTTCGAGCCGGTGATTGATTATATCGTGACTAAAATTCCTCGCTTTGCGTTTGAAAAATTCCCCGGCGCAAACCCCTATCTGGGCACCGCGATGAAAAGTATCGGCGAGGTGATGGCGATCGGGCGCAGCTTTAAAGAGAGCATTCAAAAGGCGCTTTGCTCGCTGGAGAAGGGCTACTTCGGCTTCGTGGAGTTAAATTTAAGCGAGAAGGATCTCATCTTCGGGCTTCGCAACGCGCAGCAAGATAGAATTTTATACATCGCCCAGAGCTTTAGAGCAGGCATGAGCGTGGATCAAATTTACGAGCTTAGTAAGATCGATCGCTGGTTTTTGAGCCAGATCGAGCAGATCGTAAAATTTGAAGAGCGCATCGATATGGAGATCATCAACGACGCGGCGCTTTTAAGACAGGCCAAGAGCTGGGGCTTTAGCGACAAGATGATCGCAAATTTGATCAACAAAAAGGACAATCTGGGCCTTACGCAAAACGATATCCATTTTGCCTGCGCCAGGCAGGGCATCGATCTTGAATACAACGAAGTAGATACCTGTGCGGGCGAGTTCGCGGCGCTTACTCCGTATCTGTACTCCAGCACCAACATAACTCCCGCCATCGCAAGCCGTAAAATTTCAAAAGATAATAAAAAGGTCCTCATTATCGGCGGCGGTCCGAACCGCATCGGGCAGGGTATCGAGTTTGACTACTGCTGCGTGCACGCTAGCTACGCTCTGCGCGATATGGGGATCACCACGATAATGTATAACTGCAACCCAGAAACCGTCAGCACCGACTACGACACGAGCGATATTTTATACTTCGAGCCGATCGATTTTGAGCACGTTAGAGCGGTCATCGAGGCTGAGAGCCCGGACGGCGTGATCGTGCATTTCGGCGGCCAAACTCCGTTAAAGCTCGCCAAACGACTAAGCACCGTGGGAGCCAAGATCATCGGCACGAGCGCGCGCACGATAGACGTAGCGGAGGACCGCAAGAAATTTAGCGAGTTTATCGCAAGCATCGGCGTTAAGCAGCCGAAAAACGATACCGCCATAAGCGAAGCAGAAGCGATCGAAAAGGCCGCTGCGATCGGCTATCCGGTGCTCGTGCGCCCTAGCTACGTGCTCGGCGGTCGCGCGATGAGGCGCGTGCATAGCGAAGCGGAGCTTAGGCAGTATATGAGCGAGGCGGTGCGCGTAAGCGATCATTCGCCGGTGCTTATAGATAAATTTTTACTTGACGCGACAGAGCTCGACGTCGACGCGATCTGCGACGGACGCGACGTGTATATCGGCGCGATAATGGAGCATATCGAAGAGGCGGGCATCCACAGCGGCGATAGCGCGAGTATCTTGCCACCGCTTAGCCTAAGCGCGGAGATGATCGATCTGGTAAGTCGCCAAACTAAAGAGATCGCGCTAAATCTCGGCGTCGTGGGACTTATGAATATTCAATTCGCAATTTTTGAAAACGAGCTTTACATTATCGAGGTAAATCCGCGCGCGAGCCGCACCGTGCCGTTTGTGAGCAAGGCGACGGGAATTCCGATGGCTAAGGTCGCTACCCGCGTAATGTGGCAAGGGGGTCTGCGCGAGGCTTTGAAATTTTACGACGAGTTCGGCGTGCTGGTCGAAGAGAAGGGAATTTTAAAACCGCGTATTAAAAACCATATCTGCGTCAAAGAAAGCGTCTTTCCTTTCAACAAGCTTGCAGGCGCGGATCTGATCCTGGGGCCTGAGATGAAAAGCACCGGCGAGGTGATGGGTATCGGCGAAAATTTCGCCAAAAGCTTTGCTAAATCGCAAATCGGCGCGAACAACGCGCTTCCAAGCGGCGGCAAGGTATTTTTGTCGCTAGCCGATCACGACAAGCTGCGAGCCGTGGAGCTTGCACGCGCACTTACGGGCGCGGGCTTTAGTATCGCCGCTACGAGCGGCACTCACAAGCTACTGGGCGAAAACGGCGTGGAGTGCGAGTTTGTCTATAAAATCAGCGAGGGTCGCCCAAATATCGAGGACAAACTCAAAAACGGCGAAATTTCGCTCGTCATCAACACCAGCGATAGCAAATCAAACTCTACCGACGCCGCAAAGATCCGCCAGAGCGTGCTACGCTTTAGGCTGCCGTATTTTACGACGATGAAGGCGGCGATCGCCGCTACGCGCTCGATCTGCTCGATAAAGGACGACTCTGTGCTTGAAGTTAAAACGTTACAGGAGTATCTAAGCGGAAGGTAGCATCTTACAAGAATCATAGAATTTAATCATTGAGTATTTTGGCTTAGTGGTTAAATTTTACGATTTAAAATTCTAGGGATATGAATATATAAGTCAAAATAGACTTTTGTAGTACATATTAGAAATCAGCGCATATATATCAGATATTAAAATCCCCGTCGTCGACACAGCTCATCGTTCATTACTATTGAGAAAAGCATCTCGTTATCGAGATAATATGTCTGATAAATATATTTAATGCCAGCATCTTTTGCTTTCGAGCCATCACTCAAGCTCATATTAAGAATTCTACAGCTCCTATCTACTATATCGTATTTATTTTTGTTGTTATGAAGAAATATACTATATAGCCTTTGCTTATATTTTTCTCTATCTATATTTGGTGCAGTAATATGAAATGTGTATTTGATCGTTATAGTATCACTTTTACAGATTAAAATAGGGAACATAGTAGCAATTTCACCAACCTCTTGTTTTAAATCATAATCACTCATGATCTGAACTGCAATATTTTGATTGCATCCGTCATTAGCAAATGAAATGCTGATCCCCAATAGAAGAAAAAATATTGTTTTACGCATTTTTTGACCCTTCTGTTATTTGCATATATTTTCCACGCTATGGTTACTAAATAAATTTTTTAGATAATTCAATAATCATATTTTTTGCAAAAATTATCATCTACCGTAACTATATAAAAAGGCTCGTTGTTGCCAAAAAAGTATATAAGATTTGCTTTTCGGTTTAAACCTAAATCCTGAAAAGCGTCCAAACCAGGACAGATTGAATCAGCTGCGATTTTATCAAGTTTTCCTTCTACTTTTAAATACGCAGCTTCTTTTTTAGATATTTTTTTAGATCTTTTCAAATCGGTACCGGTCATCATTGTACTATTTTTGCAGAAAAAAGCAATATATGCTTTTCGTTCTTGTAAGAACGAGTTATTATCTACTAGAAATTTTTGTACCTCTTTATTATCGCATGCATCATAAGCGAACGAAGCGCCGATCGTCAATATAAGAGAAAATATTATTTTGCGCATAGCGTAAAACCTTAAAATTATTTATCAGCAGAAAATTCGCGCAAGCTCGCTAAAGTTTTACCTCTTTGCTCGTTAAGCTCAACGCATATTTCTAAAGCATTGGAGAATTTTTCAAATGCGGTTTTTAGTTTATTTGTATCTTCATTGTTACAACAAAACGACGTTAATTGCTTATCTCCCATATAGATATCTACTGAATTTTGCGGATATTGTGAATTCTCCATATTCGTAATTCTTAGTTTTATTCCCTCAGAATATTGGGTGACGATGTTCATAACTTCAGATTTATCCGCTCTTTCTTTGATGATTAGTTTCAAAGCGATCTCCTTATTTAAAATTTAAATTATGATACCCCTCCCCCTTACAAAATGCTTAAATTTAGAAATATTAATTTTAAATTTTTATTGCGTTTGCCAATAACTTTTATATCAAAGCATAGAGCAAATGAGAGTTTTAACACTTAGATCGGTAGTTAATTCGTAAGTCGGTATTGAAGTAGATATCGGATATAGAAATTTATATAAATCTTGGTAATTAAAGATTTTTCTAAAAGTTTTAAAATCTCAACAAATTATACCGTCATTTACTTACAAACTCGGTAAAATCACTGATTATTATCGCTAGGCACCTTTAAAATTTGAACTAAATTTCACGTTTTTAGAATTCTTATTAAAACTGAATGCCATTAAGGCTGCTAATTTATATTTTCTCGCGATAGCATATCTTAAAATTCCGATTAAATTTAACGCGGCATCGGATTTTAAAATTTACTGCCTTTTTTGCACTTTGACTTTTGGAGCGGTTTTTGTGCCTTGCGCTTTTGCCTGCGGACGCTCGATAATGCGGATATTGGCGTTTGAGCGGAGCCTGTCGTTGAACTCGGTGATCGCCTTTTTGCGCTCGGAGGTCACGTAGCCTTCGATCGCCTTTTCTTGCACGCTGTCAAAATCAAGCGTGCGAAGCCCCTTTTTGTCGTTTACGTAAAACATCTCGTAGCCGTTGCGCGTAGGGATTATCGGCGAAAATTTGCCCTGCTCGACGTTCGTGACGATGTATTTGAGCCCCTCATCCATTTGATTGGCCTTGAGGGTTCCCTTCATCACATACACGTCGCTTGGGCGGAGCTTCGGATTTGTGCGGATCTTATCGAGCGGAGCTTGCGATTTTGCGATGTAGCGGGTTAGCGTGATGCTATCGAAAGTCGTGAATAATGAACTATTTTGACTGTAAAATTTTTTGACATTTTCAGGGGTCGTGCGGTGCTGTACATCTGCGAATATCGAGCCGTAGAGCTTTTCTTCAAGCAGTGTGCGGCGGACATTTGCTTTAAAGTCATCGTAGTTCATGCCTTGCTTTTGCACGGCGGTTTTGAGTTGGTCTAAGCTAAGCTTATTTTGATCGGCGATCGCTTTGAGCCTCGCGTCGATCTCCGCGTCATTTACCGCGATATCGCGGCGTTTAATCTCGGATTGTTGCAGCTTTTGCCCGATTAAAATTTCCATCGCGGCTTGCGGCGAAGCGCCCGTTAGTTTTTGAACTTTGGCTAGTTCGTAGCCGGTGATCGGCTCATTATCTACCACGGCGATGACGCCGTTTACTACTTCGGCATTTGCACAAACGGCACATATCATTGCGGAAAAAAGCAGTTTCTTTATCATTTTTAACCTTTATTTAGTCTTTTTGCTTTATAATTACAAGATCACGATTATAACATTAAATGGTAATTTTTGCAAAGGAATTTTTATGATAGTAACTCGTTTTGCGCCGAGTCCTACGGGATATTTACATATCGGCGGACTTAGAACGGCGCTTTTTAGTTATCTTTACGCTAGGGCAAACGGCGGCAAATTCCTGCTGCGCATCGAGGATACTGATCTGAAGCGCAATTCGCAGGAGGCCGCGCAGGCGATTGAGGAAGCCTTTAAGTGGTGCAATCTGGACTATGACGGGCAGATCGTGTATCAAAGCTTGCGCTTTGATCTTTATAAACAATATGTCCAAAAGCTGCTAGATGAGGGCAAGGCATACAGATGCTATATGAGTAAGGACGAGCTGGATGAGCTGCGCGCGCAGCAAGAAGCTCGAAAAGAGCGTCCGCGCTATGATAACCGCTATCGCGATTTTACCGGTACGCCACCTGCAGGGATCGAGCCCGTAATCCGCATCAAATCCCCACTTAGCGGCACGATAGAATTTAGTGACGGCATCAAGGGCGAGATAAAATTTAATGCCGCCGATATTCTGGACGATTTCATCATCGCGCGTTCCGATGGCACGCCTACGTATAACTTCACGGTCGTGATCGACGACGCGCTGATGGGCGTCACGGACGTGATCCGCGGCGACGATCATCTAAGCAACACCCCGAAGCAGATCGTGCTGTATAATGCGCTAGGCTTTAAAATCCCAAAATTTTACCACGTCGCGATGATTAACGGCACCGACGGCAGCAAGCTAAGTAAGCGTCACGGCGCTACCGACGTGATGGAGTACAAGCGCATGGGCTATCTGCCCCAAGCTCTGCTAAATTTCTTAGTGCGCCTGGGCTGGAGTCACGGGGATGATGAAATTTTTAGCATGGAGGAGATGAAGCGATACTTTGATCCTAACCATATCAGCAAGAGCTGTAGCACCTTCAACCAAACCAAGCTCGAGTGGTTAAACGCGCATTATATTAAAAACTCTGACGACGATGAGCTTGTCTTGCAGCTTGTGGAATTCGGCGTCGATATCCGCTCGCACGCGAAAAAACATCTCATCGCCCAGCAGTACAAACAGCGCGCAAAGACGCTAGTGGAGATGGCCGAGGGCATTAAAATTCTTCTAAACCGCCCGAGCTGCTATGACGAGAAGGCGTATAAGAAATTTGTAACCGAAAGTTCGCTAAGCTTACTCGCAAAATTTTCGGATACTCTAAGCGCAAATTTAAATGCAAAGGAGTGCGAGGAAAGGACGATGGAGTTTTTGGACGCAAACGGCGCCAAGCTAAAGGATCTTGCTCAGCCGCTGCGCGTCGCGATCACGGGAGGCAGCGTTAGTCCGTCGATTTTTGAAATTTGTGAAATTTTAGGAAGCGACGAAGTTAAAACGAGAATTTCAAATTTAATCAAAAAAGGATTATAAAATGGCTAAAGTAAACGTTGAAGCGGCTTTGAAGTACCATATAGGCGGTAAAATCGGAACGAATGTAAAAACCCCGTGCGCTACTGCGGAGGATTTGGCGCTTGCATACACGCCGGGCGTCGCGGAGCCTTGCAAGGTGATCGAAGGTGATCACGAGGCTGCGTTTAAATACACGAATAAAGCCAATCTCGTAGCCGTTATCACTAACGGTACGGCGGTTTTGGGTCTCGGAGATATCGGCGCGATCGCCGGAAAGCCCGTAATGGAAGGCAAGGCGGTTTTGTTTAAAAAATTCGGCGGCGTTGATGCCTTCGATATCGAGATCGACGAAAAAGATCCTAAAAAAATAATTGAAATTTGCAAAGCGATAGCGCCTACATTCGGCGGTATAAATTTAGAGGATATCAAAGCTCCCGAATGCTTTGAGATCGAGCGCGAGCTGCAAAAAGCCGTCGATATCCCCGTCATGCATGACGATCAGCACGGCACCGCGATGATTACGGGCGCAGGACTAATCAATGCAGCTCTTATCAGCGGCAAAAAGATCGAGGATATGAAGATCGTAGTCAGTGGCTCGGGCGCTGCAGGCATAGCGTGCGCAAAGATGTATCGTAATTTAGGCGCTAAACATATCATAATGCTCGATTCCAAAGGGGTGATCCACAAAGGCCGCACCGATCTTACCGAGCAAAAGAAAGAATTTGCCCTAGACACCGCAGATCGCACGCTAGAGGACGCGATGAAGGGCGCGGATATGTTTTTAGGACTTAGTAAGCCGGGCGTTTTAACCAAAGAGATGGTAAAGACTATGGCGCCGCATCCGATCATTTTTGCGCTTGCAAATCCGGTACCGGAAATTTATCCGAGCGAGGTGGAGGAAGTAAGAAGCGACGCGATCGTAGGCACCGGCAGAAGCGACTTTGCAAATCAGATCAATAACGTTTTGGGCTTTCCGTATATCTTCCGTGGCGCGCTTGACGTAAGAGCCAAAAAGATTACGGAAAATATGAAAATTGCGGCCGCTCGTGCGATGGCGGATCTTGCTCGCGAAGAAGTTCCTGCAGAAATCCGCAAGATGCTGGGCAAGGATAACTTAAAATTCGGTAAAGACTACGTGATCCCAAATCCTTTCGATCCGCGCGTATTTGCCGTGATCTCGACGGCCGTCGCAAAAGCTGCGGTAGATGACGGCGTCGCTCGCGTCAAAGAGTTCGACGCTGCAGCTTATAAAAAGAGCCTAGAAGCTAAAAAGCTATGATTCCTTGCTCCTGCGCGAGGCGAGATTAAATTTAAGAGGCGTAAATGAAAGATTTGGCTTTACTTACCGATTTTTATCAGCTTAGTATGATGCAGGGCTATTTTTTCACAAAGCCCGATCAGACAGCGGTTTTTGACGTTTTTTATCGTAAAAACCCAAGCGGCGGCGGTTACGCGATATTTTGCGGCTTAAACGAGGTCGTGGATTATATCGAAAACTTAAAATTTAGCGAGGACGACATCGCGTATCTAAAAAGTTTAAATTTCTTTAAGCCGGAATTTTTGGAATTTCTAAGAGGCTTTAAATTTAGCGGCGAAATTTACGCAATGGACGAGGGGCAGATCGTATTTCCGCACGAGCCGCTGATCCGTGTCAAGGCAAACATTATGGAAGCGCAGCTCATCGAGACCGCGATCCTAAATATGATAAATTTCCAAACTCTCATCGCTACGAAAAGCTCGCGCATAAACTTTAGCGCCAAAGGTGATTCGGTGATGGAGTTTGGCTTGCGCCGCGCTCAGGGGCGAAGCGCCGGTATCTACGGCGCAAAGGCTGCGATTATAGGCGGTTGCAGCGCCACGTCAAACGTGCTCGCCGCAAAGAAATTTGACGTCCCTGCGATCGGCACTCACTCGCACTCGTGGATTCAGAGCTTTGATAGCGAGCTGGAGGCGTTTCGCGCTTACGCTAAAATTTATCCAAACAGCACGCTTTTGCTCGTCGATACCTACGATACTCTCGCAAGCGGCGTGTCAAATGCGATCAAAGTTTTTGAGGAGCTTCGTGCGAGCGGTCATGAGCCGCTTGGAATCCGCATAGATTCGGGCGATCTGGAGTATCTGACTAAGCAGGCGCGTAAGATGCTCGACGCGGCGGGCTTTGAGAACGCAAAGATCACCGCATCTAACGATCTGGACGAATACGCGAT
The DNA here is from genome assembly GCF_938002845.1 of uncultured Campylobacter sp. Classification (GTDB taxonomy): domain Bacteria; phylum Campylobacterota; class Campylobacteria; order Campylobacterales; family Campylobacteraceae; genus Campylobacter_B. Next base: position 71,029 of record NZ_CALKZP010000048.1, read on the forward strand.
CGATCAACTCAAGCTTTTTGATGCCAAAATCGATAGCTGGGGGATCGGCACGAGGCTTATTACCGGCGGAGATAGTTCGAGTCTAGGCGGGGTGTATAAGCTAAGCGGTATCGAAAAAGATGGCGAGATCGTGGCTAAGATCAAAATTTCAAACGATCCGCGCAAGATCAATAATCCAGGCTACAAACAGGTCTTTAGACTCTACGACAAAGATAACGGCATGGCGCTTGCCGATCTGATCGCGCTTGAGGGAGAGAGCATAGACGAGAGCGCGCCGCTTGAAATTTTTCACCCGCTTTACACCTACAAGCGTAAAATTTTAACGAATTTCAGCGCGCATAAGCTTTTGCACCCCGTTTTTAAGGAGGGCAAATTCGTAGGCGTCCGCCGCACGGTAAGCGAGATCGCGCGTTTTAGCAAGGAGCAGAAGAGTAAATTTTGGCTTGAGCACCTTCGCAACGTCCATCCGCAAAGCTACAAAGTGGATCTCTCTCAAAAGCTTTGGGATATACGAAAATCACTCATCAACGAGTGCAACCTCAATTTAAAGGAAAAATATGTTTAAAGTTCTATCGTGCGCCGCTTTGGCGCTAGTTTTGCTAGGATGCGGCTCAAACCAGCTCCGCCAATCCCCGGATAGCGCTATGAATAAGCAAGCACAGAGCGAAAAAACCATAACTCAAGAGAACACAAAGACCTTCTATTTCGTCGATGAGCAGGGCAAAAAACTATCGCTTAGTTCAAACGACGATTTCAATACCGCCGTATTAAAGGACGATAGCGGCAAAAGCTACAACCTCAAACGCGATCGTGCCGCCGACGGCATCTATATGGAAAACAAAGACGGAGTGAGCATCCACTTCAAAAAAGGTGAGGGTATAGTGGAGTTTAGCAAATACAAATCCATCCCGATCACCGAGGTCAAATAAATCCTGAAATTTTTGGTTAAATTCCGATTTAGCGCCGGAATTTAACCTCTTTTCCTGCGCTAAATTCGGAGAAAGTTATGTTATTAGGCAAAATCGATTATCTAAATTTGCTCCCATTTCACGTATTTTTAAAATCACTTCCGCTGCCGTCTTATGTTAAAAAATCGATAGAATTTAAAAAAGGGGTGCCGAGCAAACTTTGCGCCGATCTTTATTATAGGCGCATAGATGCCGCGGTAATCTCCAGCGTTGAAAGCCGCCGCGCAAAATACCGCAAACTGCCTTTGGGAATCGTCGCAAAGCGCGAAGTACTAAGCGTGCTCGTGCGCAAAAACTCGGCGCCCAGGCTTGATCCAGCGTCGATGAGCTCAAATATGCTAGCTCGCGTGCTGGAACTTAGCGGCGAGGTGCTAATCGGCGACAATGCTCTAAAGGCGCTACTTTCGCAGGGCAGGGATAAATTCTACGATTTGGGCGAAATTTGGCAGCAGCGCACGGGCTTGCCCTTTGTTTTCGGGCGGCTGTGTTGCGTGAAAAACGAAAAAGCCTACTCACGCCTGGCGACGAAATTTTTGCGTTCGCGCATTAAAATTCCAAGATATATCCTGCAAAGCTACGCCCTTTCGCGCGGCATAAAAGAGCGCGAAATTTTGAATTATTTGAAATTTATAAGTTACAAAATCGGCGTCCGCGAGGAGCTGGCTCTGAAAAAATTTATCGCTAAAGCCAAAAAATTAAAATTTAATCCGGTTCAAAAGGAGGAACTATGAAATCTTACATCGACGGCTTGCTGCTAAATTTAAAGCGCGCCAATCCCGGTCAGGAGGTCTTTATCCAGGCATCGACCGAGATTTTATACTCGCTCATACCGCTTCTAAAGCGCGATGAACGATACGTGAAAAATAAAATTTTAGAGCGTATTTTGGCGCCCGAGCGCACGATGATGTTTCGCGTCGTCTATATGAGCGACGGCGGCGAGCCCTGCGTGCATACGGGATATCGCATAGAATTCAACTCTGCTCTGGGCCCTTACAAAGGCGGTCTGCGCTTTCATCCGAGCGTAAATTTGGGCGTTTTAAAATTTTTAGGGTTTGAGCAAATTTTTAAAAATTCCCTCACGGGTCTTAATATCGGCGGCGCAAAGGGCGGCGCAAATTTCGATCCCAAGGGCAAGAGCGACGGCGAGATTATGAGATTTTGTCAAGCTTTTATGTTAGAACTTCACCGCCTAATCAGCTCCAATACCGACGTGCCCGCGGGCGACATCGGCGTGGGCGGCCGCGAGATCGGCTATATGTACGGCGCGTATAAAAAGCTCACCCGCAGATTCGACGGCGCGCTTACGGGCAAGGGGCTAAGCTGGGGCGGCAGCCTCGCGCGCACCGAGGCTACGGGCTACGGCTCGGTCTATTTTGCAAACGAGATGCTCGCTACCAGAGGCGATTCGCTACACGGCAAAATTTGCACGATCTCTGGCGCCGGCAACGTCGCGATCTACACCGCCGAAAAGCTATATCAAATGCAGGCTAAGCCCGTTACGGTAAGCGATTCCACGGGCTTTATCTATGACGCCGATGGAATAGACGTGGCGCTTCTTAAAAAGCTAAAAGAGCAGCTGCGCGTAGGGCTTTGCGAATATGCCAAGGAGCGCCCCGGCGCAAAATTTACCCCCGTTAGCGCCTATCCCGCAGGCCGCAACGGCGTGTGGAGCGTGCCGTGCGACGCGGCGTTTCCGAGCGCTACGCAAAATGAGCTTAATCTGCAAGACGTAAAGACTCTCTATGCCAACGGATGTCGCATGGTTTGCGAGGGCGCGAATATGCCAAGTACGCTTGAAGCGATAGATTTTATGCTCGCGCAAAAAGACTTTCTTTTCGGCCCTGCCAAAGCGGCGAATGCGGGCGGCGTGGCTACGAGCGGGCTTGAGATGGCGCAAAACGCGCAGATGGCGTCGTGGAGCTTCGAGGAGGTCGATAGCAAGCTGCGCGAGATCATGCGCCACATATTTCGCACCAGCTACGAGACCTCGAAGGAATTCGGCGCGGAGGGCAACCTCGTGCTAGGCTCGAACATCGCGGGCTTTCGCCGCGTAGCCGATGCGATGCTGGATCAAGGCCTGGTTTAAGCTTAACTCGCTTTATTTTGTCAAAAGCGGCAGCTCGCTTTTAAATTTAAGCTCTTTAAATTTACGGCGAGCTTTTTGGCTGCAGCGGGCTTGATAAATTTCAATCGTTTGTGCTGAGGATATACAGCTCATCGCTATAATTTGCTTTATGTGCCTTACGCTGGCATCGTGTGCGCTGCGTAAATTTAAATAGCACCAATCAATGCGGTTTTGAAATTTTAGCTTGTCGTAGCGATGCTTTTAAATTTTAGTCGCAAGCACGACAAAGACCGCCCAGCTAAATTTTATCTTTAAATTTGAGGGGTAAATTTTGCCAGTTAAATTTAGCTTTTAAATTCTACGTTTCAAATTTAACCTAAATTTTATCTCAGCTCGCCCGCGTAGTGCGTAAATTTAAATCGAGCACGGGCTGAGCGTTTACCGCATTTTGGCATAATGGCGCAAATTTTATCCAAAGGTTGCGATATGAAAAAATTTATAGTTTTACTAGCTGCTGCGTCGCTGTCGCTTGCACATGCGGACGTAATGGATATCCTAAAGCAGGGCGCGGACGTGCTCGGTGCGACTCAGAGCGGAAACTACAAAGAGCTGCTCGCTTCCGCTACGAACCGCGCCGTAGCCGAGCTCGCCAAGGGCTACATCCACAGCAAGACCGCTAAAATCGAGCTTCCTCCTTCGCTTAAGGCGGCTGCGAAGCTTGCGAGAAAGGTGGGCGGCGATAAATGGGAGCGCGAGCTCGTCGTGAGTATGAACGATGCCGCTACCAAGGCGGTGAGCGGTGCGAGCAAGATATTTTTGCAAGATCTGAAATCGATGAGCGATGCCGACGTTAAAAAGCTCATCGGCGGCGGCGACACCGCGCTTAGCGAGTATTTGCAGAGTAAATCGGGCGCGAAGCTGCGGGCGGTTTTCAGACCGATCGTAAGCGATATGATGAGCAAAAACAGCTTCGCGACGGCGTATAACGGGCTAAATTCCTTCGCGCAAAGCAAGATCGCGGGCAATGAGGCGGTGCAAAACATCGCGCGCGGGCTGGGTGCGAGCGAATATCTGCCTAAGCAGGGCGAGGATCTGAACGATTACATAACGCAAAAGACGCTGGACGGGTTATTTGCGGTGATGAGAGAAAAAGAAAGCGCGCTTCGCGGCAGCGCCGTCGGCAAAGGTGCCGGGATTTTAGGTAAGGTGCTTAAATAAAACTTGCGGCGAGGCTTTGGCGTAAATTCCGCCGCATAGCTGCTTATAATTGCTTTGTGCCGTAAGTTTGGGCAGTCTAAAGCTGCGCGCAAAGCGCCCTCTCGTGCAAGACAGCTGCTTGCACCAAAGCGGGCGCGCGGCGGAATTTAGAGGTTCGTTTGTCGCGTGCTCGCGGCAGATTGGCTTTATACGATAATCTTGCTGCGAAGTTAGTCTGCGAAATTTGAAACTGTAAAATTTAGAAATTTAGTAAGACGCAAAGGATTTGAAATTTTAAAATTTCACGCGGAGTTTTAGAAATTCGTGCGGCAATTGAATGCGCGTATATCTAGCGTCTGAAATTTTACAAAGCGACGGAGTATCGGAAAGTATGGCGGTAGCCGATAAAAGAGCAAGGGTAAAGAAAGAAAGCCGTCTTGTAAATTTCGCTTCTTTCATATCTCTTTTTATGTTCCACAAAACCCGGTTTACTCATTAGTCCTATTATTTTCCGATTCCATTTTTCTTAATTCTTTAAGCGCTCTATTATGGACATTGGCTTGCTTGCAAACTCTACCTTCAGCAGCAATATATCTTACTAAATTTATATCATTTGTATCGATTGCTATCAATAATCTACCCATAAGCCTTTCCTCTACAAAAAACGTATAATCGCACTTTGCACACAAAGTACTTTCATAAATTATAAATAATAACAAAACTACTACGGCACAAATTATAAATTTTAATGCTTTAACCATAATTTTCTCCTTATGTGTATTTTTGTCCGTATATATTGATAATGTCGATTGGCGAGGCATTATATCACTTCTTATTTTTAAATTTAAATCTCTTTTGCTTAATTTTTATAAAATTTTCCAGTTGCTTATCGGTAAAATTTAAAATCTCTTTTCGATTTTGTAAATTTACATAAGTGTGCCTTATGTCGCAGCACCTATAAAAAATATATTTCCAATTTTTAATTAGCCAGTCTGCTTCTATTGTGTTTTTATCCGTTTCAAATAAAAACGGCAAAACCCATAAGCCCGCCTTGTAGCCGCTAATTACGATCAATTTTATAAAATTTACTCCATCATCGTCTTTTGCTTTTACTACGATAAAGCTTACGTTTTTCTCGTATGGATAGCAGGATTTTCTACATTCGATAATATCTCCGACCTCGATCTTTCCGCGAAATTTCAAAAGAGGAATACTAAGCTTTTCTATCAAATTTGTCTTTATGCGTCTATTGCGTCCGAATTTATCCCTAGGCTTTATCAGTCTGAAACCAGGAATTGTTTCGTCGCAATCTTTTAGTTCATCGCTACTAAGATAATTATCGGAGCATATAAATACCTCCTGGGGGCTCGCATTGATGTCGAAATTTGCTAAATTACGAATCAATTGCTCCTTGTCCACGACAAATCCCGCTTTGCTTGATAGCATTTCATCCGAAAGCTCAAAATATCTGGTATCTTTTAAATTTAAAAGGCAAGGATTTTCTGTCCAGAAACATCGCTCATCGCAGACCATAAGCTCATCGTCGTTAAATTTTATAATATCGCCTCTTTGTAAATCATTGTCGAAGGTTGATATTGGTAAGATAGTCATTTAAAGTCCTTTTGCTTGCTAGATTAAACATGTTCATAATCAATTTTCGTTATTTGTAATCGCCAAATTACACCTCTATAACCACATCCTTATACTTTTCATAAAGCCTCGGCTTTAAAATTTTATCACGATACTCTTTGCCCGCATTAGTCATACACATCCAGTGGCTAAATCTACTCCAGGTATCGGGATTCTTCCAAGTTATCTCTGCTTGGGGAGTTATTTTGTCCTCCTCCAAAAATTTATACCCAAAAAAGAAATTATCTCTAAAATAGATCCACTTCTCATAAAGCGACATCCCTAGATCGATCTTGGATAAATTCGTATCGAAGTCAGCCCATTTCTTTCTTAAATTTTCGCGCTCTATGCCGAAGTCTATCATACCCCCTAAAAATAGCTGGCCCATTACTCCGAAGTATTCTCCTGCATATGTAGGATAAGCTGAAATTTCAGGATTATCTTCATATGGTGGTAGCATATAGTCGTAATCATCCGCAATCATTGAATCTAATTCAAACCATTCGCATAGACAAAAAATCCTATACGCAAAGTAATCTAAAATATCTTTTTTCTCGACATTTGGGGTTTTGGGCAATATCTTAAGAAATGGCCCATTTTCGTTAAATCCGAAAGCTTTGAAAAGTCTTTCATCTTGGCTAAAAACCCAACCGTATCGTTCGTTTGGTTCTAAAATTTTAAATTTCATAGCATCTCTTTTCTAAATTTAATCGGCTGGCGATATTTTATTTGCATAATCTAAAGCTTTATCCAATCCCCTTTCTTTACGCCAAATTCAAATTCAGCCTGCTTAAACGCACCCTCTATGCTTTCATGATATGTATCGGTTTGCTCTTTCCCCGATTTGTCGAGATAGAACAGATAAAATCCGCTGTCTCCGTCGTATTGAACGATGCTTAAAGCAAACGGCTGCGGCAAAATTTTATTGCCGTCGTAATGAGTAGTATTTCCGGTAGCTACGAAGCTCTTTTTACTATCTTTCAGATAAATTTTATATAGCTCTTTCATAATTCTTTCGCTAAATTTTAATCCGTTAGCCATTTTACCACATACTCCAATAATTCCTCTAAATTTTCGGCTCCGCAACTTCCTTTGAGTTCGTTTTCC
>NZ_CALKZP010000049.1 GCF_938002845.1 uncultured Campylobacter sp.
TGGTGAGGATATACAACGACCGAGGCGAGATCCTCTGCGGCGCGCTGGTAAGCGATACCGCGCAAGATAACGTCGTGATCGTAAGCGAGGGCGCATGGTACGATCCCGCCGTCTGGGGCGAGCGCAGCCTATGCAAGCACGGCAACATAAACGTGCTAACGAGGGACGTGCCTAGCTCCCAGCTCTCGCAAAGCAACACCGCGCACACGAGTATGGTGCAAATCGAGAAATTTAAAGGCGAACTGCCGAGCGTAACGGCGTTTGATAGGCCCGCGACGATAGAGGCTTAGGCATACTTTCTTTAAATGAGATGAAATTTCGGTTTTGAAAGCTTTAAATTTAGGACTCTTAAAGACCGCACTGGCGAAATTTATCCATGCTTCGTGCGGCCTTTTTTTGAAATTTTGGTTTTGGAATTTGACCCTTGCGATCGCACGCAAATACCTATTATGTGCGGTTGTGGACGCAGATTTTTGCACTCCAAAAATAACAAACCGCTTTAAAAAATTCCAATCGCAATCGCGCTATGAAATTTTAAAAGTATGCCGCGCCGAACTACCGCAAAAATTTAAAGTGAATTAGCCGCAGCGCTGCGCATGATTAGACCAAAAAATCGCGCCGTAAAATTTTAAACGTGGTTTACTATATCCGGACTACCACTAAATTTAAGCAAGGCGATCGCGCTACTGGATCAAAGATCGCGCCGATACCGAGCAAAACGCACTATGAAATTTTAAAAGTGAGCCGTTGCGTCTACACTACCGCCAAATTTAAAATAAACCGATCGCACCGCAAAATTTTAAAAGCAAGCCGTTGCGTCCAAACTAGCTAAATTTAAAATTAAGCAATAGCACCATTTGCGCTACGAATACCGCTCGTCGGCAAGCTACCACTCGCAAGCTCTGCCCGCAAGCCGCCGATCGCAAGTTTTACGCCGCAAGCGTCCTACGCTACGACGTTTGGAAACTCATAGACTACGCAGCCGCTTTTGATCGTGCATACTGCAGCGCCCGTAAGCTGCTTGCCGAAAAGCGGCGAGTTGCGCGATTTGGACTTATTTAGCGCCTCGTCGTAAACGTAGGAAATCTGCGGATCGATGATCGTTATGTCGGCCAAAAAGCCCTCTTTGACCTCGCCTTTGTCTTTTAAATTTAAAATTTTGGCCGGGTTAAACGAGCAGAGCCGCACCATGTCTTCAAGGCCGATGACGCCCTCGGTTACTAGCCGCAGCGTAAGCGGCACGAGGGTTTGAAGCCCCAAAATTCCAAACGGCGCGTGGTCGAATTCGACGAATTTATCGTCGGTATTGTGCGGAGCGTGATCAGTTACGATGGCGTCGATCAGACCGCTTTTAAGCGCCTCTCTGATCGCTTGCACGTCGCTTTGAGTGCGAAGCGGCGGCGACATTTTAAAATTCGTATCGTATCCCATCAGCTCGCGCTCGTCGAAGGTGAAGTGATGCGGCGTAGCTTCGCAGGTGACGCGGATGCCCTCGCGCTTAGCCTGCTTTATGAGCTTTAGCGACCACGCCGAGCTTACGTGCGCGATGTGGATGTGCCCGCCCGTCTTTTTGGCAAGCAGCAGATCGCGCGCGATCATGATCTCCTCTTTTTCGCTTGCCATCCCCTTTAGACCGAGGATCGCGCTAACTTTGCCCTCGTTCATCACGCCGCCGTGGCAAAGCGAGCAATCCTCGCTGTGATTTATCACGAATGAGCCGAAGTGCGCGGAGTATTCAAGCGCCTGCCGCATCACGGAGCTGTCGGTCACGGGCAACCCGTCGTCGCTGAAAGCCACGCAGCCCGCCTCGAGCATATCGCCCATCTCGACGATCTTTGCGCCCTTGCAGTCCTGCGAGATCGCGCCTATGGGCAGCAAATCGATAAGCCCGCGCCCCTTAGCCTTGGCAATCATCGCGCGCGTGATGCTTGAGTTGTCGTTCACGGGCTTGGTGTTCGCCATCGGGAGGCAGGTCGTCACGCCGCCTGCGACCGCAGTTTCGCTGCCGCTGATGACGTCGTCTTTGTATTCGAGCCCGGGGTCTCTAAAATGCACGTGCATATCGATAAGCCCCGGCATCACGAGCTTGCCCGCAGCGTCTATGACGCGGTCTGCGGCGGGACACTCGCGCGTGATCTTTGAAATTTTATCGCCCTCGATCAGGACGTTCGCCTCCTCGCTACCGCCCCAATTAACGATCGTGCCGTTTTTTATCAAAATTTTCATCGTGCGCTCCTGTTTAAATTTATCGTATGAAGTATCGCCATTCGCATCGCCTCGCCGTTTTCTACCTGATCCAAAACGCAGCTATAGCGCGGATCGTCGGCTACGTCGGAGTTAATCTCCACGCCGCGATTGATCGGCCCCGGATGCATTATCATAACGCCCTCTTTTGCCGCTTGCATGCGTCTCGCGGTAAGTCCGAAAAATTTCGAGTACTCGCGCACGCTCGGGAAGCTCGGCTCGCCGTCTTGCCGCTCAAGCTGAATTCTAAGCATGATGATGACATCGGCACCCTCGATCGCCTCCTCCACGCTTTTGCATATCGGGCAGCCGAACGCGTCGCAGTCACGCAGCATCATCGGAGGACCGAAGAGCCGCACGTTTATGCCGAGCTTTTGCATCGCCCAGATGTCGCTTCTAGCCACGCGCGAGCGAAATATATCGCCGATGATCGCGACGTTTAAATTCTCGATCCTGCCCTTGTGCTCACTGATCGTAAAAAGATCCAGCAGCGCCTGGCTCGGGTGCTCGTTCAGCCCGTCGCCCGCATTTACGATCGATGCGTCGCAGTTGGCCGCTACAAATTTCGCCGCGCCCGAGCAGCTGTGGCGCAGCACGAAGATATCGGTGCGCATCGCCTGCATATTTCTGATGGTGTCGATCAACGTCTCGCCCTTTTTCGTGCTGCTGTCTGCAGCGGTGAAATTTACGCTGTCTGCGCCCAGGCGCTTGGCTGCGATCTCAAAGCTCGTGCGGGTGCGGGTGGAGTTTTCGAAAAACGCGTTGATGACCGTCTTGCCGCGAAGCGAGTCGGATTTTTTGATATCGCTGCGGTTGAGCGCTTTAAACTCGCGCGCTAGATCTATAAAGTCGTAGATGTCCTCGCGGCTCAGATCCTGCGCGCTAAGAAGATGCTTTAGCTTATACATTCCCTCTCCTTTTTTGGGCCGAATTTCAGCCGTAATTGTATAAAAAAATCTCTGATAAAATTTTAAAATTTAAGAGCGGGGCTCAAATTTAGACGCATAATTTTGCTTGAAATTTCATTTGAGTTCGCATACGAAGCGCGAGCGGAATTTCGGGGTAAAATTTAAAAATTTTGAGATTAAATTTAGGCTTCTTGAGCGAAAATTTTAAAAAATCAGCCACGCCACTTACATAAAATTTTAAAGCTTTACGCGCGGCAGGCGGCTAGAAAAACGAAGAATTTAAAGCTGATTTAAATACTTTATATAATTTTTCGCACTATTTTCTACGGCTTGCTCGCTTTTATCGTATGTAAAGCCGTATGAGACGAAATTTGGTAGCGCAATCGCGCCGACGAAATTAAACGTAGCTTTAAATGGCGCCAGCACCTCATCCACGCTAAAGCCTACGATGCCGTTTTTAGAATAGTTTGCCTCGGTCGCGCCAAGCGAGATCGCAAGCGCGAATTTTTTGCCCTTAAGCTTGCCGCCGCTCTCTGCGCCATAAGCCCAGCCGCGCGTAAAAACATCTTCAAACCACTGCTTAAGAAGCGGCGTGCAGTTTGAAAAACGAAACGGAAACTGAAGCACGATTTTATCGTGGCTTTCGAGCAGTTTTTGCTCCTTTTCCACATCGATTTTAAAATCCGCATAAAGCGCGTAAAGATCATGAAGCTCGAACTTATCAGGATGGGCTAGCACAGCATCCCTCCAGCGGCGGTTTACAAGCGAGTTTGTGATATTTGGGTGAGCCAAAATAATGAGAGTTTTCATTTCTATCCTTTAAATTTAAAATTGCGGGGCGCATTATAGCCCTACTTCGTAAAATTTTTCTCGTTTTATCGCAAGCGACCTTAAATTCTAAAGCTTTACCGGCCGCCACCCGCTTATCTTTACAGCAGTGTCAAAGAGCGCGAGCTTTGAATTCCAAACTTCATCCACTACTCGCGCTTTATTTTAGAAATGCTCGCCCTCGGGGCACTCGTTGCGTTTTACGGAGGTTTGCTACTTCTTTGCAAATATTCATATTCCATTGCGGAGGTTCGCGCGAGTAAAATTTTAAGGAAACCGCCGCGCAGGGGAAATTTTAATAAAATTTAGCATCATTTCTCTGCGAGCATTTGCCACAACAAATAAAATTTAGATGAAATTTAGCCGTGCTTTAAACTATATAACCTTGCCATCGGTTCCGTCGTCGGGCTGCGGGTGCTCATAGTGCTCTTATGCGTGTCCGTCACGCTTTCGTGCAGGCTCGTCACGCTCCTGCGAAGACTTGCCGCTTCTCTGCGGGTAGTTAGTCGCAAAAAAATTTTGAGTAAAATTGAATAAAATTTAGCGTAATTTAAATTCTAAAGCTTTGCCTACCAGCCGCCTCTTCAGGATCTGAATTATCATCGTGCTCCTGCGAGCGCCCGCCGCGCGGCTCATGTCTGGGCTGCACGCCAAAGCCCTCCAAGACCTTGCCTAAGCTATCGTTTGCATCTTTTATAATTCCTTGCAGGCTTTCGCCCATCTGATCAAGGTTTTTGCCCGCCTCTAGCGCCGCCGTCTCGCCCTGCTTTAGCAAATCTTCGATCTTATCCGCGTTGCGAGCGGCAAAATTGTTCAGCGCTTCGGGCGCCTTTTTCTGCAAATTTTGCAGGACCTCGCCCAAAACTTTAGCATCGTTTGCAAGCTCGTCTATAGTGGAGTTTAGATCGGATTTTTGCTTGCTCTTAAAGCCCTGTGGCGCGGAGCCTTGCGTAGAATTTTGCGCGGAATTTTGCCCCGAGCTATCCGTGCTTTTATTAAAATTTCGCCCTTGATTACCCGCGCTAAAATTCTGTTCCGATCGTGCGCTTTGCTCGCGATCTTGCGCGTCCGATCCGCCGTCGCAGCCGCTCAAAACGCACGCCGCGACTAGCGCCAAAGTAAAATTTCGCGCCGCGCTTATAAAGCTAAAATTTCTAGTGCGACCCTCTGAGATAAAATTTAATCTACCCTGCGTTGAGATAAAATTCTGCTCAACATACGCCGAAGTAAAATTTCGCGGCCATCCAAAGCCCGGCTCGCCGCTTGCTCGGATAAAATTCTGCGCTAAATCACGTCCGCACCTTTTTGAAATTCGTCTTTTCAAAATCCGCTCCTTTAAATTTCATCCCTAGCAATCGCGCTTGGAAGCCGCCCGAAAAACAGATCGCTTCTAAGCTTCAAAAGCAAGCAGATAGCGATATCGGCGCTTTGTTCGCGGATGTAGTTTCGATCGCCTTTTAGATGAAATTCCCCGACGATCTGTTTGCCGCCCTGCTCCTTCACGCCGATAAAGACCGTCCCTACGGGCTTTTGCGCGCTTCCGCCGCCGGGGCCTGCGATACCGCTTACCGCCAGGGCAAAGCTCGCTCCGCTGCTTTGCAGCGCGCCCTCCAGCATCTCGCCTACGGTCTGCGCGCTTACCGCACCATAGCGAGCAAGCGTATCTTCGCCTACGTTGAGCCAGAGATTTTTTATCTCGTTGGCGTAGCTTACGAGCGAGCCGTCAAAAACGTCGCTCACGCCCGCGACCGCGCCGAATTTTGCGGCGATGAGTCCTGCGGTGCAACTTTCTGCAAAGGTGATCTTAGCGCCTATCTCGCGCAGTCTATCCACCACAAAGCCCATAAAATCGCCGCCTTCGATGTAGCAGCTCTCATAATACTTGCCGACGCTTTGCAAAAACGCGTCCAGCGCTCCGAATTTCATCGCACTGGCGCGCACGAGCAGCAAAAAGGAGCAGGGCCTACTGATCGTAAGCGAAATTTTATAGCTGATCGCAAGGCTTTCTAGGCGCTGCTTTACGCTTTCATATTCGCAATCGAAAAGATAAAAACTCTCGCCCGCACTCGGCGCGTCTTGAAGGATCGGCGGCAGGCTCTGCAAGCAAAGTGCCTTGATCACGTTTACCGAGCAGCCTCTTACGTTTAGCAGGAAGCTGTTTTTCGCCACCGTGCTCGCCATCGAGGGCGCTAAGGTTTCTCCGTTTTTTAGCTCGAGTGAATCGAAAGAGAGCGTCGATAAAATTTTACCGACGACCGCGTAAGCGGAGTTTGCCGCAAAGATCGTGATGAAATCGTACGAATCGATCATCTTTTCAAGCGCGAAGGGCAAAACCTTATCGTTTTCGCTTAAGAATTTCAGATCGTCCATCCGCCCGAAAACCTGCTCGTAGCTGCGAGATATATAGCTCATCAAAGCCGCGTCGTAGCGGATCTCCTCGCCGATTACAAGGATGATATTTTTCATAAATACCCTCATTAAATTTTCGCACATTATAGCATAAATGCAGACTGCTCTTTCAGAGCTTTTTAATGGCGTTTTGGATAAACTTCACAAATTTTTTAAGACACGAAAAGGTACAAATATGGACTACAAAGATACTCTCTTTCTTCCTACGACGGACTTTGCGATGCGAGGCGCGCTGCCGCAAAACGAACCTGCGCGGTTTAAGGCATGGTACGACGAGCGTAAAATTTACGAAAAGATGAAAGCTAGGCGCAAGGGCGCAAGCGTCAGCTTCAATATCCACGACGGCCCGCCGTACGCTAACGGACACCTCCACATCGGCCATGCGCTGAATAAAATTTTAAAAGACATCATCACCAAAACCCATTATTTCTTCGGCGAGGATATCCGCTACGTGCCGGGCTGGGACTGCCACGGTCTGCCGATCGAGCAGCAAGTAGAGATCAAGCTGGGCGAGCGGAAAAAATCGCTTTCAAAAGTGCAGATCCGCGAGCTTTGCAGACAGCACGCCAAAGAATTTATCGACGTGCAACGCAATGAATTTAAAGATATGGGGATTTTGGGCGACTGGGACGATCCGTATCTGACGCTAAAATTTGAGTTTGAGGCTGAAATTTACAAAGCGCTCTGCCAGATCGCAAAAAAAGGAATTCTAATCGAGCGAAGTAAGCCCGTATTTTGGAGCTGGGCGGCAAAAAGTGCGCTTGCGGAAGCCGAGGTCGAATACAAAGACAAAGAGGACTACTCGATCTTCGTGGCATTTGATCTAAGCGGTGAAGCAAACGCTAAAATCGGCGCAAAAGGCGCTAAAGCGGTCATCTGGACGACCACGCCTTGGACGCTGCCTGCAAACGGCGCAATATCTTTGAACCCGAATGAAATTTACGCGCTGACGAGCGAAAATTTGATCCTGGCAAAACCTCTGGTCGAAAGCCTCGTAAGCCTGGGCATCACGAAAGGCGAGATCGTAAAAGAATTTAAGGCTACCGAGCTTGAAGGCCTTAACGCGATCAATCCACTAAATGATAGAGATTCAAAATTTATCCTCGGCGAGCACGTTTTAATGGACGGCGGCACCGGACTCGTGCATACGGCTCCTGGACACGGCGAGGACGATTATTTCGTAGGGCTTAAATACGGCATCGAGGTGATTATGCCAGTGGATGAGGGCGGCTGTTTCGACGAGACACTTAAAACCAAAAAACTCTTCCGCGCAGACGTCGTAGATGAGCTCGTAGGGATGCATATTTTCAAAGCAAACGAGAAAATTTTAGAGCTTCTAGGCCCCGCGCTTATCAAGTCCAGTAAATTCGTCCACTCCTATCCGCACTGCTGGCGCACGCACAAGCCGGTGATCTACCGCGCAACGAAGCAGTGGTTTATCGCGATGGACGAGCCAATGCCTGACGGTAAGACGCTGCGCCAAGTGGCGCTAGAGCAGATCGGAGGGGTTAAATTTTATCCGCAAAGCGGCATCAACCGCCTTACCTCGATGATAGAAAACCGCCCCGATTGGTGTATTTCCCGCCAGAGGGACTGGGGCGTGCCGATAGCGTTTTTCCGCGATAAAAACACCAAAGAGCCGATTTTTGATGAGAAAATTTTAAATAATATCTACGAAATTTTTAAGGCTAAGGGCGCGGATGCTTGGTGGCAGATGGAAATTTCGGAGCTCTTGCCACAGGACAGCGGCTATAAGCCTGAAAATTTAGAAAAGGTGATGGACATCTTAGACGTTTGGTTCGATAGCGGCTCGACGTGGAAAGCGGTGCTACAAAGCGGCGCCTACGATGCGGGCAAATTCCCTGCGGATATGTATCTTGAGGGTAGCGACCAACACCGCGGCTGGTTTCAAAGCTCACTGCTTCTAAGCTGCGCGATCAACGAATGCGCGCCGTACAAGAGCATCCTCACGCACGGATTTACCGTCGATGAGAAGGGTCAGAAGATGAGTAAATCAGTCGGAAACGTCGTCTATCCGCAAGAGGTCGCAAAGAGCCACGGCGTGGAAATTTTACGCCTTTGGGTCGCGATGAGCGATTATTCGACCGATCTGAAGATCAGCGACAATATCCTAAAGCAGGTAAGCGAGCAGTACCGCAAGATCCGAAATACTATAAGATTTCTGCTCGCAAGCACCAGTGATTTAAATGAGATCGAGACGAGTAATTTTACGCGGCTTGACCGCTGGATCCTAACGCGCGCGGCAAACGCCTTTGCGAGCGCGGAAGCGGCGTTTAGAAACTACGATTTTTCAAAGGGCTTCAACGCCTTGCTAAATTTCTTAAGCGCCGATCTGAGCGGAATTTATCTTGATATCTGCAAAGATAGGCTCTACTGCGACGCACCCGACGAGCCGCGCCGCAGAAGCGCGCAAAGCGCGATCGCTCTGATCACGCGAGCGCTGCTGCCTCTAATCGCGCCTACGCTAACCTACACGATCGACGAAGTGATGCAGTTTGCGCCGAGTATCATCAAAGAGGGCAAGGAAGACGCTTTCGACTTGATTTACAAGCCGATAGAATTTGACGATTTTCTAGAATTTGACGAAATTTTAATCAAATCGAGGGAGAAATTTTTCGAGCTTATCGACGCGCTGAAAAAGGACAAGATCATCAAATCGACGCTTGAGCTGGTTTTGCAGACGAGCTCGAACGAAATTTTATCAAACGACATCCTAGGCGTGGCGGATTGGTTCATGGTAAGCGACGTGGATACGCTGCAAAGCCAGGAGGCTCTGGCGGAGTTTAAGATAAACGACGAAATTTTCCGCCTCGTAAAATCATCGAAGCACAAATGCCCTAGATGCTGGAAATTTAACGCAAAAGAGCCCGATGAGCTCTGCCCGCGCTGCGCGAAGGTCATGCATGCTCGCTAGCCCCATAAGTCTCGGCTTCGTATTTTTTACGATCGCGCTGATCTGCGTAGCAACGGGCGTGGGGATCTATTTCGTGAATAAATTTAAGGATGGCAGATGATAAGTTTGAAAGAGGCTCTAAAGCTGAGCGCGGATGAAATTTCTGCGCTTAGAGCGGAGCTAAAGGATAAAATTTTAAAAACCAAAGAGCTCGGCGCCTACGTCGAGCAGCTCACGGGCGAGGCTCTAAACGTCAGCGGCGAAGGCGTGCCGATCGCGATCAAAGATAACATCCAGGTAAAAGATTGGAGCGTCACTTCGGCGAGTAAAATTTTGCAAGGCTACGTTGCGCCGTACGACGCGACAGTGATTAAAAAGCTACGGAAGCACGGTTTGGCGCCATTTGGACGAACGAATATGGATGAGTTTGCGATGGGAAGCACGACCGAGAGCTCATTCTACGGCAAAACTCTCAATCCGACCGATCACTCGCGCGTACCCGGCGGCAGTAGCGGCGGAAGTGCGGCTGCCGTAGCGGCAAATATCGCCGTCGCCGCACTCGGAAGCGATACGGGCGGCTCGATCCGCCAGCCGGCGGCATTTTGCGGCTGCGTAGGCTTTAAGCCGAGCTACGGCAGGGTCAGCCGCTACGGGCTCGCGGCGTATTCGAGCAGCCTCGATCAGATAGGACCGATCACGCGCAGCGTCGAGGACGCGGCGATTTTATACGACATCATCGCAGGCCGCGACGAGATGGACAGCACGAGCTACGCGGGCGCTTACGAAAGCACCGCGGATAAGCTAAACGCTGATCGCAAGCTTAAGATCGCCGTTATAAAAAACTACGTGGACGAGGCCTCGCAGCAGGTCAAAGAGGCTCTAAATTTAACTATAGAAAAGCTAAAATCATTCGGCCACGAGATCGTTTACCGCGATCTTTGCAGCTCCAAATACGACATCGCGACCTACTACATCATCGCAACCGCCGAGGCTAGCGCAAATTTAAGCCGCTACGACGGCGTGCGCTACGGAAACCGCGCGAAGGCTCTAAATTTAAAAGAGCTCTACGCCAACACTCGCGGCGAAGGTTTCGGCGACGAGGTCAAGCGCCGCATGCTACTAGGCACCTTCGTGCTAAGCAGCGGTTATTACGACGCGTATTACATCAAAGCGCAGAAGGCAAGAGCTTTCATTAAAAGCGAATATGAGGAAATTTTAAAAGACGTCGATTTGATCTTTATGCCGATCGCGCCGGGCGTGGCGTATAAATTCGGCGAGCTTAGCGATCCGCTTCGCGCATATCTTAGCGACATCTACACGATCGGCGTAAATTTAGCGGGACTTCCCGCAATCTCCGTGCCGGTAGCGAAAAACAAAGAGGCTCTTAATATCAGCGCGCAGCTCATCGGGCGCGCCTACGACGAACAAACGGTGCTGGACGGCGGCTTGAGTTTAGAAAAAATCGTGAAAGGATAAGTATGAAGATCGTCAAAAAGGCTCTGACCTTCGAGGATGTTTTGTTGGTACCGCAATACTCTGAAATTTTACCCAAAGAGGTCGATATCAGCACGAGTTTTACGAAAAATATCACGCTAAATACCCCTCTTGTGAGTGCTGCGATGGATACGGTCACCGAGTACCGCACGGCGATAATGATGGCGCGCCTCGGCGGCATCGGCGTGATCCATAAAAATATGGACGAGGACTCCCAAGCCAAGATGGTTCGCCGCGTAAAAAAGAGCGAAAGCGGCGTCATCATCGATCCTATCTCGATCAAGGCGGACGCCACGATCAAAGACGCTCTCGATCTGATGAGCGAGTACCATATCAGCGGCATTCCCGTTATCGACGATAACGGCGTGCTGATTGGAATTTTGACCAATCGCGATCTGCGCTTTGAAACCGACACCGCCGCGCTTGTAGGCGAGAAGATGACCAAAGCTCCGCTAATTACCGCTCCAAAGGGCTGCACGCTTGATGATGCGGAGAAAATTTTTAGAAACAATAAGGTAGAAAAGCTTCCGATAATCGACGCAAACGGCCATTTAGAGGGGCTTATTACGATTAAAGACCTTAAAAAGCGCATCGAATATCCAAGCGCTAATAAAGACAAATTCGGCCGCCTTCGCGTCGCCGCGGCGATCAGCGTTGGTCATCTGCAAAGAGCCGAAGCTCTCGTCAAAGCGGGCGTAGATGCGCTTGTGATGGACTCTGCGCACGGACACTCCAAAGGCATTATCGACACGCTTAAGGAGCTGAAGCGAAATTTCGACGTCGACGTAGTGGTCGGAAACGTCGCAAACCCCGCCAGCATAAAAGATATCGCAAACGCAGGAGCGGACGCGATTAAAGTAGGCATCGGCCCGGGCTCGATCTGCACTACGCGCATCGTAGCGGGCGTGGGCGTGCCGCAGTTTACCGCAATCAACGATTGCGCGATCGAGGCGGCTAAATTTGGAATTCCGATCATCGCAGACGGCGGCATCAAATACTCGGGCGACATCGCTAAAGCCCTAGCCGCGGGCGCAAGCTCGGTGATGATGGGAAGCCTGCTTGCAGGCTGCTACGAAACCCCGGGCGAGCTCATTACGTTTCAGGGGCGCCAGTACAAAACCTACCGCGGCATGGGTTCCTTAGCGGCGATGCAGAAGGGAAGCTCGGATCGCTACTTTCAAGACGGCACCGCAAAAGAAAAGCTCGTACCGGAGGGCGTCGAGGGACGCGTACCTTACGCGGGTATGCTAAAAGACGTGATCTTTCAGCTGCTAGGCGGCTTGCGAAGCTCGATGGGATACTGCGGCAGCAAGGATATCGCGACCTTTCAGCAAAAGGCGGAATTCGTCGAGATCACGAGCGCAGGTCTTAAAGAAAGCCACGTCCACGACGTCATCATCACGCAGGAAGCGCCGAATTACCGAGTAAATCAGTGATCCTTCAAAGCAAAATTCAAAATTTCGACGAGCCGCTCTATCTGGAGAGCGGCCGCGTCTTTTCCAACTTCAAGCTCGCCTATGAAACCTACGGCGAGCTAAACCAGGACAAATCCAACGTCATCGTCATCTGCCACGCCTTAACCGGCTCCGCGCACGCCGCGGGACTTTACGAAGGCGACGTTAAGCCCGGCTGGTGGGACGGGCTCATCGGCGATCATAAAGCGGTCGATACGACAAAATTTTTCGTCATCTGCATAAACATTTTAGCTTCGCCGTTCGGCTCGACATGCCCGCTCGATGTCGATGAAAGCAGCGGCCGCGAGTACCGCTTGCGCTTTCCCGTAGTGGTCGTCTCGGACGTCGTGCGCGCGCAGATGATGCTTTTAAAGCGCCTAGGCATCGCCCGCGCCCGCGCCGTTATCGGCGGCAGTCTGGGCGGCATGCAGGCGCTGTGCTACGCGATCGAATATCCGGAATTTGCGGATGAAATTTTTGTGCTCGCAAGCACTTACGCTACGCAGCCTTGGGCGATCGCGTTTAATAAGATCGCGACCGAGGCCATCTTGCGCGATCCAAATTTCAAAGGCGGCAACTACGATAAAAATCTAATCACCGAGCACGGACTTGACGGTATGGCGGTGGGGCGCATGGCGGGGCATATAAGTTTTTTAAGCCCAAGCTCGATGCAGGATAAATTTGGACGCAACTACGTCGAAACCGACGGTCTTTACGAGATCAACGGACGCTTTCAGGTTGATCGCTACCTTGAATACAACGGCGAAAATTTCGCGCGCAGGTTCGATCCGCTGTGCTATCTCTACATCGCTAAGATGATGAATATCTTTGATTGCACGCGCCACTACGGCGATCTCAAAAACGCCTGTGCGCAGATCAGATCGCGCCTGCACCTCATCTCTTTCAAAGGCGACGTGCTCTTTCCGCCGGGGCTGATGAAAGAAATTTACGATGCGATGAGCGATCTAGGGAAAAAGGATCGCGCGAGCTACGCGCAGATCGATAGCGACTACGGCCACGACGCGTTTTTGGTCGAGATAGAAAAATTTGATTACATCATAAAAAGGATTTTGGATGAGTTTTGAGGAAAAAATGGAGAAGATTAACGCGCTTTTAAAAAGCCTAAACGACAAGGATCTGAGCCTAGAAGAGAGCGTGAAGCTGTATAAGCAGGGCGTCGCGCTGCTAAAAGAGGCTAAGGAAATTTTAGAAAATGCCAAACTCGAGGTCGCCGAAATAAACGCACCCGAGCAGGCTTAGGAGGCGGCGATGATAAACGTATGCGTTTTACAGCTACCGACGCTTTCGATGAGCGAAAATCGGATCGATTACTATATGAAGGTCGCCAAAGATAACGGCGCGCGGATCGTGCTACTGGGCGAATATGAGCTAAATTCCTTCTTTAGCGAGCTTAAAAAGATGCCCCGCTCCATCGCGTGCGAACAGAGCGAGCACAAGCAGGAGCTGATGGCGCGGCTGGCCGCCAAATACGACCTACATATCGTAGCGCCGATAATCAGAGCCGCTAGCGGCGCGATTTTGAGGCAGGCGGGCATTTTCGGCGGCGCGGCTCAAAAAAGCGCGCGCTGCGGCAGCGAAAATTCTTTAAGCCTTAAAAGCGAGCCTGGTTGCAAAGGCGAGCTAAATTCCAAGAGCGATTTAAATTCCAACGATGGTTCAAATTCTAAAGGCGCTTTAAACTCCTGCGGCGCGCACGCTTTAAATTTCAAAGCCGCAAATTCCGCAGACAGTTCAAATTTAAAAGCCCCGCTCCCGAGCAGCTCGGGCACTTCAAATTTAAAAGCCGAAAGCCAAAAAGATGCGAGCGAAGAGGATATCTTTTGCGCGAGCGAAAACGAGCCTATCTGGGTGAAATCCTGCGCGAAATTTTCGCCTTCGGAGGTGAAATTTTACGATCAAAATATCTTGATGGACTATCCGCACTGGAACGAGGAGGGCTTTTTCGCCAACCGCAAAAGCCGCAAAATCGGTAAAATTTCGCCGATGATCTTTAGCGAGGGCGGCGTGAAATTCGGCGTCTGCTTCGGCTACGAGGCGCATTTTGACGTATTTTGGCGCTATTTTATGCAAAAAAACGTCGGCTGCGTGCTCGTGCCGTGCGCCTCGACCTTCGAAAGCGGCGGGCGCTGGCGCGAGCTTTTGAAGATACGCGCGTTTACGAACTCGCTCTACGTCATCCGCGCCAACCGCATCGGCGAGGCGAAATTCGGCGAAAGCGAGTTTAAATTTTACGGCGAGAGCTTCGTCGTAACCCCCGGCGGCGAGATCGCAAACGAGCTGAAAAACGAAGAGGGCGTGCTGATGTGCGAAGTGGACGCAGACGAGATCGCTGCGGCGCGCGGGCTGTGGAAATTCCGAAAAAATCTAGTCGGCAGGGGGCTTTTATGAACTACTTTCACAGACAGATCCAGCTTTGGGGCGAGCAGACGCAGCGCGCGCTTGCGGACAAGCGTATCCTGATCATCGGCGCGGGCGGGCTTGGGAGCAGCCTCTCTTACGCTCTGGGCGCAAGCGGCATCGGGCGGATCAGCGTCGTGGATTTCGACACGGTGGCGCTTCACAATATCCACAGGCAAATTTTATTCACGCTCGCAGACGAGGGCAAATTTAAAGCGGACGTTTTTAAAAGCCGCACGGAGGGTCGCTACGACGGCGTGAGCGTGGAGGTGCACAAGAGCCGCGCGGAGGAATTTTTCGCTAGCGCGATAGTCTCGGGCGAGAAATTTGATCTCATTTTGGATGCGACCGATAATCTCGCCACGCGCGCGCAGATCGATGCGTTTGCTAAGCAAATAGGCGTGCCGTGGGTGTTTGCGTCGGTGGACAGCTGGCAGTGCCAAGTCTGCTTCGTGCAGAATGCGGATTTTAAATTTTTCCCGAGCCTAAACGCGACGCCTGCGGGCATAACGGCTGCGATCGTGATGTTTGCGGCAAGCTTTGAGGCAAACCTCGCTCTGCGCTACCTAGCGGGGCTTGAGGTCGAAAAAGACCTGTTTTACTACGCGAACTTTTTTGGCGGCGAGCTGGAAGTTAGGAAGATAGGGTTGTAACTTGGCGCGAAGGTTCCCGTAGATTCTGCCTTGATCTAACCTCGCACTTAACGCCCCTTTACTTTTCTTCTCTTAATTTCTGTTGTGGGTGAATAAGTGCGGTGGATTTAAACGCTCTGTGCGTTCGGATAAAATTTTAATTTATGTGCCCAAGCCAAGAATATAGAATTTAAAAATTTACGCCCAAATGTATCTTGGAAGCAAAGCGCGATAGAAAATTTTTAGAATTTTTCTATCTTGGAAACGTTGCCTCTCGCTTAGCACACTACTTTTCGCGGAATTTTAATTAACCTGTACGACTTGTTTTGTGGCGGCGATCTTTCGCTCTGTCCACAACACAACGTCTTTTATAACTAGCTTTTCGATAGCTTTTATGAAATTTTCCATAAATTCGTAGTCGATTTCACCATCAGAAATAGGCAATAAAATACTTAATTCATCAGCATCTTTTGCATAAAAATTACGTGCGTAGCTAAACTGCCCGGCATTTGCTACTTTATGGATAGCCGTTGTAACGTAAATAGCGGCATGTTTAGATAAATTTTCAGTATGTACGATCGCCACATGATCATCGGCTCCATATTTATAGTTTCGATATTTCGCGGAACCAAACATATCTATCGTTACAGTATTTTTATCAAAAATTTTGACGTCATTACTTATAAAAGCAGATATTCCCATATCGGCTTCGCCGGCAGTTACGAAAGGCAAATTTCCATCAAATCTATCCGCACCTTTTAAACGTTTTCCGCGAGTAGCATTTCCAAAAAGTTTTTTTAGATTAAACTCCTTCGCCGCCCCCTCCCATTTGCCAAATTTGTCAAATTTAGCCAAAGCGTCTTTTTCTTTCTTGCTTAATTTATAATCTTTAAATCCCGTTACCGCAAGATACGCGTCGAGCTCTTCGACGCGTTCGCGCTCGAGCTCTTCGACGCGTTCGCGCTCGAGCTCTTCGATAAATTTTTCCATAAAGGAAAAATTTATCTTGCCGCCTAGCGTCGGCAAAAGGATTTCAAATTTTTCATCTCTTAATTTAGAACTAGAAAGCTGATTACCGTATCCGAATTTGCCGCGTAGAATATTTTTAATGCAACTAGAAATATAAAGTCCCGAATAACTAGTAAATTCAATTTCTTTAAAATCAAGCGCTTCGCATTTTTTAAATTTTAGCACGTGCACCTTCATTTCAACGCTGGCTAAGTATGAATGATAAAATACGTCTCCGAAAAAATTTACAGAGATAAAATTTTCGTAATGTCTAGCTTCGTCTATACCAAGCGTATCATATGAGCCTATTATGCCATTATCTTCGCTTTTGGCAGAAATTCGCCTAACGTCTCCGTTTATTAAAACGCTTGAGCTTAAAAGCGAACCAGTTTGAACCTCAAAAATATCCCCTATCCTAAATTCCTCGAATTTCCCGCCACGCGCCTTAAATTCTCGCTCTAAATTTGCAATCCTTTCGCTAATTAAGCT
>NZ_CALKZP010000050.1 GCF_938002845.1 uncultured Campylobacter sp.
CGCCGAATTTATTCGCGCAAAGCCCCATCTGCTCGTCAAATATCGCCTGCGCCGCCGCGTTAAATTGCTTCGCCTGCGCCGAAGCCGCAGCCAGCGCGCCTAGTTTTAGAAAATCTCGTCTTTTCATGATTCTGCCTTAAATTTAAATTTGGTGGTTGATTTGGTTTAAATTTAGCGGGATTTATGAGGTTGAACTTTGCATCGTTTGCCTTTTATCGTATTACGCGACCTCGCGTCTTAGCGGTGATTTTACGAAATTTAGGCTTAATTTGCCATTTATCTATGGCGTCGCGATGGAATTCTATTAGAGCTAAGCACTAGATAAATTCCGCCGCGACTATTTGGGTCAAAAGTTATACGTAAGGCTTAGATTGAAGGTGCGCGGATCGCCGTAGATCATTCGATTAGAACCAATACCCTCAAAATAGCGCTTATCGGTTATGTTATCGACGTTTAGCTGCACATCTAGGTTTTTACTCGCTTTGTAGCCTAGCATTACGTTTGCAATCGTGTAAGCTTTCTGCTCGATCCTGCCGTATGGCGAGTCGGAATAAATCTTTGAGCGATACATCGCGCCTGCGCCGATTCTAAATGTGCCGATCTCATATTTTGCAAAAAGATTTGCGCTGGTGCGGGAGGAGTCGCTGGCGTAAATATTGCCGTCAGCGTCTTTGGCTTTGTAGTGCGCTAGCCCCATGCTTAGGCTTAGCGCATCGGTGATTTTACCGTTTACATCCGCTTCAAAGCCCCTGCTGGTTACTCCGCGACCCTGCCTGTAAGCGTAGGAATTTGTGCCCGTGATATACTCGTCGGTGCGGATGCCGAGCTTATCTTGGATGATCTTAAAAACGCCCAGGCTTGCTTGCAGATCGCCGTCAAAATACTCGCCTTTGATGCCCGCTTCGTAGTCCTTGCCTTGGATGGGATCAAGATATTTATTGTTTTTGTCCTTGTAGGTTTGAGGTTTAAAAATACTCGTATAACTTGCATAAAGGGTATGATGATCGTCTAAATCATAGGTGATCCCTGCATATGGAGTAATTTCGCGGGTAAAATTTCTATTATCTGCTCCACCTGTAATTTTATATTTATAGTAACTCATCCGCGTTCCTAATAAGAGCTTTAAATCCTCGGTGATTGAGAGTTTATTCGCGGCATAAATTGCTTTTTGAATAGTTCGATCGGCATTATTTTGATCTACATACGGTAAGCGTGGATCTTCAATATGAAGGTCGTTAAAATTTATTCTAGTACGCGCGGCATAAGCAAGGCCTGCTGGAGTATTTCGGTTATTCCAGTAGCTACTTACGTTATCAGATCCTTTTTTGTAAAGATTATACATCACACCAAATACAAATTCATGATCTTGTTCGAAAAATTCATAAGGGATATTCACATAGGCGTCGATATTGTGGATATTCTCTTCGCGCTTGTTAGCATAAACGCTAAGATCGGCGACGTTTCCGATGCCGCCAGGGCCTACCCTGCCGCCATAATAGAGCAAATTTGAATCGGTATGAGCGCGACGAAACGAATAACTCAAGCTTAAACTCGCCTCGTTTGAGAAATATTGTTTAAAATCGGCATAAAAATCAAGCGTAGAGATGTCGTATCGCGTCCAAGGCTGAGAGAAAATTTTGTTTTTGCCGAAGTGCGTGCGCGTGCCGTCCGATTTAAACGCGGGCATTCCGCCCCAGCGTGTGCCATGTCGGCGTAGAGTCTGATAAAATGAGCCAAAGCTCAGCCTTGAATCGTCCGTTACATCGATATCTAATACGCCATAAACGGCAGTATTGCGACGATTGTAATAGTCCATATAGGAGTGCGATCGTTCATGCATAAACGCTAGGCGTCCGCGCACCGAACCGCTTTGATTGAGCGGGCTTTGCACATCGGTTTTAAGCCCGTATTTGTCGTATGAGCCGCCGTTTAGACTTATATAACCTTTTGGGATGGTGGAATCTGCGTGCTTGCGGATAAAATTTAAACTCGCGGCGGGATTTCCCGCGCCCGCCAATAATCCGTTCGCACCCTTTACTACCTCAACGCGCTCATATGGCAGTAAATTTAAATCGTTCGCCCCGAGGCTAAAACCTCCGAAGCTAGGCATCGAATCAAGCAGATAATAATCTATGCTAAATCCGCGCGCCGTAGGATAGAGCCTCTCATCCATACGCCCGCTCGTAATGCCCGCGATATTTCGCATCAGCACCTGATAATCGGTTATCCCCATATCTTTTAGCTTGGCTTCGGTCACCACGGTAAGAGACTGGGGTGTTTCTCTTGCCGTAAGATCGAGCCTGGTGGTACTTTTAACGAGCTTTCTAGCCTCATAATCTCTGTCGTCGCGACGGAGCTTTTGGGTATCTTGCACTTCTATGGTGCCTAAGTCCTCCGGGGTGCTCGCAGTGGCGTTATTTTCCGCATAAAGCGAAGTTAGCATATTTAATGCGACTACGAGCGAAAGAGATACTTTCTTCATAACTTTCTCCTTTTAGAATTTCTATTTTTTAGGGTTATGTAAAATCCGCAAATGCTTAAAAATAGGGGCGCAAGCCCCGCTAAAAACCATATAAGCTTCGTTATTGCGCCGTATGAGCCCGCATGGGCGCGACGAAAGCCGTCTTGAAGTTTGTCCGAAAAATCCGCATCGTTTATAAAGTCTGCTTTTAAAATTTCGCCTGTATCTGATATCGTGATACGGCTCGCGTAAGGGCTTTGAAGCGGGTTTTGCCCCGCCTCGAAGCCGTATACGGTAAAAGCGCCGCCCGGACAGAGCGGAAAGGCGATATAGGTGGAGCGAAATTCTTTAAATTTAACCGCTATCCGCGCTAAAGCTTCATCTAGCGTCGCAAGATTTTGCACCGCTTTCATGCTTACCGCTCCGTTTGATGCCGCGACGGTGGAATTTCGCTCGGTCTTAAAATTCTGCAAGACCGCGCCGCATGGATTTGCGAGCGGCTTGTAAGTTACCGCCCTTAGCTCCCACCATGCTCCGCTTATAGCTATAGCAAACATTACGGGAGTGCTCGCGACTCCGATTAGGCGGTGAGTGCCGCGCATAAAATATATGGCCCGATCTAGCCTCAGCGAGAATAAGTTTTGCCAAAATTTTTTGTAGATAAAAAAGCCGCTAATGCCGATAAGTAGCGCGCTAAGCCCCACGATACCCGTAAAAATTCTACCGCCGCGACCTAAAAACAGCTCCGCGTGCAGTTTGTTTATCGCGCCGATAAAGCCCTTATCTCGCGGCATGGGCGCGCCTTTAATCTCGCCACTAAAGGCATCTAAGTAAATTATGATCCGCTTTTGCAGTTTCTGAGAGGAAAGTCTGATTTTATCGGTCTTTAAAGGATCTTGCGCGATGCTCCAGCCCATGATCGCATACTCTTTAAATTTGGAATTTATCTCGGATTGCAGGGTACTAAATTTCATTCTAACGGGGAATTTCGCTATGCTTTCTTGCGTCCTAAACACCTTGTCTTTTAGCAAAACTTCATTGATCTGCTCCGCGTAAACTAAAACCGAGCCGCTTGCGGATACGATTATAAGGGGTATGCAAAATATCAAAGATAGCCACAAATGAAATTTGCGCGAGATTTTGTGAAAGGATTTAGACAAAATTTTCCTTTTTTTGAAAATTATTTTAATTAGGATGGCGTGATTTTAGTGAAAATTGTATTAAAGCATCTTGAAAGTCGTTATAATTTTATAGCTAAAATTTTACGGCGTAAAATTTGCTTGAATGATTTATCTATAGAAATTTTAAAAGCTATTTTAAAATTTTAAGAGCCGAGCGAATATTAAAATTTTCGCGCACAGGAGAGTTTAAATTTAAAGCAAATTTCGGATTTTAAAATTTCAATATCACGCAGGGTCGTGTTTGGGTTGCAGGCGTGGACGATCAACGACTCAAGCGGCTTGCAAATTCCGCACTCGCCAAAAAAAACTCTGCGTTGCAGCGATTTAAATCCTTTATCGCGAAATTTGCAATTACGCGATTAAAAGAATTTACCGATAAGCGCATATCCCCACAGCGCGGCGTTGAGAAATAGGCTCATCATCACGGCGGTGCTTGCGGTGTCTTTGGCGCCCTTGGCTAGCGGGTGGATTTCGCTCGTGGCAAGATCGACCGCGCGCTCAATAGCGGAGTTTACACACTCGGTTACGAGCGTAAAGACTGCGCCGAAGATCAAAAATAGATTTAGTACTGCGCCGAAATTCCAAAAAAATAGCGATAGCAGAAGCGGCACGAACACGAAAAGCTCGAGCCTAAAGCTACGCTCGCTGCGCAGCATCTCGGCAAGACCCGCCATAGCGTAGCCCCAGTTGGCAAAAAATCGGTATTTGGGCTGATTACGCATAATTTTCCTTTAAATTTAGTCAAAATTTCGTATAATCATACCAAAATTTTTAGGCCAAAGGCTAAATTTGAAACTGATTAGTTGGAACGTAAACGGGCTGCGCGCAGTACTCGGCAAAGACGGCTTTGCGTGGCTCGCGGAGCAAAATCCCGATTTTTTGGGCTTGCAAGAGATCAAGGTGAGCGAAAAGGACGCTCCGAAAGGGCTTTATGAGCTCGGATTTTCTCAGATCGATCTAAATTCCGCCGCTCGCGCGGGATATTCGGGCGTGGCGAGCCTAGCGAAATTTAAAAGCGAGACGAACAAGGCGCTGTTTTTCCCCGACGACGAAGGGCGCGTGCTGCAGCACCGCTTCGGCGATATCGTGCTTTTTAATATCTACTTTCCCAACGGCCAAAAGGACGAGGCGCGCCTAGCCTACAAGATGGAATTTTATGCAAAATTCCTAGCCTACGCGCGCAGCCTCGCGGAGCAGGGGCTCGGGGTGATATTTTGCGGCGACGTAAATACCGCGCACCGCGAGATCGATCTTGCAAATCCAAAAGCAAACTCCAAAACCTCGGGCTTTTTGCCGATCGAGCGGGCGTGGCTCGATGAGGTGGAGGCGGCGGGCTTCGTCGATACCTTCCGTGCCGTGCGCGGCGAGCTGCGGGACGCCTACTCGTGGTGGAGCTACCGCTTTAACGCGCGCGCCAAAAACGTAGGCTGGCGGATCGATTATTTTTTCATCTCGGCAAATTTGCGCTCGCGGCTAAAGGACGCTTTCATCCTAAGCGACGTGATGGGCAGCGACCACTGCCCCGTGGGCATCGAGATCGAAATTTAGCCGGGGCAAATTTCGCGGCGCGAGCTTTGATCTTGCGCGGCTCGTGGATAAGGTGTGCGTAGCGGCGCGAGCTAATGCGCGGATTTAAAGAGGCGGTGCGTAAACGCTGTGCGATAAAATTTTAAATTTAAGGAGAGAAAATGTTGAGCGATATCGAAATAGCAAATGCGGCGAAGCCGGATAAAATTTCAAACGTTGCGAAAAATTTGGGGCTTAGCGAGGATGAGATCGAGCTGTACGGCCACTACAAAGCCAAGCTAAATATCAAGCTGCGCTCGCGCGCTTCGAAGCTTATTTTGGTCACGGCGACCAATCCGACGCCGTTTGGCGAGGGCAAGACTACGACCTCTATCGGTCTAGCCGACGCGCTAAAACGCCTGGGTAAAAGCGTCTGCCTTGCGCTACGCGAGCCGTCGCTGGGGCCGGTTTTTGGTATCAAAGGCGGAGCTGCGGGCGGCGGGTATTCGCAGCTGGTGCCGATGGACGATCTAAATTTACACTTCAACGGCGATTTTCACGCGATTACCTCTGCGAATAACCTCATTTCGGCGGTCATCGACAACTCGCTGTATCAAGAAAACCCGCTAAAGATCGAGAAAATTCTATGGAAGCGCTGCATGGATATGAACGATCGCGCGCTGCGCCACATCACCGTAGGACAGGGCGGGCGCACCGACGGAGTACAGCGCGAGGACGGCTTTAATATCACCGCAGCTAGCGAGATAATGGCGGTACTGTGCCTCTCAAACGATCTTGCCGAGCTTAAGGAAAACATCGCAAACATCATGGTCGCCTACGATACGCAGGGAGAGCCGATATATGTGCGCGATCTGGGCTGCGCGGATGCCGTGGCGATCCTGCTAAAAGACGCGATGAAGCCTAATCTCATCCAAAGCCTTGAGCACACGCCCGCGCTCGTGCACGGAGGACCCTTTGCAAATATAGCGCACGGCTGCAACTCAATAATAGCGAGCAAGTTAGCTCTAAGTCTTGCCGATTACGCCGTGACGGAGGCGGGCTTTGGAAGCGAACTGGGGGCTGAAAAATTTATCGACATCAAGTGTCGCCGCGCAGGTATCGCTCCGGATGCCGCGGTGTTAGTCAGCACGATCCGCTCGCTTAAATACAACGGCGGCGCTGATAAAGAAAATATCGCGAGCCCAGGTCTGCCCGCGCTTCAAAGAGGCATCGTAAATTTAGGCGGGCATATTGAAATTTTACAAAACTTCGGGCTAAATCCGGTCGTGGCGCTTAATCGCTTTAGCTTCGATAGCGACGAGGAGATCGCTTTCGTGCGCGAGTACTGCAAGCAGCGCGGCGTGCAGATGGCGATTTGCGAAAATTTCGCCAAAGGAGGCGAAGGCGCGCTTGAGCTAGCCCGCCTCGTCATAGATGAGTGCGAGCGCGCTAAGGAGCTAAAATTCGCCTACGAGCTTAGCGACGATACGGCGAGCAAGATCGAAAAGATCGCTACTAAAATTTACGGCGCGAGCGAGGTGGTTTTCGAGCCTGAGGCGCAAAAGGCGCTGCAACACATCAAGGCTTTGGGACTTGAGCGGCTAAACGTCTGCATCGCAAAGACGCAGTATAGCTTCAGCGACGACGCTAAGGCGCTTGGGCGCGCGCGCGGCTTTAAGCTTAGTGTCAAGGACCTTCAGATTCGCACGGGAGCGGGCTTCATCGTCGCCGTCTGCGGTAAGATAATGCTGATGCCGGGGCTGCCGAAGGTTCCTAACGCGCTAAATATGAGGATCACGGACAATGGCGTTATAAGCGGGCTAGCATGAAATTTTATTTTCGGCGCTCAAAACCAAAGCCGAAAATTCCGCGCTTGGGCGGTAAAATTTAGCTGCGAGCTTCGGCGACGATAAATTTTGCTTGCAGGTTGCGGCGAGTTTATCGAGCCCCGGTTTTAGTGCGCTAGGTTTTGATTAATCGGGTTTCGGCGCGCCGAGTTCGGCCTGCAAAATTTTATTAAATTTCGCGCAAGATCTACGCAGAAATTCGGCGCGAAACTTGCGCGGGTTTGGCATTTGAAATTTCGCCCGCAAAATTCTGCGCAAAAACTGGGCGCAAGATTTTAAACCGAGCCGCCCGCGAGCTTGCGAACTCACCGCGGCGAGATTTAAAATTTCATAATGCATAAGCTCGCCGTGAAATTCAAAATTTCACGCGACTGCGCACAGTGTCATGTGTCGCTACGAGATTCTAAATTTCATGTCGAGCGCACCGTCAAATTAATCCGTCGGTCGTGCAGCAGATCGCCGCACGGTCTAAAATTCGCGCTTGCGCCGCGACATACGCCGCCGCAAGTTAAATTATGTGGCATCGCAAGCTAAATTTTACGCTCGTGCGATCAGTCATGTTGGTGGAGGTTTGCGGCGCCCAGATTAAATTTTACACACTGCCGTGTAGCGCCTGCAGTGGGCACGGATGCTTGATCCGTTCTGCTTGCAAATGCAGGAGTGTTATAACCGCGCGACATCGTAGAGCTAAATTTTACGAGTCGATGCGTCGCGGTATGAAATTCTATGCCGAAGCTGCCCACTGCGACTAAATTTGTGCGACGACTATATGCCGCTGCACGCTTGTAAATTAAATTGCACTTTATGCACCCGTCGCCTGATTGTCGCGCGGGGTTGAAATTTGCGTGCCGCTGCTTGTCATAAAATTTAGATCGCTGCGCGTCGCGCCATAGCTGTCGTAAAATTTTAAATTTCATGCCGTACGCACGAGTTAGCCGTGAAATTTAAAATTTTATGCAGGCGTTAAATTTGCTTCGCGTTACGCTGTGTCGTACATCTTCGCGAGCCAAATTATACGCTGCTGCGGAATTAAAGTCTTGCATGCCCGCTGCTACCACTCGGGCGCCGCATGCCTGGCGGCTCCGTTTTGCGATCCGTTCGCGCCGTATTTGTTGCGATCAGTTACGCGCGTCGCCGCGCCGCAGTGCGAGATTCCGCGTCGAGCTATATTTTAGAGCTTTGATTTGCAGCGAGATTTTACGGCGCGCAATGGTGTTAAATTCTATCCTGCGTGAGATTTTGGAATTTTAAAATTCCCTTTCGCGGTATAATTGTATGAAATGCAAAATTTGCAGGATTTTAATAAAGAAATTTTAAAATTTATGCGGCGCGGCTTTGCGGCGCGTCTGCAAGAAAGGAGCGATCATGGACAAGCTAGATAAAGAGGAGCTTGCAGAGGCGTTTATCGCTAGGCTCAAAGCCTTAGCGCGTAGCGGTGGCGCCGATCTGCGTGAGCTTGATCGCGAGTTTTATGGATTTAGCGTGAGGCTTGGCGTGCGTTATGACTTTGCCGGCAAGTTTAGCGTCTCGCAGATAAGTGGCGGCGAGCGCGCTCAGCTGCATTTCGCTGACGTCGCGCAGTTCGAAGCTCATGCGCGCGAGTGCCTACGCGCGGCAAGCACTGATGCGGAACTAAGCGAGGCCTTTATGCTACGCCTGCGTGCAGATCCCCAAAAAGCTGCTACGAATGCGGATCAGATCATAAAATTTCACGATTTTAAGCCCTTTAGCGTTCAGCTGCGTTGCGAGCATTGCGGCGGATCGGGCAGGAGACGCTGCAAAGCCTGCGAAGGTGCGGGCAAGACGCCGTGCGCTAACTGCGGCGGGCGCGGACGCTTGATCTGCCCCGCTTGCAAGGGCGCCGGTGGCTATAGCCGTGCGGCATTAAGCTCTACGGACGCTCACGTGCGCAGCCTTTCTAGAAGCGATTCTGCAGGCTCTGCGTCAAATTCTATGGGCTATCGCTTCATCCCCTGCGCTAGCTGCGGCGGTAGCGGCTCGCGCATTTGTCCCGTTTGCGGCGGCGCAGGCAGATTGCGCTGCGAAAAGTGCGGCGGTGCGGGCGATTTTCGCTGCGAGCACTGCGATGGGCGCGGGTATTTCACTCGCACTGGCAAAGTATCCGTTTATGCCCGCCCAAGCGTCAGCATAGGCGCTAGCTCGCAGGTTTTCGGGCGCGAGCTGCTGGAGTTTTTATGCAGCAAGGGCGTAGGTTTTGCAGCACGCAGACTTTTGTTTCGTCTAAGCTCGCTGCGAGCGGTGCAGGGCGGCTGCGAAGCGGTATTTAGCGCGGAGGATGATTTTTTGCGCTTGAGTTTTGCCGTCTGCGGCAAGGCTTACGATGCGGCGTGCTTCGGCGGCGTGACATTCGTAAGGCCCAGCTTTTTTGACGAAGTTTTTGCGCCGGAGCTTGCGGCGGTACGCAGCGCGCCCGCTAGGCTAGGGCGGGACGATGCGCAAAGCCTTTTTGCGTTATTTCGCGCGAAGCCTGCGCTGGATGCGGCGATGCGCCTAGCTAGTGCTAAGCTGCGCGGCGAGACGCTAGATCTCGAGCAGTTGCGCGGCTCGGACGGACATTTTAACTCTGTAAATTCTACTTGCGGCACGGCCGATTGCGATGCTTTGAGCCTTGCAAAAGACGCTTCTCGCAAAGAAAATCTCGAGGGTGGCGCGAGCGTAAAATTTGCGGGCACGAAATTCGCGAGCGCTTCGGCAAATTCTATGGGCGCGGAAGATAATCGCTTGGGGTTGCGCGGAGAGCAAGGCAGGTTCGCAGGAGGAGTGAGCGGTGGCATAAAATTTTCAGGGGCAGATTTTTTGGAAGGTGGAGAGAATTCTGCCGGCGATTTTGAGGCTAGGCAGCAAAGCGACGAAGCTCTCGCGCAGAATAGACCTAATTTTGCCGGCTTGCAAGAGGGCTTAATCAGCACTTCTGATCGCGCCGCGGAGGATCTTTACGAATTACGCGGCGAGCGAGATTATCGAGATTTAAGCGCCTTGGGTGCTGAAAATTCCACAAATTCCATAGACTCCGCCGCGATAAATTCTGCAAATTCCAAAAATCTCGCCGCTGCAAAATTTAAAAATCGCGCGAATACGCAAAGCCCTGCCTCGTCAAATTCTAAAATTTCGCCTTTTGCCCGATTAAAGAAATTAATTTTCCCGCATTCTTTGCGCGAGGATTGCGCGCAGAGTTTTGCCGCAGCGATTATGCGCGTTTGTGAGGGCTTTATTTCGCAGCAATGCGCTCGCGATTTGGGCAGCGCGATGGCTGGAGCGCTTGGCGTGCTAAGTCCGCGATATGACCGCGCGGTGTGGTGCATAGGCGGAGGCGCGCTTATTGCAGCGGCTGCGCTGGCGTGCGAGGGCTGCTTCGAGATGATCTTTGCGGAGCATTATTTTTGGGCACTTGCATGCGGCGTGGCAATCGCTGCTGCGGGGCTGTTAGGCGGAGGAGTGCTGTGGCTGGCAAGCGCAGTGCGGTGCGCTGTAAAAGCTCGTAAAATTCCGCGAGAGTATCGCTGTGGCAGAGGCGGCGCGGCGTTTACTCGCTTTTGCAAAGCTCTGCTCTGCGTCGTTTTAGCTAGCGCAATCTACGGAGGCGCGGCAAATACGGGCTACACACCAAAAACCGGCGCAGCAGGGCTACTGCAAGGGTGGATGCCTACATTTTTTGAGGACGAAAATTCCGCTTCCGCGAGTGATGGCGTAAATTCTGCAGACGAAAATTCTACTAGTGCAAGCTCTAGCGGCTCTGAAAGCCCTGCTTTAAATTTCGCTTCCGGGGCGGCTAAGGATTCCGCTGCGATGCAAAAGGATAAAATTTTATATATCCAAAAAAGTATCGGAGTGAGGCAGGACGGGATTTTTGGCGCACGCACGCTAAAAAAGGCGAGAGAGGTTTTGGATCAAAATCTAAGCGGCGTCGATGAAATTTACGAGGCTCTAAAAAGCAAAGAGCGGGCGAGAACGAACCCGAACTCTAGCAATCAAACTGCGCCTTAACGATAAATCCGCGTCTTAGGCTTGGCGGGCGATCTTAAAAAATCAAAAAGGACTAAAATGAAAAATAAAATTTTAATTCTAGCGCTTATCGCGACGCTTGCTGCAAATTTCGCGCTAGCCGAAAATTTTGAAATCACCGCAGACGATATAAGCCGGGCTACAAAATCCTGTGATAAGGGCGATATGAAGTTGTGCGGGGCGTTGGCGCAGATTTATAATTATGGCTGGGGCGTGCCGCAAGATCTGCTAAAGGCTGCGCCGTTATACGTCAAAGCTTGCAAAGGCGGCGATGTGGAGTCGTGCGTAAATTTAGGCATTTTGTATCAAAGCGGAGAGGGGATGCCGCGCGATGAGGCGAAGGCGGCGGAGCTGTTCGACAAAGCCTGCGATGACGGGCACGCGATAGGCTGCAGTAACGCAGGCTCTGCGTATATCAAAGGCAGAGGCGTGCGCAAAGACGCTATAAAGGGCGTAGGTTACTATGTGCGCGGTTGCGATATGGATATCGCGGATAGCTGGCTTGCGTGCTTAAATTTAGCGCGTCTTTACGAGGGCATAGATAATGTTAAAGCCGTAGAATACTACAAAAAGGCCTGCGAGCTGGGCGGCAAGGATAGATTTATGAGCTCGGTAGCGGAGCATGAAAGGGCATGGCAAAGCTCATGCGAAAGCTACGAAAGGCTTAAATAGCCCGCAAATCTATGCTTTGAAGCAGACTCTCGCGTTCGCCGTGGCTACGGAGCAAGAACCCTAGCGGATTTCGCATAAATAGCGCAAATCTAAATATCAAGTATCCTGTAGGAGCGGAAACATAACGGCGCAAGCTCTTAGCGGGCTCGTATTTTAGGAGACAAAATCATGACGCTAGTGCTGATCCGCCATGTTACGCCGCTAATCGATCGCGGCGTATGCGACGCCGCAGAAGCGGCACGGCGCGTAATCCTGTACGATACTACGCAAAGCTTAGCTTTGTGGCAAACCGATAAATTTAAAAGCAGCGCCGCATACGAAAAGCTTGCCCGTATAAGCCGAGTATATTCCTCGCCGCTGCCGCGCGCCGCGCTTACGGCACAAAAGCTATTCCCGCAGCGGAGCATAGAGTATCTAGAGGCTTTGTGCGAGTTTAATCTACGAATATTCCCCGTGCCGCTAATAAAAATGCCGTTTGATTGCCGGCTCGTGCTCTCGCGCCTGCTGTGGCTGTGCGGCATAAACCCTAGCGGCGCAAGCGCGAAAGAGGAACGGCGGCGCGTGCTTGATCTGGTGCCGTCGCTGCTAGAAGCGGACACGGCGGTGATCGCGCACGGCTTCGTGCTGCGCGTAATACGTCGTAGTGCGCGGCGGGCAGGCTACCGCTTGATATACCGCTTTTGCGAGGGCTGCTTTTGCGTAGAAATTTGGCAGCGCGCCGTGTAGAGATACTTCTCTGCGCGAAATTTTGAAATTTTGCGTTTTGTAAATTTTAAATTTAATGCGCCGTTTGGCAGCTGTCGCGAGACGGCGAAATTTTATAATGTAATAGGCGCCGCTTTTTGAATGCGGATAGCCCGCCGCCGCGAAGTAAAATTTAAACCATACGGCGCGAGCGAGGTCGTTTTCGAGCCCGAGGCGCAAAAGGCGCTACAGCACATCAAGGCTTTGGGGCTTGAGCGGCTAAACGTCTGCATCGCAAAGACGCAGTATAGCTTCAGCGACGATGCTAAGGCGCTCGGGCGAGCGCGCGGCTTTAAACTCAGCGTCAAAGACCTTCAGATCCGCACGGGAGCAGGCTTCATCGTCGCCGTCTGCGGCAAGATAATGCTTATGCCGGGGCTACCGAAGGTACCTAACGCGCTAAATATGAAGATCACTAGCGATGGCGTAATAAGCGGGCTGGCGTGATTTGAAATTTTATTTTTTGCGCCTCCATTTTTTTGCGCGCCCGCCTTGGGGTTTAAGCTTAGCTTACCGGCCTAGTCGCGATTTAAGCTTAGCATTCGTAGGCACTCAGATGAGAGCGGAGTAGAGTTACCGATTTGCAAAATTTGGCTGAATTTGCTCGCTTGCGGATAAATTTTAAGCACGGGATTTTGCGGATCGGCTTTGATTTTTAAAAACAGAGGCGAATTTGACGAGAATTTGACGTAGGTTCGCCTTTTAAAATTTGAGATTTTTACGTCAAATTTAGGGGAAAATAGACGTAACGTATTTCGGCGTTTTTATTGATCAAATTTGCTTAGGCAAGCCAAAAATCCTGCGCGAAACAGAGCTAAATTTTAACCTTCTCCCACGTCTCAATCTCGCCTGCAACCTCCTCAAAAACGCCTGCGATTTCTATATTTTTTACGCTTAAATTTCGCTCGTAAACTACTCTGTCGCGCGTTTTTAGCTTCTTTTGTAAAAAGGCGAATTCATACTCGATCTGACCGCGAGCGACGCTGATTTTAGCCAAATTTCGCGCGTCAAATTCGCCCACCTTCGCGGCGTCAAATTTATACCCGCGAGCGCAGCCCTCCTCATAAACTTCCGCTAGATACGCATTTATCGCCTCTAGCGCGTTTTCATGCGCGTAAAAGCGGTCGAGCTGCGGGTGATTTTTGTAGCCCTTAGTAAGCCCAGCCAGCACGTTTTTAGCTAGCAGCGCCTCGCGCCACAGCGCCACGAGCCCCTTTGCGTCGAGATATTTAAAGCTTATCGTCCAAAGTCTCATTTTCGTCTTTCGTTAAATTTCGTCGTCAAATTCGGCGCGCTTTGCGCCGCAGCCTGAGCGGCGATAAATTCGCGTCTTGAATTTGGCCGCGCCCTAGATTAGAGGCTAAATTTTACCTCGCCGCGCCTCTAAATTTCCCGCTCATTGCAGCTTGCCTCTGCATAGCACGGGGATCTTTTCTACGATCTCGCCGCCGCTAACGAGATAGGCGAACTCGTGTAAATTTACGACGGGGCAGATGTGGTTCGGATAAATTTCGAGCCGATCGCCCACGCGCACGGCGTCTCGCAGCGCTCTGTCGTAGATGATCGCATGCTCGTCGTAAACGCCATTTATCCACACATCCGTGCCCTTTATGCGCCCGAGCCCGGGCGTTGCCGTAAAACCCTCGGTGCGCCTTTGCTGCGTGAGCCCCTTGGCACCGACGTCGGTAATGATGCGATCCGCCGTAGGTCTGCTGATGACGGTCGTAAGGATGCTCGCTGCGTTCATTGAATAATCGCCGTACGCCTGCGCCTGCGAGGCGTCCATAAAGATATATGTGCCCGGGCGGATCTCGGTGACGCCCTTTAAAATTTCAAAATCATTGATGAGCGAGGGCGTCGAGCCGATACTAACGACGCGTGCGGGCAGAGCCAGCTCGCGCGCGATATCCGCAAACTCCAGCGTGCGGCGCTGCGCGGTTAGATGGATGCGCTCGCATTCGCTTTTGCAGACGGCCTTGTAGGAGTGGCCGTCGTGGGAGAATACGCCGCGGAATTCGATATTTTTGCAGCCTTTTAGAAATTTTATAAACGCTGCGAAATCCTGCTTTTCTACGAAGCCCGAGCGATTTTCGCCCACTTCGATCTCGGCAAGCACGCAGGCCTTCGTGCCACTGCGCTCAAAGGCGCGCTCTATCAGGTGCGCCTGCTCTATGCTGTCGACGCCGAAGCTTAAGTTTATCCCCGCGCGCAAAAGCGCGACGATGCGCTGAAATTTTAGCTCGCCCACGATCTCGTTTGCGATAAATATATCTTTCAGCCCGTTTGCCGCCATGATCTCGGCTTCGCCCGTTTTGGCGACCGTGATGCCCGCAGCGCCGAGACTTTCTTGCAGCTTCGCGAAATAGGGCATTTTGTGCGTTTTGGTGTGTGGGCGCAGGCTCACGCCCGCGGCGTCTGCGTAGTTTTGCATCTTTTGCAGGTTGCGAAGCACGATTTCGCGATCAATCAGCAGCGCCGGCGTGTCGATCTCTGATACCATCATAAGCTCACCTCCTCGTTAAATTTACGAAATTAATACAGCCGCGCTTAGTAGCTGCGCCCGTTTTACGGCGGCGAAATTTTAAAATTTAGCGCCGCTTTCGAAGGGCAAAATTTATCTATCGCCTGCAAAAAGCGGAATTTGCGCGCTTCTCGCAAAATATGGAATTTGCGCGCCGTAAATTTGTCGCTGCTTGCGAAATAGCGGTTTGCTCGCTGCAAATCGGCGCCCTTCGCGAAGCGCCTGAATTTAGCGAGCAAATTTGCGTTTTCTTGCCGCAACAAAGCAGCGCCGGCAAAAGCAATAACGCGCGGCACATGAAAAAATCAAAATAAAATTCTAAAATGCACCGAGTAAAAATCAATACGCGCGCCGTGCCGCTAGGTTCACGGAATTTTCGGCTCCGCTTCACGCAGTTTTATTCCTCGCGCGCCTGTTTTTGCTTGCGGCGCATATTCGCATTAAATTTTTCGGCAAGCGATCCGGCGGACTAGCCGTTTTGCGCTGCTGTCTCTGTTTCCGCGCCGCCGCTCGCATTTTTTTGATAAATCTCGTTTGCACCGCCGCCCGCGTTTTTTGCTAAAGCTCGTTTTGCGCCGCGCGCTGCACATCGCTGCCTATTTTCACGCCGCCGCTCGTTTTAGCAGCGGCACTTAATTTTAGTGCGCCTCGCGATTTGCTATTTTTTGTCCTGAAGCACCTTGTCGCGCCATTTTGAGTTTGCTTTGTTGTCGGTCGCTACATCCTTGGATATTTCGGCCGCCGCTTCGAAATTTTTACTCACGCCCTCTTTGGAATTCTCGTATTTTAGGGCGTTTTCGCTTCTGATACCGATGCTTTGCGCCTCATTCGCGGCGTCGATATTAGCGCCTAAAAAGATAAACTCCCAGTCGTATTTTTCCTGCTTGTCGCTAATCATCTTTTTGATCTGCGCTTTGGAGTATTCGCGGCTTGAGTTCTCCATCCCGTCGGTGATGATGACGAAAAGCACGCGATTGTTTTTGGCATAGATGTCAGGCACGCGCTCGATACGCGCTATCGTGCTGCCAACGGCGTCCAGTAGCGCGGTATTGCCGCCGGCGTAGTACTCCTTGGACGTTAGGTTTTCGACCTTCTTAAGCGGCGTGCGGTCGTGGATGACATTAAATTTCGTATCGAAAAGCACGGTCGTGACGCTGGCGTCGATGCCCTCTTTGCGCTCCTTTTCTATCATCGAGTTAAATCCACCGATCGTATCGCTCTCAAGCCCGCTCATCGAGCCCGATTTGTCTAAGATCAGCACCAATTCTAGGTGATTTACGCCGTCTTTATGATCGGGCGGCGTGGCGAGCTCTACGCTTTTGGCAAACAATATGCCCGCAAGTGCGGCAACAAGAAAGATGATTTTTTTCATAGGGGCTCCTTTGTTAAAATTTCATTATTTTACTATTGTATCGCTTAATCAATGAAATTTTATCGCTAAAGCTTCTCCGCACGCCTCTGCTGGGTAAATTTTAATACGAAATTTTGTCGTGGAATTTTAACGTATCCTTGCGCATGGCGCCGCAAAATTCCGCGCGATATAGAATTATGCGCGGCGCAGAATTTCGCCGCGAAATTTTAAGACGCAGAATTTTATACAGCGCGAAATTCTGCGTGCAAATTTTATGCAGCACGGAATTTTATGGCGCAAAATTCCACGTGGCATGGAATTTATGGAATTTGCGCCGCCGCAAAATCAGGCCTCTGCAGATCTGCTCCGTTTCGCGCTGAGGTAGCTTCCGATCTCGCTTATCAAAACGCCCGCGAGGATGAGCGCCGCGCCTAAAATTTGCATCACGCTTAGCCTCTCGCCGCCCACGAATACGCCCATAATGCCCGCCGTTACGGGTTCGAGCGTGAAAAACAGAGCGGTTTTTACGGGCGTCGTGTATTTTTGCATCAAAGCCTGCGCAAAAAAGCCAAAAACCGTTCCCAGCAGGCAGATCACCGCCATCGCGACAAAAAAGCTTCTATCCATCACCGGCATGATGCTGACTCTTTCAAAAAAGATCGCCGCAAAGCAGCAAAGCACGCTTAGGCAGAGTATCTGTACGTAGGCGATGCCCGCTACGTCGCAGCTTTGCACGAAGCGGTTGGTCAGCACGATGTGAAACGAATACGCGCACGCGCAGACTAGCGCCAGCACTTCGCCCTTGCCGAGCCCAAGCTGCGTATCGCCGATGAGATAGAGCCCAGCGATCGCAAGCGCGATGCCAGCGTAGGCGTAGGAGTAAATTTTATGCCTAAACAGCGCTGCGGCGATGAAGGGCACGAGCGCGACGTTTAGGCCGATGATGAACGCCACGGAGGAGCTTTGCGCAAATTTAAAGGCGAAGGTCTGCGACGTAAAACCCGCGAATAAAAACAGGCTAAGCACTGCGCCGTGCTTGATCTCGCGCGAAGTTATGGCCTTGAGCTTTGGGAAAAATATCGCGCCTGCGATGATGCTTGCGGCGAAA
Organism: uncultured Campylobacter sp.; assembly: GCF_938002845.1. Classification (GTDB taxonomy): domain Bacteria; phylum Campylobacterota; class Campylobacteria; order Campylobacterales; family Campylobacteraceae; genus Campylobacter_B. The sequence goes on from NZ_CALKZP010000050.1 coordinate 17,415, forward strand.
AAGCGCCAAAATAGTAGCACGAAGACGTTGTTGCTCGTAAGTGCCTGCGAGGTGGGCAGATACCCGAGTCCAAAAGCGATCGCTACGAAGAGCATTCCGATGTCGGCTCTAAATTCCAAACTTTTATTCATCTGCGTCCTTTTTGAAAATTTAAAGTCGTAATTTTACGAAATTTTAGGTAAAAAATAGGCTAAATTTTGGCGGAGCGATTTGGAATTTAGGATTTTAAAATCGCGAGTTAAATTTTAAGTACCCGGCTCGTCTTTTGGGGTTTGCGCCAGGCTCATCTTTTTTGGGCTTACGGGCACTTGCGTTGGGCTCATTTTTTTGGGTTTGCGCGCACTTGTTCGCGCGACCATTGTGTCGCTTCGCTACGCGTAAATTTTACGGCTACTACTCGCGCGATCATTGCGCCGCGTGGATAAATTTAAAATTTAATCGCCCGCGCCCTCTTTGTCGTTTTTTAGAATTTCTATGTTTGCGCGCTCATTCGCGCCTTTTAAGCTTATAGTTTTTTTGAGCGCGGATTTAAGGGGAGTTTTCGCCTCTTTTGTTTTCATCATCTTATAGCGCCTCTTTCTTATCTCTGCTTCGATAAATTTTATATCTTGCTGTGCGTATGGGAATGAGAGCGTAAAATTTTTGCTGCTTTGCCCGTCTTTTATTTTTAAAATCGGCATCTCGCCCTTCATCCCTTTTTCCATAAGGGCATTTTCTATATCGATCTTTGTGCTAAATTTAAACGGCAAACATTCCCATTCTCTCCTTATACTGCGGCTGTCTATGATGATCCCTTTTTCGGTTAATAGCCATAGCGATATAAGTATCAAAACAATGCCCATCGCGATCACGAGTGCGGTCTCGTCGCCACTTCTGTGTAAGAAGCCGTCTATACATAAAGGGTCGTTTGCGTCAAAGCATGTAACTTTACCTTTACCTTTTATCCTTTTTATCCAGGGCTCGTCAAACGCCACTATCGACCCCCAAGATAAAAGGAATATGACGAGCGTAAATTTGGCTACAGGGCTAGGCGGTATGAGCCAGGCGCCATTTTGCACGGTTTTATAAGAAGCGCTGCTTTTAAACAGAAAGTTTTTTAAACCGCAAAGTACAAATAGCACTACATTTGCAAAAAGCACAAAATATAAAAGCCTCATGCGGCTCCTTTCATTGCGGATATTTTACGACGATATATTTAAATTTAGGCATTTCGCTCGACCGCTTCGACTTTTGAAATTTCAGCGAGCTTTTCTAATATAAAATTTTGCAAAAAATCTATATCCTTTTGTGCATACAAATATCCCGCCCCGAATTTAACGCCGCTAATTTTGCCTCGTATGCTGATTATTTTTACGCCTCTTATAAACCCTACGGCGTAGCTCATCTCGTCAAAGTTTATCCTTTCCGTATGCCTAAACGGCAGAACTTCCCATTCTTTGCAGATGCCGCTTTTATCTATTCTAATTCCTTTTTGAATTAGCACGATAAATGAAAAAATTATGGCGCAGACAGATATGATTTTGCCGAGTATTAGCCTGGGTCCGCTTATTTGCAGATATCCATCCACACATCTGGGATCGCCTTCTTCGAAGCATCTTAAATTTATGCCTGCCGCTTTGTATTCCTGCGAACAAATTTTATCGTGGGTGTAAAAGCAGGGTATCGGCTCGCCGTTATGTTTTGCTACGTGCGAGCTGGATAGAGTGACTACGCCGAAGCTTAGGAATATTATAAACATCTGCATTTTTAAAAGCGGATCGGTGGAGATAAACAGAGTTCCGTGATCTACGGTTTTGAATGATCTGTTTTTATCAAGCAATGAAACAAGAAGGCAAAAGCCTATCGTAACATAAAGGATTATCGAAGCAAACTCGACTACACTTTGCGACATAATAATGACCTTGTTTTTGGATTACGCAAGCTCGCGTCTTTGGCAATTTTAGCGCAAAATTTCTAAATTTACGAGATTTTTAGCACGCTTTACGAAAGGGGCGCGTTAATTAAAGCTTTACTTTACCAGCGTGATTTTGCCGCGCGAAAGGCGGATTAAATTTTTAGCTTTTAGATCTTGCAGCACGCGGTTTATGGCATTGCGCAAGGTGCCTAGGCGCTTTTGTGATGCCATAACGCGCCTTAAATTTCGTAGTCTAAATCTTAATGATAATTATCTAAATATTTAAAATCGCACAATATAATTGCGAACCTCAATCAAATAAAGATTAAATTTATCTCGCAAGGATCTACAATGAGCTCGCTTTTGAAGCGCAATAAAATTTTATTTAACATCCATCTTATTTTGTCGATCGTTTTTTCTATCCCGCTGCTTGTCATAGGCGTTACGGGCGCGATTTTGTCGTATCAGCACGAGTTTGAGGCGCTAATAAACGCGGGCTCTAAAAAGATCGAAAAAACGGGCGAAATGCAAAGCGTGGAAAAAATTCTGCAAAGCTTTAGCGAGCAAACGGGCGTTAAACAGCCCATAAGGCTCGTCGTGCCCAAAAGCGCTGACGAAGCCTTCGTCATTTACGCAAACAGAAATGATGCATATCTGGTCGATCCGTACACCGCGCAGATCATCGGCAAGGATCGCGGCACGGGCTTTGTGCTAACGGTGATGGCGTTGCATCGAAATTTAGGCCTAGCGCTAAGCGGCAACAAAACCGCGGCCGAGATCGGCAAACAGATCGTAGGCGCGAGCGCCGTGGCGATGATACTTCTCGTAATAAGCGGCGTATGGCTGCATTTCCCAAGGCTTAGGCGTAAATTTATCGAGGCGATAAAGCCAAATTTTAAACTCAAAAAATACGCTCTTTTTTACAATCTACACACGAGCCTGGGTACTCTAAGCGCGGTAGTTTACCTTCTCATCTGTTTGACCGGGCTTAACTGGTCGTATAGCTGGTATAACGATGCCGTGATGAAGCTTTTTGTAAGCTCGCAAAATTTACCGCAAGCTAGCGCGCCTAAAGCCGCCGCTTCTAAAGATCACGCCGTCGCACCTGCTAAGGAGGAGGGCAAAAAGCCCGCTACGTATAAATTCAGCGACGCGCAGAGGGCTTATGAGATATTCAGATCAAGTGGCATAGAGTATAAAGAATTTACCCTAATGCTCGCGGCGTCAGATAAGATCGACGTCAGGTATTATGAGCCAGATGCGCCAGCCACCGCGCGTCCAAAAGGCGCGAGCGTGAAGCTAAAGGAGGGCAAAGTCGCGCAGCAGAAGCAGACGGAGGGTATCACCGTGGGCGAGTTTAAAGACGCGAACTATCAGCTTCACACGGGCTATTTTTTCGGGCTCGCGGGTAAAATTTTATGGTCGCTCGTTTCGCTTTGTATGGCGCTTTTTATCTTTAGTGGCTTTTATATGACGGTAAAAAGGGCGTTTAAGTCAGAAAAGCTCGGCTAAATTTTACTTTGGCGATAGAGGTGCGACGAGCGGCGCAAGAGAGCCAAATATCTACGAATCATTGAGATGAAATTTGCCGAAGCGGATCAAGAAAAGCCCTGATTTAACGATATTGAGGCATACTAAAATTATCGCGGATTAAGTCTATGTGAGGTATATTGCGGAAAATTTTAGGAGTGAAATTTGAAAACGAGATATTATCTGTGCTTGGCTTTCATCATAATAATATGCGCTTCCGGCATAATATTTTATTCAGCCGAAAAAATTGAAACCGATCCATATGAATGGATATGTAATCTGGATGGCAATCTTACCGATATACAGCTTAAAGATAGAGCGTTAAAGTGTATGCTTAAAGATTGGCACTTTTTTTATAACTTTAATAAAAGAGAATATGATAGACGAATTAAAGCAGTTAAAAAGGAATATGACGATACGGCCAACGAAATCGGCGGCGGCGTAGAGATTCGTTATTCAGAATGCCATAGCGATAAACGCCCCGATGATAAATGCGAATTTTACAAGATAGATAAAAGGCTAAATTTAGATTATCTTATGGATTTGGGCTCAAAAATTTGCAGAAACGGCAAAGCGATACAAGATGCCGAAACCCATATAGATAAAGAAATTTTTAATACCGAAGTCGTGTATCCTTGGGAAGATAAGGAAAGTTTGGTTTTGGAAGATGGTTCTTTAAAGTACGGAATATTTTTTAATTATATCGATGAAGATGACTATAGAGATAGGGAATCCGGGGAAATTATATTAACAGAAAAAATTTTCAATAATTCATTAGAAATTGATAAGAGTTTTGGTTTTGACCATACGGATATTGTATTTGTTATACCGATAAATTCGATATTTTTGAGTCTTTATGCATATATTGAGCCGAGTAATCCAAATTATGATATTTTTTGCCATAGGTATGAACAATATAAAAATAGAATAAAAATTGATGAAGCGAGTTATAAAATAGATGATTTTAAGACGCCTATAGAATATCTACCGCTCCATGTTAATTATAGCTTCCTATTTATAGTAATAGATAAAAATATGAAATTTAGCAAAAGTCTAGAATACGACTTATTGTATGAATATTACTACGATGAAAAAGAGAAAACAATAAAACAAATATCGAATAATGAGCGATAAATGGCGAATATAACTAAATTTTACCTTCGCAGAAAGGGCGGTAAATTTATAAAATTTTACCTCGCTAGCGAAGATGATAAATTTAAATTTACCCGTCGCGTCTGCTTAAAATTTCTTATTTAGCGCTATTTGCCTCTTGCTCCGCGAGTGATCATCAAGGACTGCTCGTAGAAAATTAGCAGCGTTATTGAAACGCCCGTACCGAGCGCCAGCGAGATCGAGATCGTGGCGAGGGCGTTATCGAAAAACGAGATAAGATGAGCGAGTTTATGCTCTGCGCCCGTGGCTCTGATATAAGAAAACAGCGCCAAAACCGCCTTGTAGGCGTAGATGCCGGGGATCATCGGAAGCAGCGCAGGGAAGGCGATGATCTCTGCGGGCACCTTGAGGCGCTTGGCGCAGAGCATTCCCAAAACGCCGATCAGAAACGACGCAAAAAGCGTCGCGGCAGCGATCGAAAAAATTTGGCTTTGAATCAGCAAAAACCTGCATGAATGCGCAACCGCCGCAAGCAGCGCCGAGAAGGCTAGCGTCTTTTTAGGCGGCATGCACGCATACGCAAACCCAAGCCCCGCCGCAGCGGCAAAGCAAGCATCCTTAAATACCAAAAGTGCTATATCAAACATTTACAAGCCCCAAATTTGAGATGCTAAGCGTCAGAAAGAGCCCGATTGCGATGCAGATGATCAAAAGCCCCGTATTTAGCCCTCTGCTGATGCCTACGAGCATATTTTCGTTTAAGATGTCAAATACCGAGTTGATCAGCCAGACGCCGGGGATCAAAAAGAGTATGCTCGATCCCACGGCGACATCGGGCGTCTCGCTAAGCCCGTAGCGAGCGCCTAGCGAGACGATGAAAGAGACTGCGAACGAAACCGCGATGTATTGGATTTTTAGGTTGATTTTGAGCTTACTAAGCAGATAGCGGGCGCAAATTCCAAAAGCCGTAGCCGCAAAAACGAGCGCCATCGCGCCGCCGTCACCGCCGAAAAGCTCGCAGAATGCGGCGTTTGCGACGCTAAGCAGAACGAGGGTTTTGGCAAAGCTTTTCTTCTGCGAGGCTAAAATTTCGGCAAATGCGACCTTAGCGCGCGCAAGGGGGATTTTTTCGTCGTAAATTTCCCAGCTAAGCGCGCTTAGCTCCGAGATCAGATCGAAGCTGATCTGCGCTGCAGCGCCCGTTTTAACGTAGGTGCGGCGGATGGAGTTGTCCGCAGGATCCATCACGCTGATGATGAAGTGGCGCACAAAGATCATCAGGCTAGCCTCATAGTCGTAAGCGTCCGCTATCCTGCGCACGCAGTGCTCGATGCGCGCGGTGTAAGTGCCGATACTAAGCATCTTGGCGGTGTATTCGCTAAGAAAATTGGTGAGCTCTTGGATTTGCGGTTTCGCCGCTTCTGCTTCTTTTGCTGCCGCCATTTCTGTTGTCATTATTTCCTCCGCTACCCTTGTAATCTCAATATCGTTTTGCGCTGTTTTCGTCGTTTTTACTTCTACGACGCTCGTTGTAGCTTCCTGTTTTTGCGGCGCCCGCCATCGTTTTTGATGTCGCTATGATGTCCGTCGTCGCGGAATTCTTATTTTTAAAATTTAATGCAGTGGCTCCCGTGGCGGAATTCTCGCTATCTAAATTTGACGCGGCGACAATACCTGCGGCGGCAGAGCTTTGACTGCTTAAATTTTGATCGTTTAAATTTAACGCCGCTTTGGAATTTACGTCATTCAAATTTAACGTCGCCGCAGAATTTTCATCGCTCAAATTTAACTCGCAGGCCGAGCTTTGCTCGCTTAAATTTAAACTTTCGGCATCCTCGCAAGATTCGCTAAATTTAGAATTTTCCCCGCTCACGGCTTCACCTCAGACTTATGAGATCGAGCGGGTTGATGTGGTAGTTCTGCTGCGTCACTTCAAAGGTCAGATCCGAGCCGATGCGCCCGATAATGTAGCCCTTTTTGACGTTGGAGCCGACGCGCACGGTAGGCGGGATCTGATTTAGATGCGCGTAGATCGTGTGGATGCCGCCGCTGTGCTCTAGGATCACGACCTTATCGAGCACGGCGGTTTCTTTGGCAAAGACCACCTTGCCTGGTAGCACCGCTTTAACCTGCGTATCGCCGCTGTTTGAGCCCAGCACGATATTTTCGTTGAAAAGCTTGATGTTATACACGGGATCGTTGTAGTTGCCGAATTTTCGCTTCAAATACGCGCCGTTTAAAGGCGCTGCGGTCTTGGCTCCGCTGTATTTTTTAACGCGCGAGGACTGATAACTCGAGCCGTACTGCTTGACCTTTTGGTTGATCTTGCTTACGCGCTCATCCGCAGGCTCGCTCACTTCTGGCTCGGGCTCGGGCTCGCTAGGAGGCGCAGGCTCCGGCTTGCCCGCCTTTTTGGCAGCCGCTTTTGCTTTGGTGTACTCTTTTTCGCGTGCCTGGCGCTCCTTTTGCTTCTGCGCTTCAAGCTTTGCTTGGCGCGCCGCTTCCTCCTTTTGCGCTTTTGCCTTCTCTTCAGTGTCGTCGATGATCTTAAGCTCTTGCAAGGTCTTAGATATGGCGTCTTGCTCGTCATTTATCTTCTCAAGCCTCGCGATATAGTCCTCTTTGTCCTTTTTCATCTGCGCGAGCTTCTCTTTTTGGGTGGTTTGCTTGGCGTTAAGCTCGGTTTTTTTCTTGTCATAGCCCGCCATGCTCGCCTGGATCGATTTGATCTTTTTATTCTGCTCGTTGATAAAATTTTGATTATTTTCGTAGTCTTTGACTAACCCTTTCAGCTCGTCGTTCATAACGACGCCGAGCCCCTCTAAAATTTCGCTAGCTACGATAGAATCGGGCGTAGTGGTGGAATTTACGTCGGTGATTAGATCAAACGATAGCTCTTGCGAGATCACGCTTATGATCTTGCTCTCCAGATCGTTTTGCACGCTAAGAAGGGTGACGTTTTGGCTATTGAGTTTCTCAAGCTCCTGCGCTTCGGCGGCGTATTGATCCTTTAGCCCTTCGATCGTTTCGCTTAGCTGTTTGATTTCGCCCTCGCGCTTTTTAAAGCCCTCCTGCTCCTTTACGATAAGGCCAGCGATCTCGTCGATCTTTTGTGAGAGTTGCATCCCCTCCTTTTGCGAGCTTTTGAGCTCTTGACCCGCTTTGGCGATCTTATCTTTCGTGCTCTGCTGCTTTGCGGGCGCGGCATAAGTAAGAGCCGCGGCAAGCCCCAGCGCAAGAAGCGGCGCTAAAAAAGCCCTTTTCATGCTCGTTTATTTCCGATTTGCAGCATCACAAAACTTACCGCGATTATAGATAGCGCCAAGGCAACACTCAAAAGGATCAGCGCGTCGTAAGGCAGCACTATGGCGGTGCGTAGATCGCCGATACCTTTAAGCGTGGTCGAAAACACCTCCCAAGAGGGAAGCGCAATGTAGAAGCAGGTCACGATCAGCGTGGCGATGAAGGAGTCTATTATCGCCATTCGGTAGAGTTTGCCGCTTTTTATCAGAAACGACGCGCCGAAAAGCTCCATGATCTCGATGCGCTCTTTGTGTTCGTAAACCCAGATACGCATCTGGCGGTGGATTAACATCACGCCTAAAAGCACGATGAGAAACGCAAAGCCGTAAACGAGGCTTTTGATAAGCAGTAAAATTTTAAAAATTTCATCGTGGGTCTTTTTAAAAATTTCAACCCGCGTGAGCGAGCCGATCGACTTTAGATCCTGCTCGATCTTGGCAAGCTGCGCGGCGTCGGGGAAGCTTTCGAGCTTGACGCTATAAAATTTAGGCAAATTTTTACTAAGCTCGGCAAAGGCGTTTTGTGAAATTTTACCCTTCAGTCGCTCGGTTATGCCCGCTGTGGAAATTTCGCTAATCGAGCTGATTTTAGGTACCGCTTTTTGTGCGTCTTGCAAGCTGAGCGGGGTTTTGGAGACTAGCACGATGTTGTATTCGTTTTGGATCGAGCGCTCGTAGCTTTTGGTTAAGTTGCTCATAAAAATTCCAAACTGCACGGAAAAAAGCAGCGCGACGAGCGAAAAGATCACGCCGAAATGGGTTTTAATCGATTTCATTTACTTTAGCGTCCTTAATCTCAAAATGTCGGTGCCTAAAACGCAGCGTAGCAGGCATTTTGTGCGTCACGATAACGACGCAGGCGTTCCACGACTCGCACGCCGAACGCAGCAAATTCCAAATAATGGCGCTGGAGTAGTCGTCCAAATTTCCCGTAGGCTCGTCGCACAGCAGCAGGCGCGGATTATGCGCCATCGCGCGCGCTAAAGCCACGCGCTGCTGCTCGCCGCCGCTAAGCTCGAGCGGATATTTGCCCATCTTGTGCCCGAGCTCGACGTGGCGCAGTAGCTTTTTGGCTTGGTCTTGGCAGACCTGCTGATTGTAGCCCATTATCATTAACGGAAGCATTATGTTGCGCTCGATCGTCCATTCGTTGATCAGGCGGTAGTTTTGAAAGATAATGCCGATGCGCTGGCGCAGGGTGCGCAGATCGGAGTTTGTGATGCCCTTTAGATCGCACAGGCAGACGTTCAGCTCGCCGCCGATGATGTCGATGCCGCCGTAGAAGGACTTAAGCAGCGTGGATTTGCCGCTGCCGCTCTTGCCCGTGATGATGACGAAGTCCTTCGCGCCGATGCCGAAACTCGCGTCTTGGATGACCGCGCCCGCCTTTTCGTAGCCTAGCGTGAGGCCCGCTGCGGTGATGATGTTGTAATCGTCCGTTATCTCTGCCATTGTGAAAATATCTCCGAAATTTTTTGATGTGCCGCGTGATTTTCGCGCGTAGGAAGCGGGCGGCGGATGAAGTAGCGCGTACCGCTTGCGTTTGCGCGGATAAAACACTGCTGCGGAAAGTCGAATGCCCCGAGCGAAAGCAGGATTAGTACGTCTTGCGGTTCTGCGGTGCACGGCTTGCTTTGCTGTTTGAGCTGTGACTTTGCGCAGTCTAGCTCGCTTTGGTGTTCGGCTCGCGTTTCTGCACAGCCTTCTAGGTTGCTTTGGTGTTTATCTTGCTGCTTGGTGAAGTTCGGCTTGCTTTGCCGTTCGGTTTGCGATCCCTTTTTACAAGGTACGGCGCTCGCTTTTTTTAGAATTTGCGTAGCGTTTGCTCCGTCTGCGCGGGTCGCATTCGGCGCATTGCTCGCATCTATTGCGCCGATCGTTGTGGGTGTATTGTCTGTGCCTGTCGCGTCGATAGTTGCAGACGCCCCCTCTGCGCCGCTAGAATTTAGCGCGTTGCTTGCGTCAATTGTTGCGATCAGGTCGTTTACGTTTAGTGTATCGCTTGCGGCGGCTGCGCTGTTTATCTGTGCGCCTTGCTTTGTCGCGATCTGCTCGCAGGCTAAAGCGCGCTTTTCGCTCGGGACGGAACGGCTAAATTTAGCGCTTACTGCGATGGGAACGTCGCTCGTTAAATTTATGCCGCTTGCGTTCAAGCGATCCTCGTTTAAATTTACGCCCGCTTCATCCGCGCGGTTTGTATTTGGCGCGGCGCTCGCTTTTTTTAGAATTTGTGTAGTGTTCGTGCAAGTTGAAATTCTATTGCCCGCTGTCGTAGCTGAAATTTTGCCGCAGTCTGACGAAATTTCACCCATGCTCGCGCGCTCGGTTAAATTTTTGCCGCGCGCCGCGTCTAAATTTGTAGTCTCGTCGTTTATCGCTTCGCCCGCGCTGCTTAAATTCACGCCGTCCGCCGTGCAAATCCCATCCGCGCCCAAGTCTTTCTGCGCGTCAAAGTAAAAAATTTCCTCAAAATGCACGAAAAAATCCTCGCCTTTGAAGGTAGAATTTTTAAAATTTCGCGCGATTGCCGCCGCGTCAAATTTTAAAAATTCCATCTCAAACTGCTGCGGCTCGCCCCGGCCCGCGGTTTTGTTCTCGTAGATCAGATCGTAGGTATCTTTATCCATTTTGCGCCATCTATCCTCGTATTTGCTCGCTACGGCGGCGTCTCGGTTTTTGAAGTGCGAAATTTCGCCCGCTTTGCGCTGCACGTAGGGCGAGAGCTTTTGCATCGCGTAGAGGAAGTACTCCTCGCTGTCGGTGCGAAGCTCGAAGCGACCGCCGAGCTCGAGCGTGCGTGCGATCTGCGAGGCGAACTCGTCGCTTATGACGCGGCGGTGCGGCGCGTCGTCCCACGGCACGGGGAAGTGCAAAAATACGCGCTGAAAGCAGCCCGCGGGAAGCAGGCTCAGTAAAACCCGCGCGTCGGTGGCTATGAGAGCGATGTTTTGCAGCCCTTCGCGGATCGCTAGTTTTGCGACCTGTTCGATCGCGGGTTTGTAAATTTCGATGCCGATTAGCAGCGCGTCTTTATTCGAGCGCGCTTGATGAAGCAGGTGTCTGCCCGAGCCGAAGCCGATCTCGATAAAAATTTTATTAAATTTAGAGCTTTTTACGAGGGATAAAATTTCATTCTCATCCAAAATCAGCGGCGTTTTTTCAGTAAGCGAGCTGTCTTTGTAAGCAAACGCCTGCGAGATGATCCGTCCGCAGAAGCGCTCTTTAAAAATTTCGAGCGCTCGCTGCAGATGGCCGATTTTGGCGGGCTTGGTGATCTTTTCGCCCTTTACTATCACCTTGTCGCCGCTGGGCTTTAGGGTGATAAAAAACTCGCTATCAAAGCTCTTAGTTCGCACGAGCGTTAAATTTCTGCCGCGCGCCGTCTCTAAAAACTCGGTCTCGCCGAGCTTAATCGGCAGCCGCGGCAGGCTCACGCTTTGGGTTATGAAATTCGGCAAGCTTTATTCTGCCTGCGCTGCGGCAATGACTGCACTAGGCTTGGACAGCTCTCCGTTTTCGGTTTTGACGGTAATGCGGTATTCATATCCTTCGCCGTAATCGATATTATCGATATATTCAGCGCTAAGTCTGCCGCGAACCTCTTTAATCGTGCTCCACGACTCGCCTCCTTTAGGACGGCGCTCGATTAGATAGGAGCTTACGCGAAGATCCGGATGCGGGCGCCAGATGATCTTAACGCGGCCCGGAAGCCCGTAGATAGCCTGCGCAAACGGCACGGACTCTAGCATCTTCGCTGTGCTTGCGATAGCAACCGGAGAAGGAGCCGAAACGCCCTTGGCGCCGTATGTGCGCACCGTGTATTTATACGAAGTGCCCGGCTGCAGCCTCGTATCTACGTAGTGGGTGGAGTATGGATCTGCGATGGTGGCGATCTTTTTGGCTTCGCCGCCGCTTGCAGGCGCTCGGTAAACGACAAAGCCCAGCACGGCGGTATTGCTGTCGTATCTAGGCCACTCAAGCCCGATCTCATCGTCGCTTGTAATCGTCCTGATCCCCTCTACGCGCGGAAGGCTCTCGTCGCTTGCACTAGGCGCGCTAGACATAGCGCAACCACCCGCTAATATCGCTAAAGTAGCACTCAACGTTAGTCGGTAAAATTTTTTCATAAATTTCATCCTTTACCTTTTGATTTGTCGTAAAATTTAGAAATTCGCTCGGCAAGCCCGCGCATATTTTCACCTCTTTGCCGCTTCGCGGATGGATGAAATAGAGCAAATAGGCATGGAGCAAAATCCTGCTAATTTTAGCGTTTTCGCTCTTAAATCCGTATAAATGATCGCCCAAAATGTGCCGATTTATCGAGCTTAAATGCACGCGGATCTGATGCGTACGACCCGTGAAGAGCTTTGCCGCGACGAGATTAAAGTTCTTTAGGTTTATCGGCGGTAACTTATAGTTTTGAGCGGGATTTTTAAAATTTAAAACTTTATTCTCGGCGAGACGGGCGGCTCTGGTTTGATCCGCACTCATATCGGCGGTTAAAATTTTATCCTCGCTATCTACGAGATTGTTTGGAATTTTACCTGCGTTGCCCGTGCAGCTGCTTGGAATTTTATCTGCGTTGTCCGCGTATTTGTTTAAAATTTTATCCATACCCGCGTTCTTGCTCGCGCTCACGTCGGTAGTCGAAATTTTATCTGCGCCCGCAGTTGGGTCTGCATTTAAAATTTCGTTCCCGCGCACGCTCACGTCGGTGGCTAAAATTTTACTCATATCTGCGTCCCTATTAGCGTTTAAAATTTTATCTCCGTCCCCATACATAGCTGAAATTTTGCCCGCGGCACCTGTTGAAATTTTGTTTGCAGCTAAAGTCGCGCTTGCACCTGCGTTCGCGGCTGAAATTTTATCCGCGCTTGCGCTCTTGCCCGCAGCCGCGCCATCGTCCGCGCCTAAAATTTCATCGCACCTCTCGGCGGAGTTTTGAAGTTCCGTTAGTTCCGCTCCGCTTAAAATTTCATAAAACGCGCTCTTTGCGCTGCGTCCGTCGGGCACGATCCCCATTTTTAGACGGTTTGCAGGGTTGCGAGAGATCGGGCGCTCGATCACGCAGGGCTCTTTCAGCGGCAGGTCGATGAGTGCGAGGTATATCCGCCCCATGCTCTTATCGCTTAGCTGTGCCGAGAGCGCGGCGTGCGCGGCGTTGTTTTTGGCTACGAGCAGGGCGCCGCTGGTGAGTTTATCCAGGCGGTGCACGATGCCCGCGCGAAGCTCGCCGCCGAGCGTGGAAAGCAGATAGCCGCGAGACTTGAGCCAGTCCACGAGCGTGGGCTCTTTGACGCTTGCAGCGGGGTGGACGGTAAGGCCTGCGGGCTTATTTACCACGAGCAGATCCTCGTCCTCGTATAAAATTTCAATGTCGAAATCTAGCCGCTCTGCGCTTGTTTGCTGCGGCGCGGGCGCGGGGTAGTCGATGCGTACTAGCTCGCCCGCAGATAGCTTGTAGCCGGGCCTGCTCTGCACTGCGCCATTCACTCTGACCGCTTCGGATTTGATTAAATTTGATATTTGATTGCGCGAAATTCCAAGCTGCGAGCTTAAAAAAACGTCGAGCCTTTCGCTGCATTGTGCTATTAGATTATCCAAATTTATACCTTTTTTGGCTATTCTTACGTCAAAATTTTAATTAGGATTAAGCGTTGTTTAAAATTGACAAAAAGATTTTAGCATATTTTGATTTCATTCAACCTTTTTTGATCGTGCCGATAGTGGTTTTTTCATACGTTTTAATAAGCGAGGCAAACGACGTGCTATCCTCAAAGCAGGTCGTTTATTTCGGCGTAGGATTTGCCGTTTTTACGCTGTTTTTTCTCTTTCCGATACGCAAATTTTTATATCTGATCCCGATATTTTATTGGACCAACATCATATTGCTGCTCAGCGTCGATTTTTTCGGCGTTAGCAAGCTAGGAGCGAGACGCTGGCTGGAGATTCCGTTCGTGCATTTTACGCTGCAGCCCAGCGAGGTGATGAAGCCCGCGTTTATCCTGATGCTGATGTATTTGATACATAAAAATCCGCCGCCGAAAAACGGCTACGGGCTGAAGGATTTTTTGCGCCTTAGCTTTTACATACTTCTGCCCTTCGTTTTGATCGCGAAAGAGCCCGATCTAGGTACCGCCGCGATACTTTTTTTGACGGGATTTGCTATTCTTTTTATCATCGGCGTCGATAAAAAAATTTGGCTTACGCTGATCATCGTTTTTGTGGCCAGCTCGCCGATTTTGTACGAAAACATGCACGATTATCAAAAAAAGCGCATCGCCGATTTTATCAGTGAGGAGCCCAATTACCAGGTCAAGCAGGCAATCATCGCTATCGGAAACGGCGGCATCTACGGCAAGGATAAGGATGAAGCGACGCAGACGCACTTTAAATTCTTGCCGATTGCGACGAGCGATTTTATCTTCGCTTATACGATCGAGCGCTTCGGCTTTGTAGGGGCTGCCGCGCTGATCGCGCTGTATGCGCTGCTGATACTGCATCTGCTGAGCCTAAACTACGACTTTAAGAGTGACTATCTGATACGGGTCTTTACGAGCGCGCTTGCCTCGCTCATCTTCATCTATACAGGCGTTAATATCTCGATGGTAGTGGGTTTCGCGCCGGTCGTGGGCGTGCCGCTGCCGTTTTTCAGCTACGGCGGCAGCAGCTTCATCACCTTTATGATCCTTTTTGGAATTTTACAAAATTTACTGACGTTTAGGATGAAAGATAACTACAAGACCTATAAGATCAGGATGTAAATTTGGCGCCGCGTGAACAGGGTAAATCGCGTGGAGCTTGGTTCTTCGCTTCGGCGGCGAAATTTTAAGCGGGGCACTAAATTTTTAAAACTCGCTACAAAATCACGCCGATGCCGAGCGTAAAGACCACCGCGAAAAAGGCGTATGTAAAGGCAAATTCCAAAGTTTGCGAATTAAAAAATCCGTAGTACAAAACGCTCGTGAAAAATCCGCCCACGAAGGCTATGGCAAAGATCCCGATCTGCGCCGCGACGGGCCTTGCGCCGCAAAATTTGTATAGATAAAAAACCCCGCAGAAGCTGATCGCAAACCAGATCATCGCGGGCATCGGCCCGCTTAGGCCTATCATGCCGAAAAGATTGGCTAAATTTAAAAGCAGTAAAAATATCACCGCAAGCGCGATCAGCGCGGATCTGATCATCTATCGCACCTTGCGTCGGGCGCGGAATTTTCATTCGCGCCGCCTTCGCCCGCGCCTTCATTTGAAATTTTAAAATTTTTGTCGGAATTTTCATCGGCGCCGCTTGTGAAATTTTCACCGAGATCGCCACTGGAGTTTAAAATTTCATCCTCGCTTTGAGAATTTGAAATTTTGCCACTTTCTTTGGAATTTTCGCTCTCGCTGCCGTCTAAATCTTTAGAGCCTTCGTCCGCAGAATTTTTATAAGCTTTGTTTGAAAATCTTTTGTGTTTGATCTGCAGATAAAAGACGAAGGCGACGAACGCCACCGCCGTGATCGCGATGTAGTAGCGGTTTTCGAAGAGCAGCACGCCCTCTACTAGCCCCGAAAACAGCGCCAGCAGCGAGGCGGTGAGAAACGGGAAGCGCACTACATCCTTTTCACCGATCGCTAAGGCGATGAGCGCGACGCCGAAGATCGTGGCGTTTAGCAATGCGCCTAGGATTTTGATCTCAGAAAAAAGGCTCGGATTTACGCGCGAAGTGACGTAGAGTGCGAGCGCGACGGCTGCGAAAAGCAGGATCAAAAATACAATTTTTTTCATTTTGGACCTTTTAAAATTTATCTTTAAATTTACGATTCAGCTGCACCTTTAATGCATATACAGCACAGGCATCGGCACGCTGTAACTGCCGCGTTCGCAGCATTACGCAAATATCGTGCGCTCTGCGAACGTGGCGCAAAATTTTAGGGCGCGACCGTGCTGTTTTAAGCGCGATTGGCTCAATATACACGCTCATAACTTAAAGCGCAATCCTAATTGCGCGGACGCGGTTTGAAACACGACTTGCGTTAGCGCGACAAAATCGCTATTTTTCGCGCGGCTCAAATATGATTCTGTCGGTAAATTTTACCGCCAGTCGCACTCTGCTGAGCAAGTGGTGTCAAGTCCGTGCTTTAAAATTTTACGCCGAGCCGCGTTAAAATTCCGCGTCTAAGCCGTATACATCCCTAGCTTGTGGCGCCGCAAGACGCTCCGTAAAATTTACCCGCTCGCAGTAGATATTTAGCGCGCGGGCAGATTTTTGCGCGCAGCGCCGCACGTTTTGTTTTAAATTTAGCGCGGCGGGCTTTAAAATTTTAAATTTACCGCTTCCGCACTCTGTTTATCCGCAAGAGCTATCGCGCCAGCTAAAATTTATCTGCGGGGCAGATCTCGCGCCGAAGTAAAATTTCATCTCGCTCGCAAAAATGCGTAGCGCGTAAAATTCCATCATTTGTTTTTCTGGAAGTACGCGTCCACGCCGTTTGCGATGCCTTGGGCGATGCGGTCTTGATAGGCGCTTTTGCCTAAATTTTTGCCCTCCTGCGGGTGCGTGATGTAGCCCATCTCCACGAGCACCGCGGGCATCGTAGCGCCCACCAACACCCAAAATGGCGCCTCGCGCACGCCTCCGTCTCTGCTTGAGAAGCTCTTTTTGACCGAGCTTAGCATATAGCTTTGAATATCGATGGCAAGCTTGTTTGAGGAGATTATCTTCTCGCGGTTTAAGAAATTGAGGAAGGTCTGCTTCGAGAAGGTATTCATATCCTCCAAATCGCCCCTATTTTCGAGTGCGGCGGCGTTTTTACTGCGTTCGCTTCTAGCCGGGCTTAAGAAAAAGGTCTCCACGCCGCTCATTTTAAGTGCTGAACTAGCGTTAGGAGCGGCGTTTGCGTGGATCGAAATAAACATATCGGCGTTTTTTTTAGCGGCGAAAGCGGTGCGCGACCTTAAATTTATAAAAACGTCGGTGCTGCGCGTATAAAGCACCTTGTAGCCGCGCTTGGTAAGCAGCGCACCGAGCTTTTTGGATGTGGCCAGCACGACGTTTTTTTCCTTCAGCCCGTTTCCTACCGCGCCCGAATCGCTGCCGCCGTGACCCGGATCGATTACGATGAGCTTGCCTTTAGTGGATTTGTAAATTTTACCGGCGGCCACGGATGCAGTTTTGGCGCCTTGCGCATCATCTATTGTGCTGATTTGCGGCTCGCTATCTTGCTCGCGTCCGCGCTTGCGCCCTGATTTTTGATCCTTGTTTTTTTCTGCTCGCGCCGATTTTGCGGCTTTTAAGCCTTCAGCTGTACTTAAAATCATCATATTGCCGTTAATTTCTACGTTTGCGTTGAATTCTTTCGGATCACTAAGTACGATGCGCACGGTCTTGTCGTTGTATTGCGAGACGCGTACATCGCTAACGAAGCTATCTTTAAGCCGCGTTTTTTGTGACTTTTGCCGCGCGCTAAAATCAATCACGAAGCGAAAATTATCGCTACTTGCGATCGTAAAATCTTTATAATCGCCGCGCTTTAGATCGCGGTTAAACTCAAGCACGATCTCGTTTTTATCGCCGCGCAGCGATGCTAAAGCGAGTTTGGCATCGGAGGAGGATTTTTTTATGCTACTTTTGCGAAGCTCAGAATCTAGTCGCTCAGTCGCAGCGCCACCTGCGGAATTCTGCGCTTGTAAGGAGTCGTCGGCTCCTGCGGGATTTTCGCTTGAGTCGCTGCGATGCGCATCGTCTGTTGAATTTTTTGCGTCGTCCGCACCGCGGGGCCTAGTGGAGCGTAAAAACTCCAAATCCTCGCTAGATAGCGAGCTTAGATCGGCTTCTTCTGGCGCGCGCGTCTTTTTGAGATTTTTGGAAGTGGAATTTTTTGAATTCTTAGAATTTTTAGAGGCGGAGGCTTTGGGGCTATGCGCTAAATTTGAAGCGTTTTTCTCGTCCGAGCTTTTGGAATTTTTTGCGTTTTCATCTTTGAGCTTTTTAGAATTCGTGCTGCTATCGCTTGCTTTGCCTTGTAATTTGGCTAGCGCAGATTCATAATGCGAGGAGTCAAGCCCTAAATTTTTCGAGCTGTAAACCAGCCTCTTTAGCGCTTTGATGCGGACCTCTTTATCGGACGCGCCTTGGTAAAGCGATTTTAGCTCCTTGTGCAGCGAGCGCTTGTAATTCGGCGTCGCTACGATGAAATCCTTGTCGAATTTCGCAAAAAACGCCTCGCTCGAAGCTCCAAACGCCAATACACAGCTAAAAGCTGCGATTAGAAAAATTTTAACTATCTTCGCCATTTATAAGTTTTTCTATCAATTCCTTCACGGATATTATCTCGTTTAATCGCCATCCGTTCGCACCGGTAAAAAACAGACCGCTTTGCGTTTTACCCAGATACGCGTCGCTTAGGCGGTCGGCGATGCAGTATCCTACGGCATTAGCGCCTTTGCCGCGCTCGCAAGGGCTTACGCAGTTGCTGATACAGCGGATCTTAGGCGCCGTGCCTGCGGCGATCATATCTTGCAGATTAGTATGAATGCCGCGCGCGGGATAGCCTACGGGCGATTTTAGAAGCTGGATGTCCTCTTTTTTGGCGTTAAGAAGCACCTGCTTAAATTCCTCCGCGGCGTCGCATTCAAAGGTGCCGATGAAGCGCGTGCCCATCTGCACGCCGTCTGCACCCAGGGCTTTTACGCGATCGATGTCGGTTTTATCCCAAATCCCGCCTGCGACAAATAGCGGGAAGCTGCCCCATTGCGAGATTTCCGCTTTTACTTGCGGGATTAGATTATCCAGCGCAAACGCCGGATCGCCGCACTGCTCGTAGGTAAAGCCCTGATGCCCGCCGCTAAGAGGGCCCTCGAGTACTACGGCATCGGGAATTCTGTCGTAGCGCTGCTTCCAGCGTTTGGCGATGATCTTAAGAGCCTTGGCGGAGGAGACGATAGGTACGAGCGCGACGTTCGGAAAATCTGCGGTAAATTCCGGCAGATTGGTAGGAAGTCCCGCGCCGCTAATGATAACGTCAATACCTGCCTCGCACGTGTCGCGCACGATGCGCTCGTAGTCGTTCGCTGCGCACATTACGTTCATCCCCAAAGGCGCATTGCCGCAAATTTTACGGGCGTTTCGCACTATCGCAAAAAGCGCCTCTTTGCTATAAAAATTCTCGCTTTGATATGGTCTGCCATCGAGCGATTTTTTGGCAAATTTAAGATTTTCGTAGTAGCCGGTGCCGACCGAGCTAATGACGCCTAGACAGCCGTTTAGGCTGACATTGCCGGCTAGCTTGTCCCAGCTGATACCAAGTCCCATCCCGCCTTGAATTATCGGGTGCGCAATCTCGTGTTTGCCTATCTTTATACTCATTAATCCACCTTTAATTTAGCGAATTTCTTCTTCCCTACTTGAAGCGTGTATTCGCCCGAGCTAAGCTGAAGCTGCTCATCTAAAATTTTATTTTGATCGATACTGACGGCGTTTGATTTTATCAGCCTGCGCGCATCCGAGCTAGAGACGGCAAGCTTGCAGCTAATTAGCGCCTTTACGATCCATGCAGGCGAGCTTACGTGATATTCCTTGATCTCGCTAGGAAGCTCGCCGGCACCGTGGACGCGGTCAAATTCCTGCTTGGCTTCAAAGGCGGTATTTTCGTCATAAAATTGCGTGACGATCTCGGAGGCAAGCTCCTCCTTAACCGCCTTAGGATGGATCGAACCATCCGCCACAAAGCCTTTTATTAGCTCAATATCTTCGCTGCTTTTTTGGCTTAGCAGATTATACCAATCCCACATTAACGCATCGCTGATACTCATCACCTTGCCGTACATATCATGAGGCGTATCGGTTACGCCGATGTAGTTACCCAGGCTCTTGCTCATCTTGTTCGTGCCATCGGTACCTACTAAAAGCGGCATCATCACGACGCTTTGCTCTTTGCCGACATCATAAATTCTTTGTAGCTGGCGACCCATTAGAAGATTAAATTTCTGATCGGTACCGCCAAATTCTATATCACATTTCATGCAAACGCTGTCGTATCCCTGCAGTAGCGGATACATAAACTCGCTGATGCTGATCGGCTGCTCGGCCTTGTAGCGCTTCTCAAAGTCGTCGCGCTCGAGCATCCTGGCAACATTGAAAGTGCTTGATAACTCGATCATACCGCTAGCACCCAGGCGGTTGGTCCATTCGGAATTAAACATTACCTTAGTTTTTGCGGGATTTAAAATTTTAAACACCTGCTGCTCGTAGGTTTTGGCGTTTTGAAGCACAACTTCGCGTGCTAGTTTTTTGCGAGTCTCGCTCTTGCCTGTAGGATCTCCGATTTGAGCAGTAAAATCACCGATTAGAAACTGCACGATCGCGCCGTGGTTTTGTAAAAATGCAAGCTTATTTAGCACGACGGCGTGCCCTAGGTGCAGATCCGCAGCAGTGGGGTCCATGCCGATTTTGACGTAAAAGACCTCGCCGCTGTCGTAATAGCGCCTAATCAGTGCCTCGATCTGTTCTTCGCCGATGATCTCCGCGACACCGCGCTTAAAATTTTCCATAATGCCTTGAATGTCAGCCATTTGCTCTCCCTTATTTAGTTTTTATATACGTCCGTAAGCGATACGAAATCCACGATTTTAAAGCGGTTTTTGAGTTTGTCTTTAATCTCCGTGGAGTCTAAATTTTCGTTTAGCTCGATGATAATCTCAAAATAATCCGACGTCGTTTCGCTATTTTCGTTGAGGCTTATCGACACTAGATCGACCTCGAGCTTGACTAAATAGTTCAAAAACGTCGCCAGCGAGCCGCGCTTATTTTCTAAATTTAATATGATCTTGTAGCGGTGCGGCGCATTACGCGTCCATTTTACGAAGATCATCTCATCGGTTTTGATTAGCTCGCTTGCACGTTCGCACAGCTTATGATGCACCGTTACGCCATGTCCGTTGCGAAAGCCGATGATGTCGTCGCCGCGCTTTGGATTGCAGCAGTAATCAAACTCCACCTCGTCGATTTTAAAATTTGAATACACCACGATGTTGTCAAATTTTTGCTTCTCGATCTCATACCTGCTGCGAAATTTCATATTGAAAAATTTCTCTTTGAGCGGGTATTTTTTCAGCGCGTTTACGACGTCTTTTAAAAATACCGAGTCGTAGGCAGCTTTGCCGATCTTTTTGCTTAAATTTTCTTTTTCAAGCCAGCTTAGAATGCTCTCCTTGCTCGTCGTAAAGATCGCGCATAAAATTTTAATCGCTACTTCAAAATTTATATCTCTGATCTTTTGCTTGCAAAACGCCTTTATCGTTGCGCGTGCCTTGCCCGTTTTTACAGAGCTTAGCCAGCTGCAGCGGTAGTGTGGCTCGCTTCCGGTGATAATATGAACGATATCTCCGTTTTTAAGCTCCGTAAGAAGCGGCACCTTGACGCGGTTTATAAAGGCCTCGGTCGCTTTTAAGCCTACTTGAGAGTGTATCTCGTAGGCGTAATCAAGCGCTGTAGCACCGCGCGGCAATGTAAAAATTCCGCCCTTGGGCGAATACACGGCGATATCCTCGACGTAGAGGCTGTCTTTGGCGTATTCGTAAAGATCCTCGGCGTTGGCGTCGTCCTCTTCCTGCATGCCGATGTCGTTTAGCCAATCAAGCTTCGGATTGATTGAGCCGCTATATTTATACTTCCAGTGCGCTGCGACGCCGAATTCCGCGGTGTTGTGCATATCGAAGGTGCGGATCTGCACCTCTACGATCATACTTTCGTTAAAGACAGTCGTGTGGATCGTCTGATATCCGTTTTGCTTCGGAAGCGCGATATAATCCTTAAAGCGTGAGATCAGCGGATTAAATTTAGTATGGATGATGCCAAGAGCCAAATAGCAATCCATCGGCTTTTGCACGATGATGCGGATAGCCAAAAGATCGAGCACCTCCTCGATCGAAATTCCTTTGCGCTGCATTTTTAAAAAGATCGAGTAGTAGTGCTTCATTCGCTTTTGGATCTCAAAGCTGCCCTCGCTAAAGCCGTTTGAAAGCATATACTCCTTGATCTTTTCGCTAAATTTGCTCAAGCTCATCTGAAGCTGCTGCTTATGCTCCTCGACGTAATCGGCGATCGCCGCGTATTCTTTGGGCATGACGTATTTAAAGCTAAGATCCTCAAGCACGTTTTTGATCGATGAAATTCCAAGCCTGTGCGCGATCGGCGCATAAACCAAAAGCGTCTCCTCGCCGATGCGTTTTTGTTTATCGGGGCGGAGTGCGTCTAGGGTTAGCATATTGTGCAGTCTATCGCAGAGCTTTACGACTAAGACGCGCTGATCGTTAATAGAGATCATCAGCATCCTGCGGAAGGTAAGCGCAGTGGTGCGAAGCTTGGCGTTGCTATCGCCGGATGGAGCTAATTTATCCTCTCTGATGTTTACGATTTTAGTAAGCCCTTCTACGATTTTGGCTACTTCGTCGCCGAATCTTTGTCTAACCTGCTCGATGCTGTAATCTGTATCCTCTACTACGTCGTGTAGTAGCGCAGATATCACCATCGCGTCGTCTCCACCCATAAAAGATACGAAGCAAGCTACTAAAATCGGATGGATCGCATACGGCTCGCCGCTTTTGCGAAACTGCCCGTCATGCTGCGCAATGCATAAATTTATAGCATCCACCAGCAGCGGAGTGGGCTCTTTTAGATTATAAAGCAGCTGCTTGGCGCTTTGTATATCTTTGGTATCGACAACGTCTTCGATAAGGCTTTCTAGGAAGTTATCATTAATCCTTGTCAACGATTCCATCTAATGCGATCTTACCTTCGGCTAGTTCCAAGATTGCTATATCGGCAAATTTCATCCTGCGAGTATCTACGTTCTCTATCAGCGGCGGTTCGCCCGCAGCTAGCTGTTCGGCGCGTTTGCTTATCATCAAAGATAGCTTATATCGGTCTCCGCCCGTTACTTTTAAAGCCTTGGCTACAATTTGTTCGGTTCTCATCAATTCTCCTTAAATTTAAAATTTTAGTTTTTTACGATCGAGCAGGAGCTTAGATCTCCGCCATCGACGATTTTGTATAAATTTCCGCTCTTAAACATATTGCACACGATGATCGGGAGCGCATTGTCCTTAGCAAGCGCGATAGCTGTATCGTCCATCACCCTGATGTTATCGTGCAGGGCTTGGTCGTAAGTGACTTTGGAAAGCAATTTGGCATCTTTAAATTTTTGCGGATCTTTGTCGTAGATCCCCATTACTTTAGTGGCTTTTATGATGGCGTCGGCTCCGATCTCGATCGCGCGGAGAGTGCCCGCGGTATCGGTCGTGAAGAACGGATTTCCGGTGCCTGCGGCAAAGATCACAACGCGACCTTTTTCGAGGTGCCTTTTTGCGCGGCCGATAATGAAGGTCTCGCAGATCGCTTCCATCTTTATCGCGCTTTGCACGCGTACATCCATACCTGCGTATTCTAGCGCCTCTCTCATCGCGATTGCGTTGATGACGGTGGCTAGCATGCCCATATGATCGCCGCTGGTGCGCTTGATGATACCGCTAGCTGCGGCGCTTACGCCTCTTATGATGTTGCCGCCGCCGATTACGATGCCTACTTCGATGCCGCCCTCTACGAGCTGCTTGATCTCTTTAGCGATAAATTTTAAAATTTCGCTGTCGATCCCAAAGCCGTTCTCTCCCGCTAGCGCTTCACCCGAAAATTTTACGAGTATGCGATTGTATTTAGCCATAAATTTAGCTCCTAATAAAATTTTAAAATATTATCCAAAAGTCGTTTAAAAATAACTTTTTAGGCTATTTTAGATGATCTTTAAGGCGGTTTATCCAGATCTTTTTCGGAGCGATTATCTCGCTAGCGCTACCGTTTACGGCGTGATAGATCAGCGTGCCGTGCAAGCTCGCGTAGTAGCGGATTATGAGGCGCTGCAAATAGGGCTCGTAGCTCGGCACAAACCAGCCGTTATTACTGATCGCTACGACATATTTAGGCGAGCCCTCGTAAAGCTCTGCGCGCGTAGCCTCGTAGCAAACCGCGCTTCTTACGCTCTTGCCGCCAAGCTCGTAGTCGCTAAAACCGCTAGCCGTCGAAAAATCGGTCGCGCCGCCTAACAGCACGCGGTTGATAAAATTTCGCGCAAATTCAGGCAGCGGCACCATTTCGCCAAACGGCACCAAAATGTGCTTATCGAAGCGCTTCATTTCCCCGTTCGCAAAAAGATAGGCGCTGTTGTAAAATTTCCCGTTCTCATACGCTTCCGCACCCGCTACGATCGTAATTGCGCGCGATTTTTCCTTTAGAGCTTCAACTAATACGTTTTCTAAATTTAGCGGCATCGCAAAGGCGCTTTCGGGCAAGATTATCGCGTCCTGTCCCTCTGCGATGGCATCATCGATGCGGGCTAAATTTGCCAACGCGGCGGATAAAATTTTATCCTTCGCCCAGATGTCATGCTGCGAAATATCGGTGTTTGCGAGTGAAATTTTAATCGGCAGCGGCTCGGCTTCTTTTTGGCTGAATTGCAGCGCGCAGATCAAAAATATCGCGAAAATTAAGGCGTTAAGCCTAGCCGCAATGCCGCGTCCGCGTAGATACAAAACCGCGCAAAGTCCCGCTAAAATCAGAGCCAGCGCGCTAAGATCGGCTCTGAAAATTCCATGGCTTAGCAGCAGTTCAAAATTTAGCCAATCAAAGCCGAAGGGATGGATAAATTTTAGAATCAAAAGGCACGCAGCGCGCAAAACCAGTGCGTTAAAGATCGCAAAGATGCGGAAAATAAAGGCGTAAACGAGACAAATTCCAAGAATTTCAAGCGGAATCAAAAACGCAAGACCGAAATAGATCAGACTGAAGCTGATCCAGTGCATCCATAGCGCGCCGATAAAAAATCCGCACCAAAACCACTCCGCCTTGCTTGCTTTTAGTAGATAAAAAAGTGCTGCTATCGCAATTAGAGGCGAGAGAAATTCCGCCGCCAAAGCAGCCAAGCCGTCAAATTTAGAGCTTAAAATTTCTACGAAAATAAAATTTGAAAGCGCAAGCGCAAGAACAAAGCCTTTATTTATGTAACTTAATGTAAAATAGCTACTTTTTAAATTTCTAATGAAGGAAACACATGGAACAAGGGAACTTCTTTGCATCAATCCTGCCTATCGTCGTAATCTTTGCGATTATGTATTTTTTGATTATCAGACCGCAGCAAAAGCAGGCCAAGGATCATAAAGCGATGGTCGATGCGCTCGGCAAAGGCGATAAGATCATAACTAGCGGTGGCATAAAATGCACGGTCGTGAAAACAAACAATGATTTTATCACAGTTAAGCTTAACGATGAGGTCATGGTTGAGCTGGATAAACAATTCGTGGCAAGAAAATTAGATGAGCAGTAAAATTTCATACCGCCTACTGATCTTTTTGGCTGCGGTTATTTTTTCGGCGATTTTTGCCGCGCCTTCGATCTTTCAGACCGAAAAGGGAAGCAAGATAAACTTAGGTTTGGATCTGCAAGGCGGGCTTCACATGTTGCTTGAGGTTCAAAGCGACGAAGCGGTCGTTTCAAAGATCAAATCGATCGCCGCTAGCGTCAATTACGCCGCCAAGCGCGACGATCTGCTGATGGACGGGCTAAAATTGGAAGGCGATTCGTTTGAGTTTGAAATTTTAGACGCAGATGAGGCTTCTAAATTTGATGCGATTTTGCATAGCGCCGCAAGCGGATTAGACATTCAAAAATCGGGCGAAAAATATCGCGTCACACTAACGCCTGAGGAGGTCGAAGCGACTAAAAAATATGCGATCGAACAGGCCGTAGAAACTATCCGAAACCGCTTGGATCAATTCGGACTTGCGGAGCCAACGGTAGCAAAGCAGGGCGAGAGCTATATTTTGGTTGAGCTTCCTGGCGTCAAAAACGCAGCGGATGAGCAGCGCGCCAAGGATCTGATCGCCAAAGCGGCTCACTTGCAGCTTATGGCGGTGGACGACGTGCGCCAAGATCGCGCGCAGACTATTAGCGCAGCGGATGCCAGAGCTTACGGCGACGTGATCTACCCGGACGTTAAAAATCCAAATTACAAGTATCTCATAAACGAAATTCCGGTTTTAGATGGCGCGATGCTAGTCGATGCGAAGGTAGCTTTCGATCAGCACACCAACCAGCCGATCATAAATTTTACGCTGAACTCTCAAGGCGCTCAAATTTTTGGCGATTTTACCGGCAAAAACGTCGGCAAACGTTTAGCCATCGTGCTTGACGGCAAGGTTTACTCCGCGCCGCGCATTAACGAGCGCATCGGCGGCGGCAGCGGTCAGATCAGCGGCGGATTTAGCGTCGAGGAGGCACACGACGTAGCGATCGCGCTTAGAAGCGGCGCGCTTTTGGCCCCCGTCAAAGTTTCCGAAACGCGCAGTATCGGCCCTAGCCTAGGGCAAGATAGCATTGATAAGAGTATGGCGGCGCTTAGCCTTGCGGCGGTTGCGATTTTGATCTTTATGATTTTCTACTATGGCGTGGCGGGGCTTTTTGCCGACATCGCGCTTGTGGTAAATATCTTGTTTTTGATAGCTTGTATGGCGCTATTCGGCGCTACTTTGACGCTTCCTGGAATGGCTGGAATCGTACTAACTATCGGAATGGCCGTGGATGCGAACGTAATCATTAATGAGCGCGTTAGAGAGGTGCTAAGGACGGGAGTTTCAATCCGCCAAAGTATAAATAAAGGCTATGAAAACGCGATGAGCGCGATCGTGGATTCAAATATCACTACGCTAATTACTTCTGCTGCGCTTTATGCTTACGGCACGGGTCCAGTGAAGGGCTTTGCCGTCACGATGAGCATCGGTATCGTAGCGTCGATGATAACGGCTATTTTAGGCACTCACGGAATGTTTGAGTTAGTAATGGATAAGATGGAAAAGAGCAAAAATACCGCGCTTTGGCTCGGTTATAAAGTAAGAGGAGGCGCAAATGCAAGTGTTCGATAAGGGCAAAATTTATGATTTTATGAAATTTAGATATTTTACCTTTGCACTTTCTGCTGTTTTGATAATAGGCTCTATTGCGCTGTTTTTCATTAAGGGCATTAATTACGGCATCGATTTTAGCGGCGGTACACTCATTCAGGTTAGATACGACGCTAAAGCACCGCTTGATGAGATCAGAAAACGCTTCGAGGCGGCAAATTTAGGCAATATCAACGTTACGGAATTCGGTAGCGATCAAGAGGTCACGATTAGATATTCAGGCGCTGCGAGCGAACTGGGTGATAATCCCGCTTTAGCGGCGCAAAAAATTTTACAAGGTAGTGGAAACTTCGACATTCGCAAGGTCGATATCGTAGGTCCTAAAGTCGGCGAGGAGCTTCGCACAAACGGAATTTTAGCGGTATGTGTGTCGTTTGCGCTCATTTTGGTTTATATCACCCTGCGGTTTGAGTGGAGATTTGCGATTGCAGCCGTACTATCGGATCTGCACGACGTCGTAGTTGCCGTAGGTGCGATGATTTTAGCTGGCGTGGATTTCAACCTTGAAATTCTAGCCGCACTGCTAACTATAATGGGCTACTCGCTAAACGACACCATCGTTGTTTTCGATAGAATTCGAGAGGGTGTAAAAGATAGTAAATCGATTAAGCTTGACGAGGTTATAAACGAATCAATCTCTCACACGCTATCGCGCACGTTGCTTACTTCGCTTACGACTCTCATCGTCATCGTGATTTTATTCGTCTGGGGCGGCGAGATGATCCACGGCTTTAGCTTCGTGATGCTAATAGGCGTCATAGCAGGAACTTTCAGCTCTGTATTTGTAGCTGCTCCGATGCTGATTTTGTTTAAATTTAACGTCGAGAAATACCGCGCATTTTTGGCTGAAAAACAGCGCCGTATCAAAGAGAAAGAAAAGAATCGCGCCATGTATGAAAAAGGCACGGTGTAAGGATAAAAGATGAACTGGGGAAGGGTAATTTACATATTTTTTGCGCTTATGAGTATGACTACGATAGGCGGGTTTTTGTATGAGAAGAATGAAATTTTACTTTTCATAGCAACTAGCGTAAATGCGGTCTCGACGCTTTTGAAGGTAGGCGTGCGAAATATGCTCGCGGCCGAGCTTTTCGCAAGCTCGCTCGTAGCAGATCTGCATCTCATACCGGCGTTCGTTTTGATTGTAGTAGCGCCGGGAGATCTGTCGATCGTGACCTCGCTTGCCATCGGCGCGCTACTTGCAAACTTTTTCTCGCTAATTTTAATAGCGATCGAGTCGGCAAAAACTAAAGACGAATTCTAGGAGCGCAAAATGCCTTACGATAGTAAAAGTATTGAGCTTAAATGGCAGAAAATTTGGGATGAAGAGGGAGTTTTCGAGCCTAAGGACGATTACAGCCTGCCTAAAAAATATATCCTTTCGATGTTTCCCTACCCAAGCGGCCGCATCCACATGGGGCACGTGCGAAACTACAGCATCAGCGACGCGCTGAGTCGCTATTATAGGCTGCGCGGATACAACGTGCTTCAGCCGATCGGCTTTGACAGCTTCGGTATGCCTGCGGAAAATGCGGCGATCAAACACGGCATTCACCCTAAAACTTGGACCTACGAAAATATTGATTATATGAAAAATGAGCTGCACCGCCTTGGCTTTAGCTTTTCGGCTCGTCGCATGCTCGCTACCTCCGATCCGCTTTATACGCGTTGGGAGCAGGAATTTTTCATCAAACTTTTTGAAAAAGGGCTTATCTATAGAAAAAGCGCCGTGGTAAATTGGTGCGAGCACGATCAGACGGTGCTTGCCAACGAGCAGGTCGAGGAGGGCAGGTGCTGGCGCTGCGGCAATGAGGTCGTGCAAAAGCAAATGCCGGGATATTATCTAAAAATCACCGCTTATGCGCAGGAGCTTTTGGATTGCCTAAAGCAGCTTGAGGGCAAGTGGCCCGCTCAGGTGCTTACGATGCAGGAAAACTGGATCGGGCGCAGCGAGGGTTTAGAATTTAGCTTTAAATTTGACGAGCAAAGCAGCGCCAAACTTGGCGGCATCGAGGGCTTTAAGGTCTTTACGACGCGCCCCGATACGATTTACGGTATGAGCTACGCGGCGCTTGCGCCGGAGCATGAGGTTGTAAAGAGGCTTTTGGATAATAATTTACTCGGCGCAGAAGCTGCGGCGAAGGTGAGAGAAATTTTAAATCAAAGCCCGCGCGAGCGCCAAGCAAGCGATAAAGACGGCACAAGCCTCGGAATCAGCGTGCTTCATCCGTTAAGCGGCAAAAAAATCCCCGTTTGGACTGCAAATTTCGTCCTAGCCGAATACGGTGGCGGCGCGGTTATGGCGGTACCTGCGCACGACGAACGAGACTTTGAGTTTGCAAAGAAATTTAACCTGCCGATCGTTCAAAGCATCGCTCCAAAAAGCGGCGATTACGACGCTAGCAAGGCTTACGTCGAGCCTGGAATTTTAATAAATTCCGCGGAATTTAGCGGCATGGATAGCGAGAGGGCAAAAAGCGCCGTCATCTCAAAATTTGAAGAGCTAGGGCTTGGGCGTCGCGTGGTAAATTTTAAACTGCGCGATTGGGGAGTGAGCCGCCAGCGCTACTGGGGCGCGCCGATCCCGATGATCCACTGCCCAAAATGCGGGCTCGTAAGCGAAGAAATTTCAAATCTGCCCGTAGAGCTTCCGCAGGATATTAAGATCACCGGCAAGGGCAATCCACTCGACGCGCATCCTAGCTGGAAGTTTTGCAAATGCCCTAAATGCGGCGGCGACGCGATGCGCGAGACCGACACGCTCGATACATTTTTTGAAAGCTCATGGTATTTCGCGCGCTACGCAAGCGACGAACGGACGTGGCAGCAGCGGGCGTTTGACGAGCAAAGCGTGAACTACTGGATGAACGTTGATCAATATATCGGCGGCATCGAGCACGCGATTTTGCACCTACTTTACGCGAGATTTTTCCAAAAGGCTCTTCGCGACATAGGCTATCTGCGCGATAGCGAGCCGTTTGAGCGGCTGCTAACTCAGGGTATGGTGCTAAAAGACGGCGCAAAGATGAGTAAAAGCAAAGGAAACACCGTCGATCCGGACGACATCATCGAGACCTACGGCGCCGATACGGCGAGGCTTTTTATACTTTTTGCCGCGCCGCCGCAAAAGGAGCTTGAGTGGAACGACAGCGCGGTAGAGGGCGCGTATAAATTTCTTAGCCGCCTCTATGATCGCGCCGAAAACGCTTATGCTACGGATAAAATTCCACAGATCGACCACGCCGCTTTAAATAAAGAGGAAAAATACGCCCGCCTCAAAGTTTACGAGGCGCTTAAGAAGTCGCAGCAGGTTTATGAGAGCAGCTTTGCTTTTAATACCCTAATCGCCGCGTGTATGGAGGCGTTAAATGCGCTAAACGCGCAGAGCGACAAAGACGTATTTACCGAGGGCTACTTTGTGATCTTGTGCCTGCTCGAGCCTATCGTGCCGCACATCTGTGCCGAGCTTAGCGAGAAGCTGTTTAAAAGACGAAATTTCGGCAAGCTGCGAGTTTGCGAAGAGGTATTCGAAAGCGATACTATTAAACTTGCCGTCACGATTAACGGCAAAAAGCGCGCCGAGTTCGAAGCGGGCGCAAGCCTAAGCGAGGGCGAAATTTTAAGCCTTGCGAAGCAGAACTGCGCCAAATGGCTAGAGGGCAAGATCGTCGTAAAAGAAATTTACGTCAAAAACAAGCTCGTAAATTTGGTGATAAAGTAGGCGAAGATGAGAAAAGCTTTAACCGTTTTTTGTTTGATTTTTTTGATCGGCTGCGGCTACAAGCCCGTTTCAAGGATCGCGAAAGAGACGATGGATGGAAGTGTATTTGTGGATGTGATGATGAGCAAGACCGATCCGCAAAATACGGTCGCTATCAAAGATGCGATCAGACAGGGTATAGTCCAGCGCCTAGGGATGAGCCTTGCGGATAAAAACTCGGCGCAGACGATCGTAGTAGCGAGCATAAAAAGCCTAAGCTTTAGCGAGCTTTCATACGATCAGTTCGGCTATGTCACTAGTTACCGCGCAAATCTTGTCGTAAATTTTAGCACCAAGCTTAAAAACGGCGAGATTTTCAGCAAGGATTGCGTGGGCGATTACGATTTTAAAGTTAGCCGCCTAGTCAAAAATAGCTACGATACGAGCTCGATCATTAGCGATAAGGACCGCTACAAGGCGATCGAAAATGCCTCCGCGCAGGCGTTTGACGAGTTTATTTCGGCGCTTGCGATTAGGGGATTCAGACTTGAACGGGCGCAGCATTAAAGAATTTTTGCAAAATCGCCCGATTTATTACAAAAAAAT
This sequence comes from uncultured Campylobacter sp., assembly GCF_938002845.1. Classification (GTDB taxonomy): domain Bacteria; phylum Campylobacterota; class Campylobacteria; order Campylobacterales; family Campylobacteraceae; genus Campylobacter_B. The sequence goes on from NZ_CALKZP010000050.1 coordinate 48,549, forward strand.
CGACTATGAGCGCTTCCCGCGGGCGTATGCCGCCATTAAAGATAAAATTCCGCTCAAAAACGTCATTCAGATCATCGGCACCAACGGCAAGGGCAGCACTGGGCGGTTTTTGGCTAACGCGATCGCTGCAGCGGGCTTTAACGTCGGGCACTACACCAGTCCGCACGTTTTTAAGCTCAACGAGCGCATCTATCTAGGCGGACAGATCGCGCAAAACCCAGTTTTTGCGTTAAATTCAGGCGCTTCAAATTTTAAAAACGAGCAAAATTCCGCTTCGGCGTCAAATTTTACAGAAAAACAAAATTCCGCAAAGATGCAAAATTTTGCGAATAGAGAAAATTCAGCCTCTAAAATTTCTATTTCTAATTTGCAAAATTCCACCACGCAGAATTTGCACGGCGAGCAGAATTCTGCCCTGCAAAGCTTCGTTTCTACCACGCAAAATTTTTGTAGCGATCAGAATTCTATCGCGCGAAATTCCATAGATACGCAAAATTCTGCTTCTACACAAAATTTATGGAATTCTCAAGATCTCAAATTGCCGTCTGAGCAAAATTTCAATTTCTCGCCGGAGCAAAATTTTAAATCCGCTCAAAGCTCGCTCCCCATTTCGCTAGGTCGCGATGCTACGGATGAGGAGCTTGATTTCGCGCATGAGTTTTTGCAAGAGAGCTTGCCCGCGGAGTTTAAAGATAGCCTGTCGTATTTCGAGTATCTCACGCTTGCGGCGGCAGTGCTTTTTAGGGATTGCGATTACTGCGTGATCGAGGCTGGGATGGGCGGCGAGTTTGACGCTACGTCGAGCTTTGGGCGCACGCTGTCACTTTTTACACCGATCGGCACCGATCATTTGGGTATGCTAGGACAAAATCTAGAGCAGATCGCCCACACCAAGCTCATTACGATGGATAAAGAGGCGATTTTAAGCGATGAGATGAGCGAGGTTCCGCTTCGTATCGCAAGGCAGATCGCAGAGCAAAAAGGAACTCATTTGAGGTTTGCGGCAGAGCTTTTAAGCAAGAGCGAGCGAGCGCAGATCGCGGAGTTTTGCGCGCACAATAATCTGCCTAAATTTCAAATTTCAAATTTAGCCCTAGCGCTTGCCGCGATGAAATTTTTAAATTTGAAATTTGAAATTTCGCAGCTGCCACCTCTAAATTTACGCGGCAGGATGGAAGTTTTGGCGCCGAATTTGCGCGTGGATGTTGGACACAACGAGCTTGCGGCGCAGCAAGTCGCCCGCGAAATTATCGAAATCTACGGGGGCAGAAAGATCGTGCTGATTTACAACGCTTTTGCCGATAAGGACGTAGCTGCGGTGCTGCGGACTTTAGCGCCCGTGGTAGAGCGCGTGGAGATCTTTAGCTACGAGGTTGCGGATCGCGAAATGGCGGCAGAGGCGATAACCCGCGAGCTTGACGCGCTTAAAATTCCGCATTCGCCGTTTCGCGGCGAGCTTAGAGCGGACGAGGAGTATTTGGTTTTCGGCTCGTTTCATTTGGTAGAAAATTTCATTTTATGGCTTGAGGCACGCCGTGGCTAAAACTAAACTCACCCTAAGCGATCACTTTGGCACCAAGACGCTGTATTTTGGCGAAAATTTTAGATTTCAACTTAAAATTTTATCTGCGTTTTTCGTAATTTTTCTGCTCGTTCTGTTTTTTGCGATATTTAAACTCGCGAGCGACCGATCAAATTTAAAGGAGCTAAACAAAACCCTCTACGCCGAAAATCTCGCGCTTAAAGAGCAAAATATCGCACTTGAGGGCAAAAACGAGGAGGTGCTTGCCAAGCTCGATGGACGCGAAGACGATGGAGGCGGGCTGGATAGTGATATCCAAGTAATGCTTGCGATGAATGAGATGAAAAAGGAGCGTAAAAAGGGCTCCGGCGCGCATATCGCAGCTAGCGAAAAAACGGCGAGCGCGATTCTTAGCGCTGTGCCTAACGGACTTCCGATGCAGTATCGTGGCGTCACTAGCCCTTTTGGGATGCGCACTCATCCAATCAGCGGCGTTATGAGGATGCACCACGGCATCGACTTGCGAGCAAGCGAGGGCACTCCGGTGTTTGCGACAGCAGAGGGCTTTGTGCAGTTTGCAGGCGGCAGTGGTAGCGGATATGGAATTTTAGTGATTCTATCGCACAATTACGGTTTTGAGACCCGCTACGGCCACCTTAGCTCCGCGGTCGTAACGCCCGGTTCTTGGGTTAAAAAGGGCGATCTTATCGGCTATAGCGGCAATACCGGCTACAGCACCGGCCCACACCTGCATTACGAAGTTAGGTTTTTGGCTCAAAGCGTCGATCCTGCAAATTTTATGAGCTGGAACGCGCAAAATTTCAAAAATATCTCGACCTTAGAGCCTAACGTATCGTGGCAGGAGATCGCAAACGTCGTGCAGCACCAGATCGAAAGGTTTAAATAATGCAAGCCGAGGTTTACGAATACTTTTTGCAAAACCAAAAAGAGCTTTTGATCTGCGAGGACGATAAAGAGGCTGCGGCGTGCGAACAGGTGCTTAAATTTATGGGCTACGCGGTCTTTTGCCTGCCCGATTTTAGAGCGAGCTTCGGCGAGGATCTGCGCAGCTACATGGGCGAGCTCGCGGGCATCAGCACCGCTCTTAGCGCGTTTTACAAAGCAAGCGGCAAAAAAATTTTAATCTCTCCCGTCCGCACGATCCTAAACAAACTCCCCGCAGCAAGCCATCTGCGCCCGCTAAATTTAAAATTTGGAAGTGAGTTAAACTTAAGCGAGCTGAAAGAGGAAATTTTACGCCTGGGATACGACGTGCGTGACATCGTCGAAAGCATGGGCGAGGTTAGCTTTCGTGGCGAGATCATCGATATTTTTTCGGTAGGGAGCGAAAGCGCGGTTAGAATTCTGCTCGACGGCGAGACGGTCGAGAGCATCAGGCGTTTTGACGTCGCGACGCAAAAAAGCGAAAAAGATGAACTTGCGCAAGCCGAAATAGCGCCGTTTTTAGCAAATTTAAGCGAGGACGAGTTTGAGAGCGTGAGCGAAAAGATATCGCGCGCGGACAGCGACGCGCTAGCTCGCGATCTGGGCTCGCTCGGGTTTTGGTTCATCGAGGGCTTCGTCGATTACGTGAGCGCGTTTGATTGCGTCTTGCTGCACGAGATCAAAAAGGATGAAATTTTTTCCGAGCGCAATTTGGATTTTTTAGACGCGATCGAGGTACTGCCCGCGGCGCGTAAATTTAAAGATCTCGCCGTGACGCCGTCGCAGGAATTTTTTGAATTCCACCGCAGCGAGGCCATCACGCTGATCGCGCGAAACGATGCGCTGCTCGCGCCGTTTGATCTTGGCGGATTTAGCAATATCGAAATTTTACGCGAGGATTTCGTCGTAAATTTAATAAGCTCCGAGCGGATCATCCTTTCGCTAAACAAAGCGGCGCCTAAAAAGCGCATGCGAAGATCGAGCCTAGCTCTGGATGAGCTAAACGTGGGCGATTTTGTCGTGCACGAAGATCACGGTATCGCTAAATTTAACGGGCTTGAGCTCATCGAGGTGATGGGGCGTAGCAAGGAGTTCGTATCCCTGCTCTACGAGGGCGGCGACAAGCTGCTGCTGCCGGTAGAGTATCTAAATAAGATCGATCGCTACGTCGCAAGCGGCGGCGCCGTGAGCTTGGATCATCTGGGCAGGGCGAGCTTTTCAAAAATCAAAGAGCGAGTGCGCGAAAAGCTCTTTGCGATCGCTTCAAAGATCATTGCGTTGGCGGCAAAGCGCGAGCTGGTGCGGGGGCTCGTCATCAAAAACGAAAGCGCGGATTATGCGAAATTTTTAAGCGCAAGCGGATTTAGTTACACGAGCGATCAGCAAAAGGCAGTGGGCGCGATTTTAGCGGATCTGCAAAGCGGCAAGGTGATGGACCGCCTACTTAGCGGCGACGTGGGCTTTGGAAAAACTGAGGTTGCGATGAATGCGATCTTTGCCTGCATCCGCAGCGGGCATTCGGTGCTGTTTTTCGTGCCTACGACGCTGCTTAGCTCCCAGCATTACGCCACGCTTAGCGAGCGCTTTAGGGAGTTTGAAATTCCTGTTTTCAAGCTCGATCGCTTCAGTAGCGCGAGGCAAAAGAGTGAAATTTTAAAGCGCTTGCAAAGCGGCGAGGCGATCGTCGTGGTCGGCACGCACTCGCTTTTAAATTTAAATCCCGCAAATTTAGGGCTCATAATCATCGATGAGGAGCATAAATTCGGAGTTAAGCAAAAGGAGCGGCTCAAAGAGAAAAGCGCCGCCTCGCACCTACTTAGTATGTCTGCCACTCCGATACCGCGCAGTCTAAATATGGCGCTAAGCTCGATTAAAAGCTACTCCACGCTGCTTAGCCCGCCGCAGGACCGCTTGGACGTGCGCACCTTCGTCAAGCAGTGGGATGAAAAGATCATAAAAGAGGCGATTTCACGCGAGCTGCGACGCGGCGGGCAGATCTTTTACGTCCACAATCACATCGCGACGATGCAAAGCGCCAAAAAGAAGCTGCTTGAAATTTTGCCGAGCCTTAAAATTCTAATTTTGCACTCCAAGATCGACGCTAAAACTACGGAGGGTGAAATTTTAAAATTTGTAGCGGGCGGATACGATCTGCTGCTTTGCACCAGCATCGTAGAAAGCGGCATCCACATGCCGCGCGTGAATACTATCATCGTCGAAAACGCTGATAAATTCGGTATCGCCGATCTGCACCAGCTGCGCGGCCGCGTCGGACGCAGCAATAAGCAGGGCTTTTGCTACTTTTTGATCGAGGATAAAACCGCTCTTACGCAGGACGCGCTAAAGCGGCTCGTAGCGCTTGAGAGCAACTCGTTTTTGGGTAGCGGCTCGGTGCTGGCGTATCACGATCTGGAGATTCGCGGCGGCGGAAATTTGCTCGGAGAGGCGCAGAGCGGGCATATCGAAGCGATCGGCTACTCGCTTTATCTAAAGATGCTCGAAGAGGAGATCGGCAAGCTGCTAAGCAGAAAGAGCGCCGCTGCGAGCGTGGAGCTTAAAATTTCGGTAAACGCCTTTTTAAACTCGGAATTTATCAGAGAAGATCGCCTGCGCCTGGATCTTTACAGGCGGCTTAGCAAGTGCGCCGAGGCGAACGAAGTGCTTGAAATTTTTGGCGAGATCGAGGATCGTTTCGGGCGCGCGGATGTTTACACTAAGCAATTTATCGACGTGATGATGATTAAGGTTTTGGCTACGAAGCTCGGCTTGCGCGTGATTTCGAGCATGGATGAAAATATCTTGATCACCCTTGCAAACGGCGATAAGGTGCGATTAAAGGCGCAGACGCGCGACGATGACGACGTGATAAACGAAATCTTGATCTATCTGCGAAGGGAGCTAAAAAATGCAAACTTGCGATGAAAATATCAAAAAAAGCGCGGGCAAAAGCAGAAGCGAAGAGTTAAATTTAGACGCGGCAAGCGGTTTAAATTTAGCGCCGCAAGCCGTCCTAAAAAGCGTGCAGAGCGCCGCCGGCGAGCAAATTTATTTCAGCGATTTTAGCGCGATTGATTGGCGCACGGTACAGGTCGCCGTCTTTCGCGCAAATAAAAAGGCGCTAAAGATCGTCCGCGACATCGATTTCACGGGTATTGACGCGCTTGTGGGGCTAGAGAGCCAAAAATCGGCTCTAATAAAAAACACTGACGCCTTCCTACGCGGCTGCAGCGCCAACCACGCACTTTTGTGGGGCGAGAGCGGCTGCGGCAAATCAAGCCTTGCAAAAGCGGTTTTTTCTAAATTTATCCCGAAAGACCTTAAGATCATCGAGATCGGCAGGAACGATCTGGGCTTTCTTGTGGATATAATCGACGCAATCCGCGAAACGAGCTTTAAATTTATCATCTTTTGCGATGATTTGAGCTTTGAGCTTGGCGAGAGCGGCTACAAGCACCTTAAGCCGCTGCTAGAAGGATCCTTAGAGCGCGCGCCGTGCAACGTGCTGATGTATGCGACATCCAATCGTCGCCACATCGTAGGCGAATGCGCAAGCGATAACGACGCCGCGCAGATCAGCCGCGGCGAGCTGCACCTAAGCGACGCGGCGAACGAGCGAATCAGCCTGAGCGAGCGTTTCGGGCTGCAGCTAAGCTTTTACGGCGGGAGCATGCGGGAGTATTTAGGGATCGTAGATGCCTATTTTGCGGCTGCGCAAGGTATGAGTGCGGCGGAATTTCGCTTGAGCTTTGCTGCAAATTTAGACGCGCTGCACGCAAAGGCGCGGGAGTTTGCGATGCTTCGCGCAAGCCGCAGCGGCCGCGCGGCAAAGCAGTTTTTCTTGAGCTTTAGCGAGGAATTTTTTACAAATTTAAAAGGCGGCGGCAGATGAATACAGCGTGCGAATTTAAATTTGACGTAAATTTTATCGCGGTAGCGAAATATGTGCGACAAACTGCCGCCACTGCGCGAAATTTTAGAAACGACGCCAGAAATTTCGGAGGCGCGAGATGAGCGCGATCGAGCTTTTTATCGCGCTTTTTCGCGCCGTGGAAATTAAGGATTTTCGCTGGTGGCCAGGGTTTGGAAGCTTTGAGGTGGTCGTGGGGGCGATTTTGATCCAAAATACGGCGTGGCGCAATGCCGACGCGGCGCTGCAAAACCTGCATAGCAAGGGGCTTTTGAGCTTAGAAAGCATTGCCGGGCTAGATGAAGCGGAGCTTGCGAAGATCATCAAAGTAAGCGGATTTTATAATCAAAAAGCGAGACGCTTAAGCTTGTTTTGCAAAGCGATGATCGCGGATTTTGGGGATTTTGAGAGCTTCAAATCAGGCGTTAGCCGCGAGTGGCTGCTAGCGCGCAAGGGGATCGGCGCGGAGAGCTGCGACGCAATCCTATGCTATGCATGCGAGCGCGCGGTGATGGTCGCGGACAGCTATTCAGCGCGGCTACTCGGGGCTTTGGGCTATGAGTTTGAAAGCTATGACGAGCTTAACGCGTGGCTAGGCGAGCTGGAATTTGAGCGGATCTATGAATTTGTAAATTCTGCTAATCTTCCCTGCGATGCGGCGGCAAAAGCAGATAAGCTGGAGAACGAAAACGGCGCGTATGCACTATTTCACGGGCTCATAGTGGAATTTTGTAAAGCGCATTTGAAAGGTAAAATTTTTGATGATTTTGCGATGGAATTTTTTGATAATTTAAAATAAATCTTAGCCGTCTTTGAAGCAAAGAACATTCTATACCATCTAAGTAGCGATAAATAGGTGATTTTATGTATTGTTAAGTGCCGATATAGCAAAATTTAATTAAAATTACGGCGATAAATTTGGTTAAAAAATCGATATTTAGGGGAGTTTATGACGAAAAGAAAAATTTTAATAGTATTTGGAACGCGCCCGGAGGCCATTAAGATGGCTTTGTTGATAAAGGAATTTCAAAAGCACGCAGAATTTGAAGTGAAAGTTTGCGTCACGGCGCAGCACAGACAGATGCTCGATCAGGTGCTTGAATTTTTTGATATCAAGCCTGATTTTGATCTAAATTTAATGAAGCAAGGGCAGGATCTGTACGATATTACGTCTGGTGTTTTACTTGGTATGCGCGATGTATTTGGCGAATATACCCCGGACATCGTGTTTGTGCATGGAGATACGACTACTACTTATGCCGTTTCTTTAGCGGCGTATTATCAAAAGATCGACGTTGCTCACGTAGAAGCTGGCCTTAGGACGCATGATATCTATTCGCCGTTTCCTGAAGAGATAAATAGGCAGATGACGGGACTCATAGCTAAATATCACTTCACGCCGACTACCGATGCGAGAGACAATCTTTTAAAAGAAGGCAAAGATTCAAAAAATATAATCGTTAGCGGCAACACTGTCATAGACGCGCTTTTGTGGACGATAGATAAAATCGAAAACAACGAGCTGCTAAAAAATAAAATTTTATCCTTTATAAATTCCAAATATAAGCTTAGTGATAGAAAATTTATTCTCGTTACAGGACACAGACGAGAAAATTTCGGAGAAGGCTTTGTTAATATTTGTGAGGCTTTACGTGAAATAGCGCTAAAAAACGAAAATATTGACATCGTTTACCCCGTGCATTTAAATCCAAATGTAAGAAAGCCTGTAGGAGAAATTTTATCGGGCATTTCGAATATATTTTTAATCGATCCGCTAGAATATGATAGTTTCGTCTATCTTATGAGCAAGGCATATCTGATAGTAACCGATAGTGGCGGCATCCAAGAGGAGGCGCCGAGCCTGTGCAAGCCCGTTTTAGTTATCAGAGAAACTACCGAAAGACCTGAAGGGATAAGAGCAGGATGTGTGAAGCTTATCGGCACCAAGCGCGAAAATATCATAAAAGAGGTGCAAAAATTATTAAATTTAAAAGATGAATATGATAAAATGAGTAAAAGTGTAAGTCCGTATGGCGACGGTAAAGCTTGCAAAAAAATACTGGAATTTTTAAAAGGAATATTGTGAAAAAAGTTTGCATCTTAGGTCTTGGATATATAGGGCTGCCGACAGCAGCGCTTTTGGCAAATAGGGGCTATAAAATCCACGGCGTTGATGTAGTGCAGAGCGTCGTAGATACGATCAATGAGGGTAAAATTCATATCGTCGAGCCGGAACTTGACGTATTTGTTAAAAAAGCAGTAGAAAGCGGAAATTTCAAAGCAGATGTTAAGCCCGATTTTGCAGACATTTTTATTATAGCTGTTCCGACGCCGTTTCGAGACGGGTACGTGCCAAATATCGATTATGTCATAAGTGCGGCAAAATCTATAATACCATACGTAAAAGACGATAATATGGTCGTTTTAGAATCCACTTCGCCGGTAGGTACTACCGAAAAGATAGGCGAAATTTTAAAAAATGGCGGTGTTGATATTTCTAAAATTTATATCGCTCACTGTCCTGAGAGAGTTTTGCCAGGTAAAATTTTAAAAGAGCTTACGCAAAACGATAGAATCGTGGGTGGAACTACAAAGATTGCTACTAAAAAGATAGCGGAATTTTACGCAGAATTCGTAGAAGGCGAAGTTTTACATACTGACTCGAAAACTGCAGAGATGTCAAAGCTTACAGAGAATTCTTTCCGCGACGTAAACATAGCCTTTGCAAATGAACTTAGTATTTTGTGCGATAAATTCGGCATTAACATCTGGGAGCTAATTTCGTTAGCAAATCGCCATCCGCGAGTTAATATTTTAAACCCGGGCTGCGGCGTAGGCGGGCACTGCATAGCGGTCGATCCGTGGTTTATCGTCCATGCGGGTGGCTACGAAGCGAGGCTGATCAAATCCGCAAGAGAGGTGAATGATCATAAAGCTGAGTGGTGTATTGAAAAAATCAAAAACGCCGCTTTGAAATTTGAGCTGCAAAACGGAAGAAAAGCAAAAGTCGCGTGTATGGGGCTTGCTTTTAAGCCCGACATCGACGATTTACGGGAGTCGCCTGCGCTAAATATAACCAGACGCCTGATCGCAGACGACGTCGATGTGGTCGCTGTAGAGCCCAATATCAAGGCTCACAAAGATTTTGAGATAGTGGATTATAAAAAGGCTATTGAAATTTCGGACATTATCGTATTTTTAGTCGGACACAAGGAATTTAAAGGGCTAAAAATAGAAAAAGAAGTTTTGGATTTTTGCGGAGTTTTTGTAAAATGAGAGAGGTTCCAAAATTAGCAGTTATTGTTCCATGTTATAATGAAGAACAGGTCTTGTATGAAACTACAAAAAGACTAAGTGCGGTGTTAGAAGACTTGATTAGTAAAAATAAAATTAAGAAGGATAGTTTTATTTTATACATAGATGATGGTAGCGGAGATAATACGTGGAGTATAATTAAATCTCTAGCTACGCAAAATTTGCTTGTTGGGGGAGTTAAACTTTCTAAAAATAAAGGTCATCAAAACGCTTTATTGGCAGGAATGGAGCATGTAGAAGGTAAATGTGATTGTTTAATTTCTATTGATGCGGATTTGCAGGATGATATTGTTGTTATAAGAGATATGATAGAAAAATATCTAGATGGCAATGAAATAGTATATGGAGTTAGAAGCAATAGGGATTCCGACAGTTTTTTTAAAAAAATTACTGCTGAATATTTTTATAAGATTATGGGAATATTCGGAGTAGAGCTAGTCTATAATCACGCCGACTATAGATTAATAAGCTCTAATGTTAATACATGCTTTTTAAAATTTCAAGAAACTAATTTATTTATTAGAGGTATTATTCCTAGTATGGGTTTCAAAACGGATAAGGTTTACTATATTAGACTGGATAGATTTGCTGGAGAATCAAAATATCCGTTAAGAAAAATGTTAGCTTTTGCATGGGATGGTATAACGTCATTTAGTGTGGTTCCCCTTAGATTTATAACTCTTATAGGTTTTATTATTTTTTTAGGTAGTTTGGTTATGGGGGGGGGTGTGGTTTACTCCGCAATTATTGGTAAAACGATTCAAGGGTGGGCTTCGACAGTTTTACCTATATATTTCATAGGTGGAATCCAACTAATGTCTCTTGGAATAATCGGCGAATATATAGGTAAGATTTATAAAGAAACAAAGAGAAGGCCAAGATATTTTATAGAGGATATTGTTGATGCAAAAAGTTAATTTTGATGAATACGGTAAAAGTTACGATGATATAATGCAAAGCCAACATAAGAATTTTGGTGATATAAAATATTATGCGGAATATAAGATAAAAATATTAAGTAGTATAGTAAAAAGAAATAGTCAAAATTTAAAAATATTAGAATATGGTTGTGGTATAGGTAGAAATTTACCATATATATTAGAAGCATTTCATAAATCATCTGTTTTTGGATTTGATATTTCGAAAGAAAGTTTAGAAATAGCAAAGCAAAGTAATAAAGAGGTGGTGATTATAGAATCTGAAGAAGAGCTAATGAAACACAAGAATTATTTTGATTTGATTTTTATAGCGGGCGTGTATCACCATATAGAACCAAGTTTGCGGAATAATGTAACATTAAATATATTCGAATTGGCAGCCAACAATTGTGACGTAATAGTTTTTGAACATAATCCATATAATCCACTTACGAGGCGTATGGTATCTACATGCGACTTTGATCAGGATGCGGTTTTGTTATCAAAAAAAGAATTGCAATCTATTTTTATACAAGCCGGATTTAAAAATAATGGCAGCTCTTATACGTTATTTTTTCCTCCTATTTTAAAATCGCTTTCATTTTTAGAGAAATTTTTAAAATGGCTTCCGCTTGGTGGTCAGTATTATATCTCTGTCAAAAAGTATATTTAATGCGTTGCGATATCTCATTATTGAAGTATTTGTGTGTAGGTATTATTAATTCCATATTTGGGTATGTCATAATTTTTATTCTACTTTATGTGGGAATAATTGCAGAAGTAAGCAATTTTATCGGCTATTTTATTTCGATATTTATATCGTTTTATTTAAATAAATATTATAGCTTTAAAGACGAAACAAAAAGTAAGTTGCAAATATTAAAATTTATAATTTCAATGGGAGTTTCATATACATTTAATTTAATCATTATGTCTTTTTCTTATAGAGTTTGTTGTATAAATGTATATACTAGTCAAATTTTAGGCAACTTAGCTTATCTTTCCGTTGGATATATACTATCTAAAAGATGGGTTTTTATAAAAGTAAATGAAGCGAGGTTTAGTTGAAATGTTTAAGGATATCATGGGAGATAGAGTTAATACTATAAAATGTGCAATTGATGGTTTTGATAAGACTGGAAGTATAGGCGTCGGATATTATGATTATGGTTTTGATAGCCTTTCCAATGGTGGAGACGATAAAGGTTTATATTATTTTGCACAAGTTATGCATAAAATATTTGATTGGAATGCGGAACAAGTAATTATCGCTTTTCATATTTTGTTTGTGGGTTTTGGTTTTATATTTTTTTGCATAGGCTGGATGTTGATCCTAAAAAATAAATTAAGTAAAATTATTTCTATTGTAGCAACTTCTATTCTTACTGTATGCGTTTATAAAATAGGTGATGTATATGTAATGTTTTACTTTATGTCATCTTTTATACCGATATTTTTATATCTAGCCAACAACAATAATAGCATGATTTTTTTTATTTTTAGCCTATCTATTTTTTCCACGATATCACACTTAATACGATCATATTCTTTTATTCCGACTATACTTTTTGTAATTATTTATTTACTTATAAATCTAAAAAATAATAAAAAATATTCTTATATATTTATATTGGTTGCTACGTTATTTATTTCTAATGTGATTTATAAAGAGTATGAGAAAAATATTGATAATAATTTATTGCAGTTAAACCATAATGCCAATTTAAATACTAAACATGTTTTTTGGCATTCTGTATATATTGGTTTTGGATATGTGGATAATGAATATATACCACATTATAGCGATGAAGTGGCTATGCAAAAGGTTAATTCTATTGATGCGAATATAAAACCTTTGTCAAAGGCGTATGAAGATATTTTAAGAAAAGAGGTGTTTAAATTTATAAAAGAGCACAAAATAATTACTATACAAAATTTTGGAGCAAAATTTGGAGTTATATTTTTATATTTTTTGATTTTTTCAAATATCGGATTTTATTGTTTTTGTGCCTCGCTAAATAAAAAGAAGAAAGAATTTCTTATTCCGTGTTTATGCGCATTATGCTTTAATTCTATTTTTGGATTTTTGGTCATACCTTCTATAAATTATCTAATAGGATTTATATCATTTAGTGTAATTTTTGCAATCTATTATATAGATAATTATATCAATGAGAGGAGATTTTTAAAATGATACAAGCAATAGTTAAAAAAGGTAAAGTTTTAGCAGAACAGATCCCTGCTCCAAGCGTTTCAAAGGGGTGTGTTCTTATAAAAGTAGTAAATAGCTGTATATCGGCGGGCACCGAGATAAGCGGCGTATCAAATAGCGGCAAAAGCCTGATAAGAAGGGCTTTGGAGCAGCCTGAGAACGTAAAAAAAGTCATCAATATGGTGAAATCAGACGGTATAGCTAGCGTTTATGCGAAAGTAAAGGGCAAGCTTGATAGCGGAAATCCGACCGGCTATTCGCTTAGCGGCGTCGTCATAGCGATCGGAGAGGGCGTTTTGAATTTTGAGATCGGAGAGCGCGTCGCCGCAGCCGGTGCAGGGCTTGCAAACCACGCAGAATACGTAGACGTGCCTAAAAATTTAGTTATGAAAATACCACAGGATATGGACTTTGAGCGAGCTTGCACCGTGACGCTCGGCGGCATAGCGATGCAGGGCGTTAGGCGGATTGATCTAAGGCTGGGCGAGACCTGCGTAGTTGTGGGAGCTGGGATTTTAGGGCTTCTTGCGGTGCAGATGCTTAAAATTTCAGGCGTCAGGGTTGCGGTCAGCGATTTTGATGATAGGCGCTTGCAGATAGCAAAGGAATACGGCGCAGAGCTCGCCATAAATCCGTCAAGAGACGATTTGCTAGACGTCGTTTCATCTTGGAGCGGCGGATACGGCGCTGATGGAGTGCTATTTACCGCCGCTACGAGCAGCAGCGAGCCGCTATCGCAAAGCTTTCAGATGTGCAAGAAAAAGGGCAGAGTGGTGCTCGTAGGCGTTGCCGGTATGCAGATAAATAGAGAGGATATGTATAAAAAGGAGCTTGATTTCCTCATCTCCACATCCTATGGTCCTGGCCGCTACGACAAGAGCTACGAAGAGCAGGGGCTTGATTATCCGTTTAGCTATGTAAGATGGACGGAAAATCGAAATATGAGCGAGTATCTAAGGCTGGTAAATGAAAATTTGATAAAGCTGGATAAGCTCATAGACGCGAAATACCCTATCGAGCAGGTAACGGAGGCGTTCGAGTCGCTACAGACTTCGCAGAATAAGCCGCTTATGGTTTTGCTCGACTACGGCGAGGCAAATTTAGCCGAGCTTGATAGCTATCTAAATCACGATAAAAAAATCATCATAGGCTCCGCGCCCGTAAACAGAGATGTGATAAACGTCGCGTTCGTCGGAGTCGGCGGATTTGCTACCGGTATGCACCTGCCTAATATCTCAAAGCTTACAGATAAGTATAAAATTTACGCGATCATGAACCGAAGCGGACATAAAGCAAAGGCGGTGGCGCAGCAATATGGAGCGAATTACGCTACTTCAAATTTAGACGATATTTTAAATGATAAAAACGTTGATCTGGTGATCATCTCCACAAGGCACGATAGCCATGCGGAGCTTACTTTAAAGGCGCTTGAAGCGGGCAAAAACGTATTTGTAGAAAAGCCGCTTGCGACAAACAAAGAAGAGCTTGAAAAGATAAAGAAATTTTACGAAGGGGGAGGCGACAAGCCCCTTTTATTCGTGGGATTTAACAGGCGATTTAGCGCCTACGTGCAGGAGATAAAAAAGCACACGAGCGCTAGAATAAATCCGATGATAATCAGATATAGAATGAACGCGGGCTACATACCGATGGATCACTGGGTGCATGAAAACGGCGGCAGAATGGTGGGCGAAGCGTGCCACATAATAGATCTAATGACGGCGCTAACGGGAAGCGAGATACAGAGCGTATTTTCGCAGGCGATCACGCCGAGTAATGAAAAATATAGCGCCGAGGATAATAAATCTATCGTCTTAAAATACAAAGATGGCTCGGTGGCAAATATCGAATATTTCGCAAACGGCAGCAAGGAGCTGAGCAAGGAATTTATGGAGATTCACTTCGACGGCAAGAGCATCATTTTGGACGATTACAAAAGCCTTAAAGGATACGGAGTAGGAGTAAAAGAAATTTCAACAAACGTGAGCCAAAAGGGGCAACTCGAAGAGCTTAAGGCGCTATTTGAGGCTCTAAAAGGAAGTAAAAAAGGCTGGCCGATAGAGTTTTGGGATATGGTGCAGACGACGGAGATTTCATTTTTGATATGAGTTCGTTAGTACAAGATAGGCTTAAAAAATACGATAAAATTTTAATAATCGGACCGTATCCGCCTCCTCTTGGCGGAGTGTCGGTTTATATCTATAGACTTAGTAAGTCGCTAGATAATTCGCAAGTATTTGATGTATCCAAAAATGGTTTTAAAAAATATATCGATTTATTTGCGGTATTGTGCAGGACAAAATTTCGAGCCGTAAATATTCACTCGTTTAGTATGACGATAGTTTTTGTGCTTATGATTGCTAGACTTTTTAAAAATTTTGATTTAATTGCCACTAGCCATAATCCAAGGTTGTTTGAGGAGAGCTTTAAATTTAAGGCATTGATTTATAGAGTCTTTTTTCATTGCATAGATGTTTTGGTGGTGGTTAATAAGCATATTTTGGACGATTACAAAAGTAGGAATTTACGTATTCCAAAAAGCATTATAATCGAGCATGCTTTCTTGCCGCCGCCGTTAGAGGAGGAAGATAAAATTTTAGCTACCTACCCCGAATCTTTTTACGATTTTATAAAAAGTAAGACGCGGATAATAACGGCAAACGCATTTCAAATATCTTTTTATAAAAATACCGACCTATACGGACTTGATATGTGCATAGAACTTACGGCTAAGCTAAAAAACGTATATCCAAATTTGGGATTTATTTTTGCGCTAGCAAACGAAAAGGTCAATACGGAGTATATAGATAAAATGCACCTACGAATAAAAGAGCTAAATTTAGAGGAAAATTTTTATTTTCTGACTGGGCAAAAAGAGCTTTGGCCTATATTTAAAAAGGCTAGTTTAATGATAAGACCTACAAATACCGATGGCGATGCCCTTAGTATTAGAGAGGCTTTATATTTTAAATGCCCTGCGATAGCTAGTGATGTATGTGATAGGCCAGAGGGAACAATTTTGTTTAAAAATAGAAATTTAGATGATTTATATGATAAAGTAAAGGATGTTTTATGTTAGATAATGTGATTTTTAGAAAAGATGAAATAATAAAAATATGTTGTGATAAAAAAGTTTTACACCTAGGATTTATACAGCATAAGTTGTATGAACAAAAAATCAAATCAAATGATTGGCTTCATAGCAAAATTGCAGAAGTTGCTAGCTCCTTAGTCGGTTTTGATTATTTGCAAGAAGATGTAGAAATTTTGAAAGATAAATACGGATATATTGCATATTACGCAGATGTTACTCAACTGGATAAGCTTGAATATCAAGATAAATTTGATATTGTGGTATGTGGAGAACTGATTGAGCATATTGAAAATCCTGGTTTAATGCTGGATGGTATAAAAAGATTTATGCACGATGAATCATTATTAATTATCACTACGCCGAATCCTTGGTCTAATGAGCGTATTAAGCTAATCAAGTCTGGGAATCTCGAAAATTTATGGTTAAATAAAGAGCATGTTTGTTGGTATAGCTTTGAGACCTTAAAGCAATTACTGGATAGAAAAGGATATGTAGAGAAAAAATATGACTATTATTACTCAGAAAACAAAAATATGTTTTTTAAGACAAAATCCTTTTTAGATTATATTAAAATTTTGAAAAGAATATTAGTATACCGGCTCACTAAAAGACAAAATTATGATGGCCTATTTTTTATTGCTAAAGCAAAGAGTAGAGATGATTAGTAAAGCGAAATGGTTTTTAGATAAAACCTCTCCCATTATTTTCGGTATAGACGATATTACAAATTCAAAATGTCAGTCACGTTTTTTAAGAGAGCAATGTGATTGTGGTTATCTTGGATTAGGCGATGGAGGTCTATACAATTATTTTGTAAACTATTTATTAAATAAATATCCAGAAATTAGAGTTACATATTTTTTGGTAATGAATTCGCACTCAACATATTTAGATAACGGTAAAACTGGATCTATATACAATAATGATGATTTTTTAAAGCTATTAAATTCCATTCTTGGTAGATCTGATGAGATAGCATACCATGGACATAATCATGGATATTCCAATGCTACATTGATGGATAGAAAATGGTGCAGAGAATTTGAGCAGTATTCTCCGGGTGAGTATTTTAATATTATAAAAAATGATTTAAATCTTTTCAAAAAAAGATTTGGCTACCAAATTTTAGGAGGAAGAACTCCGTGCTATAGTTTTAGAGAGGATTTGGTTGGAGGACTAATTGACTTAAAATTTCGTTGGTGGTCCTTTGACTTTAAGCCTTTTACTAATAATATTTCTTTGAAGTATGGCGATGATAAAATTATAGAAATGCCATCAAACATAAGCGGCGATGCTTTTATATATGGAGGAAATGCAATAAAAAGTAAAATTAAACACTTGCTAAATATCGTAAAGATAGAAAAAATGATGAAAAGTAGATATGTGATTAGTATAGCGGAGCATTTTATGAATGCTAGACCAGATGGAAAGAGGCAAACACCAAATGTTTATAATGATATAAATTCTTTAGATTTTCTCTTCGGCTATTTAAGGAATAAAGATGTTTGGTATGCTACTTTTAGTGAATGTGCTAATTATTACGAGAGCTATAATAATACCTATATTTTAGATATGGGCGATGGAGCGTTCGAAATAAAATATAAAGGTGACTGGAAAATGTTTCTAACATTTATCTCGGATAATAGATATTTACAAAACATACAAACTAAAGAAATTTATGAAGGCTTTATGAAAAATAATAGATGGCTTTTTAATGATTTAAAAATAGGAAAGTATAAAGTATATAAGGAAAGTTAAATGATAAGAATTTTGAAGGAATATAACAATAAAGATTTAAATTTGTTTTCTAGTAAAGAGTACTTGTCTGCTCAGTCAAATGACTATGGATGGTTTGTGGACGATAATTTTATTTTACCGTATTTTATTTGTAAAAAGTTATTTTTTAGATATATGATCTTTCCCTCTGAAACAATATATCTAAAAAATAATATAGCATTGGATGATGAAAAATTTTTTTTAAATAAAGTTATAGAAAAAATAGCGAAAGAATTAAAATATGTTGATTTTATATTAAGAGCGCCTAGTAATGTTGTTTTTAATACGGTTCCTGATGATGCTATATATTGTAAATTCGGTTCTTTGCCAGTAAATCTACTTCAGGATAAAGATGTTCTCTTTAAAAATATGCATCAAAAACATAGAAATGCCATAAACAAAGCCCAAAGAGATGGTGTGCAAATCAATAAAGGCATTCAATACAAAAACGATACTTTAAATATGATAGATTGTACTATGCTAAGGCGTGGTTTTGAGTCTGCATCAGAAAGTATAGATAATGAACTAAGAGGAGTGGGTGCTAATTTAGAATTTTATGTATCAGAATATGACGGAATAGCTCAAGGCGGCGCTATTATTGGATTGGATAATAAAAAAGCGTATTATTTGTATGGCGGTAGTATTGAAAAACCCCATCAGGGAGCCTTAACATTAATGCATTGGCAAATTATCAATGATATGAAAGCAAAAGGTCTTGATGAATATGTTTTTGTGGGAGCTAGAATTAATGTAAAAAAAGATAGCTCAATATTTGGAGTGCAAAGATTTAAAGAGAGATTTGGTTCGGTTATGAAAGTGGGTTATATGTGGAAATTCCCAATTAAGCCATTTAAATATAAACTATATATTTTACTTAAATATATTAATAGCATAATGAAATTTAAAAGATATACAAAAGATTTAATTGAAGAAGATAAAAAATACAATACAGAGTCTGCATAGAGAAATGTTAAATAGATCTTTTAGAACAGTATCGATATATATATTTTTTTTAATCCTCGAAAAAGGGACGAATGTAATATTCTTCTCATATTTGGCACATTATTTTAGTGTGAGCGAAATGGGAAGATATAATATGTATATAATAGTTTATACCTTCGCATCCTTTTTTTGCTCATTAGAGATAAAATCCGGATACACAAAGTATTATTATGAATATAATGATAATATAAAACAGGACAAGCTTTTCTTTAGCATTATAAATTTTACTTTTATATTGCATATCGCGTTTGGCTTTATTTTTATCGCCATCTTAAAATATTTCTTAAATTTAGATTTTTTACTATTTTTCGCTTTTATATTGTTATCATTTTTTGATGTTATATTATATCTAATGCAATGTAAAAAAAGATTCTTAGAACAAGATTTCCATTATGGCATAATTGTTGCGTTAAAAGTTATTTTTACTGTTTTTTACTTTTTATTATTAAAAAGTATTTTTAATAATTCAATAGATTCAAAATATATTATATATTCTATGCTTTTTTCATATATTACAGTATGTATCTTAATTGTTAGGCGGTGGAGGTTTTGTATAGATTTTAATATAATTCGAGAGATATCCGCTTTTTCATTAAAAATATTACCTGGAAATCTTTGTGTATATTTAACCTCTTTTGCACCACAAATCATCATGAATATTTTTTCATTTAATCAAAATTTGATTGGCACATTTTTTGTCTATCAAAAAATGGCATCAATGTTATTTTTATTATTTGAGCCTTTTTATTTGTTTTTTTCACAAAAGTTTTTTAAGCATCATGCCGATAATAATTTTTTTATATCTTATCAAAAAATGTTTTTTATAATAATATTATTATTTGGTTTTTTAATGTCCATTTTTATTATATTTTCTGAACAAATTATATCAATATTCGCCGGTGAAAAGTATATAGAATTTAAAAATTCTCTGTTAGCTTTTTTGATTAGCGGGTATTTTTATATTATTTCCAGAATATTGGCTTTAAATATAAATATTTCTAGCAAAAATCAGTATTGCTCTTATATAGAAATTTCTGTATGTATACTTTCCGTCGTTACATTAACTATGAGCTCTTATTTTTCTAATTTTTTAATACTTGTTTATTCTGTTGCATTCATTTCATTCATAAATTTTTTATCTTTTCTAATTGTTGCAAAAATGATAAAACCAAAATTTTTTATAAGCTACTTGTATTTTTCTGTTCAACTCATTATCCCATGCATAATCTTTTTTTTCAAAAGTTTTTATGATTTTAGCATGATAGATAAAATTTTTATATCTTTGTTATTGTCTATATTATATATGTTTAGGTTATCTTTTGTACTTAAAAAATCATTTGTCGGTATAGTAAAATGATGTTATTATACTATTTTAAAAAGATAAAAGTTATTGGTTTTAGAGAGACTATTAAAAAAGTATTTTTTAAGGTATTTAGAAAGATTAATAATAGTCTTCAAAAGTGGATGCATATCAAGAATGGTAGCCGCATAAATTTTAACGTTTCGACCATAAAAACTATCTATATAAATATAAAAAATTTAGATGTATCAAATATCGATCCGGATGTCGCAAAATATCTATCTAAAATGTACATCGAGCATAAATTTGATCTGCTCGGTAGCGGCTGGGTAAAAAATAGCTATGATAGCGCGGCGCTCGGGCTTGAGGGCTACAAATACGATATGAACGTTGCTGCTCCTACGAGCGCGCCCGAAGACTACGAGCCGATCGATTGGCAAAAGGATTTTAAAAGTGGCTTTCGGTGGAGCGAGAAAAAATGGTACAAAGATCAGCGCATAGCCCATAAGCCCGGTAGCGATATAAAGGTGCCGTGGGAGCTTGCGAGGCTTCAGCACTTGCCGCAGCTTGCTATTTTTGTGATGGCGAATCCGAGTTTAAAAGAGCGAAATTTAAAAGAATTTAAAAACCAAATTTTAGATTTTATCCGCAACAATCCGCCTAGAATGGGCGTAAATTGGACCTGCACGATGGATGTGGGTATCAGGGTTGCCAACATGCTGGCGGCTTACGATATGTTTTGCCAGATGGACGGCAATGAAATTTTAGATCAAAATTTCAAACAGACCTTTTCAAATAGCGTCTACGAGCATGCGCTTCATATCGTAAATAATCTGGAATATTCGCCGCATCTTACGTCAAATCACTATCTAAGCGATATTGCGGGCTTGCTGCAAGCTTGCGCATATTTGAACGGCGGCGGCGAGACAGACGCGTGGTTGGCGTTTGCCGTGCAAGAAGTAATTAGCGAAATGAGAAAGGAATTTTACGAAGACGGCGGAAATTTCGAGAGTTCTACGAGCTATCACCGCTTAAGCGGCGAGCTAATGGCGTATGCCACGGCTCTGATGCTGGGTCTAAAAAGCGAAAAAATTTCATCTTTGCAAAATTACGACGCAAAGCTTTGGCGCAAAAAGCCGAAACTTTTGCCGCCGGAGGAGCAGGAATTTAAAATTTTAAACGGACAAATATCGTTGCCGCAGTGGTTCGCGGACAGGCTGTATAAAATCGGCAGGTTTACCGCCGACATCACAAAGCCAAACGGCGAAGTGCCGCAATTCGGCGATAACGACAGCGGCAGGTTCTTTAAATTTAGCCCAAACGGCGAGTTTTTGAGCAACGAACAAGCCGCGCAAAAATATCTAAATTTAAGTGGCTTTGAGGGCGGTAATGAGCCGTTTTGGGACGAAAATATCTTAAATCACTCCACGCTAATTAGCTGCATGGGCGGAATTTTTGACGATGAGATATTTAAAAACGATATGCGCTTTGAGCAGAGTTTTATGAGATCTCTTGCCGGTCGCACTCTGCAAGCAGGCGATAAAACATACAAAAGCCAGATCGCCTCAGGCGTGAAATTTAGCGAACTGCTGCACCGAAAAAGCATGAAATTTAAAATTTCAAATTCGCAAGAGATCAAAAATCTATTTTATCCGGACAGCGGAATTTTTATCTTCAAATCCAGCAAATTTTACCTCGCCGTCTGCGCTACGCCGCTTGGGCAGAATGATCACGGCGGACATACGCACAATGATAAGCTGGGCTACGAGCTGTGGATAGACGGGCTGGATATAGCAAGAGATCCCGGTACATATCTTTATACGCCGATCCCCGGCAGAAGAAATGAATTTAGAAGCGTCAAGGCTCACAACGTACCGATCGTCGGTGATCTGGAACAAAATAGTTGGGGCGAGGGAGCGATAGGACTATTTGGAATGTTTGCGGAATGCAGGTGCGAAGTGGCGGATTTTGGAGAAAATTTTATAAGCCTTGCCGCAGAATACAAGGGCGTAAAGATAATTAGAAAATTTGAGATAAAAGAGGACAAATTGGAGATTATCGATATGGCAAATAGGGAATTTTATTATAGTAAATTTGAGTTATATTCGAACGGATATGGGAAGTTGATGAAGATATGAATATTTTGTATATTTCTGATTCATATTTAAGTCTTTCGGTCTTTAAAAGTCAAGTCCACACAATTTGCAATTATCACTCAAAAAAACACAATGTTACACTTCTGGCTTTATGCAATATCCATGATATTAAGCAAGAAAAGCCGAAAGATGCCCTTTATGAGCTAGTTAAGCTTTATCGTTATCCAAAAATGTTTATTCCGATAATTAACCGGCTTAGGGCATTTTCTTCAAAAAATATTTTAAATAAAATTTTAAATAGCGCAGATCTTATACACTGCAGAGGGCACGTCAGTTCGGCCTTTGCTATTAATTTATTAAAGATGCTTAAAATAGATAAGCCTATTATTGCAGATATCAGAGGCGTTATAGGCGAGGAGCTTTTAAATCGGGAAACGCTACTGTCTAAATTTTATTGTACTCAGACGAAAATTATAGAGAGGTATGTTTTTAAATATTGTGATTACCTATTTTTTGTATCCCATAATATGCAAAAATACTATATGGACAAATACGGCTTTAAACAGCATAGTGCAGTATTTCCTACGATTGTAGACGAGAAGTTATTCTACGTTTCTTCTGAAAAAAGAAATATTATAAGAAAGCAGCTTAAAATATCTGAGAGATTGTGCTATGTCTATGTCGGTGGGGTTGATTATTGGCAAAATCTAGATAAAATTTTATTAAAATTTGATAAGATAAACAAAGAAAATAAAACAAAATTTTTCTTTATAGTTCTTACCAATAATAAACAGTGGGTATTTGATTTTTGTCATAAAAATAGTATTAAACTAGATAATTTTTACATTGATAGTCTCCCTTACGATAAGGTGCCTCTATATCTTAATGCCGCTGACTTTGGAGTCATTATAAGAAATGACGATCTTATAAATTTTGTCGCATCTCCAACGAAAATAAATGAATATTTGGCATGCGGACTTAAAATTATAAATGATTTGGACCAAATAGGCGTAAATCAAAAATTTTTAAATGTAGAGTATAGAGACATTGAAAGCATAATTAGCGAGCAGGATTCCATTTATTCTGCGCTTTTAATAGATAAAACTACTGAGATCAAAAAATGAAAATTTTATTTATCACGCTTAGAGCCGATCACGGCGGCGGCCCAAAACACGTTGATCTGCTTATAAATAATTTATCTAGCGAGATAGAGATATATCTTGCTTGTCCGCAAGATAGGCCTTACTATGATCTGTGGAACGAGTCAAAAAAGATTAAAGACATATTTATCTTGCCGCATAGAAAATTTAGTGTGAAAAAACTCCTTGGGCTGAATAAATTTATAAAAGATAATGATATAGAGATAGTCCATTCCCATGGCAAGGGCGCAGGCATATATTCGCGGATACTTAAAATTTTAAATCCAAGGCTAAAAATAGTCCATACTTTACACGGCGTTCATGTCGGAGAATACGGCCTTTTGAAAAAGAGCGCGTATATTTTTTTGGAGCGATTTTTAACGTTATTTACCGATAAATTTATAAATGTCTCAAAGAGCGAAAATGAGGCTTGTTTAAAGCTTAGACTATTTAAAAAAAGTAAGTGCGAGGTCGTATATAACGGCATAAAAGCTCTTTTGAAAGACGATAATGCCAAGATAAAATTTAATCTATCGGGAAAAAGGGTAGTTACGACTATTTCGAGATTTGATTATGCGAAAAATATGTCTTTGGCATACGAGATAGCTAAAAATTTTAAAGACAACTCAGACATCGTTTTTTTGTGGCTCGGAGACGGCGACGATAGGGCGAAATTTGAATCTATGACAAAAAAAGACGGCGCAAATATAATCTTTACGGGCTTTACCGATGAAATGCCAGCGTATCTATCCGCTACGGACATCTACTTGTCTACGTCCAGGTGGGAGGGGCTGCCTTATGCGCTCATAGAGGCGCAGTCGCTCGGCATCCCGATAGTAGCGACAAACGTCGTGGGAAATAACGAAGTCGTAGAAAACGGCAAAAGCGGATTTTTGTTTGAGAGCGCACAGCAGGCGCGCCGGGATATAGAAATTTTATTAAATGATGAGAAAATATACGGTAAAATGCGAAGCGAAGCGTTGCTAAATTTTAAAGATAAATTTGATATCGGCATCGCGATTCGTAAAGTGGAAAAAATTTACGAGCAGATATTTGAAAATAAATAGATCAATTAGGGAGCAGTAATGAAAAAAGCCCTTATTCACGACTGGTTTAGCACCTATGCGGGCGCGGAGAAATGCGTCGAGAGTTTTACCGATATCTGGGATGATTTTGAAATTTACAGCCTCATCGACTTTTTAAGCGGTGCCGACCGAGATAAAATTTTAAAAGGCAAGCGCGCCCACACGAGCTTTATCCAGAAGCTACCCTTTGCAAAGGATAAATACCGCAACTACCTGCCGCTATTTCCGCTCGCGATCGAGCAGTTTGATCTAAGCGGCTATGATGTCGTGCTATCTAGCTCGCATGCCGTAGCAAAGGGGGTTCTCACACACTCAAATCAACTCCACATCGCTTATGTACATACGCCGATCCGCTACGCGTGGGATCTATATCATCAGTACTTGCGCGAAAGTGAGCTGGATCGTGGTTTAAAGGGTGCGTTGGCGAAGTATTTTTTGCATAAAATTAGGCTTTGGGACGCGAGCACCGCAAACCGCGTGGATCACTACGTCGCAAATAGTCGCTACATCGCGCGCCGTATCAAAAAAACATACGGCAAGCTTAGCGACGTCATCTATCCGCCCGTGGACGTCGATAAATTTACGCTACGCGAAGCCAAAGAGGAGTTCTACCTCACTGCCTCACGCATGGTACCGTACAAAAAGATCGATCTCATTGTAGAGGCATTTTCGCAGACTGATAAAAAGCTGCTCGTTATCGGCGACGGGCCCGATATGGCGAAAATAAAATCAAAAGCGGGCAAAAATGTCGAACTTTTGGGCTTCGCAGATGATGAAACGATGGCGAATCTTATGGGGCGGGCTAAGGCGTTTGTTTTTGCCGCTGAGGAGGACTTCGGCATTACGCCGGTGGAAGCGCAGGCATGCGGCACGCCGGTGATCTGCTTCGGGCGCGGCGGTGCTCGCGAGACGGTGATTGATGGCGAGAGCGGGCTGTATTTTATGGAGCAAAATACAAAGGAGCTGCTCGCTGCCGTAGCTAAATTTGAGCAAAATTATGATAAATTTGAGCCTGTAAAAATCAGAGAAAATTCTTTAAAATTTTCGCGCGCGCGCTTTGAAGCCGAGATCAAAAGCTACGTCGAGAAAAAATATGAGGAATTTAAGGACGGCCTAAATGACTAATATAATCCTAAGCGGCGGCAGCGGTACGAGGTTGTGGCCCATCAGCCGCACGCTTATGCCGAAGCAGTTCGTGCGCCTCTTTGGCGACCGCTCGCTTTTTATGATGAGCTACGAGCGAAATTCTCCTCTATGCGAGCGCACGCTCGTCGTCTCGAACGAGCAGCAGTATTTTTTGGCGCTCGATCAGCTTGAGGCCCTAGGCGCGCGCGGCGTAAAATTTCTACTCGAGCCCGTCGGCAGAAATACGGCTCCTGCGATCGCGCTTGCGTGTTTGAGTTTAAAGGCCGAGGAGATTGTTTTTGTAACGCCGAGCGATCATCTAATTAGAGATGAGGCGGCGTATAAAAACAGCGTCTTGCGCGCACGCGAGCTTGCGAAGCAGGGGTTTTTGGTGACGTTTGGTATCAAGCCCGCGGATGCAAATACGGGCTACGGCTATATCGAAGCAAGCGGCGAGGACGTGTTAAAATTTCACGAAAAGCCTGAGCTTGCGGCAGCGCAAAGCTACATAGTGGCGGGGAATTTTTACTGGAACAGCGGCATGTTTATGTTTAAAGCGGGCGTATTTTTAGGCGAACTAAAAGCGCAGAGCCCTGAAATTTACGAAGCCTGCGTTCGCGCGCACGGAAATTCTAACGCGGAAAATCCGATTAGAATTAAACTAGGCGATATGCAAGAAATCCCCGCAGATAGTATCGATTACGCAGTTATGGAGCGCACGAGCCTTGCTAAGGTCGTACCCGCAGATATCGGCTGGAGCGATCTGGGAAGCTTCGATAGCTTGGACGCCGAGCTGCCCAAAGACGCGAACGGCAACACCGCAAGCGAGCAAAATATCGCTCTAAATTCTAAAAACAATCTCATCATCGGCTCGGGCCGTACGATAGCCGCCATAGACGTCGAGGATCTTGCTATCGTCGATACCAAAGACGCCCTGCTCGTATGTAAAAAAGGCTCTACCCAAAAGGTAAAGCAGGTGGTGGAGCGGCTAGGCGGTGGCGATCTAGCGCGCGTGCACGTAACGACGCACCGCCCGTGGGGCAGCTATACGGTGCTCGAAGATGAGCGCGGCTATAAGATCAAGCGTATAGTCGTTAAGCCTGGCAAGCGGCTATCGCTGCAAAAGCACTACCACCGCAACGAGCACTGGATTGTCGTTAGCGGCACTGCGACTGTGACTGTGGGTGAGCAAAATTTCTTGCTGCGCGAGAATGAATCTACGTTCATTAGGATGGGCGAGGTCCATCGCCTCGCAAACGAGGGCAAAATCCCCGTCGTGCTAATCGAAGCTCAAGTCGGCAGCTACACCGGCGAGGATGATATCGTGCGCCTGCAAGATGATTTTAATAGGAGCTAGGATGAAAAAGCAACTCTGCGTTTTGATAATCTTGGCTGTCGATATTTTCGGCATCTGGCTTTGCTTCGGACTTGCCGTGGTGCTTAAAAATCTGCTCTACGGCGATAGCGTGCTACTGGACATTGGCAGGTATCAGGGCTTCGCGCCGTCCTATGTCATAATGATATTTCTATTTTTCTATCAGGGGATCTATTCGAGGCGATATGATTTTTGGCACGAGAGTAGAATTTTAGTAAAAAGCTGCTTCTTGGGGCTTTTACTAAGCCTAGCGCTACTTGCTTTAATCAAAGTCAATTACGAATTTTCGCGTGCCAGCTTTATTTTGAGCTTTACCTTTATGGCGGTGGTTTTGCCGCTTTTTAAGCTCGTAACGAAAAGGAAGCTTTTTAAATTTGGATTATGGCAGAAGAGGGCGAAAATTTTAGGCGAGGGCGAGGAGTTTGAGAGCGCCGTCTTAGAAAGCGCGTATTTAGGATATGTTAGAGCTCTTGGCGGCGATTACGACGTGTTATTTATCGGCGGAAGCAGGCTTGGTGCGGAGGCTTTGAATGAGCTTATCGAACATAACATCAGAAAAAACAAAGAAATTTTATTCACCCCCGTGTTGCGCTCATACGACTTTACGCAGACGGATATTTACAGCGTTTTTGCTTCGCGCACCAGCCTCTTTGCGATACGAAATTCTCTGAAAAGCCCTTTAAATTTAGCTCTTAAACGCGGGCTTGATTTGGCGCTAATTTTCTTGGCGCTTCCTTTGTTGGTGCCGATTTTTGGCGTAATCGCGCTGATGATGAAGCTAAAAGAGCCCGCGGGACGCATATTTTTTTCGCATCAAAGGATGGGATTTGGCGGCAAGCCGTTTGGATGCCTGAAATTTCGCTCGATGAAAGAGAATGGGGACGAAATTTTAGCTCAGTATCTAAAGCAAAATCCGCAAGAAGTGGAGTATTTTGAAAAATATCATAAATACGAGCATGATCCGCGCATCACGAAGCTAGGCGATTTTTTGCGCAAAAGCTCGCTCGATGAGCTTCCGCAGCTGATCAACGTCCTAAAGGGCGAAATGAGCATCGTAGGTCCTCGCCCGTGCGCGCAATACGAGCGCAAAGATATGGGCGAATACGCCGATCTCATCCTGGCCGTCAAGCCCGGCATTACGGGGCTTTGGCAGGTGAGCGGGCGCAGCGATGTGGATTTTGCGACCAGGGCGGGCATGGATACGTGGTATATGAAAAACTGGTCGATCTGGAACGACATCGTAATTATTTTAAAAACCTTCAAAGTCGTTTTGGCGCGCGAAGGGGCAAGCTGATAGTTTATAGAGTTTAAAACGGGGCTGCCTCTTTTGAGATAAATTTTAAATTTAATACGGCGCTTCGATCGAGATATTAGAATCGCTTGAGGCTAAATTTGCACTATTTAAAATCATATATAACAATACAATCGCGCGGCAATAGCTAGGAGTTTGCAGTGCAAAATTTGAAATTTTGAAATTTCATCGCATGCTTGCGTAAAATAAGACTATGCAAAAATGGTGATAGTTTAATGCAGACGACCAAGATTATGTAGTATCGCGGGAAAAGTATTAGCCGTTAATCATATTGTTTAAGCACACATAAAAATAGCGCTACCTGATAAATTTCACTGCCGCTTTCCGCTTTTGCGCGAATACTACTATGTAAAATTTACGCAAAGCAGATGAATTTTATCCTCGTTTCCGCGTTGACATATTTTAAAATTTTAAAATGCCTATTTTGCAAAAGCGACAGCTATTTTAAAATTTAGGTAATTTGTAGATAAAATTTTGATCTATTTGAGCAGTAAAAATGGTGTCCCGTGTAGGATTCGAACCTACGGCCGCCTGATTAAGAGTCAGATGCTCTACCAACTGAGCTAACGAGACAAGAACTGTAATTGTAGTGATAAAAATATAAAAAACTGATTAAATTTTATAAAAATTTCGTTAAATTTCATAAAATTATATCAGTCTTTATATATCCAATGACTCATAAAAATTAAATAAAATACTTTAGTAAAGAATCAATAAATTTTTTAAAAAAATAACCTATGCGCTTCAATTTCACATCTAGGCGCTCTTGCACAAACTCAACACAAAGCCAAAACAAGAAGCCCCATAGGCGGGGCTTGGCTCGATAATTTATTTTGCTTTTTTAGCCTTTTTGCTTCGCGTAGCCTTAGCATGAGTTCTAGGAGAGCGGTTTGAGATGATTGGCTTACCATCAGGGTATTTTTTCTGCACGTGACTTACAGGTATCGCTGCACTGCTGCTAGCGCCATATTTCTCGCCGTTTGTGAAATACTTCCTCATCACTTCCTTCCATCTTTTTGCGTATTTATTCGCGCGCGGAGAATCGTTTAAGATATCCTCGTAGTCGTAAATTCTCTCATAGAAGTCGTTAGTTAGTTGATCGTCGATAGTGATTCTGCCGTTGTCGATCGATACGCCTAGGTAGACGCCTGTTTGCTCGCCCGGGCTTACCATCCATGCAGAAATATCAGGTAGATCGGTTGCGCGACCGGTTCTTCTACCTACGCCGCCTGCTGCAGCACCTACATTGATCTCAAGGGTGTCTGTGCCAGTAAAAATGTCTTGATATGACTTCGTAGTATGAAAGATCATCACGATGTCGCTCGTCTCGTAGCCTGCCTGTAAGCCCACGCCGTAGCCTTTATATTTGATAAAAATCGGTGAACTCCACTCACCGTTCTCGCCTTTGACACTAAAAATTCCATCGCCGTACTGCAGCGATGCGCCCGCAGCTAGGCGTTTTACGTCGGTTAGGATTGCGACGGCTTTGGCGCTGGTTAGATAGCGCTCATCGGTGCCGAAGTTATTAGCCGCTACGAAAGATCTAACGACGTTAGTCGCCGCTATAACCTCTTGATTTGCCACGACGTCCGCGTGCAAAAGACCGCAAAGTGCAACAGATGCTAGAAGCAAAAACTTTTTCATCATTTAATCCTTTTAAAATTGAATTTTCGTTATTATAACAGCAATTTCATTTGTTTTAGCTAATTTTTAACAAAAAATTGATGAAAAATAACGAATTTTGGAAAATTTATGAAATTTCTAGCTATTTTTGCACTTTTGGCGATCAAAATTTTCGCTTTAGACATAGTAAACGGTGATGTTGTTATCTTAAAATTAGATAAAAGCACGACCGAGTTGAGCTTTGGCTCAAAGAAAATCCCCCTCATCACGGCGCCAAATTCTAGCGATAAAATCGCCGTTTTGGCGGCAAACTACCGCGCTAAGGGGGATTTCGCGCTGCGGATAGTAGATCAAAGCGGCAGCCACGAGCAGATCGTCGCTTTGAAAAAGGGCGAGTATAAAAAAGAGGCCTTAAGTGTCGCTCCTGGTAAAGTTAAACCGCCCAAAGAAGCCGCCGCACGTATCAAAAAAGAGCTCGACGAAGCCAACGCGATCTATGCGATCACCACGCCACGCTATCTTTTTTCCACGCCGTTTGAGTTGCCTTTAAACTCCAAAATAACCTCTGCATTCGGCAATGCCCGCACCTTTAATGGCGAGCTTAAAAGCTATCACAGCGGCACCGATTATCGCGCCGCGGTAGGCACTGCGGTGCGCGCCGCCAACGACGGCGTCGTAGTCATCGCCAAAGACCGCTACTACGCCGGCGGTTCGGTCGTGATCGATCACGGCGGCGGCATCTATTCGCAGTACTATCATCTAAGCGAGATCAAAGTGGCGCTTGGCGATCACGTTCACAAAGGCGATGAAATCGCGCTTTCGGGCGAGAGCGGTAGAGTCAGCGGCCCGCATCTGCACTTCGGCATCGCGATCAACGGCGTGAGCGTCAATCCGCTAAGCTTCGTCGCTAAATTCAACGAAGTGGTTTTTGGCGAGCGCTAAAATGTCCTACAATCCGAAGGAATTAATGAAAAAAATTCTCGCAGGTAGCGATTTTAAGCTAAAAGGCTCGGTCAAAGGTCGTGTGCGCGTCGCGAGTAGGGACGGAGCGATCGTAAATTTTACCGCTGCAGACTTCGGCGTGCAGAGCCTAAATGACAAAATTTCGCTCAGTGGCGAGCAGTTCGAACGCTTTAGAGCTAGAATTTTTGGGATTTTAAACTCTGGCGGACGCGAGCTTGCAGGTAGGCTCACGCTCTCTTCTACGCCTAAAAAGAAAGCCCGCGCAGATCGTCTCCGCGCGGCAGATGGTTATGCGGAGTTTGACGGCGCCTGCGATTTTGGTAGCTTTTGCGAAGGAGATTCGGGCGCAGTTTCGCCCGAGGCTGGCGACAGCTTGGCAAAGACCTCGTATGCCACAAATGCAAGGCGCGGCGAGCGAGATTTTCCTGCGCGCAGCGCTCAGAGTGTGCGAGATTTTGCTTCACGAGCAGAATTTCAAGATGCTTCGCAAGCAGAATTTTATGGTGCGGCTCGGGCGGAATTTTGCGCAGATACCGCGTGGGATACGGCGCGCGAGAATTTAATTTTGCAAAATGATGCTGCGCAGGATGACATGAGTGTGGGGCTTGCTGCTAGTTTCGAAGAGAGCGCAAATGCGAGGAGTGAAAATTTTATGCTGCAAAGCTCTGCGTCTATGAATTCTGCCAAAGGACAAAGCTTCATTCCTGCATCGCGAAATTTTATTTCCGCGCAAAGCTCTGCGCTCGTGAAAGATTCCGCATTTGAGGCGCAAAATTCTAATTTTATGGCGCAAACGGAGAATTTTGCAGCTGAAAATTCGTTTGTAGCAGAGCAGGGCGCGAACTTACGAAGTAAAAATTCTACGGCGCAAAGCTCTGCATCAAAAAATTCCACTTTCGCAAATTCTGCGCTTGATATAAAGTGCGCAAATGATTGTGGGCCTCAAGGCTCCGAGTTTTCTAAGGGGCAAATCGCGAATTCCGCTAGCTGCCGTGCCGCAAATTTTGCCTTAGAAAATGCCTTGGAATTCGCGCCTCAAGATGAGAATTTCGTCGGTGAGGATTCAATATTTTTGGCAAAAGGGCAAAATTACGCGCTAAAAAATTCCGACGAGCAAAATTTAGCACAGAAAATCTCCGCACAAGAGCGGCACCCTTCAAATTTGCCGCCGCAAGCGGGAAATAAATTTGTGCCCGAATTTGAGCAATCCGCGCAGTCTGCGTTAACGGGTGAGAATTCTACGTTTGCTTCTTCTATGGCGGAGGGGGCGCTTGGTGATGAGCCTGCGTCTGCTGCTTTTGGGAGCGAATCAACTTTTGCGGCTAAGCCCGTAAATTTCTATGGCAAGCCTGAGCGCAAAGTGCCTACGAAAGAGCGCGAGAGCCTTCGAGAGCGTCCGCAGGCTCTGCCTATTGCAAGCGCTTCGCGTCCTATCTCGCTACCGCAAGCGCCTAGAGCTAGGCTCATCGAGCTTAAGCCGCGCTTCATAGGTATCGTGCACAGGATTAAAATTTCGTTTTTGAAAAAGAGCGCGAGCGAGCCGGGCGAAGGGGTTTTGGCGCGCGTTCGTATTCCACTTTTGATGGAGAATTTCGGTCTTAATGATATTTTGTCGTCCACGGCGAGCTACCAAATGGCGAAAAAGATGGTGCGCACGATCGCTGATCTTTACATCGCCAAGGATCTGCGCGGCGTGCACATAGGCGTGCCGGTGCGCCTTGAAATGGGCTTTAAAAGCGGTATCTCTGACGTCAGCAACCACGCCTTTATCTTTAAGCTCATCGAGGACAGCCTCGTTAAAAACGGCGTCATCGACGACGACAATGCAGATATCGTGCGCGAGATTAAGCTTTTTAAGCAAGATGTTTTCGACGGGATTTTAGTAAACATCATGCGGTTTGAGTAGTTTTTTCTTTATCCACTCCGCTATCTAATAGAATTGTTTTAGTAAACATCATGCGGTTTGAGTAGGGGCTTTGCAGCGCCTTGCAGATAAATTTTAAAAAATTAGCGTTACCGCATGAAATTCTGCCGTTTTCGAGCTTTAGCTTGCACTGGCAGTAAGCGCTTTTTAAAATTTTTTTGATCAAACCAGTAAAAATTTGAAAGGATTGAGATGCAAAAAGCCTTTTTTAATTCGCCCATTGGAATGCTTGAAATTTGGGATGACGAGATCGGGATCTGCAATATCGACTGGGTCAAAAGCTCTGCCTGCAGCCCCAATGATGAGATCTTTAAAAAACACGACGCAGAGCTTAAATTCGGCTTTGTGCGTGCAGCGGATGATAAAGGACGCGATTTAAGGCTTAGCGATTTAAGAAAGAATTTGGCTCTTTGCACCGACGAGCTTGGCGCATATTTCAGGGGCGAGCTTGAAAGCTTTAGCGTTAAACTGAGCCAAAATGGCACGCAGTTTCAAAAGTCCGTGTGGAGCGCGCTTTTAGAGATCCCCTACGGCGAGGTCGTAACATACGGCGAGCTAGCCGCGGCTATCGGCAGACCGCACGCAAGCCGCGCAGTAGGCGGCGCAAACGGCAAAAACAAAATTCCCATCATCGTGCCGTGCCACCGCGTCGTAGCTGCGGGCGGGCTCGGAGGATACAGCGGCGCGGGCGGCGTAGCGACCAAAGCGTGGCTGCTAAACTTCGAAAGAGAAAATTTAACCAAATTTGGCAAGTAAAATTTCGTTAATTCTGCCTTGCAGGCACGGCGCTGATTTTAAAATTTTACCGCGAGACGCTGCGAAATTTCATAAATCGATTTTGTAAATTTCTAGTTTTGCGGCGACCAAAGCAGTTAAAATTTTGCAAGAAGCGAAACTTGCTATGCTGACTTAAAGCCCTAATTTTAAATTTATCGCGCCTTAGACGCCTGCTATGAGCGGTTGAAATTTTTCGCAGTGATAAAATTTGGCTTCGCGAAATTCTGCGCTGAAGTCCTTCGATAAATTTTCATCTTGCGTGCATTTTGTGCAGCAGCGCGTAAAGCAGCAAAATTTTGAATCCATTTCGTGAAAATAGGCAAGGATAGCAAGGTTTTGTTGTGGAGTTTTGCAGAGGCTAAAAATTCTATGCTGCCGCGCTGCAAGGGTAAAATTCAACGCCGCCGTATTAAGGCAAAGTAAATTTTTAATTGCGCTTGCCGAAGCGGGGTTAAAATCCGCGCAGAAGCGGTAACCGGGGCAGAATTTATCCCAGCGGTAACGTGACTAAGTAAAATTTTATAAATCCACGAAGCGGGCGGTATCCCAGCAGAAACGGCATTATCTTAGCAAGCTTCTTGCGAAAGCGGCGGGTGCGCCAAAGATAAAATTTCTCGCGGAGGCGGCGAAGTACAGCAGTATGCTGCTAGAGACACCTAGCGAAGATGGAATTTTGCGCGAAGAGAGCGAGGGAAATTTGCGCAAAGACCGCGCTATTTGCTGAAATTCGCGCAAAAGCAGTATTCTTTTAAAAAATTCCTAGCAGCGGTAGCGTTCGTCGTCAAAGCTCACCTTCGAAGTGGCGACGTTTAGCTAAGGCTTCTTTCTTGCGAAAGCGACGTTGCATAGCAAAGTAATTGTAAAAGCGGCGAGCGTGCTGTAGATAAAATTCTTCTTAGCAAAAGCGGCGTAGCAGGGCAAAATTTCTACGCAATACGCGCGGCAAAGATAAAATTTGCCAAGCAACTACGAGCGAAAACCCGGCAAATTCAGCAAAGCTTGGCAGAACGAAGAATTTTTATCAAATCTACGCAACTTTGCCAAATTCCTAAATTAGCCGAAATTTTCTATCAGATCGCTAAAAATTTTAGTTAAATTTTCGACGTCGTTAATCTCTACTCGTTCATTGATCTGATGGATAGTGTCGTTTCGCACGCCAAACTCCGCCGTCTCCACGCCGAACTCCGCGAAGTATCTCGCGTCGCTCGTGCCGCCTGCGGTGTTTAGCTCGGCTGCTGCGCCGCAGATCTTCTGCACGCTAGCGCTTAGTTTTTGCACGATTTTGGAGTTTCGTTGAGTTAAAAAAGACTTTGAGGAGCTTTTTAGCGCAAGGTGTAGCGACGCGCCTGCTCGCAGCTGCGCGGTGCAGCTCATTTCTAGCTTGCCGCAGGATTCGCTTTCGTTGCACAGCGTGTCTTTTGCATCTAGCTCAAATAATCTCAGTACGTAGTCTCGCACGTCTTCTAGCCCCAGCCCTACGCCGCCGCGTACGTTAAACATCACGCGTACGTCCTTGGGTGTTACGTTTACTACCTGCGAACCGCCGCGAATGTCGGTGATGACTATCTTAGCCGAAGCGAAATCCTCGCTACCCGCGTCCAGATCATGCCCCGCGAGGCTTGCTAGCACCGGCGCTAAAATGTGGACAGGATTGATGCATTTATCTGGGTAGGCTGCGTGCCCGCCGATACCCGTGAGTGTGAGGACGCCGTTAATCGAGCCGCGACGGCCGATCTTAATGGTATCACCGAAGCGCACTTCGCATGTAGGCTCCGCAACGATTGCGAAGTCGGGTAGGGCACCTTGCTCGCGCAATTTAGAGAGCATTTCGCGCGTGCCGTAGATGCCGTCACCCTCCTCATCGCTGGTTAGTAGTAGGCTTAGCGTGCCCTTAAAATCGTGTGCCGCCGCTAGCGCGCAGATCGCCGCTGCGATGCCGCTTTTCATATCCTGCGCGCCGCGCCCGTATAAAAAGCCGTCCGCTTCCACCGGCACAAACGGATCGCTCGCCCAGCCCTCGCCCGGAGGGACTACGTCGATGTGCCCGGCAAAGCACAGATGCGGACCCTGTCCGAAGCGCTTGGTAAAAATCGCGTTAGTTACGCCGTTTAGCTCGAATCTATCCTCGCTAAAGTCCGCCAGCAGCATCGAGACGTAGTTGAAAGCTCCGTCGTCGCTAGGCGTGAGCGAGCGGAATTTGATGAGCTCTTTTAGAATTTCAATCGGTTTCATAAGCCATCCTTTGGTTTAAATTTTAGCAAAAATTATAGCGTATAAAAGCTTTAGTGCGAAAAATACCAAAATAAACGCCGAGATATATGCAAATGCCCGCACTACTATATTTGGAAGCTTGCTGCGAGCTAGATATATCGCAAGCGGGAAAAGCGTGATCCAAGCTAAGATTCCGCTTACAAGCCCCGCAAGAGCAAGCGCAAAATCTGCTCGCGCGGTGCCGGCAGAGACGCTGAGCCAAAACATAATGACGTATGGATTTAGTAAATTTATTAAAAAGCCTTTGCCATAAAGCGCCGCGCCTGAGCAAGCCTCGACGCTTGCAGGTTGCACCGAGCTAGCCGCGCCATGCCAGATCGCGTACGCCATGTAGAGCAAAAAGCACGCGCCAAATACCGATATGCAGGTAAAAACGATCGGAATTTTGGCTAACTGCGATATCCCGAATGCCGAGAGCGCCAGATAGAGCATATCCGCGCTCATGGCGCCGAGGCCCAGGCACAGCGCCTTGGTGTAGCTTCGTAGCGCGTAGGACATTATCAGTACGTTTACCGGGCCGATCGGCACGCTAACGCCCAACCCCATCAAAACCCCTTGTACGAATGGCTGCATTCCTCTGTTTATATCCCCCAAATCTGTCTAAAATTTCAATGCGCGGCGCTGCAGATAGAGCGATGACGCGCGCCTTTGCGAACAGATCAATGACGCACAGCTTCGCGAATGGATCAATCCTAAAATTCCGCGCGCCAGCCGATCGGTTTTTAAATTTAACGCAACCGCCGCCGCAATGCGCCTTAGCCTTAAAATTTTAACGCGTGCGTCGTAGCGCGCTCGGCTTTGAAATTTTGGCGAGCGCTTCGCGCGGCACGCTCAGTCGCAAAATTTCAATATGAGCATTAGTGCTTGAAATTTATACGAGCATTTGTGTGGCGGACCCGCTCACTAGACTTCAAATTTAGTTTTTAAATTTTAACGCATAGATCGTAGTTTAAATTTGCACTTTAAATTTTGCGGCTAGAATTTTGCGAGGCAAAATCCGTCGTCTCGCCTGCGCCGCTAAGTTTTCGAGTTAAATTCCGCAAGTCGAAATTTAAATTTCATCGCTGGTAGCAGAGCCATCACTCTAGTCGTGAGCTAAATTTAACAAGGCAAAATTTAGATCGGCGGTAAACGGCGGCTCGCGCAAGTCGGTAAGTTTTAGTCGCGTAAATTTTAAGATCGCGGCGGTAAAATTTAGCCCGCCGGGGCTCTGCGTAATTTCAGACATTTGCGTATCCGCGCTCGTAAATCGCGGCTGAAATTTTGCGAAGCGAAATCGCGCCTTAAAATTTTATCCGTAAATTTTAAAAATCCGATCGCGGAGCCCGATCAACGTTTGTCCGCTTCAATTAGCCGCGTGCCGAATTAACCGTATGTGCGTTTGAAATTTAGCCGCGCCCGCAATTTGGCTACGCCCTCATTTTAAATTTTTATCGGCAGCCGCAGAACCTTGCCCGCAAAACAGACGCGCCACAAAGCAGACCCCGCCGCGAGGCTAACGCGCCGTAAATTTTATCGTTTCGCTGCGGGGCAAATTCCGCGCCGCAAAGCAAATCTTGCGCGCCGCCGTATTAAATTTACGCCGCAGAGTAAATTTCACGCCGTAGCCATCTTCGTGAAAAGCCCGCGAGGCAAGGGCTTTAAGTAGCCTGCTTCGTAAAATTCCGCGATCGCAATAGCTAAATTTAAAACGAAAAATCCCCCGTCGCGCCGTGCGACATGCTCTCATAGACCGCCTTGACGTATTTGTCGCGCACCGCGCAATCTAGCAGCTTCTCGCACTCCAGGCAGCTGGTGAGGTTGTGCTCGGCTTGGCACGCTTGCAGCGCGGCTAAGCTTTTATCCAAAATTTCGTCGTAAACGTCGCGCGGCGCGCTGCTCTCGGTATCAGCCATCAGTTTTTCTCGCCGTAAATTTCATGCATCTTTGCGATCTCGTATTTCGAGCCGAAAAAGCAAGGGCTGCTTTGGTGGATTTTCTCGATTTTAAGTTGCAAAAGCGATCCGTTCGCGCCGTCGCTGGTGGCGCCTCCAGCGCGCTCGAATATGAACGCAAACGGCAAAACCTCGAAGGTTACGCGAAGCTTGCCGCGCGGATGATCGCTAGTAGCGGGGTAGCTGAAAAGTCCGCCGCCTTTTAATAAAATTTGATGCAGGTCGCTTACCATTGCGCCGCTGTATCGCAGGCGGTAGCCCTCATCAAACAGCGCCCGCACGAGCTTTCGGTGCAGATCGCTCCAGCCCTTTTGCGTCGCACCGGTGGCGTTTAGCTTGCCTTTTTGCTGTAGGCGCAGCTCTTTTACGAAGCTAAATTTGCCCTCGCGATTTAGGCGATAAAGCTTCGGCGCGTCCTCGCAAACGACCATCTCAAGGCGCGGTCCGTAGATGCAATAGATCGCCGCTTTTAAGTTTGCGGGCGAAATTTCATCCTCGTAGATGCCAAATATCGAGCCCACAGCAAAATTTACGTCCACCAAGCTAGAGCCGTCGAGCGGATCGTAAGCGATGATTAGGCGCGCGTCCTCTCGCAGCGTTAAAATTTCATCTTTTTCCTCGCTGATTAGGGCGCGTACGAGCGGGTTTTTGCGAAATTCCGCCTCGATTATGGCGTCGCTTTTTACGTCGAGTTTGAGCTGCGTATCGCCCGTGCTGTTGTGATGATCTGTGTAGCCGAAGTCCGCGTATTTCAGCTCCTCGGCGATTTGTAGCGCGATATTTTGGATTGATTTTACGATCTCTTGCATTTTATTCCTTTACATTTTTTTGGCGTTTTTTAAGATCCATTCGCTAATGCCCGCAGCATCGTTGATGTCGAAATTTACGCGGCAAAATTTATCCATCTGCTCGCCGCTTAAATTTGAAGCGATCGCATCCGAAAATGGCAGATACGCCGGATCGATCCTGTCGCGAAACAGGCTTATGCGCGGCAGCGGCAGCGTCTTTAGCCCCTCTACGAGCAGGATGTCAAAATCTCCGAGCATCCGCACGACCTCGTCAATCTGCATACAGCGCTGCGAAAAATAGCTCGTCCGCGTTGGGCTCATCACGACGGTCTCGGCGCCGAGCTCGCTAAATTTGGCGCTGTCCTTGCCCTCTACGTCGAAGCGCGCCTTATCGCCCGGATCGTGCTTTACGATCGCAGTCCGAAGTCCGCTAGCGATAAAAATTTTAGCGATCTTGCAAATTAGCGTCGTTTTGCCGCTGTTGGAAGGGCCTGAAAATGCGATAGCAAGTCTTTTCATTTTTAAAATCCGGCTTTTTAAGATGAGCGATTGTAGCGAATTTAGCCTTTTAAAAAGCAAAATTCGTTAAAATGCGCCTAAAATTTCAAAGGAAGATCGATGAAGAAATTTTATTTTAGCGGCGCGCTAAACGGCCTGCTAAAGGGCTCGCTCCTAGCCGCGCTAGCGCTATTTTTAAACTCCTGCTCCGCAAACGATCCCCGTCACGATCCGCTTAAAAACGAGTTTCTGGCCTACACGCAAAAATTTGAATCGGTGCGTGCAGGCGATCGATATTTGGGAGTGGCGACCTATCTAAATCCCGTCGCGCCCGAGCTTAGAAACGCCGCGGAGGACGAGGTATTTTTGCTCACCTCCTATCCTAAAGAGATTCAGATCCGTGCGGTGCAGATTAACGGCGTAAACGCAAACGTAGTGCCGCTGCACGACGGAGATCCGCTTTTGCAAAAGGAGCTTTTTAAGATCGCGTGGTCGAGCCGCTACAAGATCACCGCGCCTAAGAGCGATAAGGACGAGCTGGTGCTTAGCTACCGCACCTCAAATGATCTGGGCGCCACGATGAAATTTCGTAAAGTTTCAAAGTCGCTGTATTGGCAGCCGCAGATCGATCTGAAAGATTAAAGGAGAGAAGGTGGGCTACGACATAAGCTACCACGCGATCGGCAAAGAGGAAATTTCGCAGTGGTATTTTGAGCCGCTAAAGCTCGCGCAGAAAGGCGATTTTGAGGCTATCGCTAAAATCGCGCGCGAGGTAGAGATGGATGAATTTTATGTAGAAAAATACGCGGACGGCTTCCGCTCGGCGCTGCAGTACGGCACGCAGAGGATTTTTAATAAAACGCACGGATTTCATATAGCCGTGGCGCAGGGCTATTTTAGAGAGTATTTTTACACGCGCGGCACGGCGTTTAGCTTTTTGGCGGAGCAAAGCTTTAAATTTAAAACCTACATAAGCGATTGGCGCGAGGTTTTGCCGGCGGAATTTCTAGCGGAATTTAGCGGGCAAATTCATAACGAGATCATCGAAAATTACTGCTGCGGCGCGTATCTTAGCGCTGCTAGCGTGCAGAAACTGCTGCGCGATTATGAGGCGGGCGGCGAGATAAAAGAGGCGATAGATGAGTTTTATGCGCAGAATTTGCCCGTGTTTTTAAAGGCGCTAAATTTGGCGCGCGAGCTTGAAGTAGGGCTACTTGAGGCTACCGAAGTGGTTGAGCCCAATCCGATTGATCTTAATAGGTCCGAGTCGTTTTCAAATCTTTTTAATTGCGATACTCAGGGCGCGCTGATCTATGCGGAAATCGCTGCGCAGCAGATCGGCGAAGCGATAGAGCGAGATAAGGCAGGCGGCGGCGTTAGGATGGTCAGAGAGAATTTTACCTTGCGCGGCGAGAAACGCGACGAAAAAAGCTCCGCCTCGCGCGGCGTCAATGCAGCGGGCGGCAGTGCAATAGAAACGGACGGCGGCAGCACAGTGCAAGCAGGCGGCGAGAATTCCGCCCCGTACAGCGGCGATACGATAGAAGACGGCGGCGAGAATTCCGCCGCAGAAGATCATAAAGATGAAACCTCCGCAGGCGGCGGAAAGTCGCTTTTTGACAAGATCAAAGGGCTTTTTAAATAGTAAATTTGATCGCTAAATTTTAAAACGGCTCGCGGAGCCGCACGATTTAAATCGCGATTAAATCATCTCGCGCTTACAGGCCCCGCGCCGTTAAATTTAACTAAAACGTCGCAGTCGGCAAGCGCAAATTTAAAATTTAAAGCTTGCCGAAATTTAAACGGCGACCTGCATATCAGAAGTTACGAAATTTTAAATCACCGCAAGCAGACCGCAAAAGCGGCTAAATTTAAACCTGCCACAGCCTTTGCGGCGGATAAGCTGCGGATAGTTTATCTGTTTAAATTTTTGATCTTTTGTTGATCCAGCGGCAGGTCGGAGCGGATTTTTATTATGACCGTATCGTCGCCGTGAGTGCCTCCGCCTATTAAAACGCCTCCGTCATCCGTGCTTACGGCGCTTTTGAGCCAAAAATCTTACAATTTCGCTTTGTTTTCGCGCAATATATTGCCGTCCAGATTAAGCTCTAAAAATATCGTCTGATCCTCCGAAGCGTCGTTTGCGCCGATTAGAAGTAGCCCCTCTTTGTAGTTTGCTAATTTATAGGTCGCGTTTAGCGTATCGGGCAGATCGCAGACGCTGCGATCTCTTCCACAAATCTGATTTCTCCAAATTTCATTGCCGAAAGCGTCAAATTTTGCGATATTCGCGCCGAATTTTGCCAGCAGAAATATCGATCCGTCCTTTGCTTTTAACGGCTGCGCTTTTTGATCCATTACGAGTTCGTCCGAGACGCCGCCATCCTTCGTGCGGGCGAAATTTACGCTCTTATGCCAAAGCTCCTCGCCTTTGGCGTTAAATTTTAAAAATCCGTCTTTTTTGATGATGAGCAGGATTTCACTTTCGGATATTTTGGCTATCTTTGTCATGGTGCCGTCAAACGGCCTTTTGCTCTTTGCGATATTTAGCTTTTTCTTCCATAGCAGTTTTTCTCTCTCGTAAAAGCACAGATCGTCGTTTTCGTCTATCGCCGCAAATTTATCGCCGAAGCTCGCTACTTCTTTAAATTTAATAGAAAATTCGTAGATTATCTTTTTCGTTTCGGCGTCTAAAATTTGATTATCCAAAAGCGCGTACGAGTCCATCGCCGCTACCGGCATATTGGCTGCGGATACCATATTTAATTTTTTGCGCCAAAGCTCAGCTCCCTGCTCGCTTAACGCAACTAGCGAGACTCGGTATTCATCGTTTGCGCTTGCAAGGAGCAGATATCCTTGCGGAGATTTTATTATGTTATCGACGGTTCTAAAGCCGTTTTTAGCGTAAGGAAGTTCCCAGATCGCGCCTTTTCCTTCAGGGCTTTTTTCGGCTAAATTTTCATTTTGCATCTGCGCAGATTGCGCGGATTTTTCGGCGGAGCTTAACGAAGCGCGATCAAGCCCGCTTATGAACGCTCCGTTTTTCGTAAAATAGGAAAAGAATAGATATTTGCCGCGAGACTCGACGCTTACGCCTTTTAGGCTCTGCGGAAAGAGATATCTTTTTATCGGGGCGGGGTCGAGTTTGTTGCTAAAATCGATCAGATCTATGCTTGGAAACTCCCCCTTTTCGGATATTTTTTTGCCTAAGTAGGCTAAATTTAGATCCTCTATGACTTTAAAATTATTTAAGTGCGCGCCGCTGTAATACGCGCTTGATTGGGCCGTGTCGTTTTTGCCTAAATCATACAGCCCAAATTCGCTCCAATTTGATGAAAATACCCGTTTGCCGTCTTTGGATAGCGTCATTTTATCGATTTCTAAATGCGGATGAGCGATATAGCGGACCTGCTTTAAGATATTAAAGCTTTGCGCGGCATTTGTACGGTACTTATCCATATCCGATATGTCTAAAATATAAAACCCCGTCCAGCTTGCCAGCAAGAGTTTGTTCTCAGATAGCAGTTTTAGATCGCCGAGCTCCTTTATTTCGGATAATCTATGCGGTGCGCAAGCGTAATCGTATTCCCGCTTATCGACTTTGGAAGGGGCGATAAAATAAGCAAGCTGCGTAAATTTATTATCTTTTACATCATAGGCGGTAAGGGTGCTAAAAAAATCCTTCGCAAAAAGGGTGTGTCCGTCGGCTGAAAGCTCTATTTTATTTACAAATCGCGCCTCAAGC
The DNA here is from genome assembly GCF_938002845.1 of uncultured Campylobacter sp. Classification (GTDB taxonomy): domain Bacteria; phylum Campylobacterota; class Campylobacteria; order Campylobacterales; family Campylobacteraceae; genus Campylobacter_B. The sequence goes on from NZ_CALKZP010000050.1 coordinate 91,194, forward strand.
CGAGCCGAAATTTTAATATCCCTTCGGTCGCTAAGATCCAGCTTATAAATTCCGAAATTCGGATCGGCGACGAATAGACTTTCGCCGTTTTTGCTCTGCGCGATATCTATGTAAGCGGGATCAAGCTCATGCTGCGGAAAAGAAAATATGCCCGCAAGCCTTAGAGTGTGCGGCTAGGTAACATCGATCAGGACGATACCGCCCTTGTCGTCGCCCAAACCGAAGAGCGTATTTTGATCCTCCGAAAGGCGCAGCTCGTAAATTTCAAACGGAAGCTTAAGCGCGTTTTTTGCAATCTCCCTTTCCTCTAAATTTAGCTCTTGCAGCGCGCCGCCTTGTTTTTTGGCAGCGGCAAGATCGCTTTTAAGGATTAAAATTTCATCCTCTTTAAGCGATTTCGCGGCATCTTTAGTAGCCGAAAAATTTTGAGTCGCCGCGCAAATTTCGCAGATAAAAGCCGAAGCGGCTAAAATTTTAACTATAAGATTTCGCTTTGCTTTCATTTCGCCGCTTCGTAAATTTATCTAAAATCGTCGCTTCTGCTCGGTACCAGCAGATCTTGCAGCTCCTGTTGCACCGAGACTTTCGCGCGCGGATCGAGGATCTGCGAATAGATGATAAAATTTGCGAGCACCTTTTTGCCGTAGTCTCTGCTCTCGGCATACGGCACGAGCTCCATGCTAAGCCACGGCTCAAATTTGCCCTTATTAAACATATCGCCGCGCTGAAGCATCTTTTTGACGAGCCCGAGCCCGCCGTTGTAAGCGTATGCGATGAAAACCGGGCTGTAAATTTTGCGCTCTAACCAGTCGATGTGGATGTTGGCGAAGCGGTAAGCGACCTCCGGGCGGAACATGTCGTCTTGATCGAAGCCGTCGATTTTGAGTTGCTTTTTGCCGATCTCGTTAGCCAAAAACGGCATAAATTGCATCATCCCAAGCGCATACGACGTAGATACCGATGCGGGTACGAAGCGGCTTTCTTGGCGAGCGAGCGCTAAAATTAGCGCCTTGCGGCGGTTGTCGCCGTCGCCGATATACTCCATAAACGGCGTCGGATAGAAGTTGTCCTTGCCGCCGCTTGCTTTATTCATGATATATGAGTACTCGCCGATGCTTTGCTTGGTGTCGAATTTTTTGGCAAATTCCAAAAGCTGCTCGCGAGACATTCTATCGGCGCTATTTTTTGTGCGAACCCAAGCGAAAGGATCGGTGATATCGTAGCCTTCGATGGAATTTTTAGCGGGGTTTGGGATGATGATGTTTAAATTTTTATTTCCCAAGACCTCTTTGGCGTACAGCGCGTAGAGGCTGTAATAATCGCTGCTAGCAAGCTGGCGCAAGACATTTTGATCTCCATTTAGCAGGTAGATCCAAAATTTCGCATTGTGTACATCGTGAGGCTTCTCAAAGCTCGCTGCTGCGCGGCTAAAAAACGCAAGCGCCGCCCCTTCGTCGCCCTGCATGACGGCATTTACGCCGAGCATAAACGCTACGTCCTTCTCCGCGGTTAGCGGATCGACGCCCGTGAGCGAGCGGCGCAAGCGTGGGTATTTGCGGTTGATTAGTGCGTCGTTAAGAACCGCTTTGAAGCCTTTTTGTGAAGCTAGTTCGCTTACGAAGGCTGCGTCGGCGTCGATGTCGATCAGAGCGTCTTTGCCCGCGCCTTTTAAGTAGTCGTAATATAAAAAGTAGTTTTGCGCATTGCGGCTTTGCATAAAATACTCGCTCGGATTTTCGTCGTTAAATCCGCGCAGTAAATTTACGGCGTTTCGCGAAGCCGCGTCTTGGTGACTCTCTAGTTGCGAAGCGAGTGTCTCGCGCACGGACGGACTTAGCTTGGCGATAAAATTTGGATAGGAGCGCGCCTTTTTGCAGGTTAAATTTGCATCTAAAATATTTGCCGCCGTTACTCCTGCGCAGCGATCCGGACGCTTAGGAGGGCGAATGGCGCCGAAAATTCTATCTAGCTTCTCTTTTAGTTTGCCCTTGTAGCGAAAGATGCTCTGTTTTAAGGCTCTAATCTCCGCTTTGTTGTATTTCGTCTCATCTATTAGGCGATAGATGTAATAGTCCTTGGCTAGGGATTTTGGCTCGTCTTTGATCTGTTCGTAGCTTAAAATTTTACCGCTACTTGCGGCGCACAGCAGTCCTAAAACAAGGCTAAATTTCAGAAATATTTTCAAATGACCGTCCTATTGATGATATAGATTATCGCGCTGTCAAAGAAATTAAGCACGAGTAGGATAAGAAGCGGCGAAAGATCAAACCCGCCGAAAGTCGTAGGCAGATAGCGGCGCACCAGCGCGAACGCGGGCTCGGTAAGCGCAGAGATGACGCGGTAGATTTTATAAAATTTACCGAACGGATTTGGACGGATGAAGCTCAAAACGCACGCGATAAAGATCACGATCATATAGGCTTGCAGCGCGTAGTGCAGAGTGATGAGCGCGCCGTAGATCAGGCTGTTTGCTAGCATACGATCTCCTTCAGATCGGCGCGGATCAGCGGATACAGCTCGCTAAGCTCCGGTCCGTGGGGCGCGCCGGTTAGTAAAAACCTAAGCGGCATAAACAGGCTCTTGCCCTTTAAGCTTGTAGCCTGCGAAAGCGCCGCTTTGAAATCATTAAATTCCGCGCTTGCGCCGTTTGAGCTTAATAAATTTAAGATCGCCTCTCGCAGCGCCTGCGCCTGCGCCGCCCACTCCTGCGGGATATCTTTCGCGCCGTAGATCGCTGCGATCTTCTCTTTGATCTGTGGGATTAGGCTCGCTTCTTGAGTGTAAAATTTTATCAAAGGCGAAAATTTTGGCTCAAGCTCAAAAAGCTCCGCCAGGCGCTGCTCGCTCGCTCTTTTGATATGCTCGCGGTTTATAAAGGCGAGTTTGTCCTCGTCAAATTTCGCCGGGCTTTTTGAAATTTTAGCGATATCGAAAAACTCCACCGCCTCATCCATGCTAAAGACCTCGCGCGGCGTTTTGTTACCCAGTAGGATCAGATAATTCGCGATCGCTTCGGGCAGGTAGCCGCTTTGAAGCAGCCATTTTACCGACGAGCTATCCTCGCGCTTGCTCATCTTTTTGCCTTCGGAATTTAATATGATCGGTAGGTGCGCGTATTTGATCTCGCCCTCGTAGCCGAGGCTTTGGCGGATCCAGTTTTGCTTCGGGGTGTTTGAGACGTGATCCTCACCGCGGATTACGAAGCTCACGCCCTGCATCATATCGTCGCAGGCGCAGGCGAAGTTATAAGTTGGCGTCTTGTCCGCACGCATGATAACAAAGCTGTCGATATTCTGCGGCTCAAATGCGATACGGCCCTTGATTGCGTCGGTAAATTCCAGCGCGTGATCAGGTTTTTTAAGGCGGATGGTAAAAGGCTTCTCACAGTTTAGCACCTCTTCATCGCTTAAATGCTCGCAGTGCCCGTCGTAACGATAAGCCTCGCCCGCGTCCTTGGCGGCTTGCTTTTTCGCTTCAAGCTCCTCCTCACTGCAAAAACAGCAAAACGCCTTTTTCTCGGCGAGTAACTTAGCGGCAAATTGCTGATGAAATTTTAAATTTTTGCTTTGATAATACAGACTCTGCCACGAGATGCCGAAGCGCTTTAAAATTTCGATGATCTCTTGATCTTTGCCTTCGATATTGCGCGCAGTGTCGGTATCCTCGATGCGTAAAATAAAGCCGCTTTTATCCTGTAGAGAGCAGATGTAGTTAAAAATAGCCGCGCGTAAATTTCCGATATGCATATCGCCGGTGGGCGATGGAGCGAAGCGATACAATTTAGGTCCTTTGGGTTTAAATTTAAGCTGGGATTATACTTTTTACTTCCTAATAAAAAGCAAAAACAAAGCAAAAATAGGCTAATATCGGCGCATCTTATCTAAGGAGAAAATATGGGTTTCATTCAGGAATTTAAAGAATTTGCGATGAAAGGCAACGTCATCGATATGGCGGTGGGCGTCGTCATCGGCGGGGCTTTCGGCAAGATCGTAACCTCGCTCGTAAGCGACATTATGATGCCGGTTTTAGGACTTCTTACGGGAGGAATGAATTTTACCGATCTTAAGATCGTGCTAAAAGAAGCGGTGGGGCAGACCCCGGCCGTTACGATAAACTACGGCTCGTTTATCCAGGTAACGGTCGATTTTATCATCATCGCGTTTTGTATATTCTGCGCGATCAAGGCGATCAATAAGCTTAAAAAGCCCGCTCCTGCGCCTGAGCCGGCAGCACCTGCGGAGCCTAGCGAAGAGATTAAGCTTCTTACCGAGATAAGAGACCTGCTTAAAAAATAGGTTACGGCGATGCTTGAGAGAATTCCTTATTTTAAAGCTCTAAGCGCAGCGCAAATCGATCGTTTGGAGCAGATTAGCATCCATAAAAGCTACAAAAAGGGCGAAATTTTATTTTTCGAGGGCGAGCGCTCGCAGTATCTATTAATCCTGCTAAAAGGAATTTTAAAAATCTATAAAACCTCCGCAAAGGGGCGCGAGATCCATATGCGCGAGATCCGCCCCATCTCGCTCGTGGCGGAGATGGTAAATTTCGAAGAGACGAGCTATCCTGCAAGTGGCGTGTTTTCGACAAACGGCGAGGTGCTAAAGATCGATTATGAAAAATTTAAAAACGAGTTTATGAGCGATCCTAAAATTTGCCTGGAGCTTTTAAAATCGATGTCTGAAAAGATCCGCGCGCTAAATGCGGTCTTTGATAATCAAGTCGTGCTTAGCTGCGACGGCAAAATCGCTAAGTTTATCAACGAAAATTTTGATATTTTTATGAGCACAAAATACACTAGAATAGCCAAAATTCTAAATGTTACCCCCGAAACATTTTCGCGCACCATCACTAAATTTAAAAAGAGTGGCGCGCTAATTTTGGACGATAAGCAAGAAATCACGGGCTTTGATAAAGATAAGCTGGACGAGTATATCCAAGGCTAGAGTTTGAAAAGCGCCTATATTTTTCCGATCGTCGGTACGGTTTTATTTCTGTTTTTCAATCTTTACGTTTATAAGTCGATCGGCGCGCGCTTTACGCCATATAAAAATTTCGTGATCTTTCGCCCTGCCTTGAGCTTGCTTTGCGTAGCTTTGGCGATTTTAGATGCGATATTTTTTGTGGGTTTTGGGCTTAATGGAAGCTTTAAAAATGAGCTGCTTTATAAAGCTTGCGTATTTTGCATGGCAGCGTCCTTTTCGCTCTTTTTTATCTGCCTTGCTTACGATGTGCTAAGCGCCGCTGCGCATGTAGTTAAATTTAGCCAAAACAGGCGAAAATTTTTAAAAACCTTTATAGACGTAACCTTTGTAATAATGGCGTTTAGCTATATTTTTAAGGGGCTTTATAATGCACTAAAAATTCCAAAAATCACCGAGCGCGAAATAAAAATCAAAAACTTAGCTCGCGAGCTAAGCTTCGTCGTTATTTCGGACGTGCATCTGGGCGAGTTTTTGAAAAAGGAATTTTTGCAAGGCGTCGTAGCGCAGATAAACTCGCTAAATTATGATGCGCTACTGATCGTGGGCGATATGTTTGATCTGCGCTCGGATGAGCTCGGGGATATTTTGCAGCCTCTTGAGGCGATCAAAAAGCCTATCTTTTTCGTCACGGGCAACCACGAATATTACCGCGGCGACGCAAGCGGGCTTATAGCGGCGATGCAAAAAGCGGGTGTGCGGGTGCTGCAAAACGAAAGCGTGGAATTTGAAGGGCTAAATTTAATGGGCGTGTACGATCTTAGCGGCTTTCGCTTCGGATACATGCAGCCCGATCTCGGCGCTGCGCTAGCGCAGGCAGACCCCGATAAGCCTAAAATTTTACTCGCGCATCAGCCCAAATACGTCGTGGATTTCGTGCGCGACGAGGTCGATCTGTGTATCTGCGGACACACGCACGCGGGGCAAATTTTCCCGTGGACGCTTTTGGTGCTGCTTAGCCAGAAGTATCTTTACGGGCTGTATAACGACGGGCTGAAGCAAATTTACGTAAGCAGCGGCGTAGGGTTTTGGGGCCCGCCGATAAGGGTCTTTGCGGATGCCGAAATCGCGCTGCTTAAGCTTAGAAAGGCATAGATGAGAAGTTTTATTTCGAGGATTTTTGGGGTTATCGCCGCGGTGAAATTTCCTAAATTTATACAAAATTTTATCAACCGCAAATATGTGGAATTTTTCAAAATCGATATGAGCGAATTTGATCCGCCGCAAAGCTACGCGAGCCTAAACGCGCTTTTTACCCGCCGCTTGCTGCGCCCGCGCGAGATAGCGGCAGACGAGGCGGCTTTTATAAGCCCTAGCGACGGTGTGGTCTTTGAGAGCGGATGCTGCGACGATCTGCGGGCTTTTAGCGTAAAGGGCTGTGAATATAGCCTTAGCGAGCTATTGGGGCGCACGTTTACTGCAAGCGAAAGCGGCGCGGTTAAAAAATTAGATGACGCCGCGGACGCCGCTCAAGCGAAAATCATAGGCGGCGGCGCAACTTATGCCGCAAGCGGCGTGCGAGCTGAAATTTACAGAGATGAAAATAGCGCGAGCCGCGAAACGAGCGCAGAGGACGCCCAATGCCGCAAAAATACAAGCGGCGCAAATTTAAGCTACGCAAATATCTATCTAAGCCCGCGTGATTATCATCATTATCACGCGCCGTGCGATCTGGGCGTGCTGCAGGCGCTTTATATCCCTGCCGATCTCTACAGCGTGGCGAAGAAGCTTTTACTTAAAATTCCAAACCTCTACGCTAAAAACGAGCGCGTGATTTTGAAGTGCAAAATGCGAAACGGCGGGATTTTATGGATGGTTTTCGTGGGTGCTTTAAACGTCGGCAAGATGAGATTTGATTTCGATACGCGAATACAGACGAATGCATGCGCAAGTAGAGCTGAGGCGCTTTACGAATATGAAAATTTAAAATTTAAAAAGGGCAATCATTTGGGAAATTTCGAGCTGGGCTCAACGATCGTACTCGTAGCGCAAAGCGAGTTTTTAAAATTTGAAACCCCGGCTGATACGTCCGTAAAATTCGGACAAAAAATCGCAGAATTTAATGAAATTTCACAAAATTCCATTTAAAATGCAGGATTTTTTCTTTAACTAAAATTAATTTTATTTAAATTTGGCTATAATCATCTCACTTTAAATCAAAGGATTTAACATGAAAAATTTAAAAGCTTTTACGATGATAGAGCTTGTTTTTGTCATCGTCGTTTTAGGTATTTTGGCGGGCATTGCGGTGCCTAGATTAGCCGCTACGCGCGATGATGCTACAATCGCTAAGATGCGTGGGGATATCGCCGCCATTAGAAGCGGACTTTCGCTAGTTAGAAGCGAGAATATGATGAGGGGCGTGACTATGTGGCCTGCTTTGGAGGGTTCAGACAATGCCACTCTTTTTGAAGGCGTTTTGCAGCAACCTATCTATCCTATGAGAGATGGCGGTAGGAACGGCTGGGCTTTGGTTACGAACGGCAATGCTAACGCAACGTCTACATATAGGGCTAGCGTAGCAGGCAAGAGTACTACTTTTGATTACTATCCGACATCGGCTTTGGCTACGGCAGCGGGTAGAAACGTAGGTTCATTCGACTGCGATCACAAAGACGAGCTTTGCCAATCCTTAGCTCAATAGCTAAATGCTCTATTATGAAGTTGCGGTTTTGGGCGCCAGCCTAAAGCCGCTTACTTATAGTTTAAATTTTAAAATCCCAGCTTATCAAATCGTATCCGTTCCCATAAAATCAAGTATCAAATCCGCCGTAATTCTGCGCGAGGTTGCAAAGCCGAGCTTCAAAACTAAGAAAATTTTAAAGATTTCGCAGCTTAAATTTACGCAGTTTCAAATTATACTAGCAAATTTTATAGCGCATTATTATGTTTGCGAAAAGGGCGTTGCATTCGGGATCTTTGAGCCTTCAAGTGAGACGACGCAGAATTTGCGGAATTCGCAGGAGGATCCTACGACCGAGCGGAATTGCGCTTGCGAGCAAATTCCCGTTAGTGAGTTGGTCTCCGCTTGCAAACAAGCTTCTACCCGCGAACAAAATTTTATTTTCGAGCAGGATTCCATCACCACACAAAATTCTACGCTCGATGGGAATTTTAATGCCACACACAATTCCGCCTCAATTCAAAATTCTGAATTGAGGAGGAATTCTACTACCGCAGAAAATTCTGTTACCGTCATAAATTCCGTCATCGCGCCAAATTCCATGCAAAAGCAAAATTTAAAGCAGGCGCAAAATATTATCTCACAAAATTTGGCATCAAATTCTACCGCCGCACAGAATTCTATCCAAGAGAGGGACTTTGTCGATGAGCAAAATTCCGTTTCAATTCAAAATTCTACATTGGCTCAAAATCCCGCTACGACAATAAATTTTGTTGCCGCCCTCGAGCCGACACACAAACAAAATTTCGCTATCGCGCAAAATTCGATCCAAGAGCGGGATTTTACTGAGAGAGAGAATTCTATTTCGATTCAAAATTCTACTTCAGCGCAAAATTCTGCCCTAATTCAAAATTTCGACACTACCGCGCAAAGCCCCATTTCGCAGCCGCTACCCCCGCTTCAAATAGGTAAAATTCCAAACCTCACCCCCGCGCAGGAGCAAGCGCGTAAATTTGCCGAAGCCAATGAGACGTCGCTGATTTTCGGCGATACGGGCAGCGGCAAGAGCGAAATTTATATCGCGCTGATCGCGCAGGCGCTCGCTGCGGGCAAACAGGCTCTGTTTTTGATGCCCGAGATTTCGCTAACACCGCAGATGACGAAGCGGCTACAGAGCTATTTCGGCGAGCGACTCGGCGTCTGGCACTCCAAAATTTCGCCCAAGAAAAAGCGTGAAATTTTAGAAAAATTTAACGCAGGCGAAATTCGGCTCATCGCGGGCGCCCGCTCAGCGCTGTTTTTGCCCTTTAGCGATCTGGGCCTCATCGTCGTGGATGAGGAGCACGACGACAGCTACAAATCCGCTGCCGCGCCGCGCCTAAATGCCCGCGACGCCGCAATTTTCGTCGGCAAGAAGCTTGGCATCCGCGTGGTTTTGGGCTCTGCGACGCCCGCGCTTAGCACCTACGCGAAGCAGCCGCACTTCCGCCTGCGCGGCACCTACTTTAGCAGCGCCAAGCGCTTTATTTTCGACGAGAGCGAAACGGGGTTGAGTCCCAAAATTTTAACCGAGATCGGGCGCAGCTTAGATGCAGGCAAGCAGGCGGTCGTGTTTTTGCCGACGCGCGCGAACTACAAATATATGGTTTGCGAAAACTGCGGGCAGATCGTGCGCTGCCCGTTTTGCGCCGTCGGGATGAGCTATCACGCGGACGCTGCAGCGCTGAAGTGCCATTACTGCGGCTTTAGCACGTTTTACAGGGCGTCTTGCGAAAACTGCGGCGGCGAGGTGATGCAGGCGCGCAAGATCGGCACGGGCGAGCTTGCGGCACAGCTTGCGGCGCGTTTCCCGAGCGCTCGCATCGCAAAATTTGATCGCGACGAGATCACCACGCAGCGCAAGCTAGAGGCGCTACTCAATAACTTCAACGCCCATAAAATCGACATTTTGGTAGGCACGCAGATGCTTAGTAAGGGGCACGATTACCACGGCGTGGATCTTGCGGTGATAATGGGGATTGACGAGCATCTGAGCTATCCCGATTTTAGGGCGCGCGAAAAGACGTTAGCGCTTGCGATGCAGGTGGCTGGCCGCGCGGGTCGCTCGGGGCAGGGCAGGGTCGTCATACAGACGCGCCAGAGCAGCTTTTTTAGGGATTATATCGAAAACTACGATGATTTTTTGCGCGACGAGGCGGAGTTTCGAGAGGGGCTCTATCCGCCGTATATGCGGCTTTTGCGCGTGCTGATCTCGCATAAAAATGAAAAGACGGCGAGCGAGATAATGAACGCCGCGCTTGAGCTTTTGCGCCGCAAACAGGCGGGAGATAGCGCGTTTGCATCGCGTGACGGGCTAGACGCTAGGAGAGCAAATTTAAGCGCTTTAAATTTACAAAATTCTGCGCAGCAGGACGGTAAACAGATGCCAAATTTTAAATTTCAAGGCTCGGATTTGCGCGAGAGTTATGTAAATTTAAGCTCCCAAAAAAACGCTTCAAATTTAAAAAATGCCGCGCAAATTTCAGCTTGCGACGAGGAAGCGGACAACGTGAATTTAAAGCCTGAAAGAAACGAGATCGCGCAAAATTTTATAAATTTAGCGGCCGAAAATACTGCCGAAAATTCCACTCAGTATTTGAAAGAGAAGGCGAGCGAGAGCTTTGAGATCATCGGCTACGGCAAGGCGGGCATCGCCTATATCGCGTCGAAATTTCGCTTTGAAATTCTGCTGCGCGCTAGCTCGCACGTGCCGCTAATCAACGCCGCGCGCGCGCTTGAGCATCTGCCCGTCGAAATCGATATGGATCCCGTAAACTTCGGCTAGACGGAGCTTTTAAAATTCGAGCGAAATTTTATTCATTGCGGACGCTTTTTTGCAGCGTTTGTTTGCGGAACGGGCTAAAAAAGAGTGGCAAAATTTCGGGCAAAATTTAAGGAGACGATTTGAGCGATAATTTAGATGAGCTAAGAGAGGCCTTGCGCAGAAGGCGCGCGAAGGCGTCTTGCGGATCGCAGACAGATAGTGACAAGCCTGATGCTTGCGATCTAAATTTAAAACCAAATTTAAAGCTAGGCCGCTTGGAGCTTGCGGATGATAGCGCAGAAACATATACCGACAAGGACGCGAGCCTTTCGAGTAAGGATAATACCATAATCATAGATTATGACAGAGCCCCATTAATCATCACGGATCATCTATATCGCGATTACGTTAAATATCAATTCCCTGCGATGTGCTGCGTATTTTTAATATTTTTGTTTTTTGCCATCATCGTGGTGGGGCCGCCAGAGCTAGGCGTATTGCGAATGTTTATCCTAGTGCCCTTGCCGCTCATAGAGGCGGCTAGGCGCGAGGGCGAAGCATATTTCGTGATGACGAACTCTACCGTCGCGTATTATAAAAAGGGCGAAATTGTGAAATTTTTTGAGCTACAAAAGATCGGTGCGATGGCGGTTAGCTTCGATTGCAGATGGAGTTGGAGGCAGCAAATACCGTTAGCCCTTAAGATCGTTATCGCCGTTTGGGTTTTACTCGCGCTTAAGCTTGGCGGAGACGACGAAAGCGTGAGTGTTAATATTAGAAATATAGTTTGTATTTTTACTATGGTACTTACCTTGCTTTACGGCTCTAAGATATTTATGCATCTACATAATGGCAGCCTCGGATTTTTCGGCATTCACGATCAGCTTGTGCTATATAAAGAAAACGCCAGCGTCGATATAATGAATATTTTGATGGCAAACAAAGATGAATATGTGCAGCTACGAGAGTATTTCTTAGCCGTGCTAAATGTCGATATAGACGAGCTGCGGCGCACGATGTCGGTTTTCGATGAAAAGATAGAATTTAAGAAATTTAAATTCTAAATCGGTGCGCTTGAGGGTTTGTCCGCAGGAACAAATATAGACTCCGTGAGTATTGGCTAGGCGTGCAGTTAAGCGAATTTTATTCACCTAAATTTTGCTCGCGTAATTTACATGATACGACGATAAATTTTACGTCTTGTCGTTCTTATATCCGATTAAAATCAAAATATAATATCAAATTGCAGCGTTTTAATCTTAACGGGATATAATAAGTCATCGCTCTTTTTGAAAGAGGCAAAACTATTTGCACCGATATAGAGCATATAAAGGCAACGATTTGAAAAAACTACTTAGAAATTTTATGATTTTTGCGGGTTTTATCTTTATGTTATACACCTCCTATTTTCTATATTTTTATTCCAAAAGAGCCGAATATGCGGCTATTTTATTGCAGAAGGCGCTTAGGTATGAAGAGGAATTTTTTACTGAGAAAACACAAAATTTAGACCCGTCTGAGCAAACCAAGCTAAGGCATGAGTTTGAAAAAGAGAAATTAAAACTAGAAAAATATTGCAGCGATGCCATAATAAACGGCGAAAATGGTTATTGCAAGGTTTATTACAACCTCGATTTCGACTATATCCATTTTTACGACGGGCGAAATCAAGATATCGCGCTGGGCTACGACTTTGATAACGAAAGCATCGAGTTTTATAAAAAGCTATCAGATCACTATGATTACAAAGGCAAAAAATGCAGATCGCGCAGAGTGTATAGCGAGCACCATGCGACATTTGCTATTGATAATTTTGAGTATGCGACGTTTTGGTTGGGAGATCATGGCGAATTTACCCTAAAAGATCCATATATTCATGAATGTGAATAAAATCTATTATGCTTAAAGCGAAAGGATAAATCCGCTAAAATGCCTATAAATGGAGCAATATGAGAGTATTAAAATTTATTTTTATAATAGCGGCGTCTATTTTGTTTTGTTATGTGGCGGAGGAGCTTATAAATTATTTGATAATTAAGCCGCGCATTCCTATGGAATTTACCGATATAAATTTAACTAAAGCCGGCAATAAAGCGGAATTATATATAAATAACAAAGATGATAAAATTTGTAGATATTTTACTTTGGATTTTGTCTCATACGATTACGATAGAGATATGAAGCTCTTGGATGATGAGTTCGCAAATACGTATATAGGAGGGGAATACGACGTGAACGAAACGCTGCTGCGCGGTACCAAAATACCGCTAAGTCTAAAGATATACAAAATAGATAATGAGCCGAATAAATTTGGACGCGGAAAGGAGTATTTTTATTATAAGTTAAAACCCGTGTTTGCAGAGGCGAGGAATTTACGCCCCGCGTATATGCAAACGAGTATTTATAGGGGCGAGAAACACTATGACGCATATAGTGCGACGATCGCCTGCACGCCCTTACAAAAAGGTATGTATAAGGTAGAACTAGAGAATTTACAAGATTTGCCTATTTTTTCGAATGTAAAAATTTATTTTACTACGAAAGATAGCGGTCTTAAATATTAAGAAGGCCGCAAGAAAAGGTATTTGATAATTGCGATGTAGAAGCTAGCTCGTACAAACCTTTGTTTCTAGGCTTTTTATTTCGCGTTTGTAATAAAAATATTAAGCAGCATTTAATCCGCCGCACAATACAATACATCAATGTATCGTTCGAAATTTAATGAAAGTGCAGTTGGATTTTGTACGCTCATTCGCACTTTGTGGGTATCGAGGGTAGCCGTTAAGTCTAAGTACCGAACTTGCGATAGCGTGCGCTTTTTGGGCTGCCATCTATGTTTATTTAAAGGAACATAATGAAAAATCCGCTTCGTTACGTGGATTATTGTAATGATTTAATAAAATTCGGCTTTGCTAAAAAGCATAATTTTTTAGCTATGATTGCCGTATTTTCTATGGTTCTTATGCCTATATGTTTTTTGGCCGCTTATGCAGTTGTACCCAGTGAGAAGTCCTTACAGAATCCATATATTTTCTCCGGAACAGTAGAGAAATTTTTTAGATTTCATAGTTATAAAAGCGGTAATGGTTGCAAGATATCTGTAGCGGGAAATGGCAAAATCTTTTCTTGGGAATTTATCGATTTTCATATTGATACAAACAAATACGACTATGAAGAAAAATACTTTTGTGATTTTATATTTAGTAGATACATTAATAATAAATGCGTAATCTTAAAAATGATAAATCTTCATATCGTAGAATTTGGAGATTGTGATAATAAAGTAATCATCGAAGTTGATCTTAGGCAAAATTTCTTTGAACAAAAACTCTTTTTATTCAGCGGAATTATCTTGGCGCTAGTTTTATTTTTTACATTTTTTCAACTAAATAAAGCATATAAAAATTCATTAAAAGGGGCATAAATATGTCGTATAACGTTTCCGCAATATCTGATGCGATAAGAATTCTACTTAAAAATACGCGCAGGAATTCATTCTGCTAACGTCAAATAAACTTTTTCAATATATCGCAAAATTTTTCTCACTCATGCCTCGACACTTCAAATTTATTGCTCGAATATAAACTTTACTTCGTGATCCATATAGAGCTTACCGCGCAGCTTGCTATCCGCAGCGCTTACTCCTCGCTTTCATCCGTTCGTACGATCAGGCTTTTTGGAAGGCGGAATTTCTCGATGATCTCACATTCTTTGGCGCGCATCTGTCCGTCGTCGCTCTCGTGGTCGTAACCTAGCACGTGCAGCAGACCGTGCGTAAAAAGTAGCGCCGTCTCGTCATCCCTGCCGTGCCCTAGCTGCGCGGCTTTCAGCTCTACGAGGTCTAAATTTATCACGACCGAGCCGAGTAGCGCGGGGGCGAAATTTTCGCCGCCAAAATTCTCATTTTTAAAATTTTCATCGCCAGGACTTTCGCCCTCGGAATTTTCAGGATTTATGGTATTGGAATTTTCGCTCACAGAATTCGCGGCGTCTGTATTTTCACTAGCAGAATTTGCAGCGTTTAGAATTTTGCCGCCGCTGTTTTCATGCGCGGAGCTCTCTTCGCTCAAATCCTCGCCGAAGCCCGCAAACGCCGCAGGATCGAGCGGGAAACTCAGCACGTCGGTCGTCTTATCGATGCCGCGCGTTTGCGCGTTTAGCTGCCGCATCTCCTCGCCGCGCACGAAAATTAGCTCGACGCTCCCGCCGCCCAGCTCCGCCGCGATAGCGTCCAAAATTTCGGGATAGGGCTGCTCGCAAAGTATCATTTTTACCCCTCTTTTATAAAATTTTCGTATAATTTTAGCAAAAAAAGGACGAAAATGAGAGCTTTATGCGTGATCAGCGGCGGCATGGATAGCGCGACCTGCGCCTATATCGCAAAGCGCGAAGGTTACGAGATCGTGGCGCTGCACTTTGATTATAATCAGCGCACGATGGACAAGGAGCGCGAGTGCTTCAGTAAAATTTGCGACGATTTGGGGGTCGCAAAGAGGTTCGTTTTAGACGCTCGCTTCATCGCGCAAATCGGCGGAAGCGCCCTTACGGACGGTACTTTGCCGATCAGAAAGGGTGCTGCGGAGCTTTGCGGCGCAACAAATACTACCGGCACCGAGATTGACAGCGCGGCAAATTCCAAGAGTGCCGAGCTCGGAGAGCTAAATTTTATCGAGACAAATTCCGCCGCCGAACTATACGAGCAAAATTCTATCGCGGCAAATTATATTAATGCCGAGATTGGCGGGCAAAATTTTACCGAGGCAAATTTTTTGACGAGCCCCGCGGGCGCTACGCTCGCCGTAGATTCGGCGCGAGACAGCTGCGTGCAGAGCGGTGAAATTTTAATTCAAGACGCTGAAATTTTACTAGGGGGCGATGAGCCTTCGCCGCAAGGCGGTAAAATTTTAGCTCGCGACGACAAAATCCCGTCGCAGGGCAGCAAAATTCTGGTTCAAGAAGGTGAAATTTTATCTCAAAGCGGAGCCGGGCCGCAAGAGGGCGATAAAATTTCATCGAAGCGCGCAGAGGGTGAAATTTCATCGCAAAGCCAAAGCGATAAAATTTCACCGCCAAGCGGCGAGAGCGTGTTTTCGGATCTGCCGAGCACCTACGTGCCGTTTCGCAACGGCGTGTTTTTGAGCATCGCCGCCGCCCTTGCCGAGAAGGAGCGCTGCGACGCGATCTTCATCGGCGTGGTGCAGGAGGACAGTAGCGGCTACCCCGACTGCAGCGCGGGCTTCATCGGCGCGTTTGAGCGAGCGCTTGAGCTGGGCACGAGCCGCGACTTTCATCCGCGCATCAAAACCCCGCTCGTGCACCTTAGCAAGGCGCAGATTGTCTCGTTAGCGCTTAAAATCGGCGTACCGCTAGAGCTTACGTGGAGCTGCTACGAGCGCGAGGACGCTGCGTGCGGGCTTTGCGACAGCTGCTTGCTGCGGCTTAAAGGCTTTGCGGGCGCCTGCGCGAAGGATAAAATCCCCTATGCGATAGAAGTTTAGGTACACCGCGGCGAAATTTACCGAGCCCGCATAGCTCGGCGCGTCATTGCAGCACCTGATATACGCGGGTTTTGAATGCGTAGCGCCATATGATTTGCGGCTAGATTTAAACGTGCGGCGGCCTGCACTTTGGCGCGCGCCGAGCTGTGGCTGTAAATTTAAACTGCGCTTCGGAATTTGAAAAATTTTAATGCGAGCGTTGCATGCGGTTTGAGGCGAAAATCAATTATAAATTTAACCCTACGATATATTTATTAGCGCATAGGCGGATATAAACATATCGTAGTATAATCCGAGAATTAAATTTTAAGGAGGAGAGAATGGCGTTTGAAAATGCTATCATCACTAAAAAGGATGATGAAAAGTACGGGTTGAGTAAAATTTTTTATCAATATAGTCCGTATTATGAAGAACTACCTAGAAATTTTGTTGTTGATAGACAAAAAGATATTTGGTTTCTTTTAATTAAAAGACTACCAAATGAAGGGTATGATTATGGTTATGGGAGCAAAAAGCTATGGAGGCTTTATATTCAAGGAAATAATTTAGATATTCTTTTGGACTACGAATATGATCAAGAAGTGGATGGACGCAAATTTCAAAGGGTGTGGAAAATTATCGAGGTAAATGTTATAAATTCTATTATTCCAGATAATGAAGTTATTAAAATATTGAGAGATATTTTGATTGATTTTAAATTTAGACCAGGCTGGGAGGATAAGGATGATTTTAGTGTAGCGTTAATAGATGTAAGAAAGGAAAAATAAAATGGCATTCGTAGCAGAATATATCTCTAAAGAGGATATTGAGAAATATGGCGTTATTGACATAGTAAATAGCTCCAGGGCAAATTTTGGTGAACTTCCATTGGGCGATCAACGTATAGAGCAGCTTGATTGGGTCATCGATAGGCAGAGGGATATTTGGTTTATCTTTGTGTGTGATCCGCACTTACCGGATCCGCGAGATGGATTTACGGGTGAGGAGATTTATATTTTATGTTATAAGGGAAATGTTATTGAGCTTGATATAAGGCGAATTTACGACGAAACTACCAGTAAAATGCTAGTCGATAATCCGTTTTTTATCAAATATAAGTTAGAAAGTATAAATTCCAGCACTTACGGAATTTCTTTAGATGAGCTCTATAAGGTGCTTGGTGAAGCTTTAATAGAATATGGCGAAAGCGGTATACACGGTAGAAAGTTCTTGCCAAAAGAACACGAAGTCGTAACTTTCCTGCACGATTAAGAAAGTGCAAAAAATGACAAGCTAACAAAACTGATCAAAATTTAGCAGACATTGCAAGCAGCGAGGATGTGCAACGGTAGCGGCACCGATGACGGTGCGAGCATGAAAGAGATTTAACAAAACGTGGCGCTAGCCTTAAACGCGATATGTAAATTCAAAGCGAAATTTATCCAAAACCTAACCGTGAGCGAGCGCGAGATAAAATTTTACTCAAACGCCCAATGCGCGAGAATTCGCTAGCGGGCGCAGACTATTTGTAAATTTTAAAATTTCACTCAAATGCCGAGCGTAGATTTAGATGCGGAACGATTTGCAGTTCTGCGGGTGCCGTGAACTCTTTTTTACGCAGCTTTTCTATCGCTGCGCGCGCGATCATGGCGGCATTGTCGGAGCAAAATTTCATCGGCGCGAAAAGTATCTCGCAGCCCGCCCGCTCGCACAGATCCGTTAGAAGTCCGCGCAGGTGCAGGTTTGCGCTCGCTCCGCCCACGACGCCGAAGCGCGTAAAGCGGCGCAGCTCAAAGATCCGCTGCAATTTATCCAGTATGTGCGCGCACGCCGCATCCTCAAAGCAGCGCGCCAGATCGCGCATCGCCTGCTCATCCAGCTCGCCCGCCTCTTTTAGCTTCTCTATCTGCACGCGCACGGCGTTTTTAAGCCCCGAAAAGCTATACTCCAGCCGCCTGTCGCCCCTTAGCGGTACGGGCAGTTCAAACCTCGGCTCGCCGCCTTTTGCAAGCTCCTCGATGAGCGCGCCGCCCGGGTAGCCGAGACCCAGCATTTTGGCGATCTTATCGAAGCTCTCGCCGAAGCTGTCGTCGCCCGTGGTCGCTAAAATTTCGATACCCCCCGCCGCGTCGATATCCAAAACCATCGTGTGTCCGCCGCTAACGAGCAAAACGCCCATCGGGAATCGCGCCTCGCCGTGCAAAAACAGCGAGTAAATGTGGCCTATGAGATGATTTACGCCGATGAGCGGCAAATTTAGCGCGAGTGCGAGCGCTTTTGCCATATTCACGCCGCCGATCAGGCTCACGCTAAGCCCTGGGGTATTGGTCGCTGCGACGGCGCTAAGCTCGCTAAAATAGGGCTTTGCACGCTGTAAAATCCGCGGCAGCGCCTCCGTATGCAGCCTCGCGGCAAGCTCGGGCACGACGCCGCCGTATTTGGCGTGCTCGGCCTCCTGGCTTATTTTTTCGTAAAATTTCAGCTCGAAACTGCGCTCATCCATCACCGCGACCGAGCTGTCGTCGCAGCTGCTCTCAATAGCAAGTATCACACAAAATCCTTAAAATTTTTCGCTCATTATACTCAAAAATCGGCGCAGATGAAATTTTAAAATTTAAAACGGCGCGCTTTAAATTTTGTCTTTGTCGCGACGTACTTCCGCTCGCGGGGCAAAATTTTAAAATGCGTCGTTCGGCTCGGTCGCAGTTTGTCTGCCGCGGCGGATAAAATTTTAAATAGATGAAATTTTGGCAGTCGAAATTTAGCGGGCAAATTTAAAAAGGCCTTTGGATTTTAAAGCTCCAAAGGCCATTGCGATTAAATTTAGCGGCAAATTTAAAGGCTAAATTTCGGGCTCTTGCTCTTGTTTTTTCTCGCCGCTTGGGATCGCGGTGTCGTACCAATCGAGCTTGCGCGTAAAATACATTACCAAAGAAATCACCGCGAAGATCATCAAACTTCCCATTAATAGGGCGTAGTCTTCGGAATTTAAGATAACATAGAGGATCGCATATGAAACGAGCTGAACGCAAGTGATGAAAACGCCCCAGCGCGCGCCTTTGAAAATCGCGCTTGCGTAGAAAAATACTATCGCGCTTACCGCGATCGCCGAGATAGCGTAGCTGATCGCAAAGCCGATGTGTTCGGAGAGCGAGAGCACAAGCAGGTAGAAAACGACGTCCTCAAGTCCTATTAATAGGTATTGGATCGGGTGGATGCGCTCGTGAGTATAAACCTCGCACAAAAAGATCGCTAAAAACGGCACCGCTAAGAATAACAACGCGTAATCCGTGCAGCGCTTAATCAGCGAGTAGTTGTTCACGGGCTCGATGAAGCCGATACTTACGGCGTCGTTTCTATCGTCGTAGCTGCGCCGGCTCGTCATCGCAATCTGCGTGTCTTGATCTGCTAGCCACGCAGGAGCAATGCCCGCGGCTAAGCCTGTAACTTCCCACGAAGCTTTAAAGCCGCTAGCGCTTACCTCGCGCGATTTGGCGATAAAGCCGCCGCCAAAGCTAGGCGATGACCAAGTAGAGCTAATTTCAAAACGGCTATTTTGTGCGATCGGAGCTAGATGAAGCGCCTCGCCGCCTTGGATTTTAAGCGTACCGCTGATGCTAAAATCAGACGACAGCGCGGAAGCGGGGAGCTTGTAGATTAGGCTTCGATCAAAAATTTTAGCTTCGGTGTTGCCGTGATATTGCTTAAGCTCCTTGCCGTTTAAGCTTAAAGCGGGGGAGGCGGTGAAAGATTTTTGATTGCCTACGCCGAGCACTAGCACGGCTTCGTCGAAATTTAGCCGCGCAGGATCGACGCCGAGCTCGGTATAGTTTATCGCCTCAAAGTCCGCCTTAAGCGCAAAATCGCCGTTATATATCGGAACGCGAAAAATCCCGCGCTTTAGATAGGTGGGGTCGATCTCCGCCGCGAGAGAGTAGTTTTTAGGTACGATGATGAAATTTTTCTCTACGCGCCTTTTTATGAGCTCGTTGTTGCTTTTATCTATCGCTTCGATTATCTCTGCGTAGGGCACGACGATCGCGAGACCCTGGATTTGCAGCTCGCCGCCCACCGGTGTGAGGATCGAATCCTGCGCGAGCTGCTTGGTTTCGGAGCGCGAGTAGGTAAGATTATCGATAAAGCTTAGTGGGATTAGCAGCAGCAAAAGCAGCACTAAAACTATGAACGGTTTCGTCCAAAATGCCCCGCGAATGGCATTTTTAGTAGAATTTAACAAAGGCTCTCCTTTTAAGTAGAATTTAAAACAGAATTTTAACGATGAAGAGTAAACGGACGGCGCTTTAAGCGGGAGGAATTTTATAAATTCTAAACGAACTTCGGATGTGAAGCGCTGCGGATATCGCTTTTAATTTTGGGGATTTTGCCGTAAGCTAGAATTTCATTGCGAATGAGAATTTTACGAGAAAAATTTTTGTTAGTAGAATTTAAAAGCTTGAAATTCTAAGTCTAAGAATTTCAAATTTACAAAGCCCTAGGAATTTTGAAATTCCAAGGGCTTTGAATTTTTAAAATTTCGCCGCTTTAGCGTGCAAAATTTCGTACCGTCATCTCGCGTAAGCTTTAAAATTTATACGCCACGCTTAGCTTGAAATTTCGTCCAGGCTCCCAGTCGATAGCATTTGAATCTCCGGTGAAATCGGTACTGCGCTGCGAGTGCGATGCGTAGGCTTTATCAAAGAGATTGTAAACGCCCGCGTTGATCTCAAGCCCTTTAAATCGCCCACTATCCGGAGCGTAGGTCACATATAGATCGTGAACCGCGTAGCTAGGCACTTTTGTTTTTTCGTCGCTATTTGCGGAGGCTACGTTTTTGGAGTTGAAAAATAGTAAGTTATAGCCCAGCAGTAGATCCGCCGCAGAGATTGCGTACTCGGCATTGAAGGTGTATTTATCGCCATAGTCGCGGTAGCCGATGATGTTTGAGCTTAGATAGCCCGAGCCGCTGCGCACGCGGTCTTTATATTCTACGTGCTGGTGGGTGTAACCCGCAGCAAGGCTCAAATCATCTAATATCAATCTTGCGAAAAGCTCGACGCCGTCAATGTCCGCGCCGCCTGCATTAGCCCTGCATAAGGTATTTGCTGCTCCTCCCGGGCAGCCGATAACGCCGCCGCGAGCATTGTTATCTACGATGAGATTTTTATATTCCGTCCTGAAATACTTCGCAGTTAGGCTTACCGAGGAATTCTCTCCTAGCTCGCTTTCGTAGCGACCGCCTATTTCGTAGGCGTTGCCCGTAGTGGCTTTTAAATTTTCGTTAGCCATCCAGCTTAGCGGTCTGCCACGGCTAGTGCCCGCAGCCATCATGCTCTCCATTACGTCGGGTCCTCTAAATACTCGCGCATAGCTCGCAAATGCCCCAAATCCAGCGCCAATCTCGTAATCAAGCGCCAAGGCGGGGCTTACTTCGTCAAATTTATATTTGTAGCTAGAGATATTAGCGCCTCTGCCGTTATAAGTCTTTAGCTCGTGCCTTTCGTAGCGCACGCCGGGAGTTACCGTAAGCCCGCCGTAGCGCATAGCATCCTCGATATAAAAGCTATAATTATCGACCTTTTCGGGGCGTAGATTGCCGGGCTTAACGTAGTTTTCGGAGCGGTAGTAATCAAAGCCATAACGCAACGTATGCGCTAAATCGCCCGTTTCAAATTTACTCTTAGCGCCGATTTTGCTGCCTTTGGTCTCGACGCCCCATTTTACGTTCGTTGAAGTCGATCCGATGCGTTGATGTTTGGTGTAATATCCCGTGATGTCGAGTTCTAGCAAGTCGCTTGGATTATACGTGTATTTGATCGTGTGCGTATCGCGCTCGTATTTGTGGTTATCCAGCTGTCCGTTCAGCCAAGAGCCGAATTCCGGTCGCAGCGGATAGAGACCTTTATACTGCATATGCTCGGTAGATAGTGAAATTTTATGGAAATCCAAAAAGCTATAGCCCGCCTTGAATAGATAATTTATATCGTTGCCATCACCGCCCGTAGGTTTGCCATTGCCGGATTCGCCGAAGCCGTATCCGTAGTGCTTAAACGCAGCAAGCATATCTAGGCTATCAAACGCCCTGCCATAAAGCATCGCGCTTTGCGAATAGCCTTCGTTATTGCTTGTATAGCCCACTTTGAGCTTGGCGCCTATATCCTGACCCTTTTCGAGCAGGTCGTTGGCATCCACAGTCTTAAAAGCTACCGAGCCACCCAAGGCGCCCGAGCCGTTCACGACCGAGCGCGCGCCGACATCGATCTCTACGGCTTTGATAAGATCCGGATCGATTAGTAAATCGGCGTTGTGGTGGAAGGTATTGCCGTTTTGTTTCGCGCCGTCAATCGTGATATTTAGACCGCGATCGCTCACGCCGCGCATATAAATTTTTTGATTCATGCCGTTGGTGCCGCCCACATAAACGCCTGGGATGTCGCGAAATACATCTTTGATGAGCGTAGCGTTGCGAGTATTGATTTTGATATCATCCACGGTGCTAGGTGTGCTAGAATCGCTAGTAACTTCGATTACGTCCAGGCTTTGCCTATTTGAATCTTTGCTTTTGGATACGTCCGTAGCGCTTGATTTCTCGTCTGCTTGTGCGCTTAAGCAAAGAACTGCGCACAAGGACAAAGCCAGATGAAATTTTTTCATACGAAACTCCTAAATGATAATGAGATTAAAAAACGGTAATTAATATAAAATTAATCCTTTATTTTATATTAATTATCAAGACATTTTAAAATCATTAGAATTTTATCTCCGAATGCTTTGTTATCATTAAATAAAGCTAAATGATAAAATATAATTTAAATATCGCTCATCAAAATTTTAGTAAAAATTAAATCTACTTTTGATAAAATCGCTCATTTTTTAGCAAATGGATCTGCTAAATTTATAAAATTTTAAAATTCTTAAGGAGAGCTTATGGGCATTATGGAATTTTTGGCGCATTACGTGGATTACATTATCTTTGCAATCCTCGGATTTATGAGCTTTTTAGTCGTGTGGTTTACTATCGAAAGGCTGCTTTTTTATTCGAAGGTTAAGGCGAGCAATTACAAAAGCAAGGCGCTTTACGAAGAGGCTCTGACAAAAAATCTAACGACGCTTTACATCGTTTATTCAAATGCCCCGTATATCGGTCTTTTAGGTACTGTCATCGGCATTATGATCACCTTTTTTGATATGAGTACCGCAAGCGGTATCGATACCAAGGCTATCATGCAAGGTCTCTCGCTTGCCCTTAAAGCTACGGCTACCGGTCTAGTCGTCGCCGTACCTACGCTCATCATCTACAACGGTTTCGTCCGCAAGGTAGATGTGCTTCTAAACCGCTACGATGAGGTTAAATAAATGAGCATTCCTAGACGAGACGGGCTAAATATCGTCCCGTTCATCGACATTATGCTGGTGCTGTTAGCGATCGTGCTTAGTGTCTCGACTTTCATTGCGCAGGGGCATATTAAGGTAAATCTTCCATCTTCTTCAAGCTCGCAAAACCCGCAAGAGGATAAAAAAGTTACCATTAAAGTGGATAGTGAATCTAAAATTTACCTAGACGATATTACAATAAGCGAGGATGAGCTTGAGAAAAAAATTGCCGCACTCGATAAAAACGATCTTGTCGTATTGAAAAACGATAAAGACTCGAAATTTTCCTCTTTCATTTCTATCATGGATGTCCTAAAAAAGGCGGGCCATGAAAAATTTGCGATCGTGACCGAAAAAGAGCAATGAATAAAGATAGCGCAATAGGCTTCATTGTATCTTTGGTGCTGCATTGCATCATCGCTGTAGGTGTTTTTGTTCTTTTATCGTCGGCACCGAAGCCGCCTAGCATGCCCGATATGATAGCCTTTTCTATCGATAGCATAATGGATGAGGCCAAGCAGGGCGATATCTCCGATGAACCCAATATCCCGCCTCCTTCCGATCAGTCCGAACCGGATCCTGAGCCAGAGCCCACTCCGCCGGAGCCCGAGCCCGAACCGGAACCAACTCCGCCTGAACCGGAGCCAATACCGGAGCCCGAGCCGATTCCTGAACCGGAGCCTATACCAGAGCCCGTAGTCGAAAAACCAAAACCGGTCGAAAAGCCTAAGCCAAAGCCGGTAGAAAAACCAAAACCGGTCGAAAAACCTAAGCCGAAAAAAGAGCATAAAGTTCAAAGCAGCGATAGGAATTTAACGGCGAAGTTTGATCCGACAAAGCCTATTTCACTGGGTAGCGGCGGGGGCGGCGGTTCCAGTAGCGTAGGTGGTGGTAGCGACGCTATAACAAGCCGCGGAGATCCTAGCAATAGCGATGTCGGCAAGAAAATTTTCGCCATCATTTCTCGCTACGCGCAGTCGCATTATCCAAAAAATGCGCAACGTATGCGTAAAATCGGCGTCGTAGGCGTGCACTTTACCTATACGGCAAGTGGCGATGTTAAGGGTCTTCGCGTTACGTCTTCCTCGAATGTCGATTCACTTGATGAGGGCGCATTAAGCGCAGTCGAGCGCACAAAAGGTAGCTTTCCAAAGGTCGAGAAAGATATGGAATTTAACTTTAGCATAAAGTATACGCTAAATTTCAACTAGCCTTAAAGCTTCTACTAAAACTTCTGCCGGAGCGGTAAAATTTTAAAAATTCACCGCTCTTGCCGCTTTATCTTAACTCGCAAAATTCCATCTTGGCGAAGTAAAATTTTAAATTCGCCGCTTCTGCCGCGCTAGTTTTTACAAACGGATTGGCGCCGTGAAATTTAAAATTTAAACGGAGAAAATTATGTCTTTTCAAATTTAGCTAAGCAAGCATCTTAAAGCGTTAAAATTTTAAATTTAAGCTGCGAAATTGCTAGGAAATTCCACTGATTTTAATGGAATTTTTACTATAATTTCGTATGAAATTTAAAAGATTAAAGGAAATTTATGATAGACGTTTACGACTTGGCGGTGATCGGCGGCGGTCCTTGCGGCATCGCTTCCGTAGTAGAAGCCAAAAGAAACGGGCTCGCTCACGTACTTCTGCTTGAAAAAGGCGACAATCACTCTCAAACGATTAGGCAGTTTTACAAAGATAAAAAGCGCGTCGATAAAGAATATAAGGGCTTTGACAGCGAGACGCGTGGCTCTATTTCGTTTGAAACCGGCACGAAAGAGAGCGTGCTAAATTATTTCGACGAGCTCTTAGATAGCGATGAAATCGATACGAATTTCAAAAGTGAGGTCGAAAAGATCGAAAAGCACGCAGATGAGTTTTATATCACGACTAACTCGGCTGGATACCGCGCGCGCAACGTCATCGTCGCAATTGGCAGGATGGGCAAGCCCAATAAGCCCGCTTATAAAATTCCGCCTTCGATCACGCAACGGGTAAATTTCAATCTTGATAAATGCACGATCAATGAAAAAATTCTAGTCGTCGGAGGTGGTAACTCAGCCGCTGAATACGCTATAGCGCTATGTAAGACCAATGTCGTAACGCTTTGCTATCGCAAGCCTAAATTTACCCGCCTAAACGAGACGAACGAAAGCGACGTAATGCGCGAGACCAAATACGGCAACATCATCTTGCGTTTAGGCATCGATATAGAGGCTCTTGAGAATGAAAACGGCAAGGTGCTGGTAAAATTTGATGATGGCACCGAGCTCGTGTTTGACCGCGTGATATACGCGATCGGCGGCACGAGCCCGATTGATTTTCTTAAAAAATGCGGCATCGCTTACGACGAAAACGGCGTGCCGATCGTGGATGAAAATCTTCAAACTGCCACTAGTGGGCTTTACGTGGGCGGAGATCTCATCAGCAGAAGCGGCGGATCGATCGTGGTGGCGATAAATCACGCTCATACCATCATCAAAAATATCCGCAGATGAGGCTTTATCAGCCGAAAAAAGGTTATCGCTACACGAGCGATACGATTTTTTTGTGGAATTTTATAAGGAGCTCAGGCGTGCGCAAAGCTGACGCAGCATCGCAAAATGGCTCTTGGGCGCTGGGCTGTGGCGCGGAATTTAAAGACGCGACAGATGGAGGCTTTAATGCGCAGTTTTGCGCTTCGGATTTCGCAGGCGGCGAAGCGGAATTTTGCGCCGAGGATTGCGCTTTTAGCGAAGAAGAGTCGTATGCCGCTAACCAGAGCATGGAGAACGATCACGATGTTAGCAATACGGGCTGCGCTGAACTTCAGGCGGAATTTAAAAAGGAATTTCAAGAGGCATTTTGGGCGAAATTTCAAAGCGAGCGCTGCAAAAATTCCGATTTTCAAAACGACGAAGCCCAGTATGCTTTAAAGCCTGATATCGCAAGCGGTGAAAATTTTAAATTTTGTGACGAGCAAATCGCGCAGCCTTTAGAATCTAAAAAGACGCACGATAAAGATTTCGCGAGCAAATTTAAAGACGCCAAGGTGCGCGCGGATTTTACTGCGGAGTGCTTGCGTGACGGCGGCTTTGCAGTTTGCGATGAGCGTAGTTTAAAAAGCGCGCTAAATCCGCGAGCGATATACGGCGACGTGCTGGATGTGGGCGCAGGATGTGGAATTTTAGGGCTTTTGCTAAAACGCGATTTTAAAAGCATTAATCTAAGCTTGCTAGAAATTCAAGAGCGAAATTTAGAAATCTTAAGGCTAAATTCTTTGCAAAATGATCTGCCTGCCGAGATTTTGCACGCGGATTTCGCGGAGTTTAAAAGCAAAAAGCGTTTTGACTTTATCGTCTCAAATCCGCCTTTTTATCGAGAGCGCATTTCGCTTAGCAAAGAGCCTCATATGGCGCTTAGTAAGAGCGCAGCAAGCCTTAGCCTACGGGATTTCGTGCGATCTGCGAATGCTCATCTCAAGCCTGGCGGTACGCTTATTTTTTGCTATGAGGCGGGCAAGCTAGCTAAAATTTGCGAGCTTTTAGGCGAGTTTAGGCTAAATTTGACGAGGCTTGGTTTTGTCTATCCTGACATTTCAAGGCCCGCTAAGCTCGCGCTTTTGCAGGCTCGTAAGAACTCGCGCTCGCCCTGTGAGATCACCATTCCGATCTATGCTAGTGCGCACGGAAGGCGCACCGCACAAGCCCAAGCGATCTACAAAAGCGCGGATTTAACGAGCGTGGATTATGAGTGAGTTCAGCTTCAGCTTCGATGCAAGCGCGTGCGAGCGCTGCGGCGGTAAGTGCTGCACGGGAGAGAGCGGCTACATCTGGATAGATGAGAGTGAGATCGCGGCGTTGGCGGTAAAATTTAAAATTTCGCCTGCAAGGCTTAAAGAAATTTATTTACAAAAAATAGGCGCTAAATTTAGCGTAAAAGAAAAGCCCTTTGAAGGCGGCTTAGCGTGCGTGTTTTTTGACGAAACACAGCGCAACTGCGGGATTTACGAGCTGCGCCCGAAGCAGTGCCGCAGCTTTCCGTTTTGGGAATATTTTAAAACGCATACTAAAGAATTGGAGAAAGAATGTATCGGGGTAAGGTTTTAAGCGGAATTTTAATCGCAGCGATGATTTTAGCGCCGCAGTATCTAAGTGCGGAGAGGGGGGCGAATGCTGCAGCAGCGAAGCAGTCCGTTACGGATAAAAAGGCGTCTGATAAGAATTCCAGCATTGGCACAAAAAACGGTGCAAAAGATGCAATTAAAAAGAGCTTGATAAATCGCGGCGTAAGCGCTAAAAGTATAACCAAAGAAAAGCTAAACCACGCGATGCGAGCGCAAGAGGACGCCGAGTTAAATTTTGATTTGCTTACAGCTTTGGAGCTACTGCATAAAGATCCTGTCGCATCGATGTTTTTATACGAAAAGGCATACAATAAAACGGGCTCGTCCGTTTATCTGTTAGAAGCGCTAAAGACAGCTTTTGCGATCAAAGATCGTAAAAATACGGCGCGCTATTTAAAGCTCGGCGAAAAGAGCCTAAGCTCAGACTCTGAGTATCTGCGAGTAAAGATCGGCTACTACTTAGGCATTAAAGATAATCTAAACGCTAATACCGCTGCTCTTAAGCTAGTCACCGTAGATCCAGTTTCGCGAAGTTATGCGATCTTAGCGGCGACATATTATGCGATGGAGAATTTTACTTTAGCCAAAACCTACTTTGAAAAAGCCTATGAGCTAGACAAAACCGACGAAAATCTCATCAGATTATGCGACGTGCTGCTAAATAAACTCGATGATTCGGACGGAGCGATCCGCATCATCGAGACGCACAGGCGCATCTACGGCTGCGCCCAGGGTATGGCGTGCGAGCTGCTAGCTGATGTGTATCGCGCGAATAAGCGCTATTTGGATGTCGCTAAGATCGATGAAGCGCTGTATGAAGCCAAAGGGGATAATAAATTCTTGGACGATATGATAGCGATTTATTACTACTCAAACGACTTTGATAAAATAATCGAGCTTTTGAAGAAATACGACTACAAGCGCGAGCTTCTAATCGATGCCTACGCGCATAAAAAAGACTATAAAACCGCGATTAAAATGGCACGCGATGAGTTTATGAAGACCAAAAATTACGACTTTTTGGCGATCGAGGCGATCTACGAATATGAAAGTGCGGGCAAAAACGTGGACGCCAAGACCCTATCTAGCGTAGTGGCAAAATTTGAAAATATCGCGCCGCAGCTTAAAGACCCCGTGCACCTAAACTACTACGGATACATCCTAATAGATCACGATTTGGACGTTCGCAAGGGCATCGAGCTCGTCCGCCGCGCCCTGCAAAAAGACCCCGACTCGCCGTATTATCTGGACTCGCTTGCCTGGGGATACTACAAGCTTGGCGAGTGCGACAAGGCTAAAAATGAAATGGCTAAGATCAAAGACGCAGAATTTTTTAATTCCCCCGAAGGCAAAGAGCATTTAGAGGCGATCGATGCGTGCGCCGCTGGCACAGGCGTAGCGCCGCAGAATTCTATATCGCAAAACCCCACTACGATAAAAGGCTCCGCACCGAAAGATCAGGCGCCGCAAAGCCCGGCAATAAAAACTCCTGCGCCTGATTCCATAAAATCTACGGCGCCCGAAAGCTCTGTGTTAGATTCCGCACGTCCGAGCTCCGCTGCAACGCGTGATTTAACGCCAAAAGACTCCGCTTCGCAAAATTCTGCCGGGTCTGCAAATTCCGCGATTCAAAACCAGACACCAAATTCCGCGGCTTCTGAAAATTTTGCGACGCCTATAAATTCCGCCGCGCAGAATTCTGCCTCGTCAAGACAAAATTCCGTATCGAGGCAGGATTTTATGCCAGAGCAAAATTCTACGTCGAAAGAGCCCACCGGCTCTAAAATCCAGACACCAAAGCAGTAGCGATGATTTTGAATGAAATTTTAAAACGCACTCGCGAGGATCTCGCGCTTCGCAAAGAAAAGCTGCCCGAGGATCTGCTCGGCCGCTCGCTAAGCGCCAATCCCTACGAGCCGCGTGACGTTATAAAGGCACTTAGAAGCGATGAGAAGGACCCGCTTCGCATCATCGCCGAGATCAAAAAGGCAAGTCCGAGCAAGGGGATTATCCGCGAGGATTTTGAGCCGCTAAGCCTTGCCGTGGAGTACGAAAATGCAGGTGCGAGCGCCTTTTCGGTGCTAACCGAGCCGCATTATTTCAGAGGCGATTTGGAGTTTATCCCGCAGATCCGCCGCTACACTCGCACGCCCATTTTGCGCAAGGATTTCATCGTCGATCGCTATCAGATTCTCGAGGCGCTGGTTTACGGCGCGGATTTTATCCTGCTGATCGCCAAAGCTCTGGAAGGCAAACAGCTAAGAGAGCTGCTCGAGTTTGCCCGCAGGCTGGGGCTTGAGGCGCTGTGCGAGATCCACGATAAGAATGATCTGAAAAAGGCGGTCTTTGCAGGCGCCGATATTATCGGCATCAACCATCGAAATTTAGAGACTTTCGAGGTCGATACGAGCTTGAGTGAGCGACTAATCCCGCTGATTCCAAACGGCAAGATCATCGTCGCCGAAAGCGGTCTGCACTCGCACGAACAGCTTTTAAGTTTGCACGAGGCGGGCGTCGATGCGTTTTTGATCGGCGAGCATTTTATGCGCCAAAATGACGTCGGCGCGGCACTGCGTGAGATAAAGCTCGGCGCGGGCGGCTAAATTTAAACCCGTTTGTTTGATCGCGCAAGCTTAAACCCGAAGCGAGTGGTTAAATTTAGCGAATGGAGCGAAATTTTAAGGCAGTAAATTTTAAAATTCGTAGAATTCGACGGACTTTAAAATTTAACGGCTCTTTAAATTTAGCGCCGCGGCGCGATCTAATATTGCATGCCGCGCTTTGGTGTTGCGCGCCGTACGAGCATCCACGTTGCGCTTTAGCATCGTGAGTTTGTTATTGCGCGCCGTGCGAGCGGTTGCGGAGCGAGGTTTAAATTTGCGCTTTGCATAGCTTCGCGCAGGCGGGTTTGCGCTTGCGGAATTTGACTGCTTAGGATTGCGCGTTTGCCGTAATGCCTTGTATGTCTAGCGCGCGCTCTCAAGCTCAGTATTGGCGATTGTACGGCGCCGTAAATTTAATCATAGCTCGCGATCAAGCCTCCCAGAGGAGCTTGCGCGTGCGATAACTGCGCAAAGCGAGCTACCACAAAAGCGGACGTCGTAGGGGCTTAGCAGGGCTGCGATACGCCGCGATTGAACTTCGGCTGTATTACGACTGCGCCGTGCCCGCGGCGCGTTAAATTTTATCGCGTGTCGCGACGGTGATTGCGGCGCAGGTTTGGCATCGCGTACCGCGTCTGTGAGTGCGTCAAAGTTTTATTATAATGCGCCGCGCAAACGGCTACGGTGCGGACTTTTAGACGCTATGTTTGCCGCACGATAAGTGTTTGCCAAATGCGCACCAACGCCCGCCGTGCGCTTTGATCTGCGAAGCGTATGGCGCACCGAAGCGCCTTGCGCAGCACGAGATTTGTAAAGAGCGCGTACTGCCGCGCGCATAGCTCCGCATCGTGCGAGCAAGCGCGGGCCGCGTAAATTTAAAATTTTATGAAATTTAGAAGTTTTAAATTCCAAATTTCATAGAATTTTGCGAAACGCAAATTTTAAAATTCCATAGAATTTTGGAATTTCGGAAAGGAAAAGAGATGGATTATCTTTGCGCCCCTTGGCGAAGCGAGTATTTTACCGAAAAAAGAAGCGGCTGTCCCTTCTGCGACGCGGCGGCGGATGCGGCGTTCGACGATCGTAACGGCGTGCTTTTTCGCGCGCAGCACTGCTTCGGGGTGATGAACCTCTACCCCTACAGCCCGGGCGCGTTTATGGTCATACCCTACGAGCACGTCGATAATATCGAGTGCCTTAGCGACGATGCGTGGGCGGAGATGAGCCGCTACGTGCGCGCCGGAGTGGGGATTTTAAAACGCACTCTGGGCGCAAACGGCGTAAATATCGGTATGAACCTCGGTGCCGCCGCGGGTGCGGGCATAGCCGAGCACGTGCACTATCATCTCGTACCGCGGTGGCAGCGCGATACGAATTTCATCACGACGATCGCAAACGTCCGCGTAAACGGCGTTTCGTTCGCCCCGCTTTTTGAGAAGCTAAAAGCTGCTTACGCGGAGATTAGAATTTAAATTCGGAAGATCGAGATGGTATCGGCATGGGTTAAAAAGAACGATAAATGGGGTTTTATCGATAAAACGGGAAAGGAAATAGCTTCTTGCATCTATGATGACGTTTCGTATTTTAGCGAAGGCCTAGCACGCGTTAGAAAGAACGATAAATTCGGCTTCGTCGATAAAACGGGCAAAGAAGTTATTCTCTGCATATATGATCGGGCCGAGGAGTTTTGCGAGGGCTTAGCGTGGGTTAATAAGAACGATAAATTCGGCTTTATCGATAAAACGGGTAAAGAGGTGATTTCTTGTATATATGATGATGCTTATAATTTTGAGGAAGGACTGGCGGAAGTTCAAAAAAGCGGCTATTGGGGCTTTATCGATAAAACCGGCAAAGAGATCGTTCCTTGTATATATGATGATGTTGGCGTTTTTCGCGAAGGCTTGGCGGACGTTAAAAAGAACGATTATTGGGGATATATCGATGAAACGGGAAAAGAAGTTATTCCTTGCATATATGATCGGACCGGGAGTTTTTGCGAAGGCTTAGCAAAGATTGAAAAGGACGGCAAATGGGGCTTTATCGATAAAACGGGCACAGAGGTAGTGTCTTGTATATACGAGCTTGTTTGGGATTTCGACAATACCTTGTGCGGATATTATGACGAAATCAAATATTACGAAGGATATGTTAAAGTCAAAAAAGACGGCAAATGGGGCCTGCTGGACGATGAGGATAATGAAATTTTAAAGCCGGTGTTTTATGACGAAGTAGAATTTGTGAAAGTTTTAAGCGACGACTACGTCAAAATCATACTAGACGGTCGCGAAATAATCGTTGATAAAAACGGCAAAATAATATCTTAAATTTAAGGAGAGATGATGGTTAGCGTAGAGCAAGCGATCGAGGATCTGAAAAACGGCAAAATGCTCGTTATGGTCGATGACGTCGATCGCGAGAATGAGGGCGATTTGGTGTTTGCGAGCACCTTTAGCAGCGCGGAAAAGGTAAATTTTGCGATCACGCATGCTCGCGGAGTGTTGTGCGTGGCGCTTAGCCCACAGATTGCGCAGCAGCTAGATCTGAATTTGATGGTCGATAAAAACACCTCCAGCCACGAGACCGCTTTTACCGTCACGATCGACGCGAAGGGCGCCAAGACGGGCGTAAGCGCGTATGAGCGCAATATGACGATCGAGCTGATGTCGCGCGTAGGCGCTCGCGCGGATGATTTCGTCCGCCCTGGGCATATCTTCCCGCTCATCGCCAAAAGCGGCGGCGTGCTCGCCCGCACGGGGCACACCGAGGGCTCTACGGATCTATGCCGCTTGGCTGGGCTTTCGCAAAGCGCCGTGATCTGCGAGATCGTCAAAGACGACGGCGATATGGCGCGCAGGGACGATCTGGAAAAATTCTGCGCGCAGCACGACATCAATATGATCTCGGTCGCGCAGATCGTGCAGTACCGCCTAAAACACGAAACTCTCGTTAAATTTAGCGAGCCAAAAAGCGCTTTGCTGTGCGGCGAGGCGGCGAAATTTTACGACGTGAGCGATCACGAGAGCAACGAGCACCGCGCCTATATTTTCGGCGAGCTGGGAAAGAGCGCACAGACAAACGTAAAATTTCATAAAATTTCAAGCGATCTGGAGTTTTTAAGCGATGCGAAATTTAACGATTTCATGCGCGATCTGGATGTTTTGCGCAAAGAAGGCGGCGTGCTTTTGATGCTAAAATCCGCGCAAAATCGCGCCGATTTTAAGAGCTTCGGCATCGGAGCGCAAATTTTAGCGCATCTGGGCGTTAGAAAAATCAAAATTTTAAGCAAGAGCGAGCCGAAAGACTACGCGGGGCTTAGCGGATTCGGGATCGACATAGTTTGATAGCCCACATCGATTTGGACAGCTTCTTCGTCTCGGTTGCGAGGCTCGCCGATCCCGCGCTTGCGGGCAAAAAGATCGCGGTCGTCGGAGGCGGCGACGAGGAGATTTTCGGCGGAAAGAGCGAGCTTGGCAGCGTGATTTTAAGCGCGAGCTATGAGGCCAGAGCGGACGGCGTGCACTCGGCTCAGCCCGTTAAAATCGCGCTCGGACTCTGCCCGCAGCTGATTTTAGTGCGCTCGCAGCACGGCGAATACCGAAAAATTTCACGCGAAATTTATGAGTTTTTACTAAGCTTTACGCCCGAGATCGAAAAATTTAGCATCGACGAGTTTTTTCTAAATTTACGCGGCACGGCTTACGACGCGGACGCGCTGAGCTTTGCTGCGTTTTTGCAAAGCGAGATTATGCGCCGCTTTAGCCTTCCGTGCAGCGTAGGTCTTAGCGAAGCAAAACTGATCGCAAAGCTCGCCACGAGCCTTGCTAAGCCCTTCGGCGTGCGGCAAATTTTAAAATCGCAAATCGCGCGCGAGCTATCCGCCGTACCGGTAGCGAAATTTTTTGGCATCGGCAAAGCGGCGCAAGAAACGCTCGGTAAATATGGTATCGTAAGTTTCGGCGACGCGCTAGGGCACAGAGAAATTTTTGAAAAGATGGGCGCAAACGGCAGGAAAATTTTCGCAGCCCTTAGCGGCGAGGATGAGGGCGAGGTCGTCTCAAAGCGCGAGCGCAAGAGTATCGGCTTTGGGCGCAGCTTCGCGCCGTGCGCCGATCGGAACGAGCTGCGGCGCAAAATTTTAATTTTGGCGCGCCATTTGGCGGGCGAAGTGCTCGCAAGGGGGCTAAAACCTGCGACGTATGATCTAAAGATCCGCTACAAATCGCGCGAGGAGTTTTCGCACCAGATCAGCCAGGATAGGGCGTTTAGTTTAAATTTGCTAAGCGAGACCGCGCTTGAGCTGTTTAAGCTCTGCGACGTGAAAAAAGGCGCGCAGATAATCCACGTAGCGCTAAATCTTTCAAATTTCGGCGGCAAATCGGGCGGCTCGCTACTTTTTGGCGAGATCGATAAAAAGCAGCAGAGCTTAGATCGATCTTTAAGCAGGATTTGGGAAAAATTCGGCATCGAAAAGCTAAAAAAAGCGAGCGAAATTTGATTAAATTTAAAGGAAAAAGATGAAATTAGGCGAGCTATACTCGGTGATCTGCATAATCTTCGCGACGAATTTCAGGGGCGTGATAGATGAGCAGAAGTTGCGCAGCTTGGGTAAAAACTGGATCATCGTAAACAAAAATATCGAGAACAAAAACGGCCACGAGCTTTGGCAAAAGGTGCAGGGCGAGGACTACGCGGCGCTAGGGCGCGATTTTGAGGCGCTAAAAGGGGCGTTTGAGATGGATTTTTTCAAGCTCATAAGCGAAAGCGAAGTGGAACTGTTTTATGAAAAATGCCGCTTCAAAAAGCCTTTTACGGAGCTTAAAAGCGCTCACGCGGCCAATATGCTAGCACTTCTTGCCATGATCTTTAAGCAAAACACGGACGCGAAATCGCATAAAATTTTGACGCTATATCTGGCGCAATTTATCATTCCTAGCTTTTCCGCGCTTGCTACGTACGTGCAGATAAACGCTAAAAGCAGCTACTACAAGGCGCTCGGGTGGTTTTTGGCGGATTTTTGCCGCGTGGTGAAAGAGACGCTGGGACTTAGAATTTAGAATTTAGAACGCGCGCTCGGTATTTTTGCGCGCTCAGTGCAGAAAAGCGCTATGTAGAGATAAGTCTGGAGCTTGCTTTCGGGGTTTCTTGCGCTGTAGCCGGTACAGCTCCTGCGGGTGCGACAAGCTGCTAAGCGAGGCAGGTGAATTTTATCTGCACGGATGTAAAGTGTCTGCCTTGCTGTTTTGTGCGTCGGCGTTTGTCGTATAGCGCGTCATTTTTGAATTCTGCGCGGCATTCGGCGCTTTGGTCGCGTTATGCGCATCATCCAGCCTTTGCCGTGTGCTGTCGGTATCGATACCGTGCGCGTCGCGTCTCCGCCGCGACGTTGCGTGCTTGGGTAATCCGTGCGTTGCTTTGTATGCCGCACAAGGCGCCGTCGTTTGAAATTTTACGTGAGACGCCCTGTATATCGTTCGATGTCGTCGCTCGGCACAGCGCGTCTTTCGTGCTTTGCGTGTGCGACCTGGCACAGAAGCATGGCCTCTGCACTTGCACCTGCGCGCTCTGCGTCTTTTGCCGAGCGCGCTACGCAGCGTCCGATGCGCGCCGTTAAATTTTAAAATTTAAAACAAAGGAAAAATTTGAATTACTGGAACGAAATTTACGCCCACTTTGATCCCGTGGCGTTCAGCGCGTTTGGCATAAACGTGCACTGGTACGGCATTATGTATGTTTTGGCGCTGCTTACGGCGCTATTTATCGCCAAATATTTCGTGCGAAAAGACGGCCTTGACTTCAGCGATAAGATGCTAGATCGCTACTTTATCTGGGTCGAGGTGGGCGTCATTTTGGGCGCGCGGCTTGGATACATCGCGATCTATTCGGGCGAGGCGGCGTGGTATTTCAGCCATCCGTGGCAAATTTTCAACCCATTTCATAACGGCGAGTTTGTGGGTATCCGCGGTATGAGCTATCACGGCGCGGTCGTCGGATTCGTGATCGCAACGGTTTGGTTTTGCAAAAAATTTAAAACCGATATGTGGGCGCTGCTCGATCTCGTGGCACTTAGCGTGCCGCTTGGGTATTTTTTCGGACGCGTGGGAAATTTTTTAAATCAGGAGCTTTTCGGGCGCGAGACGAGCGAGCCATGGGGGATTTTGGTAGGCGGCACGCTGCGCCATCCAAGCCAGCTTTACGAGGCGGTTTTGGAGGGACTGGTAATTTTCGTGATTTTATTTTTCTACCGTAAATTTAAGAAATTTAACGGCGAGTTGATATGTCTGTATGCGATGCTATACACGGCGTTTAGATTTTTCGTAGAATTTTTTAGGCAGCCGGACGACGGGCTTGGTTTTATATTTTTAAATTTATCGATGGGGCAAATTTTATCTTTGGTGATGTTTTTGATAGCAGTTTTCTTAAAGCAGTCTTTGAAGAAAAAACTAATTTGCAGAAATTAAATTAATCTAAAGTTAAAAAGTAATATAATCTCTTTACAAAAATGTAAATTTTCGTTTAGCGGGGATTTATAATCATCTTTTTTAAGGAGAACCTATGCTAGGTCGCATTGAAGGCTTTACGGGCAGATCCATAGACGGCAAAAAGAGCCGCATTATGGCTTTGCAAGATGTGGCGCAAAGCATCAGCGGGCTAATTTTGGCCTGTTTCATGCTGTGTCATATGATATTTACCGGCACAATTTTGATCGGTAAGGGCGCGTTTGAGGGCGTCGTACATTTCGCCGAACCGGGCGGAATTTATTTCGTTACAAACATCGTCGCTTTTGTAATTTTCGTGATTTTCGTAGTTCACGCGTTTTTGGCGATGAGAAAATTTCCAGCTAATTACGCCGCTTATAGGGCGTTTAAAGCGCACAAAATGCGAATGAAGCATTGCGACACGACGCTTTGGTGGTTTCAGTTTTGGACGGGGTTTTTCCTATTCTTCTTTGCGGCGGCTCATATTTTAATGATCGTATTCGGTCCGAAAATTACTGCAGATCTTGCTATCGCTCGCTTCGGACAGCTTCATCTATTTTATTTTGTTTTATTGATTTTCGTAGTAACTCACGCTAGCATCGGAATTTATAGATTATATATGAAATGGATCAGCATAGACGGCACGAAGGCTGAAATTCAAAGAAAAAGAGCCTTTATTAAAAAGGCGGTTTTCATCGTTTGGGGTGCATTTTTCTTGCTTTCGATAATCGCCGATTTCAAATGGTTAAGTTTAGAATAGGGAGTTTAGAATGAATGTAATATATTGCGATTCTTTAGTTATTGGCGGCGGTTTGGCGGGCTTAAGAGCTGCGATCGCTACCGGAGAGAAGGGGCTTAGCACCATCGTTTTGAGCCTGATCCCTGTTAAGCGCTCGCACTCTGCGGCAGCTCAAGGCGGCATGCAGGCGTCACTGGGAAATTCCAAGATGAGCGAGGGCGACAATGAGGACGTGCACTTTGCCGATACCGTAAAAGGAAGCGACTGGGGCTGTGATCAGGATGTCGCTAGGATGTTTGCACAAACGGCGCCTAAGGCTATTCGCGAGCTTGCAGGCTGGGGCGTTCCTTGGACTAGGATTACTAGAGGCGAGCGAAGCGCTATTATCAACGCTCAAAAAACCACGATCACCGAAAAAGATGAGGTTCACGGACTTATTCACAGCCGCGACTTCGGCGGTACGAAAAAATGGCGAACCTGCTATACCGCCGATGCTACGGGACATACTATGCTTTTTGCCGTTGCAAACGAAGCGTTAAAGCATAATGTCGATATTCACGACCGCAAGGAAGCGATCGCGCTAATTCATGCAAATAACCGCTGCTATGGCGCAATCGTGCGGGATTTGGTTACCGGCGAGCTAATCGCATACGTCTCAAAGGGCACGTTGATCGCTACAGGCGGCTACGGCAGAGTATATAAACACACTACAAACGCCGTCGTTTGCGAGGGTATAGGTGCTGCTATCGCGCTTGAGACCGGCGTAGCGCAGCTTGGAAATATGGAAGCGGTGCAGTTTCACCCGACCCCTATCGTTCCGAGCGGAATTTTGCTTACCGAGGGTTGCCGCGGCGACGGCGGAATTTTACGCGATGTGGACGGCTACCGCTTTATGCCGGATTATGAGCCCGAGAAAAAGGAACTTGCTAGCCGCGACGTCGTAAGCCGCCGCATAATGGAGCATATAAGAAAAGGCAAGGGTGTCAAAAGCCCTTACGGCGAGCACGTTTGGCTCGACATTTCGATCCTCGGGCGCGAGCATATCGAGAAAAATTTACGCGACGTACAAGAAATTTGCGAAATTTTCAACGGCATCGATCCTGCCGACACCGAGGTAATAACCGACGAGCAGGGCAGAAAGCGCGGTAAAGGTTGGGCCCCTATCCTTCCTATGCAACACTACTCGATGGGCGGTATCAAAACAAAAGCTACGGGCGAGAGTCCAACGCTAGCCGGGCTTTTCAGCGCCGGCGAGGCTGCGTGCTGGGATATGCACGGCTTTAACCGCTTGGGCGGAAATTCCGTCGCCGAAACCGTCGTCGCAGGAATGATCGTGGGTGAGTATTTTGCGGAGTATTGTCAAGGACACGACGTCGATATCAATACGCACGATATACAAAAATTCGTAGATAAAGAGAAAAATTACATTAAGAGCCTGCTTGAAAAAGAGGGTAAATTTAACGTATTTGAGATAAAAAACAAGATGAAAGACGTGATGTGGGAGCACTGCGCGATCTTCCGCACCGGCGAGGGATTAGCCAAAGCCGTAAAAGAGCTTGAAGAGCTTTACAAGCAGTCCTTGGACGTCAAAGTAAGCAATAAAGAGCTTTTCGGAAATCCGGAGCTCGAGGAGGCTTATCGCGTACCGAAGATGTTAAAGCTTGCGCTTTGTATCGCCAAGGGTGCGCTTGATCGCACCGAAAGCCGCGGCGCGCACTTCCGCGAGGATTATCCGAAACGCGACGATCTAAACTGGCTAAAACGAACGCTTGCAAGCTGGAAGGAGGGCGATACGATGCCTACCTTGACCTATGAGCCGCTTGATATTATGAAGATGGAGATGCCGCCTGCGTTCCGCGGATACGGCGCCAAAGGCAATATCATCGAGCATCCGGACAGCGCCGTGCGCCAAAAAGAGGTCGATGAAATTCGCGAGAAAATGCAAGCCGAGGGCAAAGGCAGATATGAAATTCAAGAGGCATTGATGCATTATGAATTGCAGCCAAAATATAAAGCACCTAACGAAAGAGCAGGTATAGGATATGAGTAGAAAAATAACAATAAAGGCATTTAAGTATAATCCGCTAAGCAAAATTTCAAAGCCGCACTTCGCTACTTACGAGATCGAAGAGACCGACGGAATGACGCTATTTATCGCGCTTAACGTGATTCGTGAGAGATTTGATCCCGAGCTAAGCTTCGACTTCGTTTGTCGCGCGGGTATCTGCGGTAGCTGCGGTATGCTCGTAAACGGCAAGCCGCAGCTTGCGTGCCGTACGCTTACTAAGGATTATCCGGACGGCGTGATCGAGCTTATGCCGCTTCCATTTTTTAAGTTGCTAAAAGACCTCAGCGTTGATACGGGCAACTGGATGAACGCGATGAGCAAACGCGTAGAGAGTTGGATCCACACCGATCACGAGACCGACATCTCTAAGCTTGAGGAGAAGGTCGAGCCTGAGGTCGCGCAGGAGGTTTTCGAGCTGGATCGCTGCATCGAGTGCGGTATCTGCGTAGCTGCATGCGGCGTAGCGATAATGCGAAAAGACTACATCGGCGCCGTCGGCATCAACCGCGTGGCACGCTTTCAGATCGATGCGCTGGATAAACGCAGCGACGAGGATTTTTACGAGCTAATCGGCGATGATGACGGAGTATTCGGCTGTATGACGCTGCTAGGCTGCGAAGACCACTGCCCTAAGCACCTTCCGCTTCAAAGCAAAATCGCATATGTTCGCCGCAAGCTTGCTGCTCAGGGCAAATGCGGCTGCGGTAAATAAAATTTAAGCGGGTTCTTCCCGCTTAAATTTATCTTTCAATTTTATAAATTTTACCTCGATAGACAAATTCCAAAATGCTTGAGTCAGACAAGCGAAGTAGCTTTAAATTTAATACTATCCCAAGCGATAAAGAAGTAAAATATGAAATCGCTTAAGATCGCTAGCAAGGGATAAGGATGAACGAAGCAAAGCCCAAAGAGTTAAAGAAAATTCTAAACGAACGACGTCAAAATGTGGAGCAGAGCTCTGGAAATAGTTTTAATCTTGAAAGCTTAAAATGCCCAATTCAAATAAACGGAATCTGGAACTAAAAAATTGTCTAGAAATTTTAATGATAGAAATTCCAATATAAATATAAATGCCCATTGTAAAAAAGAGTTAATAATAAAGGATTTTAGTGCCTTAATAGGTTTTTTCCAATTTTGTATATTAATATTGATCATAATACTTTCTCAAACAGGAATATTGTCTAATTTTGGTATTGAAAAATTTTCCGAATCAGAAGATTCTTATTTTTTCATTATTTTTTGCACTATTATTCCATTTATTAGAATTATTGAGCGCAATAAACCATTTAATAGGCGCTTTATAATTTTTAACGAAAAATTTATTTCGGTAGAAGTCGAAGGAATAAAAATCTTCCGAATAAATCTAGATGAAATTATTAAGATATCTAAAAATATGGATACTAGGACTTCTACACCAGAATATTTTCCAATTTCAAAAGAACTCTTCTATTTCTGTATATTTGCTACTATAATAACAATGATCTTATTTGTTTTTAAAGACTTTATAGTTGTATTTATATTGTTGGCCACAATATTCATTCTTCCAAAGAATTTAATTTGTACTGTAATTGGCGGCTTGGAAGCAAACAAAATATATGATCGTTTGGCAATATATTCTAAAGATGGCATCATAATAAATATTTTTATAAATTCTAATAAAGATTATTCGGAATTAAAGAGATACTTTTTATTACATAAGAGTATTAATATAGATAATGTTAGAAAAGAATTTATGATATTTCAAAAGGAGTTTAAACATGGATAAGAGAGAATTAAATGCGCAAATTGAGCTTGATCGCGCAGAAAAGAATTTTCAAAATTTAAAGATAGTGCTCTGCTATTTTGTAATATAATTGAAGCTAGGTTCAGTAAATTTAA
Source organism: uncultured Campylobacter sp. (assembly GCF_938002845.1). Lineage (GTDB taxonomy): Bacteria > Campylobacterota > Campylobacteria > Campylobacterales > Campylobacteraceae > Campylobacter_B. Next base: position 132,307 of record NZ_CALKZP010000050.1, read on the forward strand.
TATCCATCTAAGCTACAAAAGGCAAAATAGGCAAACTTTCGAAATCACTAGTGAGGGATAAGGATGAACGAAGCAAGGCTCGAAGAGCTAAAGAAAATTCTAAACGAACGACGTCAAAATTTAGAGCAAGGATCGCAAGAAAATTCTGACGCTCAAAATTTTGATGTCTTAAATTTTGATACTTCAAAATCCGATACCTCAAATTCAAATGCTTCAAATTTCAATACCTCAGATTTAAATATTACAAATTCCAAGGCTTTAAATTCTAATGACAAAAATTCAGACGATCTCAATTTAAATGCAGAGCGCGGTAGAAAATTTCAAAATTTGCATTCAGATAACGCTACTTTATTTAAAAATTCTAACGCTAGAAACTACGACAAAGATCCGATAATCATCAAAAATTATGAAAAGTTTTTTGTTTATGCGCGGCTTTTTATAATTCTTCCGACATCAGGTCTTCTAATATCTTTTATTTGGGATATTGTAGATTTTGGGCATATATATGTAGACGATTATTTAGAAGCCTGTATAATGATATTACTAATCTCCGTTATTACATATATCTTTACCGCGATACGCAATAAACGCGAAATAAGATTTACCAATCAATACATAGAATTTTTAGATAAAGGGATCGTCAAAAGGCAGTGTAAGGTAAAAGAGGAAGTGTTGCGTAGAAATTTTTCAACGGAAAATTTTCGCGCCTCATCTTTTATTGTGCTAGTTGTATTATGTGTCGGTTCTCTGGGTCTTTTCTTGGTAGCGCTAATTTTTATGTATATAACCAATATGCTTCTAAAACTAATCGTCTATTTCTATATTAACCATTCTTTAAAGGGATTTAAAATTTTCCCGTTTATAAAAGTCGCCAGACCTGGATATGGCAAGTATCTATACAATGCCGTTGCTATATCGGCACACTACTATTTAATTTATTTGTATAGCAGTCAAATTTACGACGAGGTTAAAGAGTACTTTTTGCAGAAAAACATAAATATAGACTATATTAAAAAAGACTATACAGTTTTTATCTAGGAATATATACGAAGCGGGCGGCAAATTTTAAACTAAAATTTCAATATTTTATGGTAAGCCGCCTCTAAATTCTATGTGCGAAAACGCCCGTTTATATTCGGCTAAGCTCACACTCGGTAGTATTTGTCATTTTATTTGCGGAGGTTGCTTTGAAGGAGATAAAATCCAAGCTCATCATAGCGTGCTTGGTTGTTTCGGCAGGCGTATTTTGTTTGATCGCAGGCAGTGCGTTTATGGATAGATCCGAAACTCAGCCCGTGCAAAATTCCACGGCGAGCCGCGTCGCGACCTCCGGCAATTCCTCCGATCGGCCGCTAACGGATGAAGATCGCGCTGCGCGAGCGAGGTACTGGTACGAAAGGCTGGGCGCCGAATTAAATTTAGACGAGCGCGTAGTGCAGGACGATGAGTGGATGGAGTATTTCCGCAAGCTTTTGCGCTCCAAGGACACTGCTCGTATTTTGGCATTTATGCGAGAGCAGCGCATCACTGCGGGCGATCCGCTGCATTTTGGCATAACGGCGATAATGTATTCTAGCTTTTACAATGATGCAAACACCACCGAGGAGCTGATCTATCACGGAGCGGATATCAACCGCACGGACGATTTTTCTCATTCGGCGCTGAGCTATGCTATCGAAAATAACTCTACCGCCGCCGTGGAAGTTCTACTTAAGCACGGAGCTAGCTTTTCTAACGTTAAATATGTTCGTCCGTGGCTTGCGACTCCGGGATGCTGCGATGCCTATTTGGTCGCCGATACTAGCGATGCACAGGTAAGGACATATTACGGAACACCTAAAAGCGAGGGTACTAGCGCGGTATCTGATCCACTCTATTACGCCGTAGCGGGTGGATTTTTGCAGATGACGGAGCTTATGCTTAGTAGCGGCGTAAGACCTGAGATTACCGCTTGGACGGACGATCATTGTATTGCTTTTACGCTCAAGCACCGCAAAGATGAGCGGCAGCCGAACTGCTCCATCTATCAGATGCTGCCGCAACGATATGACGCAAGTATGCTAAATCTGCTGCTTAAATACGATTTGGCAGGGCTTCCGGGCGATGAGCGTATTCGAAAAAAATACGATGACTGCCGTAAGGATTTGGATACGTTGAGGAAGTATAAGAAAATATACCTAGAGCATATGGATGATTATTGTTACGATGAGATTATTTTGGATTGGAGCTGGTTGGATAGCTTTAATTATGATATAGTTAGGTTTATTATGATGGAGCGCTCAAAGGATTGGGAAAAGGGTGCAATCGGGTTTAACAGAGGTTCGCTGCCCGATCTTAATAGATGCGGCTCAGTAACACCCAATACGGCGCTACTTGGTATCTACGATACGCTTATAAAGCGCTATTCCGCGCTCTGCGGCGATGAGCTTAATGGCGCGAGCGGCTTTGATCTGGATAAATTTTTTAGATATTCGCACTTAAAAGGCTTGGAATTTGATCTTAAAATAGAGTATGAGGGCAAGGTGATAAGAGTGGAGGAGTACGATAAAATTTTAAGGCGCGATGCGTCTAAGCAGCTAGGGCAAGCGAGATCCAAGACTGCAGATACCGCGTCTGCCAATGAGTAAAATTTCGTAAAGCTTTTGGATATGATCGCTACGTATTTGGCACAATTTTATAAAATTTTAATGATTTTAAATTTGTCGTTTCTCTTTAATATCTTGATCATCGCAATCCTACCTTTAAGTTATCACTACCTTGTATTTTGTATATAGCATCTATATTTATATAAGATCGCGAAATATCATGGTTCTTGTATTAATATGAGATAAATTTATATATAGCAGATCTCATAATTTATAAAATAATGTTAAAGATGGGTTAGAAATATAAAATTTTAAAATATTACAAATCCTAAGCCTAAACTTCTATCAATAATTTTTATTATTTAATGAATATTTTAATTTATATATGTATAATTATAAATAAATTTTATTAGAAAGGAATAAATATGAAAAACCTAACCACTACTTCGGGTAATCCTATCGCGGATAACCAAAACTCCCTTACCGCAGGCAGCCGCGGCGGTATAATGTTGCAAGATTATCAGCTACTTGAAAAACTAGCTCATCAAAACAGAGAGCGTATCCCCGAGCGCGCCGTTCACGCAAAAGGTAGCGCTGCATACGGAACCCTAGAGATTACGCAGGACATCTCGCGATATACTAAGGCCAAAGTATTACAAAAAGGCGAGAAAACAAAGCTACTTTTGAGATTTTCTACCGTTGCCGGTGAAGCTGGAGCGGCTGATGCTGAGCGCGACGTAAGGGGCTTTGCGATTAAATTTTACACCAAAGAGGGCAACTGGGACTTGGTCGGAAACAACACTCCCGTCTTTTTTGTAAAAGACCCGTATAAATTCCCGGATTTTATCCACACGCAAAAGCGTGATCCTCGCACACACCTCCGTTCAAATGAGGCAGCATGGGACTTTTGGAGCCTAAGCCCTGAGAGTATGCATCAAGTAACCATCCTGATGAGTGACCGCGGTATTCCGGCAAGTTACCGCCATATGCACGGATTTGGCAGCCACACCTACAGCCTTATAAATGATAAGAACGAAAGATTTTGGGTTAAATTTCACTTCAAAACTTGCCAAGGCATTAAAAATTTAACCAACGCTCAAGCCTCACAGATCATTGCAAAAGATCGAGAGAGCAATCAACGCGATCTTTTTGAGAGTATAGAAAAGGGTGACTTTCCAAGCTGGGATTTCAAAATTCAAATAATGACTCTACAGCAGGCAAAAGAGGTCAAATTTAACCCCTTTGATCTAACCAAAACTTGGCCTCATAAGGAGTTCCCGCTCATCGACGTGGGCGTCATGACGCTAAACGAAAATCCGAAAAATTATTTCAATGAGGTTGAGCAGGCTGCATTTAGCCCGTCAAATATAGTGCCTGGTATCAGCTTTAGTCCCGATAAGATGCTTCAAGCAAGGATATTTAGCTACCCCGATGCTCAAAGATATCGTATCGGCACGCACTACGCGCAGCTAGATGTTAATCGTCCTGTAAGCGAGGTCAATACTTACGTCGTGGGCGGCGCGATGAATAACGGAATGTATGAGCTTGACGATAAGGCTTACTATGAGCCTAACAGCTTTGGTGGCGCCAAAGAGGATCGTGCTTTGTTAGAGCCTGATATAAGCATAGAAGGCGCGATGCAAAGATACGATCACAGAGTCGAGGATCAGGATTATTATTCGCAACCTAGAGCGCTTTTTGAGCTAATGAGCGACGAACAAAAATCGCAGCTTTTTAGTAATATCGCAGATAGCATGGAGGGTGTGAGCGAAGCTATAAAAGAGCGCGCAATAGGACATTTTGAAAAAATTTCCGCTGACTATGCAAATGGCGTAAGAGCCGCTTTGAAAGCAAAAAATTGACGAGCTTAACGCAGGCCGAGGAGCAAAGATATGGCGAGCTTTGCGCTATGGCGCTTGATTTCGCTAGGCGAGATGATGCTGACGAGCTGGAAAAGATGATAAAGGCGGGCCTTAGCGTAAATTTAAAATCCGCGAAAGGCGACACGCTTTTAATGCTAGCTAGCTACAATAACGCGCTAAAGACTGTAAATATGCTGCTCTCAAACGGCGCCATAGTCGATGAGCGTAACGACCGCGGGCAAACTCCGCTCGCGGGCGCGGCCTTTAAAGGGCATTTGGAGGTAGTCAAAGCTCTCGTAAATGCAGGTGCAGACGTAGAGGCTACGAGTGGTCTTAGTATGACACCCTATGCCTTTGCCATAATGTTTGGTAGAAGTGAAACGGCAAAATTTTTACTAAGCAAGCGTAAAAAGCAGGGATTGCTACAAAAACTGGCGGTTAAATTTTTAGAAATTTTCACCAAAAAGAGCGCGCGAGCGGTTTAAATTTTTATGCGCCTTGATATTTGGCGGTTTAAAATTCACGCGCTTTAGCGCTTATACACGGTTTAAAATTTGACGTATTTTAGGGCTCGCATAGGGTGAAATTTCGGAGATTTTACTAAAAAGATGCAAGGATGATTTGAAATTTTGGCATACCATTTCTAACCTTTAAGATTTTGCTTCTCTCGCTTATCTGGTACGCAGGTATAGTGTCGTTTTGCGATATGCTTAATAACAACACAAGCCCTCTTCGTTTATCTAATATGGCGCGCTCTTTTATGACTATAAACGGCGCGCGGTTTTGGGCTATAATTTAACTCTCTGCCGGTGGGAGATAGAATTTTATATTGCTCGTTCGTCTGCTTCGCTAGTTTAGCGGTATTTGGCTGCGCCTGCGTTATTTTGCTAGCGCTGCCTGTCTAATTTGCATTTTTCCCTCCATCTGCTTTGCTGCGCTTCTCATTTTGTCTGAATTTAGCAGGTCTTGTTGGCTTCGCCCGTGGACTCAATTTTTACGATGAAGATTGGTATGATCTATTGCGATCCTTGTGGCAAGACTATAAATTTTCCTTTGAATCTTTGCAGAGTTTGTAAATTTTTAAGATTTTTCAGCGCGCTTGGAATTTTATTGATTTTTGGATCGAGCTTGTCTTGTAGCTGGATTTGGCTGAGTACTGCGGCTAAATTTTACAATTTTAGGTTCATCGATTAAGCCTTTTACGCCGAGCCGATTATTATATGTAGCCTAATTTTGATATCTTAAGGATCATGACTATAAGCTCTTAAATTCCATCTCCAGCTGCTTGCGCCAGTCTTGCAGCGAGCGCTCTGCGCCCGCGGCGTATTTTTCGATCAGAGCGTCCGTTTTATTTAGAAACTCAAATAGCTTGCCCTCCCACACGGCGGGATTTAGGTTGCTTTGATGCATCGTTTTGATGTAAACCAGCTCCTTACTAAGAGCCTCAAGCTCGTCTAGATAACTCTCGCGAGCGCTTTCGTCGTGCAGCTCTAGCCGCTTTAGATCTCGCAGTTTGTCCTCTAAAATATCGCAAAATTTCATATATCTTTGTGAGCTAAGCTCGGGATCTGCGGCGTCTGCGCGCGCAGAAGCTTTTTGGACCTGAAAATATACGAGTGCGCCCACCGCAAGGGCGACTGCGAACATCAAAGCGAAATTAGCCATTTTTTCTCCTTAAGCCGTCCAGGCCCACGACCGCGAGCCCGAACCAAATTAGCGAAAAGCTCAAAATTTTGTAAGTCTCAAGCTCCTCGCCGTAGATAAATACCGCGATCAGCATGCTCATGCTAGGGCTGATGTACTGCATAAAGCCGATCGTAGATAGCGGCAGATACTGCGTGCTTACGGCGAAGGTAAGCAGCGGCAAAATCGTAATCAGTCCGCTTGCAAACAGCAGCGCGCCGCTTGCGCTAAAGCCGAAAGCGCTGCTTCCTTTCAGCGCGCAGTAGATCAGAAACGCGAGTGCAGGTAGCAGCATCAGCGTCGTCTCGCAAAACAGCCCCTCAAAGCTAGGCACTTTTACCTTCTTGCGTATGAGTCCGTAAAACGCAAAGCTAAGCGGTAGTACGAGCGAGATTATCGGTAGCCTACCCAGCGCGTAAATTTGCACGCCGATCGCCGCAAAGGCTAGCAGCAGGGAAAATTTCGCCGCCGTACTTAGCCGCTCGCGTAGAAACAAAGCGCCCAAAAGCACCGAAAATAGCGGATTTATAAAATATCCGAGACTCGTGGCTAAAATTTGATCGGAATTTACCGCGTAGATATAAATACCCCAGTTCGTGCTGATAAGTAGTCCCGTACAAAGCAGCGTGAGAGCGATTTTGGGGGTGCTAAGAAGTCGCGCGACGTTTTTTAAGCGGTGCGTAAAGCAGAGAAAAACAAGCAGCAGTAGGAAGGACCAAACGACGCGATGCGCTAAAATTTGCACCGCGTCCACGTCCTTTATGAGCTTGAAAAATATCGGAAAAACGCCCCACATAAAAAAGGTGGCGAGAGCAAGCATTAGCCCTTTCGTGCGGTCGTTTTCCATAAAATTCCTTCCAAATTGCCTAAAGGCGCTATTTTAAGATTTTTTGGGTTAATAAAAGCTTATTTCGGTATAATCGCGAAATTTTACGAAATCTAGGAGGGGCTATGAGCTGGAGTAGGACGTCGTGGAAAGATTATAAAATTTTACAGCAGCCGATTTATCAGGATGAAAGTGCGGTGCAGGCCGCTAAAGATCGACTTTACAAGCTGCCGCCGTTAATTTTTGCGGGCGAAGTTCGCAACCTAAAGGCCGAGCTTGCGCGCGCAAGCGAAGGCAAGTCGTTTTTGCTTCAAGGCGGCGATTGCGCGGAGAGCTTTAATGATTTTAGCGCAAATAATATCCGCGATATGTTTAAGGTAATGCTTCAGATGGCGATCATTCTTACCTTCGCAGCGGGTCGCCCCGTCGTGAAGGTAGGTCGTATCGCAGGGCAGTTCGCAAAGCCGCGCAGCAGCGACTTTGAGGAAGCGGGCGGCGTGAGTTTGCCTAGCTATCGCGGCGACATAATCAACGGCTTTGAGTTTAACGAAGCGGCGCGCAAGCCGGATCCTGCGCGCATGATCGAGGCGTATCATCAAAGCGCTTCGACGCTGAATCTGCTGCGCGCCTTTTCTCGCGGCGGTCTTGCGAACCTGCACGAGGTGCATAAGTGGAATTTGGGCTTTTTAAAAAAAGGCGAGCTGGAGGCTAAATTTAACGAGCTGAGCGATGAAATTTCGCGCACGCTTAAATTTATGGAGGCGTGCGGGCTGAGCGCCGCGAATTCTCCGAGCCTTGCTGAGACGGTGCTTTACACCTCGCACGAGGCGCTGCTGCTACACTACGAGGAGTGTCTGACGCGCATCGACAGCACCAGCGGCGATTGGTACGATTGCTCGGCGCACATGCTTTGGATCGGCGAGCGCACGCGCGGCGCGGACGATGCGCACGTGCATTTTTTAAGCGGTATCAAAAACCCTCTCGGCGTCAAGATTGGCCCTAGCGGCACTGCGGATGAAATTTTGCGCCTTTGCGACAAACTCAATCCGCAAAACGAAGCAGGCAGGCTAAACGTCATCATCCGCATGGGCGCGGATAAGATCGGCGCGCGGCTGCCGCAAATTTTACGCCAGCTAAAGCGCGAGGGCAGGGCGATCCTATACAGCATCGATCCGATGCACGGCAACACCGTCAAGGCCGCGAACGGCTACAAAACGCGCGAATTTTCTAAAATTTTAAGCGAGGTTCAGAGCTTTTTCGAGATTCACGCTGCGGAGGGCACACACGCGGGCGGCATACATCTTGAGATGACCGGTCAAAACGTCACCGAGTGCACGGGCGGCTCGTTTAACGTGACGCAAGAGACGCTAAAACAGCGCTACGAAACGCAGTGCGATCCGCGCCTAAACGCAGATCAGGCGCTGGAGCTTGCGTTTTTGCTCGCCGATAATCTAAAAAAGGCGGAGTAGTTCGCCTTTCGTTGCGCGGGAATTCGGTCGCGGCTTGGAATTTTAGTCGTAGTTTTAGGCGTTTTGACGTAAGCCAGCGCTGCGACCGTGCTTTACGTTCTAAATTTAATCGTAGCTTGGCGCGGGCGATTAAAATTTACGCGGCTTGGAATACGGGGCGGCTTTGGGCGCAGTCTTAAAGCGGCTGAAATATAAAGAATTGAAAATTTATACGGGAAAAATTCCAAACCCTATCGTAATGCGCCGTAGGTCAAAATATAGATAATTGAAACTTATGGCTCGCGTGAAAACGTAAGTCGCGTAAGTCCGCCGCCAAAATACGAGCAATTTAAAATTTTGCGGCGCCGCACCGAAATAAAATTTCTTTTTGTAGAGGCTTTTCAAACTTCTTGGCGGCTAAATTTATCCTCGCGGGCTTGCTGGCTTAAAATTTTAAATCCGCATTGTACGAAATTTTAAAATTTACACCGCCGTGAAATTTTAAAATTTAACGCTAAATCTACGGCTCGCAGAATTTCACTTTTAAATTTCGTCGCGTAAATTTTGATCGCTTGCTTTTGCGGGTGCGCCGCCCTTGTCCAATAGTGCTTAAACTAGCGGCAGACTAAGCGGTAAATGTAGCTACGCAAGCCCGCCTCCCTCTTTTTGCACATAGCGATAGAGAACGCCGCGCTATCTGCGGTATTATATTCGACATAGATATGACACAAAAGCTCTTGCTTGAGATTGTCACGACGAACGCACGCCGTAGCGGCGCGTGTTTCATTAGCTCATGAACTTTCGCTTAATCCTTGATGATGCGATAGATTAGGCGGAGCAGACTTCGCATCCGTTTAAAATTTCAGAGCGCGATTTCGCTGTGAAATTTTAATAGAAAATCTATGCTTCTGCCGCTAAATTCTGGGCTGAAATTTTACTTTTTGAGTTTATGCCGCCTCGCCGCTATAAAATTCCAAGTCTTAAATTTAAAGCAAAATTCTGCGACGCGGTGAAATTTTAAAATTTCGTTGCGGTAAATTTTGTGCTCTAAAATTTTATCCATGAATGTAGAATTTTAAGTCGGCAAATATAAAATTTGAGATAGGCAAAGTTTGTCGCCGCATCGCGTACCGCGCCGCGAAATACTACTCTACAAAATCTGCGCCTAGCCCCATAAATTCCGTCGCGCAAAATTTATGCAGAATTTACGCGGAGTTCTTGCTGCCGTGCGCTGCTTCGCTTCGTTACTTTGAGCGCGGCTTATTAAGTTTTAGTGCGACTACGGCGATTGCGACGTTTACATCGTGCGTGATGCTAAGGCTTGCGGATTTGATATGAAATTTTTTACGGATTTTTTTACGGATTTTTAGATGCGGCGCGCCCAGGGCGTCTTTGTAAATTTTAGCGTCTTTAAAGCCGAACTCCGCGCCGATGCCGGTGCCTAGCGCCTTACTAAGCGCCTCTTTGGCGGCATAGACGCCCGCGATACTTTCGTCGCGCAGTGCCGAGGAGCGCTCGGATTTTTTCAAAATGCGCTTTAGAAATTTCGCGCCGTATTTTGCGCGCAGCGCCGCGATCCTGCGCACCGCGGTTATGTCCGTGCCGATCTTTATCACGGACGAACGCCCCGCGGTTTAAATTTAATCACGGCTATAAGCTCTCTTTGATCTCGACGTCAATGATCTTATCGCCCTGCCTGATCGCGTCTAAAACCGCTAGGCTAGGCTGATCCACGATTTGTCCGAACACCGTATGCATGCCGTCTAGGTGCGGCTGCGCGCTGTGGCAGACGAAAAACTGGCTACCGCCCGTATCGCGTCCCGCGTGCGCCATCGATAGCGCGCCGCGCACGTGCTTGTGCTTTTGGCGGTCGCATTCGCACTTTATGCGCCAGCCGGGACCGCCCGTGCCGGTGCCGCGCGGGCAGCCGCCTTGGATTACGAAATTTGGAATTACGCGGTGAAAATTTAGCCCCTTGTAAAACCCGCTGCGAGCAAGGCAAGCGAAATTCGTAACCGCCTGCGGGGCTTCGTCACCGAAAAGCTCCAGCTTCATATCGCCCTTTTCGGTTTTTATCACAGCGTATTTATCGCGTGCCAAAGCCGCTGCGTCGATGTCGTAAATTTTTAAGCTTTCCATTTTTTCTCCTATGCGATGTTGGTGTAAACTGCCTGCACGTCGTCATCATCCTCTAGCCGCTCGAGCAGCGCGTCTATGTCGCCAAGCTGCTCCTCGCTAAACTCGTGCTTTTCGTTAGCGACGAATTTTAAGCTTGCGCTGATGATCTCAAGCCCTATCTTTTCGATCCCCTCATTTAGAGTGCCGAAGCTTTCGTATTCGCCGTAGATTAGAAGCGTCTTTTCGAGCTCGCCCTTGTCGTTTTCAAACTCGTTGATCTCAAGCTCGCTAAGACCGAAGTCGATGAGCTCAAGCTCCAGCTCCTCGATGTCGCGGCTCGGCAGCTTGGTTTCAAAAACGGCCTTGTGCGAAAACATAAATTTCAAACTGCCGCTCGGCAAAAACTCGCCCTTGGCTTTGTTTAAAATCGACTTAACGTTCGCGACGGTGCGGGTCGGGTTGTCGGTGGCGCATTCGATTATTAAAAGCGCGCCGTGCGGCGCCTTGCCGTCGTAAAAGATCGTTTTGATATCGGCGCTATCCTTGCCGCTAGCGCGCTTGATAGCCGCGTCGATGTTGTCTTTGGGCATATTTTGCGCCTTTGCCGTGGCGATCGCGGCGCGCAGTTTGGAGTTCATCAGCGGATCTTCGCCGCCCTCTTTCGCAGCCATCGTTATGGCCTTGCCCAGTTTTGGGAAAAGTTTGCTCATCTTCCCCCATCTAGCTTCTTTTGAAGCGCGTCTGTATTCAAAAGCTCGTCCCATAAAATTCCTTAAAGCTTAAATTTAAAACGGGTGATTATAACGAAAAACCCTTAAATTTCAGGAGCGGGCGTTGAAATAAAATTTATTAAAAAGTAGTATAAGTTTTGAAATTTTAATCCGAAGGAGAGACCCATGACTTTGAAACAAAGCGTAAAATTTAAGGCGCAAAATATCCACTGCGAAAACTGCGCGAGGACGATCAAAAACGCGCTTAAGGATGATTTCGGCGAGATCGAGGTGGACGTAGCAAGCGGAGTGGTGAGTTTAAGCTTAGATCCGCGCGACGAGGCTAAATTTAAAGAGGAGATGGACGATTTGGGCTTTAGCGTCGTAGAAAAACTGTCCTGCGAAAACTAACGGATGCCGAGCAAAATCACTCTAAATATCGTCGGGATGAGCTGCGTAAACTGCTCTAACGCGATCGAGCGGGTAAGTCGCAAGATCGAGGGGGTGCAGGACGCGCACGTAAATTTCGCAAACGGCAGCGGCGAGTTCGTGCTTGCCGATCCGGCGCTTGAGGAGACGCTAAAAGCTAAGATCAAAAAGCTAGGCTACGACATCGCCGTAGATTACGAGGATTTGGAGCGCAAAAAGCGACGCAACCTCAAAGCGGCGCTATTTAGACTTATTCTCGCTCTCGTTTTAGCCGCGGCTGTAATGGCTGTGGAGATGAGCGGGTTTTTAAGCTTCGTTCCAAAGGCGCTACTTTGCGCGGCGATGGCGTGCGTGAGCCTATTTTACTGCGGCAAGAACTTCTTTTATCACGCTTACGGCTCGCTGAAAAATAGAAGCTTCGATATGAACGTGCTTGTAGCGATGGGAAGCTTTTTCGCGTTCGCCTATTCGCTAACGGCCGCGGCGTGGGTCTATACGCACGGCGCGCAGAACGAATTTACCAATCTTTATTTCTCGTCCGCCTCGATGATAATCGCCTTTATTTCGCTCGGCAAATACCTTGAAGAGCGCAGCAAGATGAAGGCGAACGACTACATCAAGGGGCTAATCGATCTAAGCCCTAAAACCGCGCTTTTGATTAAAGACGACGGCACGATAGCCGAAGTGCGCGCAGAAGCGCTAAAGCCCGGCGATAAAGTGCTAGTAAAAAACGGCTCGCGCATCCCTTGCGACGGACTTATCGTAGAAGGCGGCGCGCAGATCGACACTTCGCTCATCAGCGGCGAGAGCTTGGCGGTTTATAAAAGCGTGGGAGATGAGGTAAATGCAGGCTGCGTCAGCACCGACGGCGTCATCTACGTGAAGGTGACGAAATTTTCGCATCAGACGCTGCTTGCCGAGATTAAAAATCTGCTAAACGAGGCGGGCAACAAAAAGATGCCGATCGCGCGCTTTGCGGATAAAATTTCAAATATCTTCGTGCCCGCGGTGGTTTTGATCGCGCTTGTTAGCTTTATAGTGTGGATGGCGCTTGACGGACGGCTATCATATGCCGCATCCGCCGCTATTTGCGTGCTTATCATCTCTTGCCCGTGCGCGCTAGGGCTTGCGACGCCGATCGCTATCGTTTGCGCGATCTCAAACGCCGCAAAGGCTGGAATTTTAATAAAAAATCCCGAAATTTTAGAAATTTTAAAGGACGCGGACGTCGCGGTTTTCGATAAAACTGGTACGCTTAGCAAGGGCGAAATTTCGGTAAGCTTCAGCGATCTGAGCGCCCAAGATCTCTATGCTCTGGCAAGTGCGCAAAAGCTTAGCGAGCATCCGATCTCAAAGGCGATCGTGAAATTTGCCGAGCTGAAATTCGGCGAAATTTCTAAATTTAACGGCGAGTTTGAAAGTATCGCAGGCAAAGGGATTGTCGCGAAAAATCCCACCGGCGAAATTCTTTGCGGCAGCGCGGGCTTTCTGCGCGAGCGCGGCGTGGATGCGGGCGTCGAAGTAGAAGCGGAGGAGCTTTTAGACAAGGGCTTCGGCGTCGTTTATTGCGCGATAGGCGGCTCTTACGCGGGATTTATCGCATTTAGCGACGAGATCAGAGCCGAAGCCCGCGGCGTCGTACAGGCGCTGCAAAAAAGCGGCGTAAAAACCGTCATGCTAACGGGCGATAACGCCAAAACGGCAAATTTCGTCGCTCGCAACCTCGGCATCGACGAGGTAAGAAGCGGAGTGCTTCCAAGCGGCAAATATGAGTTTATCAAATCCCTGACGGATGAGGGCAAGCGGGTGCTTTTCGTGGGCGACGGCGTCAATGACGCGCCGAGCTTAAAAGCCGCTAGCATCGGCGTCGCGATGAACGGCGGCAGCGACGTAGCCAAGGGCGCGGGCGACGCGATTTTTATAAAAAACGACCTTGCAAGCGTGCTATATCTATTCCGCCTATCGGGAGCCGCCATGCGGACGATCAAGCAAAACCTCTTCTGGGCGCTGTTTTACAACGCCGTGTGTATCCCGATCGCGGCAGGCGCGCTATATCCGGCGCTCGGCGTGCTTCTAAAGCCGATGTACGGCGCTGCGGCGATGTGCTTTAGCTCCGTAACGGTCGTGCTAAATTCCATCAGATTGAAATTCGCTAAATTTTAACGCGGCGGATTTTGCGCTAGGCGCGGAATTTTACGCGGCGAAATTTTAATTTACTCGGCGCAAAACGCGCAAAATTTTATCCTGCGGCTAATCGCGCGCGGAATTCCGCGGGATTAGCGCTGCTTGCAAAATTTTATCTTGCGATTAATCTGGCGTAAAATTTCGTGAATTCCGCCGCCGGATTCCGCGTTAGCAAGCTTGCCTGAGTTAACTTCGGCGGACGGCTTTATTCGGCGGAATTTTTACGGGCGAAATTTAACTCTACTCGCTGCGAATTTCTTTCGTTTTGAAAGAGCTCTTTTTCTCTGCACAGAGCGTGCAAAATTTTACTCCCGCGGTTAATCACTCGTAAACGCGTAAAATTCTATGAAATTTGAGCGCTTATAATTTTATTTTGCGGTAATTGCGCGTGCAATTTTGCGAGATTTGCGCCGTTTGTGAAATTTTATTTTACATCTAGCCCCACGTATAAATTTTAAAATTTTAACGTTGCAGATCGCCGCGCCGTCATACGGTGCCGCCCGCCGCGCTGCCGTCTAGCTGCCTCTTGGCGCCGTTTGCCCTCTAGCGTTATTCGTCGTTGCGTCGCCGCTCGGTATACTCCTGACGCTACTTACCGCCGCCGCCGCTATTCGGCGTTGTTTGCCGTAGCGTCGTAGTATGATTTCATCGGTCGCCGTGCCGCCGTCCGACTATCGCCTAGCACCGCTCGCCGCTCGCCGTGCCGTTGTATCGCGCCGCCCGTCTCTACGCCGCTACCCGACCGTTCAGTACAGCTCGCTGCCGCGCCGTAAAATTTTAAAAATTCCACAAAATTTTATAAGGTTAAAAGGAATTCCGTAGAATTCTACCGTCCGCACTAAGTTTTAATAAATAAATTTAAAGGTAAAATAACGCTTCAAATGCAATTCGAGGTAGCGATGCGAAAAATTCTAATGGGTTCGTTTGTTTTTTGCGGCACGCTTTTTGGCGCTTCTTGCGAGCAGATACTAAGCGATCCGCGCGGCTTTTTTAGCAAAGAGCCTGCGGACGAAGAGTTGCTGCAAAGCGATTTTGGCTGTAAAGGCTCGCTAGCTGGCGCAGAATTTTTGCAAAATTTAAAAAGCGCGGCTTCTGAGATCAGGGACGAAAATATCGATTGTGTCGGTAACGAAGCCTTGCTGAACGAAAAAAGGCTTGAGCGAACCTTGGCATTTGCGGGGATGGATGGCGAGGGCTTTTTGAGCTATGCTAAAGAGAAAAACTACGCGCAAATTAGCGAAAAATCGCTTGAAGCCTTAGAATTTTACTCTGAGCGCAAGATTGGAAATTTCATCGCTTATGGCAATTTTATGGGCGAGGTCCCGGCAGCCAGGGAGGCACTAAGAGATTATTTCGCCGCTAAATTCAACAAAAACGAAGCCGATGAGCTGGCAAGCGCCGTGATAGCGGAATTTATCGCATACGCCGCAAAGGATCGCAAGGCGGGAGATTACGGTGAGCTTGAGCTGGCGCTAAAAGGCGGAGTAGGTGCAGATGAGTTTCGTACGCTACTTTTTAGCAAGGATTTTGCAATTTACGAGCTTGATAATGCCCTGGATCTGGCGCTTTTGCTAGGATATGACGAGCGCTTTAGCGGCGCTTTGATCGAGCGAGGCGCGCAGGTGAATGCTGGCGAGGAAAACTCGCTATTTTACGCGATGAATAACGTTCAAAGCGCTAAATTTATGATCTCTAAAGGCGCTTTGGTTGGCTATAAAAACTCACTTGGGCAAACTCCGATATTTTTCGCCGCCGCGGCAAAAAATTATGAGCTCGTAAAGTTGCTAATCTACTCGCACGCTAGCGTAAATGTCCGCCAGATCGGCAGCGCTGAAGCTCAGGCTCTAGCGTCGCTAGGCGAGCGTAGCGACGGCTGTGAACGTTCGGGCGCGGGTAAGACACTGCTGATGTTTGCGGCGCAAAAAAGTACCAAGCAGATCGTTGAATTGCTCGTAAAATCGGGCGCAAACGAAAAGGCAGCCGACGAGGCGGGGCTAAATGCGCTAGACTACGCGCTTGCGGGTGGTGAAGCGGCTACGCAGAGCTATTTGCGCTCGCTTGGATTAAGTCCTACGCAAGTAAGCGATGATTTTACGAGCGATCCGCAAGATGCACCTGAGCGCGAGAATTAACGGGCTTGATTTAAAGGGTCGCTCGCCGCTTCGTCGTCGTTTTAGGTTTGCGGCGTTTTGGGTTTGCAAAAGCCTTATGAGCTTTAAATTTAATGTTTTGCCGCTTTGTAAATTCTATAAATTTAGCGGATTTTTCGAGTGCGAGTTGGTAGAATTTAACGCTTTAAAATTTTATCGCTTTGCTTGCGCAGGTTGCATGCACTGAAATTTTATAAACGTGCAGACGAGCTTTAAAAATGGCGATTTGTGCGTTTATGCGCGATAAAATTTTTGCCGAGGGATTTTGGTTTGCGATCAAGAGCGGGATTTCGTCAAATTTTGTGCGATAAACTTATCGCTTTTGCGACAAAGTAAGCATCGCAGTATTGCGGAATTTTACCTTGACTTGGGGCTTTTGCTATGTTAAGTAAAATTTTAAATGCGCTTATAAAACGCTTTTTGATTACGCCGCGCGCGGTATTTTGCACCGGAGAGATTTTTCTGCGCGATAAATTGCTTAAAAATGCGTTCGCAAAATTGCAAACGCAGCAAAATAGCAGAGCTTGCTGCGCGATTAAGGCGCTCAATAATCGCCGTAAAAGAAAGCACGCGAATTATGAATAATTGCTGCAATGCGCGCATAATTTTAAAATTTAGCCCCCGATCGGAGGTTAAATTTTAAAATTTTATCAATCATCAAGGATTAAAATGTTGAAAAATTTGCTTATCTTTACGGCGATTTTTTTGCCCGCGCTGGCGCTTGCGGACGTGGAGCCCGCCGTGCGAAACAGCGAGCTTTACGGAGTGCTGACGCTGATCCCGCCGGTTGCGGCGATCGTGCTTGCTTTCATCACCAAGGACGTGATTTTGTCGCTGTTTTTGGGCGTGCTAAGCGGGACCTTTCTCATCGGTATGGTCGATCAAAATATCGCGGCTTCGGCGCTTTTCGCTTTTACGAACCTGTGCTCGCGCATGGTAAAATCGATGGCGGATACGTGGAATGCGGGTATTTTGCTTCAGGTTATGTGTATCGGCGGGCTCATCGCTCTGGTTACCAAAAGCGGTGGCACGAAGGCGCTTGCGCTCTGGCTTAGCAAGCACGCGGATACTCCAGTTTTGGGTCAAATTTATACCTGGCTGATGGGTATCGTGATATTTTTCGACGATTACGCAAACGCGCTGATCGTGGGTCCGATAATGCGGCCGCTTATGGATAAATTTAAAATTTCGCGCGCAAAGTTCGCCTTTATAATCGACGCGACCGCCGCGCCGATCACCGGTATCGCGGTGATCTCCACCTGGGTCGGAGTTGAAATTTCGGCGATCAAAGAGGCCTACTCGCAGATCGGCATAGAAAACATAAACGCCTTCACCGTCTTCGTTGAGACGATCCCGTATAGATTTTATAATATTTTCATGATCTTTTTCGTAGTCGCCACCGCTGTGATGAGCAGGGAGTTTGGCTCGATGTATCGCGCAGAGATCGCATCTCGCGGCGGCAAGAGCGGAGCTGCGGATTTTAAGATTAAAAATTTAGAGGATCAAATTTTCGTACCCAAAGAGGGCGTCGTGCTTCGCAAGATAAACGCGCTAATCCCGCTAGGCGCGATGATCGTCCTTTCCGTCATCGGATTTTATCTCAACGGCTACAGCTCGCTGGAGGGCGAGGCTTTGGAGGCGGTCAAAGCAGCCCCTCTTAGCTTCACTTCGATCCGCACCGCATTTAGCGCTGCGGACGCTTCGGTCGTGCTGTTTCAATCCGCGCTCTTTTCGTCGATCATCGCCGTCGTTTTAGGCATCGCGCAAAAAATTTACGGCGTCAAAGAGGCGATCGAGGTTTGGGTGGGCGGCTGGAAAAGTATGCTAAATACCGTCATAATCCTGCTTTTTGCGTGGTCGCTTAGCTCGGTTATCAAAGAGCTTGGCACTTCGCGCTACCTAGTCGAGCTTCTAAGCGACGCTACGCCGCGCTTTGCTCTTGCGATCGTGATCTTCGTGCTTAGCTCGTTTATCTCATTTTCAACGGGCACGAGCTTCGGTACTATGGGCATCGTCACACCTTTGGCCGTGCCTCTTGCTCACGCCGTGGGGCAAAAATACGGACTTAGCGGCGAGGAATTTCATGTTTTCATGTGCGTAAACATTAGCGCGGTGCTTACGGGGGCGATATTTGGCGATCACTGCTCGCCGATTTCTGATACGACGATACTTTCTTCAATGGGCGCGGGCTGCGATCACATCGAGCACGTAAGCACGCAGATGACCTATGCGCTGGTCGTTTGCGGCATTAGTATCGTTTGCGGCTACCTGCCTGCGGGCTTTGGGCTTAGCGTGTGGGGATGTCTGATCCTGGGTATCGCGGCTATCATTCTTTTACTGCGCACGGTGGGTAAAAGAGTGGATGTATGAATTGCGAAAGCTTCGGTAGTTGCGGCAGCTGCACGCTCGGCGAGCCCTATGAGGATCAAATTTTATACAAAAAACAGCTGATCGCCGATAAATTTAGAGAATTTTTTGACGGCGAGTTTGAATTTTTTGCCTCGCAACCGCAAAATTATCGTATCAGGGCGGAATTTGGCATCTGGCACGATATTTGGCATAGCGCATTTGATCTTGCTTACACGATGGGCGGCGCACGTAGTAAGAAAATTTTAATTAACGAATGCCCCAAGGTAGCGCTTCCTATCGCAAATTTAATGCCGCGGCTGCTAGAGGCGCTTAGGCGGAGCGAAGCTTTAAAAGAGAAGCTCTTCGGCGTCGAGTTTATCTCGTGCGCTAGCGGGATTTTGGCGACGCTGCTTTATCACAAGCGCCTGGGCGAGCGCGAGCAGGAGGCGATTTGCGAACTTGCGGACAAGCTTGGTATCACTATCATGGCTCGCGCGCGCGGACAGAAGCTGCTAAGCGGCGAGCTAAGCCTCACAGACGAGCTTTGCGTGGACGGGCGAGTTTATAAATTTCGCTTCGGCGAAAACGCCTTCATCCAGCCCAACCGCGGCGTGAACGAAAAGATGATCGCCTGGGCGAGAAGCTGCGTGGACTTAGGCAAAGACGGCGCGGGCGAGATGTGCGCCGAGCAGAATTTCGCCGCAAATAATTTCATAGCGGAGAATTCTGGCGCGCAAAATTCGAGCCACGAGCAGTCCGCTGCGCAAAATTTTATGGATAGAAATTTTGCTTCTGAAAATTCCGCCGAATTTGACGCCGCTTGCCGAAATTCCGTTAAAGCAAATTTCGCTCGTGCAGAATTTAGCGGCGAAAATTCCGTGAAATTTAACTGTGCCTCCGCAGACGAAAGCTCTGCGGATGATAATTTCGCTCGCAAGGATTTGGAAGTGCAAAATTCCGCTGCGCAAAATTTGGATTGTGAAAAGAAAAGCGCGCAAAATTCAGCCTGCAAAAATTCAACCGAGCAAAATTCAAGCTGCGAAAAACATGCCGTATGCCCAGAAAGCTCCGCCGCGCGCGATCTGCTGGAGCTGTACTGCGGGCACGGCAACTTTACCATCCCGCTTGCGGCTAAATTTAACCGCGTGTTGGCGAGCGAAATTTCAAAAAGCTCGATCGCGAATGCGCGCATAAACTGCGAGCTCAACGGCGTTTGCAACGCGCAATTCGTTCGCCTTAGCGCGGATGAGCTGATGAGCGCGTTTGCGCGCAGGCGCGAGTTTGAGCGGCTAAAGGGGATCGATATTTTCGGCTACGATTTTTCGCACGTCTTGATCGATCCGCCGCGAGCGGGGCTGGAGCCTAGCGTACTGGGGTTCATAAAAAATTTTCAAAATCTAATCTACATTTCCTGTAACCCGCAGACGCTTTTTGAAAATTTACGCTCGCTTTGCGATACACACGAGGTGCAGAGGTTTGCGATCTTCGATCAGTTCGCGCATACGAGCCATATCGAATGCGGCGTGCTATTGCGGCGCAGGAGTTAAGCGGATCTAAAACCGAAGCTGCGGATCCGAGCGGCGTGCGGGATAAAATTCCGCCTAAAATATGTATAATAACAAAATTTAAAATTATGAAAGGAAGTAGATGGTTGATCTAAATAAAATCATCCAAGCAAAGCGCACGATAAACGATTTCGTCTATAAAACGCCCTTTGCTCTGGCGCCGAAGCTCAGCAAGCTTTACGGCGCAGAAGTGTATCTCAAAAGCGAGAACTTGCAGCGCACCGGCGCATATAAGATTCGCGGCGCTTATAATAAAATCGCGCATCTTACGGACGAGGAGCGGGCACATGGAGTAATAGCTGCAAGCGCGGGCAACCACGCCCAAGGCGTAGCGATGAGCGCACAAAAATTCGGCGTGCATGCCGTGATCGTAATGCCTGAAGCCACGCCGCTACTTAAGGTAAGCGGCACGAAGGCTCTGGGCGCGGAGATCATCCTAAAGGGTGATAATTTCGACGAAGCGTACGCGTTTGCGCTGGAATATGCAAAGGAGCACAATCTGACGTTCGTCCATCCCTTCAACGACGAGTTCGTCCAAGCGGGCCAAGGCACGATCGCGCTTGAGATGATCGAGGAGGTCGCAGATCTTGAATACATCGTCGTTCCTGTAGGCGGCGGCGGGCTTGCGACGGGAGTTTGCAGCTGCGCCAAGCAGATCAACCCCGACATCAAAATCATCGCCGTAGCCGCCAAGGGCGCGCCTGCGATGCATGATAGCTTCGTCGCGAAAAAGCCGCTAAATTCCAAATCGGTCCGCACTATCGCCGACGGCATCGCGGTACGAGATACGAGCGAGATCACGCTCTCTACGATCATCGAGTGCGTCGATGAGTTCGTGCAGGTCGATGACGAGGAGATCGCAAGCGCGATACTCTATCTGCTCGAGCAGCAAAAAATCATCGTCGAGGGCGCGGGCGCGGCGGGCGTAGCGGCGCTGATGAACGCGAAATTTGCATTCCCCGCGGGCGCAAAGATCGGCATCATCCTAAGCGGCGGCAACATCGACGTGCAGATGCTAAACATCATCATCGAAAAAGGTCTTATCAAATCGCATCGCAAGATGACGATCAACGTCACGCTCGTCGATAAGCCGGGCGCGCTTACCGGGCTTACCGAAATTTTGCGCCGCGCCAACGCAAACATCGTCAAGATCGACTACGACCGCTTCTCGACCAATATCGAGTACGGCGATGCGCAGATTACGATCACGCTTGAGACCAAGGGCAAGGCTCATCAAGAGGACATCGCCTGGGCGCTCAAAAACGCAGGGTATGATTTCAGGGAGATTTTGTAAAATTTCGCCGGAGCTCTGGGCTTGGGCTTTGATTGCGCTTCTCGACTCACGGCGGTTAAATTTTAATTTACATCCGCCTTATACTCGCCGTGCCGAAATGCTTTGCGCTCGTGATTTCAAATTTTACGTATAATTTAAGATCCAAATATGCGGCGCAGCCGCAACATAAAAATTAGCGCGAGCGTAGCTCGCCCCTTATAAAGCGTCGTAGGGGGATGGGTGGGGTTTATGGGCGAGCATAGCAATGCGGTGCTGCGGGGCAGCGCCGCCTCTGCGAGAAATGTGACCTCGCAATTCAAGCCCCCTTCCCGCCCCAAGATATATATATATCACGGATGAAATTTAAATAGAATTTTATTTTGTAATAAATTTAAAATTTCTCTATGTAGAATTTTGCCTCTAGAATTTAGGTCGTGGCGGCGTTTTCTCTTAAGGGGAAAGGGGCGCTACTTGCTCTGCTTCGCTGCGCTCGCAAGAAACGCCGCCAGGCTTAAGCCTTGCGTCGCTACGCTCGTTTTGAGAGGCGCTCCCCTTTCCCCTTAAAATCCCCTAACCCCTGGCACGCTCAAGGGGCGAGCCTTGTGGCTCGCGTTAAATTTATAATTGTGCTTCGCTTCTTTGAAATTCGTTCTACGATTTTAAAATTTCTTGTCGCAAAAATCGTAAAATTTTAATTGCACTACAAATCGGCGCTGTATTTTTGCTAAAATACCGATAAAATTTTAAAGGATGAAATTTGGAAAATTTTGCTTTTCTTCTAAATTTAGTGATATTTTGCATCTTAGTTTTTATGTTTTTTAAGATGCGCAAAAGCGGCGAGCAGGCGGGCAAGCCACAGATCGCCACCGATATCACGCGGCTTAAAAGTATCGGCGAGCTGAGCGTTTTTAAAATTTACTCCAAAGAGATCGTCACGCGCAAGCAAAACGTAGGCAGCGGGCTGCTGGGCTCGCTCGTCTCGCCGCTGATGACGAAAAAGCAGATCGCCATCATCTTCGAGTTTGAGATCGAGTTCGTTTACGACCTGCTAAGTCCCGAGTTTGCGATATTGCCGCAGGGCGAGGATCGCTACGAGATCAAGATGCCGCCGTGCAAATACAAATACTCGATCAAAGATATGAAAATTTATGACGAGAAAAACGCCAAGCTGCTGCCGTTTTTGCTGCCTGATTCGCTAAATGGGCTATTCGGCGCGAGCTTTGATGAAAGCGATAAAAACCACCTTATCGACGACGCAAAGGACGAGGTCAAGCAGCTCTCGCTAAAAATCATCAACGATCTTGGCGGCAAGATACACAAATCCGCGACCGACACGCTGGAGGCAATCGCCAAGAGCTTCGGCGCGAAGGAGGTCGGATTCATCTTTCAGGACAAGGCGCTCCAAACGATCGACATAAGCTCCAGCGAGATCGCAATCGATAAATCGCTAAAATCGCAGATCGAGAAGTAGATGGAGCTTTTTAAGGCGCTTTTTAAAATTTACTTTGCCCGCATGCTCGCGTTTATGGATGCTTGCGCGAGGGCTTGGCAGCGATTTTATGAGCCGATCAGGCTGCGCAAAGAGAAAAAGCGTCTGCGCGCAAAGGGCTATTTTACCGAGGATGCGACGTGGGCGGAGTTTTTTGCGGATTTTAAATTTTGCAAATGCTTCATCATCAAAAAAATCCTCTATCCAAACTTCTATGCTATCAAAAACTCCATCAAATGGGAGGCAGGCTCAAAGCGGGCTAGCTTTTCTGTAGGCTCGTTTGCATACGACGAGATCGCGTGGGTGTGGGTGCCGCGAGCCTTCGACGGCGAGCGGAAAAATGATCTAGCGAAGCTAAAAGATCTACTGCAAAAAATCCCCGCGCTGCGCTACGAGCAGAGCGATACGGGGATTAAAATTTTCGGCTACGAGTGCGGCGAAGGGGCCTTATAATCGTATGATACGAAATTTCTTAAATTTATCAAGAGTCGCGTCGATGCGGTTTGTAGTTTGTGCTGCGCAGATAATCAAGCAGGCGGGTTTTGGAGGCCGTGCCTTTGCCAAAACAGCACGAGCAGCGTGAAATTTTATCTCTGCAAGCACCCAGGCGCGGTCTAAATTTAAACTCCGCGCGAGTATAAACGCGAGCAAATTTTATCTCTGCGCCCGGCTCCATAGATCCTTTGCTTTGGCGGGGTTTTTCATGTTAAGCCACGCAAGAAGCAGTACTACGGACGCTAATGGATTTAAGATTAAATTTAACAGCTCCATGAAATTTATGACGCCCATCGTTATAGGGGCGGGAGCCGGTATTTTCATGCCATAGATGACGTCTGCGCCGATGTCTGCGATTAGCAGAGCGGCGTATATGGCAAAAAGTTTGCATCCGGTAGCGGCGCGCAACTTAAAATTTATAACTATCCAAGAGAGCGTAACCGCAAATATCAAATACGGCACGTATATTTGCAGCCTACTGCAATCACATCTTCTGAGTATATAAATGGCTGAAAAATATAGCAGCGCCGCAAGCGCAATGCTATAGGCGTATTTGAAGATTATAAAAATCTGCGGACCCGTGATATTTTGGATGTTTTTAAGCGCGTGGTAAAGGAATGTGAAGGCAAAAATTCACACTAAGATTTGAGAATCCAAATAAGCGATCTCGCCTTTTATAGAATACGCCGCGCTTGCGACTAATAGGCAGAGCGCGCCGAGCGTGCCTTGCAGCTTCGCTCTTTGAAAATCTTCGTTCATTGTATACCTTTAAATTTTAATGTGCGGCTCACGGCTTGCGCCGTGCAACTAAACGGCGGGCGATGCTTTGATTATCGCCACGCAGGCTTTGAATTTAGCCGCTGCGAATTTTAATTTTACGCCGCCGTGCATACTTCGTACTTTACGTCGCTGTGAATGATTCAAGCTCAGCACGCCGCCGAATATCTCATCCTTGGGCTACTGCCGCAAATTTTATTTGGTGCCGCCGTTACGAGTGCTTTTAATTTAACGCCGTAGTTACCGCAAATTTTACTTTGGCGCCGCCGCTCGCGTAATACGTTTTTGAAATGGGATTTTATGCAAATTCTGTTTAAAATGGATTTAACTTTTTAAATTTAAAAGCAGCGGAGCAGCTTAAATTTATAACTATCCAAGTGCCATTACTATAAGCATAAAAACGCTTATTTTTGATTTTTAAATTTGAGCTGTTTTTAGTAAATTTTGTTTACAAATTTTGTATAATTTTTAAAATTTTATCTCGAAAAAAGGAGCAAGTATGAGATTTATCGTTATATTGTTTTTGGCGGTCGGCAGCTGTTTTGGAGGCAATATAACCGACTTTCAAAGCTTGGAAAAATTTATCAAAGACGGGCAAGCGAAGGGATATTTTCCTAAAAAAATTTTAGTGACGCAAGGATTTGATACCACCGTATTAGAAGACGTGGGTTTAAAATTTAGCAAAACCATATATTGGGACATAAATTCTCGCTGCAACCAAAACGCAGACGAAATCATTATAGCCGAAAGCGATACGAGGCACTCTATAATTTGCCCTGGAAATAACAACGTCTATATTTTGACTGGCGGCAGAAGCGATGTGGAAGACCCATGGGGAAACGATATTTTTGTAATGGGCGAGAACGATGATAAAATTTCAAAAAGCTGGGGTACGAATATATTTATATTCGGCAAAAGATGGGGGCACGATAAGATAGAAATCGGCGATTCTAGGATAAATCCGGCGTCAAACCCTGAATACAAAAACGAATTTCCTTACGAGTTTAGTCACTTTTTCATCTTTGATAGCGGGGTTAAAAAGGATGATTTAGTTTTTAACTTTAACAAGATAATAAATTTAAAAACAAACGACTCTATAGAGCTTACGGATTTAAATGGTATAAATTTGATTTTTAAAGACGAGCCGGGTAAATACTACGGTACAAATTCATTAAAGGAGATTTACGACAAAAACTTTTTCGTTAAGCCTAAGACTGAAGAGGGTTTGAGTGCAGATGAGATACAAACGTTGCTTCACAAAACGGCATATTCAGACAACGCCAAAGATGCTAAAAAATACTGCGAAATGGGCGGCGATCCGAATTTTAAAGGTCATGAAAATACCACCCCCATTGAAATGGCGGTAATGTTAGGTAACGAAAATTCGCTTCGCGCGATGCTAGAGTGTGCAAAAAGACTGACTGATAGCGCAATGATGATGAGCGTATTCGGAAGCCAACACGACGATGAGAAGAGTTTTAGGCTCGTAAAGCTTTTGGAAAAATACGGCGGAAATTTTAAAGCAAAGGATAGGGATGGCTGCTCCATGGTAAATTATGCGGCAAGTTCTCATAGTCTAGAAATCGTAAAATATCTAGTAGAAAGAGGCGCCGATCCAAAAGCTAGATGTTCTCATAACCAAAGCGTAACTCCATCGGATTGGGCAAGGAAAAACAAGGACAAAAGAGTATATGAGTATCTAAAAAGCCTAGAAGCCAAATAAAAGCTATGCTAAATTTGACTTCTTTATCGTTTGCTTTGAATCAGCGCGATTAAATTATTAGCGTTTTTGATGCAGATAGCAATGCGCAACAAGCTTTTATGATATCGATTTGGCTTATGGCTGCAACGACGGAACTTATTTATGTGCCATCTAGAATGGGCGGCATATCGGACTCTCTAGAGCACCAAGATTTACGGCTATGCCAAAAAGCTTTAAGTTTTCGGCGAAAATTTTATTTTGCGTTATTTTTGCAGAAAATATATAATTTAATCCAAAATTTATATACACTTCGCTATTATCCCATTTTCAATTTCTCGGCCCACTCGTCTAGTGGTTAGGACGCTGGCCTCTCACGCCGGTAACAGGAGTTCAAATCTCCTGTGGGTCACCATTTCATCACTTAAAATCAATTAAAATTTTCTAGCATTTAGCTGCCTGCCCTTGAAATTTAAGACCTCATTTGTTTTTGTAATATGTTGATTAAAATTTCATCATATTTTTATCGAGGTTAATTGATCTAGAATTAAAGTCGCGCGAATTAAAATTTAGATCGAATTTTAAAATTCGCGGCTAAATTCTGCTGCTATTCATATTTTTTAGCGCGCCGCCGACCGCTTTTAGCTATGGCTGCATCGGCTAAATTCCGCCGCTACTTATATTTTCCAGATTACGCAGCCTATTCCAGTTCTGCTCGTTTTGTAAATTTCTCTTATTTTGCCGCTGCTGCATCTGCTCCAGTTGCTGCTGCGCTTGCTGCTGCATTAGGCTTCGCTGCTCGGAGATATATCGATCTTGCGCTCTTTGCTGGGCTTGTGCGCTGTCCGCTCTGAATGAATTAAGCGTATCTTGCGATACCGCTTGCTTTTGCGCCGCACGCACGACTTCGGCGTCAATCTTTTGCCGCTTCGCACAGCGGTTTGACTGCTCCTTATTTAGCGAGCTTGCGACATCGCATCTGCTCGCGTCCGCCAAGAATCGAGCCTCCTTGCCGTCCTGCGAGAGCAGCGAGCAACCGCAAAGCAACACAACTAAAATCAAGGCAGAGAAAAATTTTAATTTCACAATTACCTCTTAAATTTTATCTTTAATTCCCCGCAGCCGCTAATCCGCGCCCTTTGCGAGGTCGAACCCGCACTGCGCCACAAGCGCCTTATCGCTTGCGATGCTATCGCCGGTGGTGGTTAGGAAATTGCCCGTAAGCGCCGAGTTAATACCGCATCCAAGCGCCGTGCGCACGTGCTCGCCTAAATTCCGCCTGCCGCCTGCGAAACGCAGATACGCGCGCGGCAAGATGAAGCGGTAGATCGCGATCGATTTTAAAATTTCATCGTGCGCTAGCGGCGCGGCGTTTTGCAGCGGAGTGCCTTTGATCGGGGTCAGGATATTGATCGGCACGGAGCTAACGCCCAGCTCTCGCAGCTGCAGCGCCATATCGATGCGATCCTCCATGCCCTCGCCCAGCCCGAAAATCCCGCCGCTACATACGTCAAGCCCCACGGCGCGACAATTCTCGATAGTTTGGATGCGATCGTCGTAGCTGTGCGTCGTGCAGATCTGCGGATAAAATTTACGCGAAGTCTCGAGATTGTGATGATAGGTCTGCACGCCGCTAGCTTTAAGCAGCGCTAGCGCGGGCTTTGAAGCGATCCCTAGCGAGGCGCACAGATGCAGCCGCGTCTTACTTCGCAGCCGCTCATAGATCTCGCAGTATGCCCCTAGATCGGAGCTTTTTTGAGAAATTCCGCGCCCGCTGGCGACGAGCGAGAAGCGGTGCGTCTGCTCGGCTTCGTTCGCAAGCGCGGCGCTTAGCACCTGCTGCTCGCCCAAAATTCCGTAAATCTCGCAGCCCGTGTTAAAATGCGCCGACTGCGCGCAGTATTTGCAGTCCTCGCTACAGCGCCCCGATTTTACGTTTATGATCGTGCAGAGATTAAATTTATCGCCGCAAAACTCGCGCCTGATCTCATCCGCCGCCGCAAAAAGCGCGCCTAAATCCTCGCATCGCGCCAGCTCTAGCGCCTGCTGCTTTGCAATCTCGCAGCCGCCTATCACGCGATCTTTCAGCTCGGAAATATAAAATTTGTCTATCAATACTTAGCCTTTTTGAAAAAAATGCGTAATTATACAACGCTAAATTTAAAGCAAAGCTCGCACGCGAAATTTGGCGTAGGAATTTTGCGCTAAAAATTTTGCGCGGAATTTTATGCCCCCCTACGCCGCTTTTGCGCTGCGATTTTTACGGACGGCTCGTCCGCGACATCTGCGCGCGATTTATCGTTTTGAAATTTTATTTTGGCTAAAATTGCGGCTTTAAATTTAAAGGCAAAAAATGAAATACGACGTTATCGTTGTGGGCGGCGGGCACGCGGGTATCGAGGCAAGCTTGGCCGCCGCAAAAATGGGCGCAAAGACGCTGCTGATTACGATCTTGGCCGAACAGATCGGCGCTGCGAGCTGTAATCCCGCAATCGGCGGCCTTGCTAAGGGGCATCTGGTAAAGGAGATCGATGCGCTGGGAGGTCAGATGGGGCTTGCGGCGGATGCGTGCGGGCTGCAGTTTAGAATACTAAACGAGAGCAAAGGCCCAGCCGTGCGAGGTTCGCGCGCTCAGATCGATATGGATGAATACCGCATCTATATGCGAAATTTGCTGCTAAACACGCAGGGGCTGGACGTAAGTCAGGAGATCGCGAGCGAAATTTTAACCTGCGAGCGAGGCGGCGAGCAGCGCATTTGCGGCGTTAAGACCCATCTTGGCAACGTTTATGAGACCGAGCATCTGATAATCACCGCCGGCACCTTTTTAAACGGGCTAATTCACGTGGGCGAGAACAAGCTGCAAGCGGGGCGCGTGGGCGAGCTGGCAAGCGTCGAGCTGGCCGAATCGCTACGAAGCTTGGGGCTGCAAATGGGGCGGCTAAAGACGGGCACCTGTCCAAGGATCGATGCTAAGACGATCGATTTTAGCGTGCTTGAGCGCCAAGACGGCGACGCGGATCCGCGCGCTTTTAGCTTTCGCAGCAAAAATTTTGCGCCGAAGCAGCTTGCTTGCTTCATCGCTTATACGAACGAGCGCACGCACGAGATCATCCGAGAAAATTTCGCTCGCGCGCCGATGTTTACGGGGCAGATTTCAAGCACCGGCCCGCGCTACTGCCCGAGCATCGAGACTAAAATTTACGAATTCCCAAATCGAGACCGCCACCACGTCTTCGTCGAGCCGCAGACGCGTGAGGCTACGGAGTATTACGTAAACGGGCTTTCTACGAGTCTGCCTTACGACGTGCAGATTGCGTTTTTGCGCACGATCAGAGGCTTTGAAAATGCTAAAATCGTCCGCCCGGGCTATGCGATCGAGTACGATTTCATCGATCCTACCGAGCTTAAACACAGCCTCGAGACCAAAAAGATCCGCGGGCTGTTTTTGGCAGGTCAAATCAACGGCACCACCGGCTACGAGGAGGCTGCGGCGCAGGGGCTGATGGCGGGCATCAACGCCGTGCTTGATTTGCGCGAGCGGCAGCCTCTGATTTTGCGCAGAGATGAGGCATATATCGGCGTTTTGATCGACGATCTGGTTACCAAGGGCACGAACGAGCCCTACCGAATGTTTACTTCGCGCGCGGAATTTCGCCTGTTGCTGCGCGAGGGTAACGCCGTACTGCGCCTAAGCGAATACGGCCGCGAGATCGGGCTTTTAGACGAGGCAAGCTACGAGCGGGCGCGCAAGTTTAAGCTTGACGTGGAGAGCGGAATGGAATTTTTGCTAAAAACGCAGATTACCCCTTCAAAACAGACGCTTAGCCTGCTGCAAAGTATCGGCGCAGAGCCCATTTCGCAAAGCTGTAGCTTGCAAAAAATCGTAGCCAAAAGCGGCTTTTCAAAGGCGGGTCTGCTTGCTTTGGCGCCGCATTTTGAGGGCTTTAGCGATGAGGTTTTGGATGAAATTTTAACGCAGTGCAAGTATCATTTCTACATCGCGATGCAGCGCGCAGAGGTCGAGAGGATGAAGGGGCTGCTTGGCGTCGCGATCCCGCCGCAGATCGATTTTAGCAAGATCGGAGGCCTTAGCAACGAGATCGTGCAGAAGCTAAATCGCTTTGCGCCGCCGACGCTTTTTGCCGCGAGCGAGATCAGCGGCGTAACGCCCGCCGCAATCGATATTTTGCATATCTACATCAAGCAAAATTTTGGCGATAAGCTTGGGATAAAGCGAGAATAGAATGCTAAAGTATAAAAGGCTTAATAAAGTAATTTTAAAATTTATAGTGAAAAATCTGGACGATATTTTAAAATATGTTTCAGTTTGAACTAAAACTATGTTTTGATAATTACGCCAATAGTAAATTTAGATTCATTGTCAAGAATTGCTCAAAAAATACTTTTTTTACATACGGTATGTCGCCGAAATTCTTTTTTATTCACTTCCTGGTTCAAAATTATTTCTCGAACAGCATAAATTAAAGGACGCGGCCGACAACAACATTCAAGAATTAGGTTTTAGTATTGACACCTCAGGAATAAACAACATATTCATATTAAAAGACGTTATACGAGAAGAAGAAATACCTACTATTTTTGAAGAAATAGTCGAACGATATATAGACGGCATTAAATATCTAAATTGTTTTAAATTTGAGCTACTAAACTACAGATATAAAAGAGAGATCCATTGCTTTTTGCTAAAATTGATAAGAGAAAATCCGCTTAACTTATCTTGAGCTATTTATATTTACAGAGGAGATAAATCCGCCCCGAGCGAGGCGGATTAAAGATTATTTTTCGCTAGGCGGATACATCTTCCAGCTACTATCTACTTTCCAGTCT